>CACKIH010000049.1 GCA_902600225.1 uncultured Alphaproteobacteria bacterium | reverse complement strand
CCAAATTATTTCAAATGAGTTAAATGTCCAAATAGCAGATAATAATGACATTGTAATAATTACTGGAGTGATTTGAGGTAATGTAATTTTAAAAAATCTATCCCATCTTGAAGCACCATCACAATAAGCAGCTTCGTATAAATCTCTTGGCACACCCTGCATTGCAGCTAGAAAGAAAACGGTTACCATTGGTGTTCCAACCCATACATCTGCAATGATTGTAGAAATAAAGGCACTTTGTTTGTAAGCAAGAAATCCAAAAGGGCCGTCCAAAATACCAGTTCGCATACCAACACCAGCGATAATTCCAAAATAACCGTTATATAACCATAACCAGCCAAGCATACCAATTGCAATTGGAACCACCCATGGAGGCATTACAAGTACCCTGAAAATTGATCTTCCTTTTAAATTAGCATTAAGTAAAACAGCTCCAATTAAACCAATAATAAGTTTTAAAGAGACCGAAAAAAACATCCAAACAAATGTTCTAGTCACTATTCCATTAAATTTTTTACTAGAAAACATTTTTTGATAATTTTCTAACCCAACATAATCTTCTCCTGCTAAGCTAGAATTTGTAAAAGATAATCTAATTGTTTCTAATAATGGCCATGCAACTATAAGAATTATATAAAGAGCGGCAGGAGCAATTAGTGCATATGCTATATATGTTTGGGCGGTATATGATTTTAATTTTTGATTCATAATTACTAATTTAATAAGGAGTCGAATTTATCCCAAGTGCTTGTTAAGTCAATTACTTTACCAGTATTTCTAGCTTCGTCAATTTTCATAGCAACAATTCCTGCCTCCATACACTCTATTACACCAACTGGTAATTCTTTATTATTTTTTAATAAATAATTGTTAATGTCTTGAGCCATCATACTATCTGCGCCATAATGACCTTTAATTTCTTTTCCAAAAGCTGCTCCATAATCTTCATCAATAAGTACATTATTATTTTCATCATGAGCTTTCATAAATCCTTTAACAAAATCTCCCTCAATCATTCCTGCAGATCCTATGACTGCAAATCTTCGAAATTCATCTGGAACTTTCATATTAGTGTGAAAAGATAGTACAGCTTTATTTGCATATTCTATTATTGCTACTTGATGATCGACAATATCAGCATCACTATCAAAAACATTTGATTTTGACTCCCAACCTTTCAGTCTGTCTTTTGTATATTGTTCATGAGAACCCTCAGGAAGATTTTCGGGTATAAAAGATCTTCTTGAACCAAAACTAGCAACTTTAATTGGTCTGCTCTTCGTAATCATTGAATAAAAGTCAATGTCATGACAACATTTTTCCAGCATAAAGCCTCCAGAATATTTTTGTTTTCTTCTCCAGTTTCTCATAAAAAAAGCACCGTGCGAAGGTACGATATGTTCTGAAGCTTCAATCGATATTATATTTCCAATAGCATTTTGATCTAATAATTTTCTCACAGATCTTGCTTGCTGTGAATATCTTAAAACTAAGCCAACAATAATTCTTTCTTTGCCATATTCTTTTATTAATTTTGCTAACTCAAAAGTTTCTTGTTCGCTTATTACTATAGGTTTCTCAGCAAATATTTGTAATCCTGCTCTTAATCCAAGCTTAATATGATCTAAATGTAAATGATTAGGGGATCCAATCATTAACATATCCAGTTTCTCTCGATCCAACATTTCGTTTAAACTTGAATATGATTTATTTGGAAAAAAATTATTTTTCTCAGCAAAATCTTTACCTATTGGCTGAGGATCTACATAAGCAACCATTTCAAAATTTGGATTAACTTTTGAAAATTCATTATAAACACCTGCTGTCCTACTCCCAAATCCGACTGCCCCTATTTTCATATTTATTTTACTTTAACATTAAAAATTGTGATATCGCCAGCCTAATTTTTTTAAAAAATCCATAGAATTTAGAAGTGCTGAACGAAATTCTATCCATTTTCTTGAAATTTTTCCTTTCCATGCAACTTCTGATAAAGTTGCTAATCTTGGGTTGATCATTTGATCAAAAAATTTTTTATCTGTAATTGTCTCTGACCACAG
>CACKIH010000048.1 GCA_902600225.1 uncultured Alphaproteobacteria bacterium | reverse complement strand
TTAATACATGTGTAAAACATATACCAATGTCCCAAAAAGATGGGCAGACTCTTAATTTTATTTTTATTAATCAAATTCAAGAATTTTTAACTCATTCAGATAAACTAACTCTCAATGATATAGGTACAACTTTTTTTATTGGTGATATTTATGCCATTAAGCATGAAAACTTAGACTCAAGGATTTATTTAACATGAATAATATAAATGGACCTTTAAAAGTTGGTATTGGTGGTGGAATAGGGACTGGCAAAACGAGTTTGACTGAAGCTTTATGTCGTTATTTATCAAATAAAGTATCTATGGCAGTTATTTCAAATGATATTTATACAACTGAAGATGCAGAATACTTAATGAAAGCACAAGTTCTACCTATAGAGAGAATTAAAGGTGTTGAAACTGGCGGATGTCCACATACAGCTATAAGGGAAGATTGCAGTATTAATTTACTTGCAGTGGATGAGATGAAAAAGAAATTTCCAGATTTAGAGTTAATCCTTATTGAATCAGGTGGTGATAATTTAGCTGCAACTTTCAGTCCTGAATTAGTTGATTTAACAATATATATGATTGATGTGGCACAAGGTGCAGATATACCAAGAAAAAAAGCACCAGCTATTAAAAAATCTGATTTACTTGTAATTAATAAAATTGACCTTGCACCATACGTTGATGTTGATTTAGAACAAATGAAACAAGATGTGAATGAAGCCAGAAATGGTTTACCTTATATTTTTGGTGAAATGAAAAATAATAACGGAATTGAAAAAATTTCTGACTTCTTAATTTCTCATGGTGGATTATAATTATTCTACTTTTTGCAAAGAATAAACTGTATCTGTACTATTAAATTTTGAATCAAATTCTTTTGATTTTGGGTCATCAAATAAAGCGTAAAATTTCTCTTCATCAGTTACATTACACATAATCATCACGTGGCCATCTTTAACAAAAGCCATATCAAATGCATCAGTATATTTTGCAATATCATCTTTAAAAAAATTATATAATTCCATGTAATCTTCTTTAGTAAAAGATCCTTTGGATACAACACATAAGTTCATAATTATCTCCTAAAAAAAAAATATCCTCACCATTTTTCTTAATGGGAGGATAAATTTATACGTATCTCATTTTAGCTGCTTGTAAACCGCAATAGAGTCAAATCGTTTATTATTAAATATTATTTAATTATTAAAATTCAATTACAATTAGAGAATTAATAGTTACTACTCATATTTATCAGAATACAAATACGGTATCCCAATAACTAAAATAATATAGAAAACCATAAAGCCTGCAATAAGAGGTAATACTTCTCCAGCAGGTACTGTACTAAAGGGACCGATAACAAATCCATAAATCACAAAAAGAATATTTAAACCTACTAAATAATATCCACCACTTCTTTTCATACAATACAACATATAAATTGTGTAAGCGATTGCTAATTGAAAAACTATACTCACAATAAAATCTAAGGTTGAAAGTTGAACATTAAAATCTCCTACAGGTGGTTGCACACCTTGTCCGGAAAAAATATCCATACGTAATTCGATAAGACGTATCAATAAAATCAAGAGAGATAAGGATTAACATAATCCAATGCAGGGGTTTGAATAATCTTTCTTTCATAATAATTATGTTACACTACTAATCTTTTTTGACTGATTCTTGTAAAGAAATATTATTGTTTTCTGATGGTTTAGTATCTTTTTTAATAGATTGTATCTTATCAGATTTCTTAATATCACCACTGATCTGTCCACCAAGCTTAATTTGTAAGTTTTGATATTCAATATTTCCGGAAACCTTACCTTGTTCTTGAATTGTCAATGTTCCAGATGCTTTAATCTCACCGTCTAGGAGACCCCAAACATCAATATTATGTGTTTCTATATTCCCTTTGCAATCTCCAGTAGCACCAATAACTACATTATCAGTTTTCATAGTAACATCTGCTTCACCATCAATCTGAACTTCATCAGCTTTTTTAATTTCACCATTAATTGTTACACCGTGACCGATTACAACTTTTGCAGATCCCTTAGCAGGTCTAAATACATCAGTTGTTGAATTTGTATTATCGTCTTTTTTATCAAACATTATACCTCCCCATAGTTTTGTTAATGCAGGTAATCTACAACTGCTATAATTTATTTATTTAATTAGCATATAAGTATTAATATTTGAAGATATATGTAATTTTTACAGGTTATTTTTGATGATTTACTACATCAACAAGGATAGCAATCACCAAATTCAATATTGTAATTGAGCAAATTGAAATAAAGCTGAAAAAATAAATCCATGCCCACCAGTAAATTGCTTGCATAGGTAGCATTACATTCTCCCAACTAGATAAAGTTAAAACTTGAAAAAGGGTAATAAGAGAGATTCCCAAATCAGCCCACCTTTCTGGATCATCTTCGCCAAATAAAATTGAACCCATTGTTGCGTAAATATAGAGAATAATAAAAAGAAGCAGACTAACAAAAAAATACCCTTTTAATAGAAGCAAGAATTGCTTCTATAATTTTTTTTAATTCAGGAATAACAGATAT
>CACKIH010000047.1 GCA_902600225.1 uncultured Alphaproteobacteria bacterium | reverse complement strand
TAATATTGACACTGAATACTGTAAAAAAAATAATATATTTGTTCAACCAGCTACTGGGATGAATGCTGACTCTGTAGCAGAATATGTAATAAGCTCTTCACTTAGCCTATTAAAGAAAACAAAGTTAATAAATGCAAAAACACAAAATGGACAATGGCCTAGAACGTCAATTGCTACGAACGAGTTAAAGGGAAAAATTTTAGGTCTAATAGGATTTGGTGATATAGCAAAAAAAGTTTTAAAACTTATAAATGCTTTTGAAGTTACTACTATTTCATTTGACCCTTTTATAAACTCTCAAGAAATGGAAGAACATAATG
The DNA here is from genome assembly GCA_902600225.1 of uncultured Alphaproteobacteria bacterium. GTDB lineage: Bacteria > Pseudomonadota > Alphaproteobacteria > HIMB59 > CACPNW01. The sequence continues at coordinate 2,296 of CACKIH010000047.1, read as the reverse complement.
TTAAAAAAGTAACTTTTGAAAATATTCTTTCTTTAGCTGATATAATTTCTATACATGTACCATTAAATAATGAAACGAAATATTTATTTGATAAAAAAACATTTCAAAAAATGAATAATAAACCAATTATTATTAATTCTTCTAGAGGAGGAATTATAAACGAAACAGACATACTTGAAGCGTATAAGAATAATTATATTTCAGGATTTGCGTTAGATGTTTATGAACATGAACCGGTAAACAAAATATTTTTAAAAAATATTACAAACGATATGAATTGTATTCTATCACCACATATTGCAGGAGTTACAGAAGAATCGAATACAAGAGTAAGTGAGTTTATTATGAATAAAACAAACGAATTTTTTTTCTAATTTTAAATTTTAAATTCATCCATTTTAACAATTCTATTTTCTTTTATAGAAATTTCGGCAGCTTCACCAATAGCAACTGCTTGTAAACCATCATTTAGACTTACAGCAGCTGGTTTAGAATTTTTAATAGAATCAAGAAATGAAATATGCTCATAATATGTAGAGCCATGATGATTTCCTACTTTTAAAATCTCTTCATCAACTTCCACGAGCTCATTAAGAGTTTTTCCATTTTCAAAATTTCTTCCTCGATATCCAATCCTTAATTCAGATGAGTTTTTGCCTGAACTAGCTGAAGGTACAGCAGTTTCAATTTTACCGATATCTCCAACCGCACATAACTCCTCTTGATTTGTTGAGTTTTCAGCAAACATACAGAGATCAAGCAAAGCTCTAACTCCATTTTGAAAATCAACAATTACATAGGCATTATCAAGAATATCAGGAGTTTTATTGTTATATTTTTCGTTTAAATGATTAACATCTTGATTGCCACTTGCATAAACTTGTTTCGCTTCACTATTCACAATTAACCTCATTAGATCAAAAAAATGACAGCATTTTTCAACTAATGTGCCTCCTGTATTTTCTGCAAATCTATTCCAATTATTCACCTTAACTAAAAAAGGAAATCGGTGTTCTCTAATTGATAACATTTTTAAATTACCAATTGTTTTATTATGAATTTCATCAATCATTCTTTTTACGGGTGGCATATATCTATATTCCATTGCGGTCCAAATTAAACCTGGATAATTTTTAGTCAAATCTCTAAATTCGATACAATCTTTAATTGTTGTACATAACGGCTTTTCTACTAAGATATGTTTCTTTGTTTTAATTACATCTTTTAGTACATCTATATGAGTAAAATTAGGAGTAGAGATTATGTACCCATCAACAAGATCAGCTTGTATCATTTCATTATAGTTTGTAAAACATGGAACTTTTTTATTAAGTAATGATAAAGATTGATTAATTGATTCATCATGTGGATCACTTAAAGCAACAATTTCTGCTTCATCAATTATATTAACATTTCTGATATGTTCACGACCCATTGATCCAGCACCTATTATCCCATATTTAAAAATTTTGCTCATACTGTGTATATTGGAATTTTCATTTGATTACCTAGATTAACAATTTCGTTATAATAGTCACCATAAGTAAAAGCAACGTGATGCTCAAGTCCACCTTTAAACATTTTTTCTATTTTATTTTTTGTATTTTTGCCAAAACTTACTACACCTGAAGTTCCAGCAAATGAATTTTTCCTATTGATCACTTTTCCCTTAAGTACAAAAAATTTTAATTTGCTTGCTGATTTTGAAACTCTGAATATTGTTATATCTCCTGGTTTAAAAGGAAAATTATGAAGTAGTGGTTTTTTTCTATTAGAATGTATATCCGCTTTTGCATCACCTTTTTTAGACATACTAAGAGGCGCTAACCCACAATGCCAAAAAACAACAGAATTATCTTTTTCATCTATATCGACAATATCCACTAGTAAAGAAGGTTGATTGTTTAATTGGTTTAGTATGTTGCAACTTATTCCTCCTAAAACGTCCGCTTCACAAGCACTGCTAATTTTTTTTTCATTCATCATAGCCATAGGACCACAAGAAGCACAACCAAATTCTGTAAACATTTCTGGCCAACATCTAACTGCAAATGCTTGAACATCGTGTTTTGTGTGAAGTGTATTTAATCCATGGTATATTGAAATACTTTTTTTTAATTCATGTTGATTTAATTTTTTTGAATTCTTCAAATTTTTCTCAATTTTTATTTGTGTTGAATTTAAAACTGACTTTTTAATTTTTTTAGCTTCTGAGAATAGTTCATTTAATTTTATTTTTTTAATATCAAAATTTAATTTTTTCCTAATTTCTAATAATGAATAATCACATGTATCA
>CACKIH010000046.1 GCA_902600225.1 uncultured Alphaproteobacteria bacterium | reverse complement strand
TGCATTAGTACCTGGGTCTAGCTTTGGAGATAATGCTGGAGAATTTGTAAGAATAAGTTTTGCTAATTCTCTAGAAAACATTAAAGAAGCAATTAATAGGTTATCTACGATATGAAAAAAATAGAAGCAATCATTAAACCATTTAAACTTTCTCAAGTTAAAGAAGCTTTACATGAACTTGGAATATCCGGAATGACATTAGTAGATGTAAAAGGTTTCGGTAGACAAAGAGGATCAACTGGTGGAATTGATCCTAATGATGGGTATGATGATGAATTTTTAGCAAAAATGAAACTTGAAGTGATCGTCGAAGACAATCAAGTAAATGATGTTATTGAAGCAATAAAAACTAACGCTTATTCTGGAAAAATCGGCGATGGTAAGATTTTTGTATCGAATATTGAGCAGGTAATTAGAATAAGGACTGGTGAAAAAGACAGTGATGCTGTCTAATTTTTCTTTACTTTTATATAAAACCTAGTAATTAAACTATAATCGTTCAACTCTTGTAGAGTCGGAAGTAGGCATTGTGCCGAAGGAACGCATGCAAAAGTTATAAATCGTTCAACCTATTATTATAGGTCGGAAGTAAGCCAAAAGCTGAAGGAACGCGCATCAAAAGCAGATTTCATAACTAGAGCATGATTTAACCGGGTAACGCTGGATAGCATACCCTTTTGTTGAAGTAAGGAGATAGATATGAAATTAAAAAGCTCGACTCCAAAAGATTTAATGTCTGAAATTAAAGATATGGACATTAAAATGGTTGATATGCGCTTTACTGATATACCAGGTACAACTCAACATTTTACAATACCAATTAAATTTTTAGACGAAGAAATATTTTCTGATGGACTTGGTTTTGATGGATCTTCAGTAAGAGGTTTCCAAGAAATTCAAGACAGTGATATGATTGTTTTGCCAGATGCAACGACTGCATACATTGATCCATTTTTTTCAGAAAAACTCTAGCATTACATTGTAATATTAAGGATCCTGTAACTTTGGTTGATTATAGCCGTGACCCAAGAAATATTGCCAAAAAAGCTGAGGCATATTTGAAATCATCCGGTATTGGCGATACAGCATTTTTCGGACCAGAAGCAGAATTTTTTGTATTTAACAATGTTCAGTTTGATTCTGGATCAAACTTTGCGTTTCATGAAGTTGATTCTGTCGAAGGTACTTGGAATAGTGGAGCTGATGAAAACCCAAACTTAGGACATAAACCTAGACATAAAGAAGGTTATTTTCCTTTACCACCAGTTGATACACTTCAAGATGTAAGAACTGAAATGGTAATGACTATGCAAGACATTGGTCTTACTGTTGAAGCACATCACCATGAAGTTGCAACAGGTGGACAGTGTGAAATTGATTTAGAATTTTCACCACTGTTAAAGATGGCCGATGATATGATGAAATATAAGTACGTTGTAAAAAATGTTGCCAGACAACATGGAATGACTGCTACATTTATGCCTAAACCTTTATTTGAAGATAATGGTTCAGGAATGCACGTGCATCAAAGTGTTTGGAAAGACGGTGACACATTAATGTATAAAGAAGGTAACTATGCTAACCTAAGCGATTTAGCTCTAAACTATATTGGAGGTATTCTTAAACATGCACCTGCTCTATTAGCTTTTTGTGCTCCAACTACTAACTCTTATAAAAGATTGGTACCAGGCTTTGAGGCTCCAGTAAACATTGTTTACTCTCAAAGAAATAGAACTGCATCTGTTAGAATTCCTGCTTATTCTCAAAGCCCTAAAGCAAAAAGAATGGAATTTAGATGTCCAGATCCAAGTGCAAATCCATACTTAGCATTCTCAGCAATGTTAATGGCAGGATTAGATGGAATTAAAAATAAAATTAATCCTGGTGATCCAACAGATATAAATCTTTATGCTGCTAGCGATGAAGTTTTGTCTAAAATTCAATCTACGCCTGGATCTTTAGCTGAATCTCTTGAAGCTCTTGAGAAAGATCATGCATTTTTATTAGAGGGTGATGTATTCACCAAAGATGTAATTGAAACTTATATTAGCTATAAAAAAGAGAGTGAGGTTGACCCTATTAATATTAGACCTCATCCACACGAGTTTAAATTATACTACGACGTGTAGAATTATACCTGTCTCTATAAAGAAAACCGCCTTAGGGCGGTTTTTTTTATGTTTTTAGAACAACACTTTTGATAAGAAATATTTGTGGCTAAAAAATCTACTTATAATGCCAAAAATATTGAAGTACTTGAGGGTCTTGAGCCAGTTCGTAAAAGACCGGGTATGTATATTGGAAGCACAAATCAAGATGGTCTTCATCATTTAGTTAACGAAGTACTAGATAATAGTATAGATGAAGTTTTAGCTGGTCACGCGACCGATATAAGTTTTCAATATAAAAAAGATGGTTCTATAAAAATAAAAGATAATGGAAGAGGTATTCCTATTGATTTTCATCCAAAATATAAAAATAAAAGAGCACTTGAAGTAGTTTTAACTACACTTCACGCAGGTGGTAAATTTAACAGTAATGCTTACAAAACTTCTGGTGGATTACACGGGGTTGGGATTTCTGTTGTAAATGCATTAAGTTCTTTATTACAAGTTCAGG
>CACKIH010000045.1 GCA_902600225.1 uncultured Alphaproteobacteria bacterium | reverse complement strand
GAAATAAAAGTTTCTGAAGGCACTGATGTTGAAATTGGTGGTATATTAGGAATCTTAGATGAATCAAAAGGGAAAAAACCAACTCCCAAAAAAACTGAAAATAAAGAAGAAAAAATAAAAGAAGAAGTAAAAGCAGTTAAGGTTGAAACAAAATCTTCGCCTGCCAAATCTTCACCATCTGCAAGAAAAATTGCTGAAGAAAATAATATTAAACTTGATGATGTCACCTCATCCCGTTCTGATGGAAGAATTAATAAAGAAGATGTAGTTTCTCATCTTTCTTCTTCAAATAAAATAACCACAAACAAAGGTGAAAGAGAAGAAGTTGTTAAAATGTCTAAAATCAGACAGACAATATCTAAACGTTTAAAGGAGGCTCAAAATACAGCAGCCATACTTACGACTTTCAATGAAATTGACATGTCCAAAGTTATGGAAATTAGAAAATCAAAAAACCAGGAATTTCAAAGTCGGTATGAGGTCAAATTAGGTTTCATGTCATTTTTTGTAAAAGCTGTAGTAAAAAGTTTGCAAGAGTATCCAGCTGTGAATGCTGAAATTAAAGATGAAAATATAATTTATAAAAACCATTTTGATATAGGTATAGCTGTTGGAACTGAAAAAGGATTAGTCGTACCAATACTTAAAGATGCTGATCAATTGAGTTTTGGAGAAATTGAAACTAAAATTATCGATCTTAGTACAAAAGCCAAAGATGGAACGTTGACCATGGAGGATTTGACTGGTGGTACTTTTACAATTTCAAATGGTGGCGTTTACGGATCAATGCTCAGCACACCTATTATCAATAGACCTCAATCTGGTATTTTAGGGATGCATAATATCCAAAAAAGGGCAGTAGTTGTAAATGATGAAATAGTAATTAGACCAATGATGTATGTTGCATTAAGTTATGATCATAGAATTATTGATGGAAAAGAAAGTGTTGGATTTTTAGTGAAGGTGAAAGAACTTCTAGAAGATCCATCAGAATTAGTATTAGGAATATAGAATGGAAGATTTTGATTTAATAGTAATTGGCGCAGGACCTGGTGGATATGTAGCTGCAATCAGAGCAGCTCAACTTGGAATGAAGGTTGCTTGTATAGAAAAAGAGCCATCACTTGGTGGAACTTGTTTGAACATTGGATGCATACCTTCTAAGGCATTATTAAATTCATCTGAAAAATATGTTGAAATTTCAAATCATGCTGCAGAGCATGGTATAAAAACATCAAAGATAGATTTAGACCTAAATATTTTGATGGATCGCAAAACTAAGATTGTAAAAAAACTTACAACAGGGATTGGTTTTTTATTTAAGAAAAATAAAATCACACATATTCCTGGCATGGCTTCATTTGTAGATAAAAATATTATTTCTATTACAAATGGAAAAAATGAAATTACTGCTAGTGCTAAAAATTTTATTATCGCAACAGGATCATCTTCGATTGAGATACCAAATATCCCTGTCGATGAAAAACAAATAGTATCTTCAACAGGTGCTCTATCTCTATCTAAAATACCAAAATCACTCTTAGTTATTGGTGGTGGATACATTGGATTAGAGATGGGTTCAGTATGGAGTAGATTAGGTTCAAAAGTAACAGTTGTTGAAGCTCTGGACAGAATTGTTCCAACTATGGATGGTGAAATAGCAAAAGAGTTTATGAAAATGTTAACTAAACAAGGATTAGAATTCAAACTATCACATAAGGTAAGTTCTGCAAAATCTAGCAAGTCTGGTGTAGATGTTGAAATGGAAACATCAGATAAAAAGAAAATAAAAGAAAACTACGAAATAGTTTTAATGTCAGTAGGAAGAAAACCAAACACTGAGGGACTGGGTCTTGAAAAAATTGGAATTAAATTAACAGATAAAAAATCTATTGAAATTAAAGATAACTTTAAAACTTCTGTAGAAGGAATCTATGCAATCGGTGATGTAGCACCAGGTCCAATGCTAGCACACAAAGCTGAAGAAGAAGGAGTAGCTTGTGTTGAATTTATAAACGGACAAAAACCTCATATAAACTATAACGCTATACCAGCGATTGTTTATACTAATCCAGAAATTGCATCTGTAGGTAAAACAGAAGAACAACTCAAGCAAGAAAAGAAAGACTTCAAAGTTGGAAAATTTCCTTTTATGGCAAATGGTCGTGCCTTAACTACTTCTGCATCAGAAGGATTTGTTAAAATTTTGGTTGATAAAAAAACAGATGAAATTTTAGGTGCTCATATAATCGGTCATGATGCTGGACAACTGATTGCAGAAATTGTTACTACAATCGAATTTGGTGGAAGTGCAGAAGATATTGCAAGGGTATGTCACGCTCATCCGACAACTAGTGAAGCAGTAAAAGAAGCAGCTTTAAGTGTAGATGGTAGAGCAATTCATATTTAAATTTTAGCTAGATCCATTCCTTTTTTGTATTTTTTTGATGACGTTTTTATAACTGCTTGACCACATCTCATAATTTTTCTTTTATGATCGAAAGTCATTTTTGGTTCACCATGTAATTTCCATCCTTTAGAGAGTGCCTCTGTTACTCTTTGGCAAAAATCAACAGTGTCATCATCTGTTATAAATCTATAACCTTTCATTTTACCTCCTTTTCATTTGATACTTAACAAATTTACTTCTATAATTTTAATTAAGTACTCAACAAGATCAGTTTGCATATCAACTGTGAATTTATTTTTATCATTTGATCCCAT
>CACKIH010000044.1 GCA_902600225.1 uncultured Alphaproteobacteria bacterium | reverse complement strand
TTTAATACTGATTGGCGTAATTTTATTTATTTTGTTATATTCTAGTTGTTTTGTTCGTCTTCTATCTGTCTCTTCGATTGCTTCTTTCATACTAGTGGTAATGTTATCAGCATACATTAAGACTTTACTCTCAACATTTCTTGCAGCCCTACCAATAGTCTGAATTAAACTAGTTCTAGAACGAAGGTAACCTTCCTTATCAGCATCTAATATAGCCATTAAAGCACATTCAGGAATATCTAAACCTTCTCTAAGAAGATTTATTCCTACTAAAACATTAAAAACTCCTAGTCTTAGATCTCTAATAATTTCTATTCTTTCTAATGTATCAATATCAGAGTGAAGATACCTTACCTTTAATCCTTCTTCATTGATATATTCAGTAAGATCTTCGGCCATTTTTTTTGTAAGTGTTGTGATTAGAACACGATGACCTTTATCTATAGTCTTTTTACATTCATCAATTAAGTTATCAATTTGATGTTTAGTTGGCCTTATCTCAATAGGTGGATCAATTAAACCTGTTGGTCTAATTACTTGTTCAACAAAGGTACCACCTGTCTTTTCGAGTTCATAATCTCCTGGTGTTGCACTTACAAATATAGTTTGTGGACGCATTGCATCCCATTCTTCTCTTTTTAAAGGTCTGTTATCAACACAACTTGGTAGTCTAAATCCATATTGAGCTAAAGTTGATTTTCTAGAAAAATCACCTTTGTACATTCCTGCTATTTGACCACATGTCTGATGGCTTTCATCTATAAACAATAAAGAGTCTTCTGGAATATATTCATAAAGTGTAGGAGGAGGCTCCCCCGGCTGTCTTCCTGACAAATATCTAGAATAATTTTCAATACCACTACAACTTCCAGTAGTTTCCATCATTTCTAAGTCAAATGTAGTTCTCTCATCCAACCTTTGTCTTTCTAAGTATTTTTTTTCTTTTTCAAAAATCTCTAATTGTTTTTTTAGATCATTTTTAATCATCGTAATTGCTTTTTTTATTGTTGGCTTTGGGGTTACATAATGAGAGTTTGCAAAGATTCTTATTTGTTCAAGTTCTCCGAGCTTCTCTCCAGTGAGTGGGTCCACTTGTGTTATACTCTCTATATCGTCTCCAAACATAGATATTTTCCAAGAAATATCTTCATAGTGAGAAGGGAAAATTTCTAAAATATCTCCCTTTGCCCTAAAGCTACCTCTTCTAAAGTCCATGTCACGACGTTTGTATAAAAGTTCTACCAACTTTCTGATAATTATCTCTCTACTTATTGATTGATTTTTATCTAAAGTAAAAGACATTGAAGAATAAGCATCAACTGATCCAATACCATAAATACAAGAAACTGATGCTACTATGATTGTATCTCTTCTTTCCACTAAAGATCTAGTAGCTGAATGTCTTAGACGATCAATTTGTTCGTTTATTGAAGATTCTTTTTCAATATATGTATCCGTCCTTGGTACATATGCTTCTGGTGTGTAATAATCATAATAACTGACAAAATATTCAACAGCATTATTTGGAAACAAATTTTTCATTTCGCCATAAAGTTGTGCTGCTAATGTTTTGTTTGGTGCCATTATTAAAGTCGGTTTCTGTACTTTTTCAATTACTTTAGCCATTGTAAAGGTCTTACCTGATCCAGTGACACCTAAAAGAACTTGTTCTTGTTCTCCTTCATTTAGACTTTTAACAATACTTTTAATTGCTTCAGGCTGATCACCACTTGGATTAAAATCACTGACAATTTTAAAAGGTGTTGTGATTTCGGAAGAGAGATGATGTTTTTTTTCTGCTTTATTCATTGATTCTAATATAATCATTTAGATAATTTTACAGTATGGAATAGAACATTAGATAAAGCCACAAAGAGTATTGACCATGTAGATAAAAACAATGTGAATGCAAAACAATTTGATGTTAATTTATTATTTAACGAAACAAATCCGGGTGATATTGTTATTTCACAACTACCAGCAAACAAACATTTAGAAATAGCTGAACTTTGTTTAAAACATAAATGTCATTTTGCATCTACTAGTTACCTTAATCCAGAAATAAATGCGCTAAATTCAGATGTAAAAAAAGAAAATTTAGTATTTATTAATGAGGTCGGTTTAGACCCAGGTATCGATCATTTTTTTTCCCATTTACTTGTCAGTGATCTTAAAAAAATCTCGACTGAAAAAACAGAAGTGGTTTATGAATCATATTGTGGCGGTTTTCCAGCAATTCCAAATAATTTCAAATATAAATTTAGTTGGTCTCCAGCTGGAGTAATCAAAGCCTTAAACAATGATGCAAAATATATAACAAAAGGAAAAATAAATACTGTCACTCCTTACAAATCTATTAGTTCTTATTCAATATCTGATGAAAATTTTGAAGCTTATCCAAACAGAGATTCAACACCATATGTAAGTGAGTACTTGTTTGATGAGAAGTGGACAGTCAAAGAGTTCGTAAGAGGAACTTTGCGACTTGATGGTTGGAAAGAGGCATGGCAAGATATTTTTTCAATGCTTGAAAAAAGATCAGATAATATAGAAGATGAGATCAATGAAAAAAGTGAAGAATTATTAAAAAATAATAAATATTTACCTGAGGAAGAAGATCGCGTTGTACTTTCTGTAAAACTTAAAGCTTTTGAAAATGATAATAAAATTTTTGATAGTTCTTATTTTCTAGATGAAAAAGGAAGTGGTGAAAATACTGCAATGGGCAAACTTGTATCGATTACTTTATCAGCTGCGATTGATCTAATTATGGATAATAAAATTGAGTCTGGTGTTAAAACTGCACCACATAAAACAGAAGACATAATGTATTTTTTTAAAATTTTAAAAGATTATAAAATTAATATCCAACAAGAGAATGGATAATCAATTAACCAATATTGGTATTGTTAGAGAGTCTAGAAATGATGAAAATAGAACTCCTCTAGTCCCAGAGCATATTAAAAAATACAAAGAAAGTAATCCGAATATTAATTTCATTATTCAGCCATCAAATAGCAGATGTTTTTC
>CACKIH010000043.1 GCA_902600225.1 uncultured Alphaproteobacteria bacterium | reverse complement strand
CTTTGGTATCAAAAATAACATTTTAAGAAATCTAAATGAGTTTAATCTTAACCCAACTGTATTAAACTTATTTTCTAGCTACGAAGAAATAATAGAAACTAATCCTTCAGGAATTTTTTTATCAAACGGTCCTGGTGATCCTTATGCCACAGGTAATAAAATAGTTGATGTGATTAAAAAATTAATTGATGATAATATTCCGATATTTGGAATATGTTTAGGGCATCAAATTTTAGGATTGGCATTGAATGCAAAGACTAAAAAAATGTTTCAGGGTCACAGAGGTTCAAACCATCCTGTCAAAAATCTTACAACAGGCATTGTTGAAATTACTTCACAAAATCATGGCTTTGAAGTTGATAGAAATAGTTTTGGCAAAGATATAATTGAAACTCATGTTTCACTATTTGACGGGACTAATGAAGGTTTGATGCATAAGCATTTGCCGGTATTTAGTGTTCAGTATCATCCAGAGGCGTCCCCTGGTCCACATGATAGTCATTATTTGTTTGAAGAATTTTATAAACTTATTGAGAAAAATGCCAAAAAGAACTGACATAAATAAAATATTAATAGTAGGCGCAGGTCCTATAGTTATTGGTCAAGCTTGTGAATTTGATTACTCTGGTGCTCAGGCATGTAAGTCTCTCAAAGATGAAGGTTACAAAATTGTATTAATTAATTCAAATCCTGCAACAATAATGACTGATCCAGAATTAGCTGATCAAACTTATATTGAGCCTATCACTAAAGAATTTGTAGAAAAAATAATCGAAATCGAAAAACCAGATGCTCTTCTCCCAACTATGGGAGGGCAAACTGCTTTAAACGTTTCAATGGAACTTTTTAATAATCGTATACTTGAAAAACACGGAGTAAAAATGATTGGAGCTAATCCAACAGCAATAGAATTAGCTGAGGATAGACAAAAATTTAAAGATGCCATGAAAGAAATTGGTCTGAGCTGTCCTAAAAGTTACGTGGTTAACACTATTGAAGAGTCAAAAAGAGTAAAAAACGAATTAAATTTACCTCTTGTAATAAGGCCAAGTTTTACACTAGGAGGTACCGGAGGTGGTGTTGCCTATGATGATGAGGGCTTTATTGATTTATGTAATAGGGGTTTAAATGCTAGCCCAACAAATCAGATACTTATTGAAAAATCTGTTTCAGGTTGGAAAGAATTTGAGATGGAAGTTGTTAGAGATAATAAAGATAATTGTATTATTGTTTGCTCAATTGAAAATGTTGATCCAATGGGTGTTCATACTGGAGATAGCATTACAGTAGCTCCATCCTTAACATTAACTGATAAAGAATATCAAATTTTAAGGAATGCTAGCATTAAGGTTCTCAGAAAAATAGGTGTTGATACTGGTGGCTCAAATGTTCAATTTGCAATAAATCCTGAAGATGGAGAAATTAATGTCATTGAAATGAATCCAAGAGTTAGTAGATCTTCTGCGTTAGCATCAAAAGCTACAGGTTTTCCAATAGCAAAAATTGCTGCAAAATTAGCCATAGGCTATACTTTAGATGAACTTGAAAATGATATTACTACGACAACACCAGCAAGTTTTGAGCCAACTATTGATTATGTTGTAACTAAAATTCCAAGATTTACTTTTGAAAAATTTGTTGGTGCTAATTCTGACTTAACGACATCCATGAAATCAGTTGGTGAGGCAATGAGTATAGGTAGATCTTTTAATGAATCAATCCAAAAAGGGTTTAATTCTCTTGAGTACGGTCTAACTGGTTTTGATAAACCAAAACTTAGCTCAAATGATAAAAATACTATTTTGAATGAACTTAAAATACAATCTTCGCAACGCTTGTTGGTTGTAGGTGAAGCCCTAAGGATTGGATTAACAGTTGATGAAATAAATCAAACTACAAAATATGATAAATGGTTTTTATATCAAATTAAAACAATAATTGATTTTGAAAAAATCTTAAAAGAAAAAGGCCTCAACAAAGATATAATATTATATGCTAAGAAAATAGGCTTCTCGGATAGTAAAATCTCATCAATATTAAGTATTAAAGAAAACGAATTAAGAAAATTTAGAACTAAAAATGATATTAATCCTGTCTTCAGACTAGTTGATACTTGTGCAGGTGAATTTAGTTCTAAAACTCCATATCTTTATTCTACTTACGATTGGGATTTTGAAAATACTAAATTCTGTGAAGCAAATCCTACATCAAAAGATAAAGTAATAATTCTTGGAGGTGGCCCTAATAGAATAGGTCAAGGCATTGAATTTGATTATTGCTGTGTACATGCTGTCTATGCGTTGAAAGAACAGGGCATTGAAACAATAATGATAAATTGTAACCCAGAAACAGTTTCAACTGACTATGATACTGCTGATAGACTTTATTTTGAACCACTTTCAGCTGAAAGTGTTATTGAAATTTACAATAAAGAAAAAAGTAATGGAAATGTTCTTGGTGTGTTAGTTCAATTTGGAGGCCAAACTCCTTTAAAAATTGCAAAAGAATTAGAAGAAGCTGGAATAAAAGTTATAGGAACTTCAACTGAAGCAATAGATTTAGCTGAAGATAGAGATAGATTTAGTGAAATATTAATGAAACTAAAAATTGATCAACCAAAAAATGCTTTTGCAAATACGGTAGCTCAAACTTTAGAAAAAGCTGAAGAAATTGGATATCCCGTTTTAGTTAGGCCTTCTTATGTACTTGGAGGAAGAGCTATGCAAATAGCATACGATAAAGATAATTTAGAATCATTTTCTAATGAGGCTCTTGAAGTTTCTTCAAATAATATAATTTTGATTGATGAGTATCTTGAGAATGCCAAAGAAATAGATGTAGATATCATTAGAGATAAAAGTGGGGAAATATTTATAGCTGGGATTATGGAACACATCGAAGAGGCAGGAATTCACTCTGGAGATAGTGCTTGTTCCTTACCTCCCTATTCAGTTAGTAAAGAAACTCAGAATAAAATAATTGAATGGGTATCAAAAATTGCGAATGAAATTAATGTTGTTGGATTAATGAATACTCAACTAGCAATTAAAGATGAAAAAATATATGTTTTAGAAGTTAACCCAAGAGCCAGCAGGACTGTGCCATTTGTGGCCAAATCAAAAGGTATTCCAGTCGCAAAAATTGCAGCAAAAGTAATGGTCGGGGAAAATCTTAATTCAATTTTGAATGATTATAAAATTAATGAATTAAAAAACTTTAATGTAAAAGAATCTGTTTTTCCTTTCAATAAATTTGATGGAGTTGATCTTATATTAGGTCCTGAAATGAAATCTACAGGAGAAGTTATGGGAATAGATCAAACCTTTTTATCTTCCTATATAAAAAGCCAAATAGCTTGTGGTAATATACTTCCATCTAAAGGGACAGTTTTTA
>CACKIH010000042.1 GCA_902600225.1 uncultured Alphaproteobacteria bacterium | reverse complement strand
CGAAGAATTATTAGTTGATTCGGAAATATTAATTATTCCAGTTTTTTTTAATGGTAAAATTGCAAAAATTCCCAATGAAATGCTAGAAAAATTTTCGACTTAATTTTCAAAATAATATATTTTTTTTTCAGTAAACAAATGATATTTATTTCTTAATGGGAATTGTAACTGATGTAATTTTACCTCTATCTTTAGCATTTATTATGTTTTCTCTTGGTTTGGGATTATCACTTTCAGATTTTACTAGAGTTTTTTTTAAACCGCGAGATTTTTTAATAGGTTTATTTTTTCAGGTAATTATTTTACCTATAGTAGCACTTATTATTGTATTCTTTTGGCCATTAACACCTGAGCTTGCAATTGGAGTGATGATCCTAGCAGCTGCTCCTGGAGGAGTTACAAGTAATGTTCTAACATCTTATGCAAAAGGAAACATCGCTTTATCTATTTCATTAACAGCTATAAATAGCATTCTTTGTGTTATTACTGTTCCAGTGATTTTAATAATTTCATTATCTCTTCTGGGTTATGGCGGCTTAAATGAAGGTCAATCATTATTAAACGTCGCTTTTCAAATGTTTTTAATTGTAACTATTCCCGTAATTTTGGGTGTTTTATTAAGTGGCTTCTTATCCAGTTTTGAGAAAATTGCTAAAAACATCTCTATTGTCTTATTTGCTTTAGTACTTCTCGGTGCGATTGTTTCTCAAAGAGAAAATGTTGTTAGTTATTTTGCTCAAGCCGGTTTGGTTATGTTATTTCTCAATGTGATAATGATGATCATCGTTTATTTTCTTTCGAGATCATTTAATGCATCTAAAGAAACTTTCAGATGTTGGTTAATGGAAGTAGGGCTACAAAATGGAACTTTAGCAATTGTAGTAGCTAATACTTTCTTTGCAAGTACAGTTTATTTAATACCTGCAGCTATTTATAGCTTAATAATGTATGCAACAGCTCTACCATTAATATATTTCTTAAGAAGAAATTAAGACTGGAAAAGTTTTACTATCTAAAACCTCATTATTTTTTAGATTAATATTTGGAAATGGAGGAGACATTTCACCTTTCCTCTTTATATATCTTGCATCATCACCGGTAAATCTAACTGAAAAAGCTCTTCTTCTATTATTTGAATTATTGCCATATGCAGCATGAATTGTTGCATAATTAAATGCTATGGCGTCACCTAATTCACATTCATAGGATATAATTTCATAATCTTTTCTATTATTTTCAATATCTGGAATTTTTTCAAATTCTTTATCTTTATGTTCATAATCATTACCTCTAAATTTTGTAGGTAAAAATATTTTATCCCATTTATGTGACCCTAGTATGAATTCCATTGACGAATTAATATCAATTTTATCAAGTGGTATCCAAATACTTACATTATCTCTTCCTTGTACACAGTAATACCCCTGGTCTTGATGCCAAGGTGTTCTTTTTTTTGATCCTTTTTCTTTTATTAAAACATGCTCATGGAATAAATTTACTTTATTAGATTGCATTAATGAACCAGCAATTTTCGCAATATCAGAATTAAAAATAAAATTTTTATACTCTTTTATTCTTTGCCAATTACAATAATCATCATAAAATATCTCTTGATTATCTGATTCTTCATAAACACATTTATATTTACTTGGGTTTTGAAAATTATACTCAATACCTTTTCTTAATTCTTCAATCCATTTTTGATCAATTATTTTTTTCAGTAACACAACTCCATTATTTTGAAATTCATTACTTATTTTTTTATCAATCATTTAATCTTTAATTCTATATCCTTTTGAAAATGTATATGTAATAAATATTATGCATCCAATTAGAATTGTCAAAATAGTTAATGTGCTTGTTAATAGTGATACATCAGAAACCTCGTAAAAACTATATCTGAAACCACTTATTAAATATAAAACAGGATTAAGTAAGGATATTTTCTGCCAAAATTCTGGAAGCATATTAATAGAATAAAAACTCCCTCCTAAGAAAACTAATGGTGTAATTATTAGAATTGGAATAATTTGTAATCCTTCAAAACCTTCAGCGTACATTCCAATTATAAAACCAAATAAAGCAAATGTAATGGATGTTAGAATTAAAAAAAACATCATGAGAAGAGGGTGATCTATTCTTACATCTACAAAAAAATTAGCTGTTAGAATAATTACACATCCAATTATTAATGATTTGGATGCTGCGGCTCCTACAAAACCAAGTACTATCTCAAATGATGATAATGGTGCAGCAAGTATTTCATAGATAGTATTTGTAAATCTTGGAAAATAAAAAGCAAAAGAAGCATTTGAAATTGATTGGGTTAAGATAGTTAACATAATCATTCCTGGTACGATGTAAGAGCCATAATTTATTCCATCTATCTCTGTAATTCTTGAACCAATTGCAGACCCAAAAACTACAAAGTAAAGAGAAGTTGTAATTATTGGCGAAGCAAGACTTTGAAATAAGGTTCTTCTAAACCTTTCCATTTCATGAATATATATCGCTTTAATTCCGTACCAATTCATTATTATTTTCCTTTATTAGTTTAATGAAAATTTCTTCCAGTGAACTTTGCTCAGTATTAATATCTTTTATTTCATAACCATCTTTTTTTACATCATTTAATAGTTCAGTAATATCAGTTGTGTTTGAGTTTAAATTATAGGTATGTGAGATAATTTTATTTGTTTGATCTAAAGTAAAATTATACTTTGATAAATTACCATTTATTTTTTCTATAGGTTCAAATAATTCAATTTTAATTGTTTTTTCTCCAAGTTTTTTAATTAATTTATCTTTTTCATCGACTAAAATTATTTTACCATCGTTTATAACTGCCACTCTATCACTTAACTCTTCAGCTTCTTCAATATAATGTGTTGTTAAAATAATTGTTACTCCATCTTCATTTAATTTTTTAACAACATCCCACATGTCTTTGCGTAATTCAACATCCACACTAGCTGTTGGTTCATCTAAAAATAATAATTTAGGTTGGTGAGATAAAGCTTTAGCTATCAGAACCCTTCTTTTCATTCCACCCGATAGTTCTTTAATTTTATTATCTTTTTTGTCCCATAAGGATAGTTGTTTTAAAAGCTTTTCTATATAATTATGATCAGGCTTCTTACCAAAAAGACCTCTAGAATAATTAACATTGTTCCAGACAGTTTCAAAAGATTCAAGATTTAATTCTTGAGGAACAATACCTGTAATTTTTCTAGTAGTTCGATAATTTTTAACAATATCCATATTATTTATTTCTATTGTTCCTGTATTAAAATTTACAATTCCACAAATTGAGTTTATCAGTGTTGATTTTCCTGCACCATTTGGGCCAAGTAGAGCAAATATTTCTCCTTCTTTAATATTAAGATTTACATTTTCTAATGCTTTAACTGAATTTTTATAGAATTTAGTTACATTATTTATCTTAAGTATATTATTCATAATTTAAATTTTTGTAATTAGATTTGGAATATTTTGTTTAAATTTGAAATAACCTTTTTTTGAAAAAATCCAACT
>CACKIH010000041.1 GCA_902600225.1 uncultured Alphaproteobacteria bacterium | reverse complement strand
TTATATATAATTATTCAAAAAAATAGCAATAATACTAAATATTTAAAAAATTCAACAGTTAGATTATTATTTAAATAAATATTTATAGTTTTATAGTAATTTTAGTTCTTGATTTAATATATTTCAATATGATAAGAATTGAAACTATTCTAATCTTACCTCATGCATTTAAATAAGATGTTAAATGAAAATAATAATAAATGTTATATAATTGCTGAAGCTGGCCTTAATCATAATGGATCTTTAGATCTGGCATTCGAACTTATTAATATAGCTTCACAATCGAGAGTTGATGCCGTAAAATTTCAGAAAAGAACAATATCTGAATTAGCAATAGAAGAAGAACTTAACAAAGAAGATATGAGATTTCCATCTTTTGGGAAGACTTATGGTGAAATAAGAAATTACTTAGAGTTTGATTTAGAAGAGTATAAATCATTAAAAGATTATTCTGAAAAACTTGGTTTAGATTTTATAGTTACTCCATTTGATATTAAAGCAGTAAACTTTCTGGAAAAAATAGATTTAAAAATTTATAAATTAGCTAGTCATAGCCTTACAAATTTGGATCTTTTACATAAAGTAGCTGCCTTAAATAAAAAAACAATTCTTTCAACAGGGATGTCTGAAATAGAAGATATAGACAAGGCAGTTGATATTTTTAAGCAATATGAAAATGATAATCTTAGTCTTCTGCATTGCATTTCTTCTTATCCAACTCCTATAGAAGATTGTAATTTATCAATGATAAATTTTTTTAAAAAACGATATAATCTTAAAGTAGGATACTCTGGACATGAAATTGGATATTTACCATCTCTAACCGCAGCTGCACTGGGAGCAGATATTATAGAGAGGCATCATACTTTGAGTAAAGATTTAGAGGGTTTTGATCACAAATTATCTTTAGAACCAAATGAATTAAAAGAAATGACAGAAAAAATTAGAGAAATCGATAAGATAATAGGTTTTCCTAAAAAAAATATTTCAGAAACAGAGATGATCACTAAAAAAAAATATAACGTTTCAATGGTTTCAAACCAATTGATTAAAAAAGGTGAATTAATCAGCAAATCACATATTTCATACAAAAATCCTGGGACAGGTATTTTACCTAAATATGAAAATCAAATCTTGGGTAAAAAAACATTGGTCGATATTGAAAAAGACACTATTATTACATACAATATGTTTGAAAATAATGAATGAAAACATAAGTGTTATTATTAGAACAAAAAATGAAGAAAGGTGGATAGGACATTCAATTCAATCAGTCATAGAAAAAATTAAAAATCCAGAAATCATCATAATCGATAATAAATCTGAAGATGATACGTTAAATATAGCTAAACACTTTATTAAAGATACATCTTTAAGTGAGAGTGACCCTAATAAATATGTAGATATTAAAATTTTAAAAATTAATGAATACACACCTGGAAAAGCAATAAATCTTGGTATAAAAAATTCTTCAAATTCATATTGTATGGTTCTATCCGCCCACTGTGTATTACAAAATTTTAATATCTCAATTATTGAAAAAACATCTGATTATTCTGCAATTTTTGGAAAACAAATCCCAGTTTGGAACGGTAAAAAAATTACTAAACGATATATTTGGAGTCATTTTGGTAATGATGAGGTAATTAATATGTATTCAAATTCTGAAAGAAGATATTTTTTTCATAATGCCGCAAGTTTTTTTAAGAAAGATTTTATAATTGATAATCCTTTTAATGAAAATTTATTAGGTAAAGAAGATAGATATTGGGCTAATGAAATAGTTAATAAAAATTTTAAGATTTTATATGATCCTTCTTTTATTGTTGATCATCATTACACAATAAACGGCAATACATGGAAGGGACTAGGGTAAATTTTAAACTAATAATTAAAATTATAGAGTATATTAAATTTTATTATAAATTTAATTTGAATTTTATTTTTGCTAACTCAAAATCGATTTCATCATCAATATTTATAGAATTACTTTTAGGCATGACATATGGCATAACATTCAATCCAACTAGAGATTTTAAATCAACAAACTCTTTTCTTTTAATTGCATAGATTGCTCCATTTCTTATGTAAATTTTTTCTAATTTTTGCCTAGGTAACATATTTTCTTCTTTCTTATTATTATAGTTTAGTAATTTACCATTTTTAATTTTTTTCATTCTTTCAGGATGGTGACCTTCAACATCTACAACACTAACAGCACTATCAAAATTTTTTGAAGATATAAGTTTACTTAAACATTTATCTATATCAAATGATGTTCTAAATGGGGATGTTGGCTGTAACATAAGAATATAATCATATCTTGTCTTATTGTTTTTTTCAATTTTTAAGAGGGCGTGCAATACTGCTGGATAACTTGGTATAAAATTTGATGATAAGTATTTATTCCTTTTAACCAAGTTAATTATTCCATATTTTTTTGAAATGTCTAAAATTGTTTTGCTGTCAGATGTGACACATACATCTGATATATATTTAGAGTTTAATGACTCTTTTATAGTATAATATATAAGAGGCTTATTATTTAGAAGCTTAACATTTTTATTTTTAATTCTGGTAGAACCTCCTCTAGCAGGAATAATGCCCAAAATTTTTGGTTTATTTTTTTTAAATTTAGCTTTTGATTTCATTCAATAATTTAATGTTGTTTTTATAATTATTTAAATTTTTATTAAATAATTCTACTTGTTTTTTCCAATAATTATTTGATAGTCCTGCAATATGTGGGGTTGTTATAATTTCTGGTAAGTCCAAAAGAGGTGAGTTTAATTTACCTGGTTTATATGGACTAATGTAGTCTTTTTTAGGATATACATCAATAGCAGAACTAAAAATATTTCCCTTTTTTAATTCATCTATTAAATCACTTAATACAACTGTATCACCTCTACCTACATTAATAAATACTGCACCTTTTTTCATCAGTTGAAAAAGAGTTTTATCAAAAAAATTTTTAGTATAATCATTATCAGGTAACAAATTAATAACAAATTTAAATTTTTTTATAATTTTTTTAATATCTTTTAATACATAGATTTTTTTTATGTTTTTAATTTTCTTTTTGGGTACTTTAGATTTTACTGCGTAAATATTTTTACTAAAAACAGTCAATTTATTAGCTAATTTCAAACCAATATTACCCAAACCAACAATTAAAAAATAATCGTCAAATACATCTGTTATGCTTTCATAATATTTATCAAAATGAAACCTATCAAGTTTTCCATTAGATTTTAAATTATAAGACAGATGAAAACCTCTTGCAGTTGAAAAAATTTGAGCAAAAATTGTAGACACTACTGGATTGCTTAAAATACCCTTTGAATTTGTTACTTTAATTCTGTTTTGTTTTAAATAATCAAATAATTCTTGGTTATAACCTGAACTACCAAAATGAACCCATTTTAATTTTTTTAATTTTTTAACTTGATTTAAATTTAATCTATTACCCCAAAAAATCTCAATTTTATTTAAATATTTTTTGCTTCTTAGAGCTTGGTCAATATCAATTAAATTGATTGAATTTATATTGCTTAATTTAAAATTATTAAAA
>CACKIH010000040.1 GCA_902600225.1 uncultured Alphaproteobacteria bacterium | reverse complement strand
AATAAAATAATTCAAAATTCTTCATTTGATAAAAAGATGAAGGAAGTTGTAGATAAAGTCAATAAAAGCCTCTCTAGTATTGAACAAATAAGAAAATTTATTCTCATTGATCACGAGTTTACAATTGAAAACAATATGATGACTCCTTCCATGAAAGTAAGAAGGTTTAAAGTAAAAGAGATGTATGGAGAGAATTTAGAAAAACTATATTAAGTTTTTCCTTTATCAAACTTTTCTTTTTGTTCAGGAGTTATTTCTTTTTGAAATTTTGTTTTCCACTCTGCGTATGGCATACCATAGATCATTTCTCGTGCCTCATCGTATGAAATAGAAATATTTTTCTTCTCTGCAGCACTAACATACCATTTTGAAAGACAGTTTCTGCAAAAACCTGACAAATTCATTAAATCAATATTTTGAACATCTGTTCTATTTTTTAGATGATCTTTCTGCAACATCAGCAAGTAAATCTCTATCAAAGTTTTTGGTCATATTACGTAAATAAATTATATAAATCTTTTTTTGTGATATATATATAATAATTAATGAAACGTAACAGAAAAGCTAAAATTTTAGCTACGCTAGGACCTGCATCATCAGATAAAAAAATAATAGAAGATTTATTTGTGGCTGGATGTGATGTTTTTAGATTAAATTTTTCACATGGTGATTTAGAAACCCATAGAAAAAATTATGAAACTATTAGAACTCTTGAAGAAAAACATAATCATGCATCATGCATATTAGCTGACTTACAAGGACCCAAATTAAGAGTGGGCACATTTAAGAATACTAAAGAAAATTTAGTCAAAGGTCAAAGTTTTGTATTAGATCTTTCAAGTGAGCCTGGAGATAATAATAGGGTTAACTTTCCTCATGAAGAAATTTATGATTTTTTAACACCTAATTCTATTTTATTAGTAAATGATGGTAGAATAAGATTACAAATTGTTGAACAAAAAAAAGATAGTTTAATTACAGAAGTTTTAAATGATGCTGAAATCTCAAATAACAAAGGTGTAAATATACCTGATGTAATTCTTCCAATAGACGCTCTTACCAAAAAAGACAAATCTGATCTAATGAAGGCATTAGATATGGGAGTTGATTGGGTTGCACTTTCTTTCGTGCAACAAGCAGAAGATATTCACAAACTAAAAAAAATAATTAACAATAAAGCACTCGTGATGGCTAAAATCGAAAAACCTTCAGCAGTAAAAAATATTGATGATATTATAAATGCTGCAGATGGTATTATGATAGCTAGAGGTGATTTGGGTGTTGAAATGCCAACAGAACAAGTTCCGATAGTTCAAAAAAATATTATTAAGAGATGTAGGCACTTTGGTAAACCAGTTGTTGTTGCTACACAAATGCTTGAAAGTATGATTGAAAATCTTGTTCCAACAAGAGCTGAAGCATCGGATGTTGCTAATGCTATTTACGACGGAACAGATGCTGTAATGTTATCTGGTGAATCTGCCGTTGGAGCACATCCAATAGAAGTAGTAATAACTATGAATAAAATTATAGAAAATGTTGAAAACGATAAAAATAATTATGATTTACGAATTATACAGGAAAATATTGATGATGTTGATAATACAGATGCAATAACATTAGCAGCGTACTCAATTGCAAAAAAATCAGATGCAAAAGCAATAATTACATTTTCTGTAAGTGGAAGAACAACGACCAGAATGGCTAGAGAAAGAGCACCAGTTCAAATTGTTGGTTTATCTCCAAATATTAATACTACAAGAAAAATGCAATTATACTGGGGTGTAAACTCCTGTCATACTCAAGAAGATGCTCAAAATGCACAAGATATGGTTAATATTGCATGTTCAATTGCAAAAAATAAAAAATTAGTAAAGCCAGGAGATAACGTAGTTATCTCGGCTGGTGTTCCATTTGGAAGTGCTGGAACTACTAATCTACTTAGATTAGCTGAGATAATTGCTGATAAAGATCTTAAGTAAGTTTATTACAAGCTTCTTTTATTCTATTGCACGCATCTTCTAGAATTGCATCACTAGTTGCATAAGATAATCTAAAATAAGGCGATAAACCAAATGCTGCTCCATGAACTCCTGCTACGCCTTGATCTTCTAAAAGGTATGTCATGAAATCTTCATCATTGGAGATATGTTTTCCATTTGGTGTCTGTTTTCCAATTATACCCTCGCAATTTGGATAAACGTAAAAAGCTCCTTCTGGTTTTTGACATGTAATTCCATCAATATCATTTAATTTATTCAATACTAAATCTCTACGTATCAAAAATTTTTTATTATGCTCGTTAATAAAATCCTGCGGACCACTTATTGCTTCAACTGCAGCAGCCATTGTAATTGAAGAAGTTGATGTTGTACTTTGTGATTGTATTTTGTTCATAGCAGCAATAATCTCTTTTGGAGCTCCACAATATCCAAGTCTCCATCCTGTCATGCAATAAGATTTTGAAACACCGTTTAGTGTCAAACATCTGTTTTTCAGTGAAGGTTCAATAGAAGCAAGAGTGTGAAAATCCACTCCATCGTAAACAATTTTTTCGTATATATCATCACACATTATAAGAACATTAGGATACTTTTTTAAGATAAGAGCTAAATCTTCTAGCTCTTTTTTTGAATAAACTGATCCAGTTGGATTACTAGGACTATTTAACATTAACCATTTTGTTTTAGAGTTTATATTTTTTTCAAGTTGTTCTGGTGTAATTTTAAAATTCTGTGATTGAGGACACTCAACTATCACTGGCTTCCCTTCTGCTAATAAAACAATATCGGGATAACTAACCCAAAAAGGAGCTGTTATAATGACCTCATCTCCCGGATTAATTGTTGCCATCATAGCATTATAGATAATATGTTTGCCTCCGACACCGCATATGATTTCATCTAATTGATAATCAATATTATTATCTTCTCTGAATTTTTTCTGAATTGCTTTTTGTAATTCTGGTGTACCTTTACCTGGTACATATTTTGTTTTACCCTCTTCCATCGCTTTACTAGCAGCATCTCTTATATTTTTTGGTGTGTTAAAATCTGGCTCACCGGCTGCAAGAACAATTACATCTTTACCCTCGTCCTTCAAAGCTTTAGCTTTGACATTTATACCTACAGTCATTGAAGGTTTTATTTTACTTAGTCTGTCTGCAACAAAATTCATTTAAATTATAAAATGTTCAATAATTAGACTAGCACAAGTTAACAACAAAAAAATAGCAAAAATCTTTCTTAATACTAACTTATCTATATTTGATGAAACTTTTGCACCAATTCCAGCAGTAAATATACTGGTTATCGATATAAAAAAAAACTATTATAATATTTACGTAACCAAGCGAATAAATGGGAAGTTCATTTATATTTGACCCAGTATACATAAATGTAAGTGTTCCTGGAAAAGCAATTAAAACACCAAAAACAGCAGAGGTTCCAACTGCTTCATGAATCTTTTTTGAAAACATTGTTAAAGTTGGAACACTAAAACTACCACCACCTATACCAATTGTTGCAGATAAAAAACCAATAGAAGAGCTTATTGCAAAGTTAATTATATTAGATGATGGTATATTGTTACTTACAATTATTGGGCTTTGTTGAAACAGCATATTTAATGAAATCAAAAATGCTAGAATTACAAAAAGAATTACTAAACTCTGTCCTGAAATAGAACTCGCTGCAAGAGAACCTACAATTGATCCTATTATTATTCCTATTGCCCATTTTTTTACAATTATTAAATTTGTATTTTTAAGCTTAACATGAGATCTTATGGAAGAAATTGAAGTAAAACAAATTACACCAAGAGAAGATGC
>CACKIH010000039.1 GCA_902600225.1 uncultured Alphaproteobacteria bacterium | reverse complement strand
TGATATATGTGGTAAATCGCGATTTAACGGTAATATAGCTATATACTTTACTTACTCTAGATTTAAAAAATATATTGGTGAAGATTTAATTTTATCAAATAATGATAAAATATTTTCTTGTACTCACAAAGATCATTTAAATGATATGAATGATGAAACTTTTGGTGATGCAGAAGCTACAATTTTGCATGAAATGATTCATGCATTAGGTTTTCCAGCTAGTTGCTCAACAAATAATAAATTCTTTCATGTTACTGATAATAAAAGTGATATTATGCATAAACAATCTGGAAAAAAATATTTAGATTATAATAATGATGATTATTATAATCATGAACTTGATAACTGTCCTGATTTAAAAAATAGTAATTTTTTAAAAAATTTTTATAAATAAATTACGTTCTAAGCGTAGTTTCAGCAACAACTAATTCTTCACGTTTATTTTCTCTAAATACAACAAATATACCGCTTGCAATTATAAGAAAAATTCCAATGAATGAATTTATATCGGGTATTTCTGAAAAAATTATGATGCCTATGATTATAGCAAAGATAAGATGTACGTACTCTGCTATACTGTTTACTAACGGTGAGCCAACTCTGTAGGCTGCTATCAAACAAAATATTCCAATACAGCCAGTTGTAGAAATAAATAAGATTAATCCAATTGTTTGTACATCATTCAGTACCCATGGATTACTAAGAATAGAAAAAATTGATAAGTTTAAATCTGAATTATGAAGCAAAATACTAATTGCACTTCCTCCAATAAAAGCACCAATATAAATATGAAAAGTTTGTTGAAATAGATTATCGTTTTCTGATGTTTTTTTTGCCAAGGTCATTGATAATGCATATGTAGCAGCAGCAATGATTGGAAATAACATATAAATATTTATTTCATTAAATTCTGGTTTGATTATTAAAAGCGTTCCAGAAAAACCGACAATAATTGAAAAAATTCTATTTAACCCAATTTTAATATTCAAAATAAAATAAGAATAAATTGTTATAAAAAATGGGCTGACAAAAAATAAACTTGTTGCTTCAGCTAAGGTGATTTGGCTTAACGAAATAAAAAATAAGGTAAAGCCAAAGAAGAAAGTAGAGCCTCTAAAAATAGCTATATAAGGGTGTGCTGTTCCTAATAATATTGGTTGTTTTGTATAAATTAAATATAGGCTTAACAATAAAAAACCCATTCCACCTCTAAATACAAGGATTTGCATTAAAGAAGCGTCGTAAATAGTATATTTAATTAAAACGTCTTGGGTAATTATAAATAACATCCCGACAATAATTAAAATGAGACCTTTTATAATATTATTCATTAAATTATCCTTATTGTAATTTAGGTATTAGTTTAGAAAAAAAAATAATATATAATTATTTCAATGATTTTTTATTTAGTAACGCCGCTAATATTAATATTTTCTAGTTCTCTAGGATTAATAATAAATCCTTTCTGGTCGATATCTCCATTTATTTGGGTTTTTGTATTAGTGCCAATTATTGATCTCGTATTACCTTACTTAAGTAAAGATGATCTTGAACTAAAAGAAAATGTGTTTCACAATTTTTCTATTTTAATAGTACTACCCTGTATTTTATTTTTAATTATATTTGGTTTAATTGTTGTCTCTAAACCTAGTATCACTTTATTAACTGCTGCTGCTTTGGGTGCTGCAGTAGGTATGTCTGGCGGGTCTATTGGCATTACAACTGCACATGAGCTCATTCATCGAAAAAATAAATTTATGCGAGGTATAGGAGTATTTTTATTAGTTTTATGTTGTTACGGCCATTTTCGTATCGAACATATATATGGACATCATTTAAATGTAGCTACTAAAGAGGATCCTGCTACAGCTAGAAGAGGTGAAAATTTTTATTTTTATTTTATTCGCTGTGTAATTAATAGCGTGATTTCTTCATGGAACATTGAAAAAAATATTCTCGATAGAAAAAGACTAAATATTTTTAGTTTTCAAAACAGAATGATTCATTATTTTGTATTAGAATTTTTATTTTTAGTATTTGCATATTTAATTGCTGGTATGAATGGTTTAGTTTTTATTATCTTTCATTCTTTTGTTTCCATAATCTTATTGGAGTTAGTAAATTATATTCAGCATTATGGTTTGGAGAGAAAAAAAGAAAATGGAAGATACGAAAGATTTACAGATCTCCATTCTTGGAACAGTCGTCACATCTCTGCTAATTGGTCGACGTTTAATTTAGGTCTTCACGCAGAGCATCATCAGAGTGCATCCAAGCCTTACCCTCTTCTATCTCAGGAAGAAAAAGCTATTGAAATGCCTGCTAATTATTCTGTCATGTTAATTATGGCGTTAATTCCTCCATTATGGTTCTTTATCATGGATAGAAAAATTGATAATTTAAAGACAATTTAGTATTACAATTTCAATAATAGAAGTGAGTAAAAATTATGGCACGTGAATGGGTGATTAAAGATTATTCGGGTTATCAAGGTTTAACATTACAAGATTGCGAAATACAAAATGCAGGTCCAGGTGAAGTACGTCTTCGTATAGAAGCTTTTGCTCTTAATTGGGGTGATATGGATTTAATGCTAGATCGATATTCTTTTAGTTTTGAAAAATTTCCTGCACGAATAGGAATGGAAGCTGCTGGAATAGTTGATCAAATTGGTGAGGGTGTTAATAATATAGAGATTGGTAAACGATACTGCACTCTACCCTATTTTTATTATAATAAAGGTGCAAGCGCTGATTATGTCACGATAGATGCAAGATATATTACTCCTGCCCCAGAAGGATTGAGTGCTGCAGAAAGTTCTTCGGTATGGATGCAATTTATGACAGCATATTATCCCATAGTTGAACTTTGCCAAGCGTCACCAGAAAAAAATATTCTTATAACTGCTGGTACAAGTACAGCTGGAAACGCAGCATTAAATATTGGAAAGTTATACGGTGCCAATATGATTACAACTACAAGGTTTGAAAAAAATACTGATTATTTAATTGAATCAGGTGCTTCACATGTAATTGTTCCTGAAGAAAATAATTTAGCATCCACTATAAAAGAAGTAACAAATGGTAGAGGCATTGATGCTGCTTTTGATCCTGTTGGTCAGGGCATGATATCAAAGTATAGCCCTGCTCTTGCACGTGATGCTACTATTTATTTTTATGGAACATTAGATGGTGTATTCCCTCAATTACCAATAGTGGATATGTTTCAAGCAAATGCTACATTTCACCCCTATTCACTATTTAATTATGTTGAAAATGCTGAAATGAAAAATAGAGGAACTGATTTTGTTTATAAATCATTAAAAGAAGGAAAGTTGAAACCTAATATTGATCGTACATATCCAATGGAAGAGTATCGTAATGCATGGGAATATTTAAAGGAGCCACGAGATAAACATGGTAAAGTTGTAATAGAAACAGGTCTTTGAACATATATCTAAAATATTTTTATAATGAAAGTACTTAACTCTTTATTTTTATTACTCTTTATTTTTCTTTTACTTAATTTTTTTTATGATTTTCAGATTTTAAGAAATCTTTTAAATAAAAATCAGCAACAATTAATTACCAAATATGTTTTTCCTCAAAAAAACATAGACGAACTTGAAAAAGAAATTGAAACCATTCAAAAAGAAAGCAATCTATTTAAAGGGCAAAAAAGGTTATTAGAAAGAGCTTTTCAAGATATGCTCGAAGATATTGAGTATTTGCAGCCAATAGAAGAAATTTTTGAAAAATTATTATCACAAGTTGATCCTTATGAATTTGATATGCATATTAAATCAAAGAACAGTGATTTAGAATACATGTATAATTCTTCTCACAGTTTTTCATCAAATATTTTAGATGTTGATATTTATAATCCTGAAAAAAATATTTTAATGTATGGGATAGCAAATCAATTTCCTGCTAGTGGATATATTGATAAACATAACAATAAACTCATTTTACTTTCAGCAAGTGGTATATTAGCCTACTCCACAACTCCCATCAATAAGTTGAATAAAGAATTAATATTAAAACAAATAAATACAAACATTCATGATTTTATTAACGAGGATCAATTTAAGAAATCGAGACAACATGGTTTTGATTGGCTTGAAGGTGGTTGGTATTCTACAAAAGATATACAAATATATGAAGATGATATTTATGTCTCCTACACAAGAGAAGTTACTTCAAATTGCTGGAACACAAGTCT
The DNA here is from genome assembly GCA_902600225.1 of uncultured Alphaproteobacteria bacterium. Taxonomy (GTDB): domain Bacteria; phylum Pseudomonadota; class Alphaproteobacteria; order HIMB59; genus CACPNW01. Next base: position 584 of record CACKIH010000039.1, on the reverse strand, counting down.
TCTTGAAGGAAAAATGAGTTATGATTTCATCGACTTTGATATTTTATTTACCTCTGATGAATGTGTGCATGTAGATAAAAATATAGATAAAGAATTTAATGCTCATCAATCTGGAGGTCGCATCACTAATCTTAATAAAGATACTGTTTTGTTATCTACTGGAGATTTTAGAAGTCGATATAGAGTTCAAAATAAGAATAGTATTTTTGGTAAAGTAATTAAAATTAATAAAAAACAATAAAGATTATTCAATAATCAGTATGGGGCATCGAAATCCTCAAGGCTTATTTTATGATAAGGCAAATAATTTTTTTTTACTAGAAGCTGAACATGGTCCAGAAGGTGGAGATGAAATTAACTTAATTCAACTAAATGAGAATATTACTCCAAATTATGGATGGGCAATTTCTTCTTATGGTGAACATTATGGTGGAAAAAAAAGCAGAACATAATAAAAAAAAATATGTAAAATATCCTTTATATAAATCACATTCAGAATATGGTTTCATTGAACCTATAAAATATTTTAATCCATCAATAGGTATATCTCAAATTATAGGCTTAGATGAAAAAAATAAATATAT
>CACKIH010000037.1 GCA_902600225.1 uncultured Alphaproteobacteria bacterium | reverse complement strand
CAGCAGAATTGAAGTTCATATGTTATCAAGATATTAATGAATGTGATACTATTGCAGACATGGCTAAGTCATGGGAAGCATCAACTGGTCATACATTAAATATTGAAACAGTTGGATATGAAGTAATAAGAGAACAACTAGAAAATCAATTAGAATCAGGTGCTGCACCAGATTTAGCTAGAGTAACAAATTTAGGAGGATTAAATAAATTCTATTTAGACCTAAAACCTTATGTTGACTCTTCATACTGGGAAGCAAATTATGGTGCAACACTTCCTTGGTACAGAAAACCTTCAGGTGATGATGGTATTTACGGTTGGCAAACTCAATTAACTGTTACAGGGCCTTACGTAAATGTTACAATGTTTGAAGATGCAGGCGTTGATATGCCTGAAGAAGGTGCTAGTTGGGATGATTGGGCTGATGCTTTAAGACAAGTAAAATCAGAACTTGGTTTAACAGCAGGTCTTGCATTAGATCGAACAGCTCATAGATGGGCGGGACCAGCTTTTTCTTATGGAGCAAAATTTCATGAAAATGGTACTCCTATTTTAGTTGATGAAGGTTTCAGAAAATTCTCTGAAATATTTGTAGGATGGCATAAAGAAGGTTTAATGCCTGCAGAAGGATGGCCTGCTGGATCAGGAACAGCATATAAAAATGCAGCTCCTTTATTCTTAGATGGAACAGTTGCAATGCATATGTCTGGCTCTTGGATGCTTGGAAACTATGATAAAAACATTACTGACTTTGAGTGGAAAGTTGTACCAATTCCTTGCGGTCCTGGTGGATGTGGAGCTATGCCAGGAGGATCTGGAATAGTGGCTTTTAAATCTACTAATAATCCAGAAGCTGCTGCCTCTTTTATTGATTTTATGTCACAAACTGACAATGCAGAAAAATTTGCTGCAGCAACAAGTAATATTACAGCTCATCAAGGTTTGCAAAAATCAGGTATTGATTATGCTGGTGTAAGTCCAAATGTTGCTGAAGGTCTTGCAATTTTTGCAGCAAATGCAGGAAAAGCAGCAGACACAACCCCTCAAGCTTATTGGTTCCAAGGTTATAATAAAAACTTTGCAATATATGGGATTGTTCCTGACTATATCACTAAAGCAATTACAGGAGAGATGACTCTTGATGAAGCTTTGGCAGCGATTGATGCAGATGTAGCTGCGAAGATTGCTGAATAAATTTTAATTCTAAGGCCGATTTAAAATCGGCCTTAGTTAAATTAATGTCTGAAAATATATTAAATTTTAATTACTGGTATTTTGTAATTTTTATTTATTTGTTTATTGGATTTTTACTATCCAAAGGGGTCATTGGTAATATTTCTAGACTCATGTCAGTTATTGGATGGCCAATAGAATTAGCACAAAGACTAAGTGGTACAAAAAGTTTACCATACTTGTTTTTATTTCCTAACATATTAATTTTTGGTCTTTTTACTTTTTTACCACTTTTTATGAATTTTGGATTTTCGGTAACCGATGGAGAAAGTATAAACTTTTCTTCAAGAGATTACTCTGGCTCAGATAATTTATCTAGAATAATTTTAGAAACACAAATTGATACTGGTATTGAAAATATGGAGGATGATAAGTTTAAAGCTTCAATAGCAGATACATTCATATTCGTCTTATTCCAAGTTCCTATAATGATCGTGGTAGCTTTAATAACAGCAGTTGTTCTTAATAGAGAAATAGTAGGCAGGGCTTTTTGGCGAGCCGTATATTTTTACCCAGTCATGCTTAGCCCAGTCGTAGTTGCTTTTCTTTGGACTTTAATTCTAAAAAGACAAGGATTGTTATCTCAAACTTTAATGGAATGGAATTGGATTGACCAACCTATTCAATGGTTAACAGATCCTTCATGGACAATGTTTTGGTCAGTATTTATTTATACTTGGGCTCACTTAGGATTTTATATGTTAATTTTATTAGCCGGCTTACAATCAATTCCAAAAGATTTATATGAAGCTGCAGAAATGGATGGAACATCTGATCAGAGGGCATTTTGGAGAATTACCCTTCCTCTTTTAATGCCTATTCTTTTAGTTGTTACAGTTTTATCTTTAATAAAAGCTTTTCAGGCTTTCGAAGAATTATTTGCATTACAAGTTGGTTGGATTTCATTAGTTTCATACATTTTTGAAACAGCTGGTTTAAGAGGCCAGAAAACAACTTTTGGATTAGGTATTGCTGCCATGGCATCTTTACTAGTTGCTTTATTGTTAATTCTTTTATCATTACTACAATTTTATTTGACCAGAAGGCAGGTTAAACTTTGAGTGCTGTAATCAAATTTTTTTCGAGAACCCATGGAAAAAACAAACTTTCTTTTATTGATTGGATTGCTTATCTTTATCTTTTTTTAGGATTTCTAATTATTTTCTTACCTGTATTGTGGTTATTATTAAATTCTATAAAATCTCAATTTTTACTTCAAAAATTAGATACTAACTTATTGCCTTTAGATTATGACAGAGTTGTAAGAGCAACAGTTTTTGGACCAGATGGAAAGGAAATTTTTATAATTAAAGATCTTCCAGATTGGGTAATATATTGGAATGAATTGAGAGATGAAGATAAAAAAGAAGTTAACGACCCTAATCTTTTCCTTACAAAATTTGAAGGCAAAGAATATTATGCTTTAAGAACTCATTTAGGATTAGTTTCTGATCATGCAAAAAAACTTATCGAAGAAAAAAATTTTCCTGAGTGGTTAATAAAATATCCAAGTATGTTTCCTGATGCAAAAAAAGAATATAACCCCGAAGAATATTTAGTAAATTTAAATGAGGAGGAAGTAAGACTTTTATCAGAATTTCTTGGTTTAAAACCTTATAAGCCTAATGGATTTACCTCTCAAATTTTAATTTCAGCAAAAAATAAAGAAAATAATGAAATTGAGGAATATTCAGTTAGCAGATTAAACACAAATAAAGATACTGTTAATGCTAGGCTAATTTCAAATCCTCAGGGTGGTATTGTTAAGATTCCTACTGAAGATATAATCGTTAATAAAAAACTTCGACCTTCTTGGATTAATTATTCTGACCCTTTAACAAATAATGTAAGAGGTATGAGTTTTGATGCAATCAAGTGTTTAAATAATTCAGTTTTTGTAACTATTATTGCAACAATAATCACGGTTTTAATAAATTCAATGGCTGCATTTGCTTTGTCAAAATATAAGTTCAATGGTCAAATAATATTTTTCATTATTATTCTCGCAACTCTAATGGTTCCAGCTTCGGTTTTAATTGTTGGTATATTTAAAATGGTTTCTGTGACTGGCTTAAATGGAACTTTATGGGGAGTTATTATACCCGGAGCCGCAACCCCTACTGGTGTATTTATGCTTCGGCAATATATGTTAACTATTCCTGACGAACTTCTTGAGGCTGCAAGAATGGATGCTGCTAGTGAATGGAGTATTTATTGGAGAATAGTTTTTCCACTCGCATTACCAGCAATAGCAGTTCTTGCAATCTTATCAATTATTTGGAGATGGAACGATTTAATTTTACCAATGATAGCAGTATCAACTACAAAAACTGCATATACTATTCAATTATGTCTTCTAGATTTTCAAGGTGAATATGTAGCTCAAGAGCATTACAGATTGGCAATGACAGTTGTCAGTCTTATACCAACGACTTTAGTATTTGTTTTTCTACAACGATATATTACTACTGGGATCGCTAACACAGGAATTAAATAATTATGGCAACTTTAGAATTAAAACAAGTAAGAAAAAATTATGGAAACTTGGAAGTAATTCACGGCATTGATTTATTTATTAATAATGGAGAGTTTTGTGTATTAGTAGGCCCATCAGGATGTGGCAAATCTACATTATTAAGAATGATTGCTGGATTAGAACAGATTACAAAGGGTGATATTTTAATCGATGAACAAGTCGTAAATAATATTTCCGCAGCAAGAAGAGGTTTAGCAATGGTTTTTCAATCCTATGCTTTGTATCCTCATATGAGTGTTAGACAAAATTTAGCCTTTGGTCTGGAAAACTTAAAAATGGAAGTAGATGAAATTGATAAACGTATTTTAGAAGCTGCAAGACTACTTAGAATGGAAGAATATTTACAGAGAAAACCAGGTCAATTGTCTGGTGGCCAAAAACAACGAGTTGCAATTGGCAGAGCAATAGTAAGAGAACCATCAATATATTTATTTGATGAACCCCTTTCTAATTTAGATGCTGAACTTAGAGTTGCAACACGAGTTGAGTTAAAAGCATTACATGCAAGATTAGGTAATACTATGATTTACGTAACTCATGATCAAGTAGAAGCAATGACAATGGCTGATAAAATCGTAGTAATGAATGATGGTATTATTGAGCAAGTTGGGGCACCTTTAGAATTATATAACAAACCATCTAATAAGTTTGTAGCTGGTTTTATTGGGTCACCAAAAATGAATTTTATACAATTTGACTATCTTCCAAATTCTTTAAAAGAATTAGCACCGTCTAACTCAACTAGTCTTGGAATAAGACCTGAACATTTATCAATTAAAGACGAAAATTCGTTATCACTAAATGTTGAAACAGTTGAGCAATTAGGTTCTGATAGTTTTTTGTACGGAACAACCTCAGGGGAACAAAAAATTTCAATAAAACTTAATTATCAAACTGATATTCAGGCCAATCAATCAATTAAGGTTGGGTTTAAACTAGATGATGCTCATTGGTTTGATAAAGATGGTATTGCGCTAACATCTTGAAAAAATTTGATAAGATTTTAAGCTGTAAAGTTTTCAAAAAAAAAGTCTTATTTAATTTAGAGCATAATTGGGGATTTTATATTTCAATATCAAATGATAATATTCTTAACTTTGAATTATTTGATAAAAAAAATAAAAAAGTTGTACCAAAATTAATTAATGAAAAAAATCATGTTCATAAAAACACAAATGTCTCAAAATATAAAAATTATTATGTAATTAAATCACAACTTACTAAAATAAAGGTTAATGATAATCCTTTTCGAATAACAGTTTATAGAAA
>CACKIH010000036.1 GCA_902600225.1 uncultured Alphaproteobacteria bacterium | reverse complement strand
AACGCATAATTATTTTCAAATCTAGCTTGAAATGAAAATAGAATTGTAGCCATTGGTTTAAAATTTGGATCAGTTATAAAAGTAAGGGCAAATAAAAATTCATTCCAAACTGCTAATCCAATTATTAACCCAGCAGTTAATATAACAGGCCATGATAATGGTAATGCTATTCTAAAAAAAATTTGAAATGTATTCGCACCATCAAGTTTTGCAGCATCAAATAATTCATCTGGCAGTCTAATCATATAAGATCTAATTAAAAATGTTGCAAAAGGAGCATTTAAAGCAGAGTATATTATTATTAATCCAACATGTGTATTTAATAAACTTAACTCTTTCCATAGTAGAAACAACGGAAGTATATAAAGTTGAGCAGGTATACTAATACCAACTAATAAATATATAGCGATAACAGTTGATCCTTTTGGGTTTAATTTTGCTAAACTAAAACCAGCTAACAAAGAAACAGCAAGACATAAAATAACAGATCCAAAAACAAGTTTTGCTGAGTTAAAAAAAATTTTTGTATATTCTCCAGCAATCCAAGCATCTGGAAAATTTTGTAACCTAATTTCAGATGGAGGGCCTAAAGGATTTAAGCCAAACTCACTAAAAGGTTTAATAGAATTAAAAAATAAAACTAAAATTGGTAGTACAGCTAAAAGTGCAAATAAAATTAATATAAAATGATTTGGTATTGCTTCTTTTCTTCTAAAATTTGAAACTAACATTTATATTTCCCACCCTAATTTTCTTAAAAGACCAAATATTCCAACGATAAATATTACATAAATAAACATTAAAGTTCCAACTGCAGATGCATAGCCAACATTAAATCTAACAAAAGCATGGGTATAAAGATAATTAGCAACAACTTCTGAACTGTATGCGGGTCCACCTCCAGTTAAAATATAAACATAATCAAATACTGGTACTGACCAAATAATTATAATCATAAGACTAAAAATAAAAATCGGTCTAATCATGGGTAAAGTTATGTACCTAAATTTTTGAAACTTGCTTGCACCTTCTATATCAGCTGCTTCATATAAATGATTATCAACTTGATACATTCCAGTTAAATATATAACGACTAAAAATCCCCAAAAATGCCAACCATCCACAAAAGCGGCAGCATAAAGAGAAGTTTCTTTTGTAGTAAAAGGAGAAGAAGCTAAAGCTTCTATTCCTATAGACTCAAAAAAACCACCTAATCCATGAATAGGGTGGAACAGATATTTCCAAATTTGACAATTAACTACACTTGCAAGCATATAAGGAAAAAAGAAGGCTAGACGATAAAACATTTGGCCACGTTTTATTCCAGTAAGTAAATAAGCACACATAAGCGCTATACAAACTGGAACAGTTAAAAAAATAATTGTCCATAAAATATTATGGAAAATGGCTTTTTTAAAATATCTATCATCAAAGAGTTCTATAAAGTTTTCAAAACCAACGTAATTTATTTTACCTAATCCACTCCAATCGGTAAGACATAATGCAAGGCTTAAAATAGATGGAATACCTATTACAAATAAATGAATAAATACTACTGGTATTACAAAATACCAAGCAATGTAACTTTTCTTAGATAAAAAATTCATTAAATTATATTTAAAAGAAAATTATAAAAAAACGAAGCTCTTTGAGCTTCGTTTTTACAATATATATTAGTCTCTTAATGGAACAGGCAACGTTTCATTTTTCTTTCTTGCCTTATCCCACATTTTTTGATGATCATACATGAAGTCTTCTACAGATATATCACCTGCCCATACAACCTCCATATCTTTCCAGATATGAACTCCTGGCTCAGCTGGCCAAAAAGTCCATGTACAATATCCATAATTACCTTCTCCTGTAATTCTAGCGTACTCATTTAAGTAACTAGTTACTTGAGGAGATATTGTGCTAGGAATATCACTATCATCAAGTAATAGTGGTACTACGAACTCTCCAAATTGGAAGTCACTAGCAATATCAATTACGACATCTTTATTAGACATAATCCAATTTAAAACATCAATTGCACCATCTTTATTTTTTGCAGCAGCATTTACTGACATTGTAGTACCAATTGCAATCATAAAGTTTGGTCCGCCTGAGTTAGATGATAGAGATGGTAAAGGAGCCCAGCCCCATTCATCACCAGATTGACCAATACCTAAACTTGTTGCTTGGAATGTCCAAGTTCCAATAGTCATCATCGCTGCTCCACGAGTAGCAAATTGTGCATGGAAATCATCCCAACCAATAGCATAGTAGTTTTCTAAACTTCCAGACCACCAGCCTTCATCAACCATATGTTTTTTAAGAAGTTCTAAAGCCTCAACAAATACTGGATCAGTCCATTCTCTTTCACCAGTAATTGCTTCGTAAACAGCTTGAGGACCAGCATAATTGTTTAAATAAATTCCAACTAAATGTTCATGGGTTGGCTGCCAACCAGAAGAACCATATGTATAAACATCCATACCTTTAGCTTTAATTTTTCCAGCTACATCTTCTAATTCTTCTAGTGTAGTTGGAACTTTCCATCCATTTTCTTCAAAAAGAGTTTTGTTATAAAGCATTACCATTGACTCATGAGTTTTAGGAATAGCATATAAACTGCCATCAAAAACTCCTGAACTATAAGCCCATGGAATTAATTTATCTTTCCATCCAAATTCGGCTGCATATGAATCAAGATTTTCTAACATGCCTGCTTCTTGATATTCTTTTACATAAGAAGGACCAGGTGTTTCAACAATATCAGGACCCATTCCAGCTAGCATTGATGTACGTAGTGATTCTATACGTGTTTCATTTGGCTCAAATTGAATTTCTAATTCATACTTATCTTGAGCACTATTATATGCATTTTGTAACTTTTCTAAAAATATAGGATCTCTATCCGCATTAGATTCCATTGACCAAGTAACTTTAGTTTTTGAAAAAGCAGAAAAAGATACAGACAAGATTATAGCAGAAACAAAACTTACTAATGTTTTCATCATAATTCCTCCATTTATATAATACCTTAAAGAAATTTAGTATCACTGCAAGTTGATATTACAAATGTGTCAATAAATATCCTAAAATGACCAATTAAATAAATATTAGAATTTATTTTTAATAGTATTTTTATAAAAAAAATATTAATGTTAAATCTAATGAAAAATAAATTAATTGAAATATGGAGTAAAGGTGAGGCTTCAATTAATGCTTGGTTATCTATACCTAATTCATTTACAGCTGAAGCTTTTGGAAAAATGGGTTGGGACTCAGTAACTATAGATTTACAACATGGTCAAAATGACTACTCAACCTCTATCTCCATGATACAAGCACTTGCAAATGGTACAGCAGCTCCTCTTACAAGAGTTCCATGGAGTGAACCTGGTATAATAATGAAAATGTTAGACCTTGGGGTATTAGGAATAATTGCTCCAATGATAAATACAAAAGAGGATTGCGAAAAATTTGTATCTTATTGTTATTATCCTCCTATTGGTCAAAGAAGTTTTGGCCCAATGAGGGCGCAGGTTGCTTATGGATCAGATTACTATCAGCACGCAAATAAAAATATAATAAGTTTGGCAATGATTGAAACTAAGGAAGCGGTTGATAATTTAGATGCCATTCTTTCAGTTCCAAATTTAACAGGAATTTACATTGGGCCTGCAGATATGAGTTCTTCTTATGGTTTACCGCCTAAGTTTGATGTTAAAGAGGATCCAGTTTTTTCAAATATAAAAATGATTGTAAAAAAGGCTAGAGATAAAGGTAAGGTAGCAGGTATTCATAATGGCTCGGTTCAATATTTGAAAGACATGATTAAAATTGGATTTCAATTTACAAGTTTACTATCAGATTTCAGAATTATGTCATCTCATGCAGAAAGCTTGTTGAAAGAAATAAAAAATGTTGATACTAAATCTGATAATACTAGCGCATATTAATAGTAACTCAATTACTAACTAAATCCTCTTCCATTTTAATTAATTCATACCATCTATTCTCTTTTGTATTAAGATCACTATTAAGAACTTCCATTTTAGACGTTATTTCCTGATAGCGTTCATAATTTTCCAAATATAAGTTTGTATCCTTCAGTTCATTTTTAATATCTTCTAATTCTTGTTGAATATTTTTTATTTGGGTTGGAAGTTGTTCTAATTCATATTGAAACTTATATGATAGTTTTGCTTTAGAACTTTTTACTTTGTTGTTTTCTGAATATGATTTTTTAGTTTCTTTATTTTTAGCAACTTGTTGGTTTTCAGATTTCAAAAAATCACTGTATCCTCCAAAAAACAATGATACATTTCCATCCTCTTTGAAATGTAGAATTTTATTTACAGTTTGATCTAAAAAATCTCGGTCATGCGATACTATTAATAACGTGCCATTATAATTGGATAACATTTCAGTCAATAGATCTAATGTTTCTAAATCTAGGTCATTTGTTGGCTCATCTAAAATAAGTCCAGTCTTCGGATTAGCTAATACTTTTGCCAAAAGTAATCTGTTTTGCTCCCCTCCTGATAATGTTTGTATCGTATGATTAACATTTTTAGGATCAAACTGAAAATCTTTCACATAACTACAAACATGCCTATCTCTTCCCTGAACTTTTAAGTAATCTCCTCCAGAGGGCACTAAGATATCTTTAATCGATTTTCTGCCATTAAGATCATTACGCATTTGATCGAAATAAGAAAATTCTAAATTTTTTTTTAACTTAATTTTACCTTTAGTGATTTTTATTTCATTAAGAATAGTGCGAAGAAAAGTTGATTTACCACTTCCATTATTACCTAAAAGACCAATACGATCATTTTTTGAAATTTTTATCGATAGATTTTTAAAAACAAATTCACTTTGATTAGGATATTTTACGAATACTTCTTGGAGCTCAGCAATAAATTTAGATTGATCGGTTGATTTTTTAGATACTTGAGGTCTTAAAGATTTTATTGCACTTCTGTAAGAAGCTTCATCTTTTTCTAATTGCGCTTTTAATTCTTTAGCTCTTTTTAATCTTTTTTCATTTCGCTTAACTCGCGCCTTTACTCCTTTATTTGCCCACTCGAGCTCAATGTTGACAAATTGTTTTCTATTTCTTAATTCTCTATATTCTTGATCTAGTAACTCCTCTGACCACTTATCAA
>CACKIH010000035.1 GCA_902600225.1 uncultured Alphaproteobacteria bacterium | reverse complement strand
TTAATAGCCTGCTTTATAAACTTAATAGAGTTTAAGTTTTTAATTTCACATCGAGTTCCATATTCATCTCCAGGTTTTCTTACTGAAATATTTACATCTGCTCTTAAAGAACCTTCTTGCATATTTCCATCACATGTATCTAAATACATTAAAATAGATCTGATTTTGGATATATACATTCCAGCTTCATCAGGAGTTCTAATGTCAGGCTCACTAACAATTTCCATTAAAGCAACACCAGACCTATTAAGATCTACATATGTTTTTGAAGGATTTTGATCGTGCAAACTTTTACCAGCATCTTGTTCTAAATGTAATCTTACAATTCTAATATCTTTCGATGTTCCATCTTTAAAATCAATTGTAACTTTTCCTTCTCCTACAATTGGATATTTGTACTGACTAATTTGATATCCTTGTGGAAGATCAGCATAAAAGTAATTTTTTCTATCAAAGACTGAATAATTATTAATTTTAGCATTTAAACCAACTCCAGTTTTTACTGCTTGCTCTACACAGTACTTGTTAATTACTGGTAACATTCCTGGCATAGCAGCATCAACTAAAGATACTTGGCTATTTGGTGATGAACCAAATTTTGTTGATGATGAAGAAAATAATTTGGAATTGGATTTTACCTGAGCATGTATTTCAAGACCTATTACCATTTCCCAATCATACTTTTCACCTTTTATTAAATTATTCATATGATCTTTCTAGAGATACAGCGGCATTAAAAACTTGTTGTTCATCAAAGTGTTTTCCTAATATTTGAATACCTAGTGGTAAATTATTTTTATCTTTCCCAAAGGGAATGGAAATACCAGGTAAGCCTGCTAAAGAAGCAGGAACCGTAAACACATCATTTAAATACATTTTGATAGGGTCATTTTGTTTTTCATTTAAAGGGAATGCAGCACTTGGAGCAGTAGGAGTAACTATAAAATCACACTCTTTAAAAGCTTTATTAAAATCATCGGCTATTAATTTTCTTACTTTTTGTGCCTTCAGATAATATGCATCATAATATCCTGCAGATAATACGTATGTTCCTATTAAAATTCTTCTTTTTACCTCTCTTCCAAAACCTTGAGCTCTTGTATTTTCATACATTTCATCAAGAGAATCAATTTCTTCCGATCTAAAACCATATTTTACTCCATCATAACGAGCTAAATTTGAGGAAGCTTCAGCAGGAGCAATTATATAATAAGTAGGAAGTGCATAGTTAGTATGAGGAAGTGAAATATTTTTAATTTTAACACCTTTTTTTTCTAAAACCTTGATAGCATCTTCCCATATCTGACTTATTTCCATTGGTGTACCATCAATGGAATACTCCTTTGGTATACCAACAGTTTTCCCATTTAGATCATCATCTAAATTTTCAAAATAATTTGGAATATCTACTTTAGCACTTGTACTATCTCTTTGATCAAACCCAGCGATTGATTGTAATAATATTGATGCATCTTCAACATTATGAGAAAAAATTCCTGCTTGATCCAAACTGGATGCAAATGCAGCTATACCCCATCGTGAACATAAACCATATGTTGGTTTGATACCAACAACACCACAAAAGCTAGCTGGCTGTCTTATTGATCCGCCTGTATCTGTTCCAGTTGCCCCTAAACATAAATCTGCAGCAACTGCGGCTGCGGAACCACCAGAAGATCCACCAGGAGCTAGAGGTTCATTCTCTTTTGATAGAGGATTAATTGTATTACCAAAAAAACTTGTATTGGTTGCAGATCCCATTGCAAACTCATCTAGATTTGTTTTACCAACAAAAATAGATCCTTCATCTAATAATTTTTGTGTAACAAATGACTCATAAGTTGGATTAAAATTTTCTAAAATCTTTGAAGCTGCGGTAGTAGGCATACTTTTAGTACAAAATAGATCTTTGATTGCAATCGGGATGCCTTTTAATTTTTTTGTTGAATTATCTTTCTCTAAATTATCTATCTGCTTTAAAACATTCTCTTCACTAAAATGAATAAAGACATTTAAATTTTCTTTTTCCTTAATTCTTTTTAAATAATCCTGATTTAATTCTCTTATTGATATTTTTTTTGACTCGAGATCTTGTAATGTTTGTTTCAAAGATGATTTAGGCATTATTCTACCACCTTTGGTACAGCAAAAAATCCTTCAAGTTTATCAGGAGCATTTTCAAGGATTTCCTCACTTGAATTAGTATCTTTAGACACATCTTCTCTTTTAGGTAAAATTGAGGATGATATGTTACTTAATGGTTCTACATTTTCAGTATTTACTTCATTTAGTTGCTCAACCCAGTCTAAAATGGAATTAAGATCCTTAATATAATCTTCAGATTCTTTATCATCTAACTTTATTCTAGATAGACGGGCAATTTTATTTATTGTATTTTTATCAATCTTCAATTTATGAGCTCCATTATATGAATGATCAAAACAATTTAATCGATGGCCTTAATACATCACAAATACTTGTAGGTCTAGACCTAGGGACTAAAACGATTGGTGTTGCAGTAAGCGATAGATCAAAAATAATCGCTACACCGCTTTCAATTATCCAAAGAAAAGGAACTAATAAAGATTTAATTATCATGAAAGATGTTTTGAAAGAGTATGAAATTGGTGGATTTATTCTTGGTCTGCCGATTAGCCTGGATAATAGTGAAAACAAACAAAGCCAATTAGTAAGAGATTTTAATATTAATCTTCAAACCTTTTTTAAAAAACCAACAGCTCTTTGGGATGAAAGATTTTCATCAGATGTAATCTTTAAAGAAATAAGAAAAGCCGATTTAAGTAAAACTAAGATAAAAAGTAAACTTGATCAACAATCGGCTGCTTATATCTTACAAGGATATTTAGATAGATATAGAAATAATTAATAAATTAGTTTACACACACTTACACATTATTAACACATATGAATTCAAAGCTACTTAAATCAGGACACATAAAATTATATAAAAGAGAAAATTCAAAATATTGGCAAATGAAAGTGAAATTGCCAAAATTAAAAGCAATCAGGTCATCTACAGGTTCAAAAATTCTTAAAGATGCAGAAAAAATAGCTTTAAAATATTATTCATCAATTTCTTCAAAAACAAATATCAAATTAAAAAGAAGTAAAAATATTTTTAAAAAAATTCATTTAGTAGAAACAGCTGATTTAACCAAGAAAGAAATTGAGCACATCTTAGATGAATCTAAAAAATATATAACTTTTAATAAAAGGAAAATTAAAAAAATTAATGTTCTAGAAGGAAGAACAATATTTAATCTTTTTTTTGAAGATTCAACAAGAACAAGAACAAGTTTTGAAGTTGCTGCTAAAAGGCTAGGAGCAGATCTCATTAATGTAGTTGTAAAAGATAGTTCTATTAACAAAGGTGAGACCTTACTCGATACTATGACTACTATTAATTCAATGAATCCTGATGTTTTAATCGTAAGACACCCAGAGGAAGGAATTAGTAAAAAAATTTCAGAAACAGTAGATGCGTCTGTAATTAACGCTGGTGATGGTAGTCATGAGCATCCCACACAAGCATTATTAGATGCACTTACTATTAAAAATAAATTTGAAAATTTTGCAAAATTAAAAATTGCTATATGTGGAGATATTTTACATAGCCGTGTTGCTCGATCAAACATAATCATACTATCAAAGTTAGGTGCAAAAATAAATGTTATTGGACCTAAGGAATGGTTACCAAAAAGTTTAAATAAACTACCTGTAAATGTTTATACGGAAATGAAAAAAGGATTACAAAATTGTGATATTGTTATGATGCTACGTATTCAAAAAGAAAGAATAGTTGGGAAAATAATGCCAAATCAAAAGACTTATTTTAAAAAGTATGGTTTAGATTACAATAAACTTAAATATGCAAAAAAAAATGCTTTCGTTATGCATCCAGGCCCAATGAACCGTGGTGTAGAAATAGATTCCAAACTTGCCGATGACGTCACGAGGAGCTTAATACAAGAACAGGTCGCTATGGGTGTTGCAGTACGAATGGCATGCTTAGACTTAATTATTAAAAATAGAGATGACTTTAGTAAGTAGTTTATCATTAATCATATTGTTCTATGTAATAGGATCATTACCCTTTGCATTGATTTTTACAAAATTATTTGGCTTAGGAGATATTAGAAAGGTTGGTTCTGGAAATGTAGGTGCAACAAATGTTTTAAGAACAGGAAATAAATTTGTAGCATTCATTGTTCTTTGTTTTGATATTTTTAAAGGTTTTCTTCCATTCCTAATTTTACAAATATATTTTCAAGATATTTCTTTATTAAATAAAATACTTCTCTGTCACTTTGCCATATTAGGTCATATCTATCCTGTTTGGTTAAAATTTAAAGGTGGAAAGGGTGTTGCAACGTATATTGGTTTCTTATTTGGTCTTAATCCTTACATTGCAATTTTATTTTTATTAGTATGGCTTGTTACTGCTTTTGTAAGTAAATACTCTTCTCTTGGATCTTTAATTGGAATTTTAGTTGCTCCAGCTTATTATATTTTTTTTAATTTTAATTTATATATTCTAATTTTCTTTATTTATTTAACTTTAATTATTTATCTTAAACACACAGAAAACATTAAAAGACTTATAAACAAATCTGAAAGTAAAATTAAATTATCCAAGTAAAAATATACTTTTTTTTAAAATTTCTTGACGAATTATCTTTAAACTGAAATTTGGGGCCAAAATTTATGAATGTATTAATTGTTGAATCACCATCGAAGGCAAAGTCAATTAATAAATATTTAGGCTCTGACTTCAAAGTTCTAGCAAGTGTGGGGCATGTTCGAGATTTATCAGCAAAAAATGATGCGATAGATACTGAAAATGATTTCCAAATGAAATGGGAAACCAGTGATCGTGGAAAAAAAGTGATAAAGGAAATAACAGATGCTGCAAAAAAATCTGAAAATTTATATCTAGCCACTGACCCCGACCGCGAAGGTGAGGCCATAGCTTGGCATGTAGAAAAACTACTTAGAGATAATTCATCACTTTCAAAATTAAATATTCACCGAGTTACATTTAATGAAATTACAAAAAATGCAGTTCTTGACAGTCTTAAAGAGCCAAGAGAAATAGATGAAAATTTAGTTAATGCTTATCTTGCAAGAAGAGCTTTAGATTTTCTTGTCGGTTTTACACTTTCTCCAGTACTATGGAGAAAATTACCAGGATCAAAATCAGC
>CACKIH010000034.1 GCA_902600225.1 uncultured Alphaproteobacteria bacterium | reverse complement strand
AAAACTGTCTTACTGGAAAACAGTCAAAAAATTCATTTGAATATATTATTGAAGGCAGTTTAGATCTGAAATTTAAAGCTTCAGACCATCTAATTTTTGATTGTCTAAAATAATTTAAATTCTTTTCTTGTATTTTTCTTAATTCTTTATTTATTTCTATTAAATTAACATCAGCATTTTCAAAAAAGTTTGGAAGTATCTGAGCAGTTCTTTCGATATCTTTAAATAAGGTTCCATTTCCTGGGCCTAATTCAATTAAATTAAATTTTGAGCCAATTTTTTCTTTCCAATGATAAACTAAATAAACACCAATAATTTCTCCAAACATTTGTGAAATTTCTGGAGATGTAACAAAGTCAAATTTTCTTCCTATTGGTTTTTTTCTTAAGTAATAACCATTATGTGCGAAAAGAGCCGATTCTATAAATCTATCTAAACGAAAATATTTTTTATTGTTAAGAAGTTTTATTTTATTAATTTTTTTTTTGCTTAACATTTTGAATTATCAATATTCCAAAAATAAAAAAAGGTATACATAGTATTTGACCCATTGAAATAAAATTAAAAAATAATCCTAGGTGCAAATCTGGTTCTCTGACGTATTCAATTGAAAATCTAAATATAGAATACATTATTAAAAATAGACCACTAATTGCTCCGTAAATTTTGTGTTTTTTTATCTTATAAAAATAGATCAATAATATGAGAAATAAAATAATTCCCTCAAGAAAAGCTTCATATAATTGAGAAGGATGTCTTGGTATATTATCTATTGATGGATAAATAACTGATATATAAAAATCAGTTGGTCTACCTATTAGCTCTGTATTAATAAAGTTTGCAATTCTCCCAAGGAATAATCCAATAGGTGCAACGATTGAAACTAGATCAGATAAGTAAAAAAAACTTTTTCCGTTAATTTTTGAAAATATTAAAGTACTTATTATTATACCAGTCAAACCACCATGAAATGACATTCCCCCATTCCAAATTTCCAATAGATAAAAAGGATTAGCTAAAAATTCATTAAGTTGATAAAAAATAACATAACCTGTTCGACCTCCGATAATTACACCTAATACTGCCCAAATAAGAAAGCTATCTATATTTTTATTACTGTATTGATTTCCATAAATTGTGTTCAATCTTTTAATAATATAAATTCCTAATAGAAATCCCAAGATATATGCTAAACTGTACCATCTTATTTCAATGAAACCGATTGATAAGATGACAGGATCTATTGATGGTTGAATAAAATTCATTTATCTATATTTAATATTATAACATGGTTGATAGAAACAAAATACTTTCCGATTTATCAAAATTTGCAGTTGATGCTATGAGCACTTTTTCAGGTGTTAAAGAGGAGATTGAAACAATTGTGTCTTTACGAGTTAACAAAATAATAAAAAAAATGAACCTCGTTAAAAAAGATGAATTTGATGCACTGAAAAAAATGGTGCAAAAACTTATGATGGAAAATGATAAATTAAAAAAAACATCTTCAAGATCATTAAAATCTAAGAAAAAAACACTAAAAAAGAAAAAAACTATTAAAAAGAAATCAAAAAGGTAGGAATCCTCAACTAATTCACATTTTTTATAGATTTTGCCTTGCAAAATACGAGTACAATCTAGTAATCAACATATAGTACTAATTATATGTGCCATGACTACATAGTGTATGGAAAATGAGAATATATTGTTAAATCCCATAGATATCATTGAAGATGTTATTCATCAAAAAAAATGGAATTTTAGTAGAGCTGCTGATCATGAATTAGTTGCTGAGATTGCATCCCATTGGTGCGCTTACAGATTATATTTCACATGGTCTGAAAATATAAATGCTCTAAGTTTTTCAATAACTTTTGATATTAAGTTTCCTGAAACTAAACTTAATAAGGCGTATGAACTATTAGGACTTATAAATGAGAACTTATGGATTGGACATTTTGATATTACAAGTAAAAATGGTATCCCAGCTTTTAGACATACTTTATTATCAAATAATTCAACAGAAACATTACACAAAAAATTTGAAGATCTTGTTGATATTGGGATTTATGAATGTGAAAAATTTTATCCAAGTTTTCAGCAAGTTCTCTTTGACGATATCTCACCTAAAGAAGCTATAAAATTCTCCAATTTTGAAGTTATTGGTAGAGCTTAAATTTTATTTTAAAACTGCTATATTATAGATAGATGAAAAATATCTTATTAATTGGATGTGGTCATATGGGAGGATCTTTAATGTCTGGATGGTCTAATTCTAAGAATTACACAATCAGTGTTATAGATAAAAAAAAATATGCAATTCTTAAAAAAAGAAATAAAAATAAGAAGATAAAATTTTTTAAATCAATAAACGATATAGATAATCAAAACAATTTTGATTTTATAATATTTGCAACTCGACCTCTTGAATTAACAAATGTTTTTAAAGAATTAAAAAATGTAAATTTTAATAAAAAATCTTTAGTAATAAGTGTAATAGCTGGAAAAAAAACAGAAATCTTTAAAAAAAATTTAATAAATATTAACAAAATTGTAAGAGTAATGCCAAACATGCCTGCATTAGTAGGAGAGGGCGTTCATTGCATTTATACGAATAAATCTATTAACAAAAAAGAAATTAAAGAGATTGATAAATTGTTTTCTTTGAGTGGCAAAACTCTTTTTTTTAATAGTGAAACTTTTATAGACAAAGCAACTGCTGTCTCAGGGAGTGGTCCGGGTTTCATATTTCAACTAATTGATATTATGGAAAAATCTGCAATAAATTTAGGTTTTTCTAAAAACACAGCTAAAATTTTAATTAATGAAACTTTTAGAGGTTCTATAAATCTATTAAACTCTAATAATATTTCTGCTGAAAAAATGGTTGAAACTGTTGCAACTAGAGGAGGTACAACCGAAGCAGGAATCAAGAAAATGAAAATAAATAAAGTTGATAATATCTTTAATCAAGTTTTTAAGGCAGCATACACAAGAGCAAAACAACAAGGTGAGGGTAAGTGAATCAAAATAAAATATCTCTAGCAAAAAAGACTTTACAATATTTAGAGAAAAAAAAATTAAGAGACATTAATCTTGAAAAAATTTTATCTAATAGTAAAGTGCCAAATATTAATAATAAAATTGATTTAATCTTAAATATTAATGATTTCTTTGATTTTCAATTAAAAAAAAATCTTGTTAATATAGAAAAGTCATCACAGAGAGATATGTTATTTGAAATTATGATGGCACGTTATGATATATTGAATGAATATAGAGCTTCTGTAAAAAATATAATTAATTATTTTATTTCTAGACCACAAGGAGTATTAAAACTTCTTCCTAAACTAATTGAGAGCAAAATTTTAATTGCTACTTTTGCAAACATTAATCCTAGTGGTATTCAAGGTGTTATAAAAATAAAAATTATTTTTGCGCTTTATTATATAACTCTATTTACTTGGTTTAATGATGAAAATGAAAGTTTAGAAAAAACAATGAGTGTCTTAGATAAAAATTTAAACAATATTGAAAAATTTATAAAATTTTCATGAGCTCTCATAATATTATAAATTACAAACAATTTGAAAATGTAGATATTAGAATAGGAACAGTAATTGAAGCCTATGAATATAATGAACTTAAAAAACCATCCATAATTTTGAAAATAGATTTTGGTGAAAAAATTGGTATAAAAAAAACTTCTGCACAATTACAAAAATATTATAAAAGTGATGAATTAATTAATAAGCAAGTTATTGCTGTTGTAAACTTTGAACCTAAACAAATTGGTAAAATTATTTCAGAAGTATTAGTTCTTGGTGTGCCAGATTTAGAAAATGAACCAGTTTTATTGTCTCCAGATAAACTAGTAAATAATGGGGGTAAACTATTTTAAAATCAAAGAGGAAGTAAAACTATAAGTTGAAGACCTCCTAGACTTGAGTCAGATAATTTAACATCACCTCCATGTGATCTAATAATATCCCTTGTAATAGTTAATCCTAAACCGCTTTCTCCTTTAAGTTTATTCCTGGAGGGATCTAAAGTAAAAAATGGTTTAAATACATCTTCATATTTATCTCTTGGTATACCCTCACCATCATCGTTGAATTCAATCACACAATCTTTTTCATTTTTATACAGATTTATCTCAATTTTTTTTGCATATCTTTGTGAATTATCAATTATATTATTGAACGCTCTTTTAAGCTGAATTTGTCTTCCTGATGATTGAATTATGGTCTTTTCATTTAAAACTAAATCAATATTATTTTTGTCAACTGTCTTAATAATATCAGCAATTAATTCATTTATAACAATAGTTTCAATTGGTTCAGGTGATTCTGTTTTTACAAAACTAACATAGCTATCCAACATTGACGTCATTTCATTAACATCTGCTTCGAGTTCAGATTTTGCCTTTTCATCTTTCATCAATGAAATTTGAAGTTTCATTCTTGTTAATGGCGTTCTAAGGTCATGACTTACTCCTGCAAGCATTTCTGTTCTTTGTTTTAAAAATCTTTTGATTCTTGTTCTCATCTGATTAAAAGCATTAGCTGTTTGTCTTATTTCATATGCTCCTGCAGTCTTAATATCTGGTGCATCTAAACCTCTTCCAAAAGTTTCGGCAATTATAGCCAACCTTTTAAGAGGTCTTAATTGTCTGCTCATTAAAAAATAAGACATAAAAAAAAGAATTATAGAGGCAAATATCATCCATAGAAGAAACACAAAAGCAGATTCACTGTACAGTCTATCTTTATCTACAATAATTTCTAAAATATCTTTATCAATTTGAATGTATATTAGAACACCTTCTTCAAGATTAGATAAATCATAATCAAATTTTTTTTTTAAATTACTTAAGGATTGATTTAATCTTTTAGATAATATGCCTGAGTTTAGATTAAATTTTGAAGATAATAATTCTTTATCTTTAACAATATTTATTTTCATTTTGAAATCCTGATTCGCTACATTAAGTGCATTATTAGTAAGATCACTATCAATTAATTTAACTAAAACATTGATATCTGCAGCTACAGATTCAGTTAATCTCTTAGAAATAATACTCCATGATGTTTGGTAAAATACAAATGAAGTAAGTAAAACTATAATAATTATAGGGACGAAAATTATAATTATTGATCTTCCAATTAAAGTAGAAGGTATTATTTTTTTAATCATTAAATTTCATTACAAATTAATTTATATCCTTTTCCTCTTATAGTTTTAATATACTGAGGTTGTTTTGCATTTATTTCAATTTTATGCCTCAAACGTGTAACTTGAACATCAACTTTTCTTAGCTCTGTTTCATCAAATTCTTGATCTGCTAATTCCTCCCTTAGCACAATATTGTTTCTTTTATTAATCAGCTTCATAAGTAAATTGTTCTCACCTTCAGTTAAATAAATTGATTTATCTTTTTTTTGTAGTTTGAAATTTGATGTATCAAAAATAAATTCACCGAATGTAATCTTTATTTTTTTAACCTTAAGGTTTTCAAATAAATCTAGTAATTTTTTAATTCTTAAATATAATTCTTCTGGTTCAAATGGTTTTGACAGATAATCATCAGCACCAATTTTTAATCCATCAATTTTATCCTTATCTTCACCCAATGCTGTAAGCATTATTATTGGCGTATTAGAAAACTGTTTTATATGATCAATTAGCTTAA
>CACKIH010000033.1 GCA_902600225.1 uncultured Alphaproteobacteria bacterium | reverse complement strand
ATATATAAGAAAAATAAGAAAATGAAATTTGATAATGAAACTAGTATTATTCAACAAAAAATAGCGAATGGTTATGCTGGAGTTTCACGAAGATTAGCTATTGTAAATGCCTTAAATTTAGAGACTAATGAAACTGTTATTGATATTGGATGTGGCGGTGGTCATTTAGTCGAAGAAATTTCATTATCTGTTGGAGAAGAAGGCAAAGTAATAGGAATTGATCCAAGTCAAGATCAATTAGATGTTGCAAGCAATAAATGTAAAGATCAAAATAATGTTGAACTTATTTGTACGACTGCTGATGATATCAATATAAATGATGCGTCATGTGATAAAATTACAGCTACACAAACATTAGAATATATCGAAGATATAGATACATCCTTAAAGGAAATAAAAAGAATTTCTAAAACTAATTCTAAATTTGTTAATGTCTCAATTCTTTGGGACTATTTTAGATTTTACGGACCAGAAAAAGAAATTAATGATCTCATTCATGAAGCATTTAGAGCGCATTGTTTTCACCAAATGCTTCCACTTGATTTAAATGGTAAGTTAAAAAAACTTGGATATAAAAATATAAGTTCTCAAAATTTATCGTATTTAATTACAAATAGAGATAATAATTCACCTGCAATTTTTTATGAAACTATGTTAAGTAAATTTGCTTTAAGCCAAGGTGTTTCAGAAGACAAAGTAGATGATTGGAGAAAGCAATTAAATAAATCTGAAAAGATAGGTAATTTTGGATTTACAAGTTTTCCGGTATTAACTGCAGCATATTTAGGTTAATTTTAAAAATGAAATTAAAAGTTTACTTATCTGGTGAAATTCATACTAATTGGCGAGATGATATTATAGATAAATGTAAATCAAAAAATTTAGAAATAGAATTTTCAAGCCCAACTACCAATCATGAATTATCAGATGATGTTGGTGTAAAAATACTTGGTGATGAAGAAAAAAAATTTTGGCACGATAACAAAGGAGCCAAAATAAATGCTATACGAACTAGAAATTCGATTGAAAAAGCAGATATAGTTGTAGTTCGTTTCGGTGAGAAATATAAACAATGGAATGCTGCTTTTGATGCAGGTTATGCATCAGCCTTGAACAAATCTCTCATAATAATGCATAGTGATGAACATCAACATGCTTTAAAAGAAGTAGATGCAGCAGCACTTGCTGTTACAAAAAACGTTGATGAGATTGTAAATATTTTACAGTATTCTGTTGAAGGATCATTAGAGTTTTAATTATTTACCAAAAATTCCTAATTTAACACCGTAGTCAACAGCTATTCCATAATCAGGATCATCATCACTATCAACTATCAATTGACCTGTTTTTCTTAAAAGGCTGTGGCAGTCTTTTGTAAGATGTCTTAACTTTACTTGTTTTCCTAGTTTGGAATATCTTTCTGCAATATCCTCAATTGCTTTTAAAGCAGATTGATCAATAACTTTTGAATTTGCAAAATCTATTATTACTAAATTAGGATCTTCGGAAGGCTTAAAAATTTCTAGAAAACTATTAGTAGAACTAAAAAAAAGAGGTCCTTCAATTTCATATACCTTAGCACCCTTTTCTGTTCTTGATTGTCTTTCAATTGCTCTAATTCTTGAAGCAGATTTCCAAGCAAATACTAATGCATTAATAATAACGCCAGCAACTACAGCAACAGCTAAATCTTCTAATACAGTTATTAAAGTAACTAAAACAATTACCAATGCATCCGAACGAGGAACAACAAATAATAATTTTAGTGAATTCCAAGCAAATGTTCCAATTACAACCATAAACATAACCCCTACTAATGATGCTATAGGAATAAGTTCAATTAAATTTGAAGTATAAAGAATAAAAATTAGTAAAAAAATTGCTGCTGATATGCCAGCAATTCTAGTTCTGCCTCCTGATTTTACATTTATCATTGATTGTCCAATCATCGCACAACCACCCATACCTCCAAAAAAGCCAGTGATGCTATTAGCGACACCTTGCGCTAAACATTCTTGTCTAGTCCCACCTTTTTTGTTAGTAATTTCTCCTACAAGATTAAGAGTTAACAAGCTTTCAATTAGTCCAATCGCAGCCAAAATAATTGCGTAAGGAAAGATAATCAAAAAAGTATCTAAATTAAGTGGAACTGTTGGAATGGAAAAATTTGGAAGTCCTCCTGCTACGCTTGCTAAATCCCCTACTCTTGGTACAGGTAAATCTAAAAGTAAAACTAGAAAAGTAACAAGAAGAATTGCAGCTAATGTAGATGGAATGAATTTAGTAACCCTTGGTAAGTACCATATGATTAACATGGTTAAGAAAACTAATACTAAAGAATATGTTAGCACCTCCCCTGACATCCATGTAAATGTTCCGTCAAAGTTATATATTTGAAATTGATGTAATTGGGATAAACCAATTACGATAGCTAACCCGTTTACAAAACCTAGCATTACAGGTTGAGGAACCATGCGCATAAATTTTCCTAATTTAAAAATTCCTGCAAGAAATTGTAAAATTCCCATCAGGATTACAGTGGCAAATAAGTATTGGACTCCATGTTCCGATACTAATGAAACCATAACAACAGCCAATGCTCCTGTTGCTCCCGAAATCATCCCAGGTCTCCCACCAAAAATTGCAGTTACTAATCCTACAATAAAAGCAGCATATAATCCTGAAAGTGGAGTTACACCTGCTACAAATGCGAAAGCAATTGCTTCTGGAACAAGTGCTATTGCAACAGTTAATCCAGATAGAATTTCAATTTTAAAAAGTGAAAAGGAAGCTTTTCCCTTTGGAATATATTCGTCCTTATTTAATCCAAGAGAATTTGCAAATTGATTAACTGTTGATTTTATCATTAAGATCTATGTTAATTAAGTAGGTAAATTAATTTATAAGTAAACAAAAACTACCAAACAGATTTATATATATTATAGGCATCAGATTCTTCAATTTTCCGAGGATTATTAACTAATAATCTGGTTTGTTTCATTGCTTCACTAGCCATCAAATTGCAAGCTTCCTCAGGAATTTCCAAATCTCTAAGCCTATAAGGTAAATTAAGTTCCTTACACAATCTTTCTAAACCATCTATAAAATTGTTACACAAAAACTCATCATTTTTACTATAATCTAAATTTTTAAATACGTATGGTGCAAGATGAGCATAATTTTTTTTTGTTTCTTCATTTTTGGAATTGAATTTCATAACACTTGTAAGAACTAAAGAATTTGATAACCCATGAGAGATATTAAATAAACCTCCGATAGGATATGCTAATGCATGAACTGCTGCTACTGGAGAATTTGCAAAAGCTTTACCTGCTAGCATTGATCCAAGTAGCATATTTGATCTTGCATTTATATTATGTCCGTCAAATACAGCAGTTTTAATTGATGAGCCAAGAAGTTTGAGTGCTTCTATAGATAACATTTTTGAAACAGGATTATTGTTTGAATTTATAGATGTAAAAGCTTCAATTGCATGAACCATTGCATCTATTCCGGTTGATGCAGTTATATTAGCGGGTAAATTAGTTGTTAACAATGGATCTAAAATTGCAAGATCAGGTAATATAAATTTAGAAGAAACTCCTTTTTTTTCTTTATCATCCATGGTTATTATTGAAATTGGTGTAACTTCTGATCCAGTTCCTGCTGTTGTAGGAATAAGTACAAGTGGTAGCCTTGGGCCATTTGCATTATTAACACCCCATATTGTTTCGATTTGCTGATTTGATCCAAGAAGTAAAGATACAAGCTTTGCAACATCCATAGATGAACCCCCACCAAAACCTAAAACTCCAGTAGATTCAAATTCTCTTGCATCACTAAATGCATTTAATAATGTTTTTTTTGATGGATCAGACTCAACATCATTAAATATTTTAATATTACAATTTTTTTTAAGTTTTTTTATTGTTGGCTCAATCAAGCCTAATTCAGTCAGACCTCTATCAGATACTAAAAATATATTTTTACCTAATGTATCAATAATCTGATTACAAGAATTAAGAGAAGTTTCATTACCAAAAATTAATCCTGCGGTAGAGTAAAAATTAAACATTAAAAATCAAAATAAATTAATACTTTTTATTTGGGTTTAAACCTGTAGGAATTTTTTTTCCATCAATAAGAAAATGTGGGGACTTTCCTAGTTCTACTAACTCTGGTCTACTATCTAAATATTTTTTAATATTATTAAGTTTTTCAAAATTATTGATAAATTTTTTTAAATTTGGAAAATTTGAGAAAATATTTTTATCTAATATTAAGCACATTGAAAAATGATGGTAAGCATTAAAATCACAGTAAAATGGATCATTGCCTATAAAAAAATTACCTGAACTATTTTGTAAAAGTTTTTCAAAATTATTTAAAGAATTTGGCAAAATATCTTCTAAAAGTTTCTTTTTATTAGCATTAAATTTTTCACCAAAAGTCATATTTATAGTTGGATTCAAAGGAGAAAACATTTCATGAGTTGATTCAAAAACAGCATCGCAGTACGCTAATTGAAATACATCAGAAGGTTTTGTTTTTGTTAAATTAGAGAGATATCGAATAATTGTATTGCTTTGCCAAAGATATTTATCTTCATTTATTATTAAAATAGGTAATCTATTAAAAATAATATCCTTTTTAACTTCTGCCCAGCTACTTCCATAATGATCCCATACCATTTTGTATTCATACGGAATATCTGCGTAATGTAGCATCATCTGGGGAGCTTCACACAGAGCTCTCATGTTGCCATATATTAGTTTCAAATCCATTTAATTTTTACTAAAGCAAATATGATAATTTTAAAGAAGAAAATTAAATAATGGTCGGGGAGAAAGGATTCGAACCTTCGACCCCCTGGTCCCAAACCAGGTGCGCTACCAGGCTGCGCTACTCCCCGAAAAAATTTCTTATATTCATAAATAAGCTAAAAACAATTCTTTTATGTTTGTTTTCTAAAATAATATTTATTATAATAAATATAGGGGTGCTTAAATGCTGAGATTTATACCCTTTAAACCTGATCTGGATAATGCCAGCGGAGGAAAAATGAAAACGTTTCTAATTTTTTTTACTACCTTATTTATCTCTTTCTCTATCTATGCTGAGAAACTAACTGTATATACTTACGACTCTTTTGTTTCAGAATGGGGTCCTGGACCCATAATTGAAAATATATTTGAAGAAAAACATAATGCAGATGTAGAATTTGTTGCTGTAGACAGTGCCGCAACATTATTGAATAAAGTTATTTTAGAAGGTGATACTTCTAGGGCAGATATAGTTTTAGGTCTTGATATGAATTTGTTTGATTTAGCCAAACAATCTGAGCTTTTTACATCTCATAATATCAATGACATAAACAACTTAATTAATTTACCATTAAAATGGGAAAGTAATAAATTTGTTCCATATAATTATGGCTACTTCTCTTTTGTATATAATAAAGCAAATTTAGAAACACCCCCAAAATCAATGGAAGAATTGATTAATTCTACTAATGCCAGAATTGTAATTCAAGACCCAAGAACATCTACCCCTGGATTAGGATTATTAACTTGGATGAAAGCATTATATGGAGATAAAGCTGGAGATGAATGGAAAAAATTAAATAAAAAAATTATTTCCGTTACCAAAGGTTGGACAGATGCCTATTATAATTTTTTTATGGCAGGAGAAGCTGACATGGTATTAAGTTATACTACATC
>CACKIH010000032.1 GCA_902600225.1 uncultured Alphaproteobacteria bacterium | reverse complement strand
AGAATGATTAGAGATTTTCATACAAAAACTGGAAAAAAAATTGGCTTTAAGCCTGCAGGTGGAATATCAACGGCCAAATCTGTTTTAGAGTTTTTAATATTAGTAGCAGAAGAACTAGGATTTGAATGGGTTAATCCTAAATTATTGCGAATTGGTGCTTCTAGTTTATTAATTGATATAGAAAGACAACTCTATCACTACACTAGTGGCAGGTATGCAAACAAAGAGAAACTTGCAATAGGATAATATGGATAAAGTTATTAAAAATTTTCAAAATATATCTTATGGTCCTGCACCAGAAGAGAGCAAAGAAGTTACAAATTGGATAAAAAATTTAAAAAATCCAAATAATCATTTTATTAATGGTAAATTTGTAAAATCGTCTAGCTCAAAAAAATTAAATATAATTAACCCTTCTACAAATAAAAAAATAGCAACATTGTCTATTGCTTCAAAAAAAGATGTAAATGCTGCTGTTAGTGCTGCCAAAAAAGCTCATGTCAAATGGTCAAAACTTTCATCGTTTGATCGATCAAAATATTTATATGCCCTTGCACGTCTCATACAAAAAAATTCAAGGTTTATTTCTGTTTTAGAGACCATTGATAATGGTAAGCCTATAAGAGAAACAAGAGATATAGATATTCCGCTTGTTGCTAGACATTTTTATTATCATGCCGGTTGGGCTGCTAGGAATACAAACAACTCTGATAACTCTATTGGTGTTGTAGGACAAATTATACCGTGGAACTTTCCATTATTAATGTTAGCGTGGAAAATTGCTCCTGCAATTGCTCTTGGCAATACAGTAGTCTTAAAGCCTGCAGAGTATACTTCTTTAACAGCGCTTTATTTTGCTGAACTTTGTGAAAAAGCTAAAATTCCACAAGGTGTAATTAATATTATTACGGGAGATGGTTCTACTGGTGAATATATAACATTGCATAAAGATATTAAAAAAATTGCCTTTACTGGATCGACTGAAGTTGGAAAAAAAATAATTCAAACAAATACTAATCCAGATAAAAAAATGACAATGGAACTTGGAGGCAAATCACCTTTCATTGTTTTTGAAGATGCTGATTTAGATAGCGCAGTAGAAGGTGTCGTTGATGCGATTTGGTTTAATCAAGGTCAAGTATGTTGTGCAGGATCAAGACTCTTAGTACAAGAAAGTATTGAGAAAAAATTTATCCAAAAACTTAAGAAAAGAATGGAAAAACTTCGTGTTGGTGATCCATTAGATAAGTCTATTGATATTGGTGCTATAGTTGCGCCTATCCAACTTAAAAAAATTAATTCTTTAGTGAATAAAGCACAAAAAGATGGAAATAAATTATGGCAACCTTCATGGTCATGTCCAACTAATGGTTTATTTTATCCTCCATCTTTATTTACAAATGTAACACCGTCATCTTTTATTGCTCAAGTAGAAATATTTGGACCAGTCTTGACAACAATGACATTTAGAACACCGAGTGAAGCTGTATCCATTGCAAATAATACATCATATGGACTCGCTGCAAGTATTTGGTCTGAAAATATTAACTTAGCTCTAGATATTGCTCCGAAAGTAAAAGCTGGAGTCATCTGGATAAATTCTACAAACTTATTTGATGCTGCGTGTGGTTTTGGGGGTTACAAAGAAAGTGGTTTTGGAAGAGAAGGTGGATCAGAAGGTATTAGAGCATATTCAAAATTAACACTTCCACTTAATAAGTCAAAAAGAGGAAAAAAATCATCTAAAAGTCAATCATCTAATTCTATAGATAGAACTCCAAAATTGTATATTGGAGGTAAACAAAAAAGACCTGATAGTGGCTATTCCTTTTCTTCTTATGATACTCATAATAATTTTATTTGTGATGTTCCAAACGCAAATCGCAAAGATGTAAGAGATACAGTAGAGGTTGCATCTAAAGCAATTAGCAAATCTTCCACTAACTTTAATAGAGCTCAAATTCTTTATTACTTAGCCGAAAATTTACAAAATCGAAAAAATACCTTTTCTAGCTTACTATCATCTCTAATTGGTATTTCTCAAAAAGATGCCGAAAAAGAATTTGATCAATCAATTGAAAGATTATTTTATTATGGTGCTATGGCTGATAAGTTTGAAGGCTCTATACATAATCCTCCTATAAGAGGTTTAACACTAGCCGTTAAAGAACCGATAGGTGTTGTTGCAAATATTTTAAATGATGATTTTCCTCTTTTAAGTTTAATTACAACATTAGGAGCAAATTTTGCTGCAGGAAATGCTATTATTATTGTTCCAGGTCAAAATACGTCTCTTTTAGCAACAGAATTATATCAACTATTTGAAACCTCTGATGTTCCAGCAGGCTATATTAACATCCTTACAACTAAACAAAATAGTTTGAATAAAATCTTAGCAGAACATGAAAATATCGATGGTATTTGGTATTTTAGTGAAAATAATAATGAGCGTTTAAAAGTTATTCAAAGTACAACATCAAATTTAAAGAGAAGTTGGTGTCCACAATCAAAAAATCTTGATTGGTTTTCGAAAGAAGAAGATTTCTTAAAGGAGTTTTTATATCAAAGTACACAAGTAAAAAATATTTGGATCCCATACGGAGAGTGATATACTAATAATATGTTAATTAACGTCGATCCTATTTTAAGTCCTGATATATTAAAAACACTGCGAGAAATGGGTCACGGCGATAGACTCGTTATATCCGATATTAATTATCCTGCTCACTCAAATCATAATAGAGTTCACCGATTAGACGGCCTTGATATGACAACTGTTATGAGAGCTATCTTATCTGTTTTTCCATTAGATAGCTTTGTAGACTCTGCCGTTCACCGAATGGAAGTTGATAATCAACCAAATGAAATAAATGACGCTAATAAAGAAGTAATTGATGCAATTAAGGAAGTATCAGGAGATCATTGGAAAATAGGTTCATACGAAAGACAAGAATTTTATAAACAATCAAGATCAACCTATGCCTATATTACAACAAGTGAAAGACGACCTTACTGTAATTTTATTTTAACAAAAGGTGTTATTAAACCAGATGGTACTGTTTGGATAATCGATAAATAATTATGTCGATTAGTATTCTTGGTATTTTTGTTGCTGATCTAGTTTTTTTTGGAGAAAAAATTCCTGTTGAGGGAGAAACTATTCTTGGTAAAAATTTTGTTATTGGTCCTGGTGGCAAAGGATCAAACCAAGCTGTAGCTGCAGCTAAGGCTGGTTCAAAAACTTTTTTTATTTCAAAGATTGGTGATGATCAATTTGGATCTATGGCAACAGAGATTTATGAAAATTCTGGTGTTGATTATAGTAATGTAATTATTTCAAAAGATCATTCGACTGGTGCTGCAGGCATACTTGTAAATGAAGGAACGGGAGCCAATGCTATTAATGTTTTTCCGGGCGCAGCAGGTGCAATTACCATTGAAGATATAGATAAAGCAGAAGAGGCAATTAAAAACTCAAGTATATTTCTTACACAACTAGAGGCACCAAAGGATGTCGTTACCTATGCATTAAAAAAAGCACATAATTTAAATGTAAAAACAATTTTAAATCCTGCTCCAGCTGCTGAAATAGATGAATCTTTATTTTCTATGATTGATTATTTTACACCAAATGAAACGGAAGCAAGTTTTTATGTTGATCACAATGTTGAAACTCATGAGGATGCTGAAAAAGCTGCAATTCAATTATTAGAAAAAGGAATTAAAAATGTCGTTATTACTCTTGGAGAAAAAGGAGCTTTTTTTGCCAACAATGATGAAAAATTTTCTTTACCTATAGCTAATCTTTCTAATCCAGTAGTTGACACTACTGGTGCTGGCGATGCATTTAACGCTGGTTTTGCTGCGGCACTTACCGAAGGTCAAAATATTAAAGATGCGCTTAAATTTGCCAGTGCAACAGCTGGTTTATCAACGACGAAAATTGGAACAGCAAATTCCATGCCTTCTAGAGAGGAAATTGATAAACTTCTATAATTATTGTATAATAGATTTAATATGCAATTATTTTTAGAAAGACTGATCTATTTTTGGGCTGGGATAACAGCTATTGGTCTTTTAATAGCTGTAGCTTACTGGGCAATCGCAACTATAATTTATGTAGCTTTTATCTCTCTTTTTGTTGCCATTGCAGCTACTATTTTCTATCATTTTTATTGGTCCAAAAGAGATAATTAATAGTCTATAAATACCAATAAGGTTATTTATCAGTGTCAAAATATATATTTTACGATTTAGAAACATCAGGAAGAGGTAAGAAAGAATATCCAACTGCCTTTGGTACTACTCCAAAATGGGAGCAGATAATGCAAATTGCTGCAATAGTTACTGACTCTAGGTTTAATCAAACAAATCAAAATATGAATGAGTTCTGCAGACCTCGAACATCAGTGATTTCTCAACCTGGTGCTTTAATAACAACATTGAAGGGAATGCGTGAAGCACTTGATGCTCCTCAATCATCTTATGAATTAATGAAAAAAATTAATGCAACTTTTGATGAATGGAAAAAAGATGATCCAAGCTCTACTTTTATTGGTCATAATATAATGGAATTCGATGAATCTGTTCTTGAATACAATTTGTTTAGCCATATGTTTTATCCTTATGTAACAAGAAAGAGTAGGGGTGATACATTAAATTTAGCAAGAGGTTTATATGCTATTAACCCATCAAGTATAAAAACGCCTTTAACAGAAAGAGGTAATCCTAGTTTTAAATTAGAAAAAATTGCGGAGATGAATAACTTACCTGTTGAGTTTGCTCACGATGCATTTTCAGATGTTAAGACATCAATTGCCCTTACCAAATTTATTAATGAAGCAGATACAACTAATTGGAGTCAGCTTCAAATGACGATGAGTAAAGAGGATGCCATTGCATATATAAATAAAAATAAAGGGTTTTGTTTTATGACAAGTTTTGGGGGTAGAATTAAACTTCAAGCATTATCAATGGTATGTGAGTCTCAATATAATGGTTGGTTTCACACAATTGATTTAGCTCATGATCCAACACCATTACTAGAAGCTAATTCTGAAGAATTTAAAAAACTGATTAAAAGAAAAAATAGATACGTTATTACTAATCAGCATCCTATAATTCTACCCGGTAAAATTGCTTCTAATTATGAGCCCTATGATGAGATTGGCTCAGATGTTCTTAATGAAAGAGCTAAAATAGTTTTTAAAAATAAAGATTTAGCAGACAAGTTTAAACTTATGGAAATTGATAGGCGTATTGAAAAAGAGGATGAAAAATCTCAAGATAATATATTTCCTGAAAGTGCAGCAAATGCCTTTCTTGATTTTAAACAATCAACAGAAATAGCTAAATTTCATGAACAGAATGACTGGAATGAAAAATATAAAATTGCTCTTTCAATTAAAGAGCCAAGAGCAAACTTTATTTTAAAAAGACTGATATTTGATGAAAGTCCAAAAACTCTATCAAAAGAAGATTTTAAAATGGTTCATCGAGAATTACATGAAAGGTTAGTTATTAATCAAGAAAGACCTTTTACAACGATACCAGAAGCAATGTCTCAAACTGATACTGAATTAGTTAAAATGGAAGAAAGTGATGATGAAAATAAAGCTCCTAAAATGCAAATTTTAAAAGATTACAATATCTATTTAAATTTTATGGAGAAATATTTTTCTAATAAAAATGCTGAACCTCTTCCTAGTGGTAAAGAATTAAGCAAAATAATTTTTGGTTAATGTTTGAGCTTCAATATTTTATTATTGGCATTGTCCAAGGCTTTACTGAATTTTTGCCAATTAGTTCTTCTGGGCATTTAGTTCTTGTATCACAATTAACGAGTTGGCAAGATCAAGGCCTCTTTACTGATGTTGCCGTTCATGTTGGAACATTATTAGCAGTTATAATTTATCTAAGATCTCATATAACATCATTAATTAAGAGTTTTTTCTCTTTTCAGCTTACGCAAAATGATAATTTAATTAGAATTATTATTGCAACAATACCTGCGGTAATAGTTGGTTTTTTTATTTTTGATTTTGTTCAATTATATTTCCGAGATATCAAAGTTGTAGCAGTGACAAGTATCGTTTTTGCTGCTCTATTATTTGTAGCAGATCATTTCAAAATGAAAATATCTTCTTGGGAGAACATGAGTTATGTGCAGGCCTTTATCATAGGTATGTTTCAAGTTTTAGCTTTTATACCTGGGGCAAGTAGAGCAGGTGTTACAATTACTGGAGCGCGTTTTTTAGGATTTGATAGATCAACTGCAGCAATATTTTCTATGCTTTTATCCGTTCCCATTATTTTAGCATCCTTAGTTTTAACAAGTTTTGATTTAATGATTAGTGCTGAGGTAAATATAAATTTATACCAATCATTATTTGCAGCATTTGTTGCATATATTACTGCACTATTATCAATTAATATCATGATGAAAATAATACAAAGATACACATTCAATATATTTATTATTTATAGAGTTATTTTAGGTTTTATATTATTATACTTCTATGCTTAAAATAAATGGAGTTTTCAGCGCATCTCTAACTCCAGTTAATAAAGATCTTACTATCAATCAGGATCTTTATTTGCGCCACTGTCAGTATCTTATGAGACAGGGTCACGATGGTCTTGCTATTTTTGGGACAACTGGCGAAGCAAACTCATTTAGTATAATCGAAAAAAGAAATAATATAGAATTTCTTATAGAAAATAAAATTGATCCAAAGGTTCTTATACCAGGAACTGGATCTAGTTCGTTGAAAGATGCAATTTCAATGACACAACATGCTTCAAAAATGAATGTAAGAGCTGTCTTAATCCTTCCACCTTTTTTCTACAAAAATGTTTCAGATGATGGTGTGGTAAATTATTATAGGAATATTATTGAAAGTGTAGATGATAATAACTTTCAGTATATACTTTATCATATTCCTCAAAATACATATGTTCCTATTAATTTCAAAGTCATTGAAAGTTTGTTGAAATTATATCCAAATAATGTTGTCGGGGTAAAAGACTCAAGTGGAGATTATGATAATATGCTGAAAACAATTAAGTATTTTAACGATTTTGCAGTTTTTTGTGGACACGATACTCTTGCTTTAAACGTTGCAAGACGGGGAGGGGCTGGAGCTATAACTGCTGGTACAAATGTATCAGGTAAATTACTCTGTTTTATTT
>CACKIH010000031.1 GCA_902600225.1 uncultured Alphaproteobacteria bacterium | reverse complement strand
TTATCTCCTAAGATTAATATTTAATTATATGAATAATTCTAAACTCTGAATATTATTTAATAAAAAATTGATCAATATGTTTATAATTTATTTACTTAATTAGTGATTAAAAAAGGTTAAATTAAGTATAATTTAAAAATCTCATACAAGCTTTCAATTATTGCTTTAGCTTTAAAAGTCATTATATTTCAAAATACTATAATTAAATAAAATTACTTGGGTGTGTAGCTCAGCGGTAGAGCACTGCCTCGACACGGCAGGGGTCACAGGTTCAATCCCTGTCACACCCACCATAGAAATTTTAATAAATATTCTTGAAATTTAATAATATGATATATGTATATTATATGTTTAAATGTTTACTAGTAGCCACTCTAATCGCTTCATTGATCTTCTTAATTATAGATGTAATTTGGCTAAGCTTTGCTACAAAATCTTTTTATAGACCTTTAATAGGTAATTTATTAGCTGATAAGCCTGTAATGTGGGCTGCCGCTCTTTTTTATATATTATATGTCTTTGGTATGGCTTTGGTTGTAATTCAACCTTGTGTTGATACTGGTAACTTAATGAAAACATTGTACACTGGCTTCATATTTGGTTTGGTTGCATATGGCACATATAACTTAACAAATATGGCAGTACTTAAAGGATGGTCACCGACTGTTACTTTCGTAGACATGTTCTGGGGTGGTTCGTTAACAGCCGTATCAGCTACATCTGGATTATACTTAGCAAAAAAAATAGTACATTTTTAATTTAGTCGGTCCATTCCAAATTTTAGCATTTTTATTAATATAGGGTTTTGATTTATTTTATTTTTATATTTTTTTATAAAAGTATTAATTTTATTATTACACAAATCAGTAACTTGTTTTTCACCAATTAATTTTAGTAAGGTGCTTTTTCCTTGCTCAACATCTTTACCTGGTGTTTTTCCAATTTTCTTAAAAGTTCCAATTTCATCGATTAAGTCATCTATAATTTGAAATATTAAACCAAATAACATTCCATAATCTTTTGCAAATTGAATTTCTATTTTACTTTTATCTTTTAATATAAAAGGTGCAGCAAAAGAGAATTCAAATAACTTGCCAGTTTTTCTAGAATACATATCTAAAATTTTATTTTTTGACAATTTTTTATTTTCAAATTCTAAATCTAAAGCTTGGCCAAGAGCTAGTCCTTTGTGTCCAATACATAAAGAAAGATAATTTATTAATTTTAATTTATTAGAATTATTTTTCTTACTAATATTCCCTGAAAGTAATTCAAATGCTAAATCGTGTAAAGCATCTCCTGCTAAAATTGCAGTAGCTTCATTAAATTTTTTATGAGTACTTAATTTACCT
Organism: uncultured Alphaproteobacteria bacterium; assembly: GCA_902600225.1. GTDB lineage: Bacteria > Pseudomonadota > Alphaproteobacteria > HIMB59 > CACPNW01. The sequence continues at coordinate 6,420 of CACKIH010000031.1, read as the reverse complement.
CTTCTATAATCATCATTATCCATTGATGGTAAATCATCGTGTATTAAAGAATATGAATGTATACATTCAATACATGAGGCTATGATCAAGGCATCATTTGATGAAATTTTTGCTATTTTTGCTGACTCCATTACTAAAAATGGCCTTATTCTTTTTCCTCCATTCATAGAGCCATAAAACATTGCATTTGATAAACTAGATTTATCTAGCTTATTTTTTAAAAGTTTTTTAAATTTAATATCAAACTTTCTTTTATTTACATTTATTAACGTTTTTAAGTTCATAGATAACAATTTATATTTGTTTTAATTTCTAAATTATTTAATACAAATATGCGAATGTATTTATGAGAATAGAAGAAGAAATTAAACTTGACTACTCAGATGTTCTTTTTAGACCAAAAAGAAGTACTTTAAAAAGTAGGAAAGATGTTGATTTGAATAGAAAATATACTTTCAAACATTCTAAATTATCATGGCAAGGAATTCCAATAATAGCCTCTAATATGGATGGTGTTGGTGAAATAGATGTTGCAAAAAAACTAACTTCTCACAAACTAATGACTGCTCTAACAAAACAACATGATATTAATCAAATAGGAACAATTTATAAAAAAAATATTTTCTTTGATTCAATTGCCCTTAGTTGTGGTACAAGTAAAGATAGTTACAATAGGTTAAATTCAATATTAAAAAAATATCCAAAATTTAAATTTATCTGTATTGATGTAGCAAATGGATATTCAGAAAACTTTAGTAATTTTGTTTCAGAAGTAAGAAAAAAATATCCAAAAAAAACTATTATTGCAGGTAATGTTGTTACTGCAGATATGACTCAGGAATTAGTATTAAGTGGAGCGGACATTGTAAAAGTTGGTATTGGTCCTGGAAGTGTCTGTACCACAAGAATACAAACAGGAGTAGGCTATCCACAACTAAGTGCTGTTATGGAATGCGCTGATGCAGCTCATGGATTAGGAGCGCATATTATCGCTGATGGAGGCTGTACTTGTCCTGGTGATGTTGCAAAGGGATTTGGTGCTGGTGCAGACTTTGTTATGCTTGGCGGAATGTTAGCAGGCCACAAGGAAGGAGGAGGTGATATAATTGAAGAAAATGGAAGTAATTATATCGAGTTTTATGGATCAAGTTCTGAAGAAGCTAATGAGAAACATTATGGTGGTCTTGCAAATTATCGATCATCTGAAGGTAAAAAAGTTAAAATACGAATGAAGAATTCGCTAGATAGTACAATTAGAGATATTTTAGGAGGTGTGCGAAGTAGTTGTACATACGTAGGCGCTTCATCATTAAAGCAGCTTAGTAAGTGCACGACATTTGTAAGAGTAAATAATCAGTATAACGACACTTTTGGGAAAGTGTAGATTAGTAGCCTATTGCCATACCATCCTTTCGTGGGTCTGACCCCCCAATGAGTACTCCATTTTTTCTATCTATTTTTATACACTGACCGCCACCAATAGCATTTTTGTTTATTTTAATTTTATGACCAATATTCTTTAATTTTTTTACAATTTTATCATCTAATGAATTCTCAACATTTAAGAGACCATTTAGAGCAAATGCTCTAGGTAAATCCAAGCCTTCTTGTACTGTCATGTTATAGTCGATTATATTTTGTATCAAATGAGACTGACCAATTGGTTGATATTGTCCTCCCATAACTCCATAAGAATACAGTGTCTCATCACTTTTATTAGTTATAAGACCAGGGATTATTGTATGAAGTGGTCTTTTGTGACTATCAATTGAGTTAGGGTGATCATCTTCTAATCTGAAATTCACACCTCTATTTTGAAAAAGAATTCCTGTTTTATTGCTTGTAATTCCACTTCCAAAACCATGACATATTGAATTAATAAATGATACTGAATTCAAATCTCTATCTACAACACTTAAATATATTGTTTCAGGGTGAGAAGTTACATAGCCTTTTTTTGAAGAATAAATTTTATTTTTATTTATTCTAGAACATAAAGAGCTTATATATTCATTACTTAAATAATTTTTTATATTTATATTATTAAAATTAGGATCACCAAATATTGTTTCCTTAACCTCAAAACATATTTTTGAAATTTCAGCTTGAAGATGATATCTTTCAAAACTTGAAGGATGGTATTTTTTGATATTTAATTTCTCAATCATTGCCATCATCATCAAAACAACTAATCCAGGACTATTTAAGGGGCATTGATGTATTTTTAAATTTCTATATGAATTTGATATTGTTTTTGAAAATAGCGTTTCTTGATTATAGAAATCTTCTTCTGTATGCAATCCACCTAGTTTATTTAGTGTTTTAACCATGTCATTAGTTATTTCACTTTGATAAAATCCTTTAATCTTATTTTTTGATATGACTCTTAAAGTATTTGCTAAAGGAATATTCTTAAAAACTTCACCATAACTATAACTTAGATTTTGATTTAAAAATAATCTTTTAGAATTAGGATTTTTTTTAAGTTTTTTTTCATTCTCTTTCCATGCAATAGCTTCTACTTCATAAACAGGAAATCCTCTTCTAGCAAAATTTTCTGCTTCAGATAAAACTTCTTTAAAATCAATTCTTCCAAATTTTTCATGCATAGAACACCATGCATGAACTGCTCCAGGAACAGTAACTGAATGTGGACTTGTTAAACCAATATTTTTTATTTTATTATCTTTATAAAACTGTAAATTTGCTTTTTTCGGAGCGATTCCAGACCCATTTACAGCAATTGGTTTTTTCCCATTCATCGAAATAATTGCAAAGCAATCTCCACCAATTCCTGTTGCACTAGGACATACTACAGCTTGAACTGCCGAAGCCGCGATAGCAGCATCAACAGCATTTCCACCTTTTTGAAGTACATTAATTGCTACCATTGAGCTTAATGGATTTGATGTTGCAACCATGCCATTTTGAGCTAAAATATTAGATCTTCCAGGATAAGATAATTTTCTCATATTAATTCAGACAATATATGTTTGACAAAACAAATCCCAGAATTTAAAGCGCTTTTTATGAAAGTAAAATGTTCATTAAAAACTGCTAAAACTAGGGATAAGGATTGTAAAATTGTTCGTAGAAAAGGCAGGATTTATGTAATTAATAAAAAAAATCCAAGAATGAAAGCAAGACAGGGTTAATTAACTCTCCGCTATATATTTTTCAGCCTCTAAAGCAGCCATACAACCCATACCAGCAGCAGTAACAGCCTGTCTGTAAATTTTATCTTTTACATCTCCTGCAGCAAAAACCCCTTTTATACTTGTCTCAGTACTATCAGGTTTAGTAATTATATAATTTTCTTCATCCATTTTTAACTTATCAATAAAAAGTGAAGTAGCAGGATCATGTCCTATAGCTATAAAAGCACCATTAACATCTATAGTTGTTTTGGTGCTATCTAATGTGTTCTCTAAAATAATTTTTTTTAATGTATTTGGATTTTCTTCTCCAACGAACTCAGAAACCTTACTATTCCAAATTACTTCAATTTTTTTATTGTTAAACAGTCTTTCTTGTAAAATTTTTTCAGCTCGTAAACTATCTCTTCTATGGATTAACAAAACCTTTGAAGCAAATTTTGTCAAAAACATTGCTTCTTCTACTGCACTATTACCTCCACCAATCACTGCTACTTGCTGATCTTTGAAGAAAAACCCATCACAAGTTGCACAAGCAGAAATACCAAATCCTTTAAATTTTTTTTCACTTTCCAAGTTCAGCCATCTAGCCTGAGCGCCTGTTGCAATAATTATCGATTTGGACACAAATTCTTTGCCTGACTCAGTTTTGGAAGTAAATGGATTTTTTTCAAAATCAACTGAAGTTACAATATCATTATGAAAGATAGTTCCTACTTTTACTGCTTGTTCTTTCATTTGTTCCATAAGCCAAGGACCCTGAATTACATTTTCAAATCCTGGATAGTTTTCTACATCAGTAGTGATGGTTAGCTGACCTCCTGGTTCTAAACCTGAAACTAAATGCGGTTTTAAATTTGCTCTTGCTGCATAGATAGCAGCCGTGTAGCCTGCTGGTCCAGAGCCAATAATTAAGACATCATTTTCTATTTTTTCAGTCATATAATTAAATTAATAATTTAAGTACTTTTTTCAACTGGCCAATCTGTTTTAAAAGTAACATAATTTATTTGAATACATCTTCTTTCTTTTTGAATTTCTTTTAATTCAAGTCCATGCCAAGTATCATCCCCTGAAGAAAAAAAATAACCACTATTATGAACATATTTAATTGTTTTAACTAATTTAAAATTTTTATCATATAGGTCGGTACCCAAATTTGACGCTTCATTATATGGGTTCGCCCAAACCATCATCGTCATTAATTTTTCTGAAATATCTTTGTGTGGTTTTAACCAAAATCCTTTTTTATCTCCAATTACTTCTAATCTGACATATGAATTTGATAAGTCTTTATCAATTATTTTCGATATTTTATTTACCATTTCTTTGCTTTGTAAAGACTGAATTAATTTTGTTAGAAATGGAAAATTTTGATAATTATTTTTTGTTATAAAAAGTCTTAATTTACCATCAACTCCCTGTCCAGTATGATCGGCAGCTCTTGTCCCATCATACATTCTGTCTCCTGACGGAATATTACTATAGGAAATTTCATCTAATGCGCCTTCTTCTAAACAATTACTAAATACCCAGTGATTAAAGGGAAAATCTGCATGAGTTAAGTTCTCAAGATTCATTTTTCCTTTCTATAATTCTTTTTTTTATAATTCCAGCAATTCTTTTGCTTTCTTCTAATTTCGTATATGTCCAATTTTCTAATTTATCTAAAGTATTAAAATCTCTTGTTATATTCATTTTTTTAAATTCTTCATGGAATCTTATAAATCTTTTACTTTTTCTCTTCATTGGTAATTGATAAACATAAATTGGCTTACCAGATATACTTGCTTCAGAAATCATAGAGGTTGAGTCAGAAGTAATAATAAAATAACTGGAATTATAAATAGCAAATTCGTATGGATTCTCTCCTTCTCCAAGCCATAATGTAGACATAGTGCTCAATTCTTTTTTCAAAATATACATAATTTCTTTATTAGTTCTTCTCGAGGTAAGAACTAAAATTTCATTATTATGAGACTTTAATTTCTTTATTCTTTTACAAAGATCTAAAGTATTTTCTTTTGCGAAATTATAGTGATTATTTTCACCTCCAATAATACATGTGATCAAATTTTTTGTATTGATTTCATAATGATTTTTCAAATTATTTAATTGTTTAAAAGGATGTATTGCACCCGAAGAATTAATTATATTGTCACCATATAAACCATCATGATTTGGAGCTATAATATAAGAAAAGTTTTTTGAAGAAATTTTTGGGTTTTGAATATGAATATTAATAATATTTGGATATTTTTTTTTAAGATAGATTGATAGGTAAACACTTTTTCTTCCACAACTGATAACTAAATCAGGTATCTCATCTATTGGTAACTTATTTTTAAATATCCAACTAAAAATAGGAAGTATCCCAGGCTGTAATTTATTCCAAGGAAAAATTATTTCAGTTATAATTTCTTTTATATTTACACTCAATTCATTTGCTAGACCTTTAGTCTGACTTATCATTCCTTGTGAACCATCAGTTAATGACCAAATTTTAGGATTGTCTATATTCAAATGTATTTTACTGATAATATTGTATAACTTTTTAAACCTTTGGGACTATTGATTTCAACACTATCTTTTTCTGTTTTGCCAATTAGACCTCTTGCTAAAGGACTTGTAATAGAAAGTTTTTTATTTTCAATATCAGATTCGTATTCTCCAACAATTTGATACTCTTGTTTTTCTCCACTATCATCATCTTCTATTTGAACAGTTGCACCAAATTTTATATCATCACCTTCAACTGATTTTACATCTATTACCTCTGCTTTACTAATAGCATTTTCCAAATCTATAATTCTTCCTTCAATTAAACTTTGTTGTTCTTTAGCATATTGATATTCTGCATTTTCAGACAGATCACCATGACTTCTAGCCTCAGCTATTGCTTCAATTATTTTTGGTCTATCCTCAGATGTTAATTTTTTTAATTCATTTTGTAATCTTGTATAACCTTCGGCAGTCATTGGAATTTTATTCATAAGATGATGATGATTTATTTACTTTTTATAGTCAATAAAATTAATTTATAGTTTGAAGACTTTTTATTGTGAATTCTTGAGTTTTCATATGTTCAATAGCATCTACAGCAACTTTTGCTCCAGCTATTGTCGTGTAATATGGAATATTATACATTAAGGATGTCCTTCTAATACTATAGCTATCTCTAATAGATGATTGAGTTTTTGTTGTATTAATTACTAGCTGAATTTCATTATTTATTAATGAGTCAACTACATGAGGATTACCCTCT
>CACKIH010000030.1 GCA_902600225.1 uncultured Alphaproteobacteria bacterium | reverse complement strand
TTATTTTCTGAAAATTTTGATGATTTAACATTATTTCAAAAAATAATAGATTACTTCTGGCATTTAGCACTGCCTTTAACTGCAATGCTTGTAAGTGGTTTTGCTGGATTGACTTTTTTAACAAAAAATTCATTTCTTGATCAAGTAAATCAACAATATGTAATTACTGCACGGTCTAAAGGTTTAACTGAAAGAAAGGTTCTTTATGGTCATGTATTTAGAAATGCAATGTTAATAGTAATTGCTGGTTTTCCATCAGCATTTATTGGAATTCTTTTTTCAAGTTCTCTGTTCATTGAGGTTATTTTTTCTTTAGATGGTTTAGGTTTGCTAGGATACGAAGCTGCGCTTACTAGAGATTATCCGGTTATATTTGCAACACTTTATTTTTTCTCACTACTCGGTTTGGTTATGGGAATAATTGGTGATTTTATGTACTCAATTATTGATCCACGTATAGATTTTGAATCAAGGCAATGAAGAAATTATCAAAATTAAATCAAAGAAGGTTAAATAACTTTAGAAGCAATAAGAGAGGTTATTACTCTTTTTGGATATTTGCTTTTTTATTTTTTGTTTCTCTTTTTGCTGATTTTATTGCAAATGAGAAACCCTTATTAGTAAAATATAACTCAAACTTTTATTATCCAATATTTTCTTTCTATTCAGAAACAACATTTGGAGGAGATTTTGAAACAGAGGCAGATTATAAAGATCCATATGTAAAAAATTTAATTGAAGAAAAAGGATGGATGATTATGCCTCTGATACCTTATTCATATAATACTATAATTAGAGATTTATCTGCTCCTGCTCCCTCACCACCTTCAAACAAAAATTGGCTTGGCACTGATGATCAAGCTAGAGATGTACTATCAAGACTAATATATGGTTTTCGAATATCCGTATTATTTGGATTTACTTTAACATTTTTTTCTATGATCATTGGAGTCTCAGCTGGAGCTATACAAGGTTATTTTGGAGGAAAGACAGATTTATTTTTTCAAAGATTTATGGAAGTTTGGTCAGCAATTCCAACTTTGTATGTTTTAATAATTTTGGCTAGTGTAATTCAACCAAATTTTTGGTGGCTTTTAATTATCTTATTACTTTTTAGTTGGATGGGTTATGTTGGTGTAGTTCGTGCAGAATTTTTAAGAGCAAGGAATTTTGACTATATAAGAGCTGCAAAAGCACTAGGTGTTTCGAACATAAGAATAATGATTAGGCACATGTTACCTAATGCTACTATTGCTACTGTTACTTTTCTTCCATTCAGTTTAAGCGCTTCTGTAACTGCATTATCAGGTCTTGATTTCTTAGGTTTCGGCTTACCGCCAGGATCAGCATCGTTAGGAGAAATGGTAAATCAAGGAAGGAATAATTTACAAGCTCCTTGGCTTGGAATTACAAGTTTTTTAACCTTAGGTTTGATGTTAGGTCTTTTAGTTTTTGTAGGTGAAGCAATTAGAGACTCTTTAGATCCCAGAAAGACTTTTAATTAAAATGGATAAAATAGTTTCAATACAAAATCTTACAATTGAATTTAATAGAGACATTGAGGTAGTAAAGAATATAAATCTAGATGTTATAAAAGGAAAAACTACCGCTATTGTTGGTGAGTCAGGTTCGGGAAAAACTTTATCTGCACTAAGTATTTTAAAGCTACTACCTAATGGTGCTGATATTAAAAATGGTAATATATTTTTTAATGATGTTAATTTATTGAAATTAAATGAAAGTGAAATACAAAAAATAAGAGGAAATAAAATTTCTACAATTTTTCAGGAACCCATGACAAGTTTAAATCCCTTGCACACAATTAACAAACAAATTGAGGAGATCATTACAACCCATAATGTAATTACTAAGAATGAAGCTAAGATAAAAACTATAAATTTATTAAAAGAAGTGGGTTTAGATAACATTGCAACAAGGCCAAAAATATATCCTTATGAATTATCAGGTGGACAGAGACAAAGAGCTATGATTGCAATGAGTATTGCTAATAACCCAGAAGTTCTTATTGCTGATGAGCCAACAACAGCATTAGATGTTACGATTCAACTACAAATTTTAGAACTGCTAAAAAATATACAATCAAGACTGGGTATGTCTCTAGTTTTTATAAGTCATGATTTATCAGTAGTAAAAAAATTATCAGATTATATTTATGTAATGAAAAATGGTAAAATTGTAGAATTTGGTACAAATGATGAAATATTTAATAATCCAAAAAATGAGTATACAAGAGAATTAGTTTCTTATCAGAGTAATATTAAAGAGAGCAAAAATTTTGATTCAGATTCTATCTTAAAAGTTGAGGATTTAGATGTATGGTATCCAATTAAAAAAGGTCTTCTAAAAAGAACAGTTGACTATGTAAAAGCAATTAAAAATGTTAGTTTTGATTTAAAAATTGGTGAAAGCATTGGAATAGTTGGAGAGTCAGGTTCGGGAAAAACATCTCTTATTTTAGCAATTTTAAATTTAATAAAATCAAAAGGAAAAATAGAAATAAATAAAAAAGATCTAAGTCAATTAAATAAAAAAGAAATACTAAATTTTAGAAAGGAAATTCAGATTGTCTTTCAAGATCCATTTTCATCGTTAAGTCCAAGAATGAACATAGAGGATATTATTTCTGAAGGCTTGTTAATTCATTATCCAAACATAACTAAAAAAGAAAAAGAAGAAAAAATTAAAAATATATTAGATAGAGTCGGATTAGAGTATAAAAATACAATTGAAAAATATCCTCATGAATTTTCAGGAGGTCAACGTCAGAGAATTGCAATTGCAAGAGCTCTTATTTTGGAGCCAAAAATTTTAATATTAGATGAACCTACATCAGCTTTAGATGTAACAATTCAAAATCAAATAATAAATCTTCTAAATAAACTTCAAGAACAACTTAAGCTTAGCTACATCTTTATTAGTCATGATATGACAGTCATCAAAGCAATATCAGATAGGATAATAGTATTAAAAGACGGATTAATTGTAGAGGAAAATATTAGTAGTAATATCTTTGATTCCCCTAAATCTGAGTATACTAAAAAACTTATTTCGTCTGTTGTTTAGATGAGTACCTTAGAGCCCTCAGAAATTAAAATAAAAGAATTAATATCATTATTTAATAAAAAAAAATTTGTTGAACTTTTAAAATTATCAAATGAATTATTAGATAATTTTCCTAAATCAATTCTTATACAAAATATACAAGGTGTAGTACACACTGAACTAAAAAATTATAAGTTAGCAAAAAAAATTTTTATCAAAGTAGTAAATCTAAACCCAAAATATACTGATGGTTATTATAACTTAGCAAATATTTTCATGAAATTAGATGAAGAAGAAAAAGCAATAGAAAATTATAATAAGGTCATAAATTTAGACAAAAATTATTTTAAAGCTCATAATAATCTTGGGAATATATATAGAAGAAAAGGATCAAATAAAAAAGCTATTGAATTATATTTATCAACACTAGAAATCAATTCAAATTATAAAGTAGCATATTACAATTTAGCAGGAGCACTTCAGTTTTATAATATAAATATAGAGAATAAAAAGATTAATAAATATCTTTTATATCTTTTAAAAGAAAAAATTATTGTAAGACCAAACTCTATTGCCTCTAATGTTTTAAATAGTTTATTTTTAAATACAGATCTGAAAGAAAATTTATCTTTAGTTAGGAATAAAATCACTAATAAAGAATTTAACTTTATTCTAGAAACTTTGCAGAAGAACCCTCTTTTAATGCAATTTATGAAAGTTTGTCCTATTCCTGATTATTATATTGAAAAAAATTTTGTAAATTTAAGAAAAGAAATTTTAAACAAAACATACAAATCAGATATTGATAAAGCTCACATAAATTTTTTGATTTCTTTGTCTATGCAATGTTTTCTTAATGAATACATATATGACAAATCAAAAGATGAGATAGAAAAAATAAATAAAATTAATGAAAGAATAAAAAATAATTTAAGAGAAAATAAAAAAATTAGTGATTTAGATATATTGTGCCTCTCATGTTATGAACCTTTAACAAATTTTAGTTGGTCAAATAAAATTAAATTTTCAGACAAATTAAAAGAAATTTTTGAATTACATCTAAATCACAATAAAATTGAAAATCAAATAACTAGATCAATAAAGTCTATATCGAAATTTAAAGATCAAGTTTCTATTGAGGTAAAAAGGCAGTATGAGGAAAACCCCTATCCTAGATGGGAAAATCTTGGATTAAGTATTGAGCCTAGAAATATTAAAGATGTAATAAAAGATAGCGATTTGAATTTAGATTTAGAAAAAATAACAAACTCTGAAAGTCCTAAAATTCTAATTGCTGGTTGTGGTACTGGCCAGCATGCCATAACAACTGCTTCAAAATATAAAAATTCAAAAATACTTGCTCTTGATTTAAGTTTAAAAAGTTTATCATACGCAAAAAGAAAAGCAAATGAACTCAAAATTAATAATATTGATTTTATTCAAGGTGATATACTAGATTTAAAATCTATAGATAGAAAGTTTGATATAATTGAATCAGTTGGTGTTCTTCATCATATGGATGATCCATTTAAAGGATGGAAAATATTAACCTCATGTTTGAATGATGATTCTTTAATGCTTATTGGATTGTATAGTGAAAAAGCTAGACAACATATAACACAGATTAGAAATAAAATTAACAAACTTAAACTTCAAACTAATTATAAAAACATCATTAAATTTAGAAAAGATTTAATTGAGGATAATAATGGTCAATGGAATTATATTAAATCAAGTCCAGATTTCTACACAGTAAGTGGGGTAAGAGATTTATTATTCCATGTTCAAGAACATCAGTTTACAATAAGTAAAATAAAAAAATATTTAGATAAATTAGGATTAATCTTTCTAGGATTCGAAGATCAATTGGTCAAAGAAAAATTTAAAATTCATTATAATGATAAAAATGATTTATATGATCTTAATAAATGGGAAGAATATGAAAAATCTAATCCTAGAATTTTTGCAGGGATGTATCAATTCTGGTGTAAAAAATAATTATTTGTTTTTTAGTTTCTTAAGATCGTAATCTACCATTTTGTTTACAAGTTTTTCAAATGTCATTTTAGGTTTCCATCCTATTAATTTATTTATTTTGGAATAGTTACCCTTTAAGTATTCGACTTCATTTGGTCTAAAATATATTTTATCAACTTTCACAACTATTTTTTTTGATTTTTTTTCAAATCCTACTTCGTTAATACCTTTGCCCTTCCATATAATTTTAATACCAACTCTTTTAAAAGCTATTTCAATAAAACGTCTAACACTGAAAGTCTTATTAGTTGCTATTACAAAATCATCAGGTTGTTTATATTGCATAATTTTCCAAATAGCTTCGACGTAATCACCTGCATATCCCCAATCTCTATATGAATTTAAATTTCCCACATATAAAATATCTCTTAATCCAAGAGAAATTTCGGCTACGGCTTTAGTAGTTTTTTTAGAAATAAAATTTTCTCCTCTTTCAGGACTCTCATGATTGAACATAATCCCATTAGAAGCGAATATTCCATAAGCCTGTCTATAAATTTTTGTATTCCAATAGGCTAAAAGTTTTGCAGATGCATAAGGACTCACTGGTTTAAAAATTGAATTTTCGTTAAGTGTTTTTTTTTGATTTCCATACATTTCAGAAGTAGAAGCTTGGAAAAACTTCACTGATTTTTTAAATTTTAATTTTGATATAGCATCTAGTAATCTTAAATTACCTATACCATCTACATTTGTTGTATATTCAGGGTTAATAAAACTTATTGCAACATGGCTTTGCGCACCTAAATTATATATTTCATCAGGTTTAATTTTATTTAATAAATCATATAAAGATAATGAGTCTGTAAGATCGCCATAATGAAGAATTAATCTTTTACTTTTATCTTGATGATCTTGATAAATTGAGTCAATTCTTTTTGTATTAAATGATGATGCTCTTCTTTTAATTCCATGAACAATATAATTTTTATTTAAAAGTAATTTTGCTAATAAAGATCCGTCTTGACCAGTGATACCTGTTATGAAAGCTATTTTTTTTTTCATAGTATTTTAAATAAATTATCCATTTTTTTAATACCAGTAATTTTTAATAATTTATCATTATTACATATGATTTTACTTGGTTTCTTTAGTTTAAATCTTCTATCAAATTCAATATTTTTTTTAAATTTATCATGAGCAATTTTTTTTGCAAGGCTTTCAAGAGATATGCCACACCCTGATCCACAATTAACAATACCATTGAATTTTTTAGAAATTAGACTAGATATTTGTTTTGTAACGTAACCTATAGTAGATATATCTCTTGTATTATTATAATTTTTAAGTTTAATCTTTTTTCCTCTTATAGTTTTTATTTTATTGATTAAAGCAGGTATTAAAAATTGCTTTGATTGTTCTGGAGAGTAGTAACTAAATAATCTAATTATTATGAAATTAGATAAATTTCTCTGTATTTCTTTTTCAGATCTATATTTAAGCTTACCATAATAAGTTGAAGGATTAATTAATGAGTTTTCACTAATTTTTTTATTTGAACTTGAATAAACATGAGAAGAAGAAATAAATATTAATTTTTTATTTGAATTAATTTGCTTAATTTTTTTAGCTATAAATTTAACAGATAGATAATTAACTTTTTCAGCATATTTTTTATTTTTATTCACTTCATAAATTGATGTAACTGCAGCAAGATGAAGGATGATATCTATTTTATCAATCCATTTTCCTAATTTTTCAAAATCAAGAACATCATTTTTATATAAAGATATCTTATAATTACTTTTTTCATATTTTTTTATATAATTTATGATAGATTTTCCTAAAATTCCTTTATGACCAGTTATACCTAAAATCATCTTATAATATGAAAATACTTATAATAATTCCTGCTTATAATGAAGATGAAAATATTATTAAATTAATTAAAATTATTCAAAATGAATATGCAAATATAAATATTATTTTAATTGATGACTCTAACAACTTTTTAACTAAGCAAAACATTGAAATTTATAAATTTTCAAACTTGAAATATGTAAAAAGAGACGTAAAAATGGGTAGAGGAAGTGCTATTAGATTTGGTTTTGAGTATGCAAATCAACATTCCTTTGATTATATAATTGAAATGGATAGTGACTGTTCTCATGACCCATATGAAATAAAGTTTCTTTTAGAAAAGATCACAAATAAAAATTATGACTTAATAATTGGAAGCAGATATTTAAAAAAAAGCAAAATTGTTGGATGGCCCATTAAAAGAAAAATATTCTCTAAACTTGCAAATCTTTTAGCACAATTTTTGTTTGGTTTTGATATAAGTGATTATACTAATGGGTTTAGAATATATAGTCGTAGATCAATTACTGAACTCTTAAAATATGAGATAAAAAACAATGGTTTTATATATTTGACTGAAACTTTAATAATATTAAAAAAGAAAAAATTTCTCATTGATGAATATCCAACTATTTTTATTAATAGAAAATTTGGGAGTAGTTCAGTAAGATTAAAAGATATAGTTAATTCTTTATTAGGAATTTTTAAAATAAAATTTAGAAAAATATGATTTATTATCCCTTAACAACCAATACGATAAATAATGAAGATAAGAAACTTGCTATTGAAGTTATTAAAAGTGGTAACATAACAAGGGGATACTATAATAAAATAGTTGAAAAATATTTTTCAAAAAAATTCAATAGATACGCTTTGTTAGTGAATTCTGGATCTTCAGCAAATTTACTTGCTTTATCATTACTCACAAATAATAAGAGTAGATATAATTTAAATAAAAGTGATGAAGTTATTATACCGACTCTTTGCTGGTCTACATCATTATATCCAATTATTCAAACAGGCTTAAAACCTGTTTTTGTTGATGTAGATATTAACAATTTAAATATTGACTTAGAAAAAATTCAAAAAAAAAT
>CACKIH010000029.1 GCA_902600225.1 uncultured Alphaproteobacteria bacterium | reverse complement strand
ATCATCAGACCAATTTAAACAAAGATCAGACCCTATTCCAATATTGTCTTCACCAATTAGGTTTACTAGCTCCTTAATCATTTCACAAAAATCTTCTATGGTACAATCACCTAAATTTTTAAGATGGTAAGGATATAAACTTAACCCAATAAAACCATTTTTTTTAACAAGTTTTTGTAAAATATCAGTATCAATGTTTCTTTTAGATTTATGAAAGAAATTTGGGTTAGCATGAGAAATTGCCACAGGTTTATTTGAGACTTCAATAGCATCAAGACAAGTTTGCTTTCCTGCATGACTTAAATCTACAATCATGCCAAGTCTATTCATTTCTTCAATAACAGCTTTTCCAAATCGTGAAACACCTGAGTCTTTAGGTTCAAAACATCCTCCAGCAAGTGGGGTTTGATTATTATAGGTGAGTTGCATAAATCTCACACCTGCTTCAAAAAATTTTTCAATTAAAAATATATCATTCGCAATAGGAGCAGAATTTTGAAAACCAAAAATAATTGCAACTTTATTATTTTTTTTAGCATCCAAAATATCTTCGGTAGTTTTTGCGTGAGCAATAATATCATGATGCTCTTTAAAAAGACGGTGCCAATAATTTATTTTTTCAAAAGACTCTTCAGTATTTTCCCAATACACTAATGTCGCATGAATTGCATTTAATCCAGCTTGGTGAGCATTTTCAAATAATTCCCTATTCCAGTTACAATATTCCAATCCATCAATTAGAAGTATATCTTCACTTATTTTTGACATAGATTAATACTTCTATTAATGAAAAAACCAAAATTAACTATAGAATTTAATAAATGTTACAAAAAGTAAGAGAAAACGATAACTACATGAAACTATCAAGAATGGGTTCACGCTATCCTTCTCGGCTTAGTTTTTCTAGAAGTATGTTAAGAAGATTGATCAACGACAATTGGGAAATACATAAGTCGAAATTTGATTTAGATAAACATGGTTTCGGCACGGTTGTTTATGAAATAATTATTAATAAGCAAACTTATTCACTTGTATGTTTCTCTGCTTTTCTAGATGATAAGGATAGAAGTGATAGAGTTATCGCTAGTAAATGGGATACAGCCTATACGTTACATGTAGGTAAATTATCTGATCAAGATCTAAATAGATTAAAAAAAACAATTCCTCTTCAAGAATCAGGTCGCAATTCTCCAGATGAGTTAATTCTTAGCAGAGCAAATAAAAGTGTAAGATTGTTTCAGTATGTTGTCGATTGTCTTTCAAATGGTAATCAGCCAGATATTTATGAAATAAATAAAGTTGGGTATTTACTGAGAACTACTGCTGTTTATGGTAGTGGTAAATTTGGATTATCAGATTTTACTAACACAAAAAATACAACTGTTTTCAATCAACCCTTTAGAGCAGAAATGTTATCAGTTTATTTAATTAGAGAATTTAGTATTGAATTAGTTGAGCATGTTGCAAGGCAAATTAATCCAAAAAAAGCAGTAAAGTTAGATAGAAAAATTAAACAACATTTAGGTATTGGTAATTCAACAGGTTTAGGTATGGCACCTTTTATCATTAAGCATCCAAAGTTGATTAATAAGTGGATGAAACAGTACACAAAGACATTAGAAGCAATTTCTCAAATTGAGCTAGATAGTATAATTTTCGAAAAATATAAAAAACTGTTGAATAAAGCTCTTAATTATCTTGAGGAAGTAAACACAAGTGATGAATTCCAAATTAATAAAAATAAATTAACTACTGAAGATTTAAAAAAATATATTTTCTATATTAATGACTTAGATCTCTCTCAAAAATTTAAATGGTTAGATATTCTAGATTATTGTGATTCAAATTTTAATAATGATACTCAAGAAATTGCAAGAGTACAACTAATTGAATTGTATCCTCAAATATCAGAAGAGTTAGCAGAAGATATGGCAGATGAGGAGATAATGGAAATTGATGGAAATCAATCTATCGGAGATTTAAAACAAATAATCAATGATAAATATTCTTGGATAAAAGATATTGATTTTAATAACAAAGATAGCAATTATTTATTTTGGTATGTTTCAGCAGCAAAGTTAGAACCTAGGCTGGGTGAAAGATATAATGAGCAAGGAAGTGAATTGGAGCAAAATTTAGGAATTGCAAAAATGGTCAGTGACTTATTTAAGCAAATAAAAAATGTAGATGAAAATCAATTAATTTGTGAATTTTTATTAACACATCCTGAATACAGAGGAATTGTTAAAAGAATACAATCTTTAAAAAATTATCCTTATTCGGAAGTACAAGATAATGTTCTCGATAAAAAAACAATACCAATTGATATGTTAAGATTTAAATTATCTTTTTTTGGTGCCAATCGATATGATCCTAAGTCAGATAGATGGTTAAGAGTAAGTTTTTTTTCTGGAGCTCCTTATCTATCAGATCTAAATAATAAAAATGTTGATGAATGGGGTTTTGCAACAATGAATTCATATTAATATCTGTGAGTTACTCTTATTATGAAGTCTACACTAATTCACAGCGAGCTTTTTCAGGATTAGGGTTCACATATGGATCAGATGAAGACGCTGCATTTATTACAACTTGGCTTGAAATACTTGGTTTAGATGGAATCAAATTATTAACATTAAAAATTAAAGAATTAGATAACACTTTTAATGCTAGCATAGATCCATCAAATATAAATGATGAGTTAGATTGTAAAAATAAATCTTTTTTGATGATAGGGCCAGGATTAATTGATTATTTGATATCAAAAGTAGATAAAAAAGAAAATTTAATATTAACTATAAAAAATTGCAATGATCCCATATTCCTAATACCTTTGCTTTATAAGTATGCCAAAAAAAATATCAATTCACAGTTTTTGTTAGATCAAAAAGTTAATGCACAAATAACAAATAAAAATATTAGTATTAATAGAGATATTATCTCTACAAATTATCAAAGAAATTTTGATCTTTTACTTACAAAAAATATTTTAAATGAACAAAAGTTAGATATTAATATTCCATCATCAAATATAAATAATTTGCTATCTGAAGGCATAAATCCTGATAAAAAATCTTGGGATCAAATATCTAAGATAGCTTTTAGAACTTTTGTACCTGAGTCAGAGGAATCTAGAGCCAAAGGTGCTGGAGGTGGTGATGCAAATGATTAATTTACTATATGCAAATTGCTAAATACATTAGTAATTAGTTTATAACCAGTTTCCGTTACCCTAAGATAACTTATCTATCTCTCTAATACTTCGTATCCAAACTGATCCGCTGTTTCAAGAAGGATCTCCCAAATTGATAAAGCAAAACCTCTTGGTATATATAGACAGTAGTTATTGGAAGTTATTTTAAATAGCTTAACACTGACATGATGAATAGCTGTGCTAGCAGAAGATAGATCTGGAAAATTCCTAGCTCTTAAATCAATTGGAAGATGTCTATTTAAAAATAATGATGAATTATCTCCTGTAATTTCAATACCTGTAAAAGCATGAGACATGTCTAAAATTGTTGCGATTTGCTCACTTATTTCAATTTCTTTATTAAATAGCCACCATTTCAAAGGTTCCATTCTCCATAATGATTTATTTTCAAAAATTATCCCTTTATTAAAACTAGGAATATTTTTAATTTTTAGTTCTTTTGATATTAAATTATTCATTTCATCAATTTTGTCAGGCCAACAAGCAATTTGCAAAATTTCTAAACTTTTTAATTCTTTAAATGTTAGAGATTGTTTCTCGCTTGATGAATATTTTCCAACCTTATAAATTGTTTCTAGTGCAGAATGTCTATGCATACATTCGTTCACCTTTAGGATCAATCATATGTGGTGAAACAACTTTTAAATTCATTTGTTTATTTCTTACAGGGTCTGCGCCTACTAAAGTGGTATCTTTCCATTTATCTAAACCACCTTTTACAAAACCTATTCCAATCCAATGTCCAAGTTCTGGAGAATAAGTGACTGAGGTGATTCTTCCGATACCCTGTCCTTTAATATTATTTTTTTCACACACAATAGTTCCAGCATTAAAAGTTTCTTTTAGATTTGTAGGAAAGAAGCCTACTAGAATTTCACGATCATTATTTTTTAAAACTCCTCGTTTTCTCATTGCGCTTCCAATATATGATTTTTTTGTAGATGCCATTTTGCTTAAACCTGCATCATCAATTGTTACCCTCCCATCAAGCTCAGCAGCTGTTACATGACCTTTTTCAACTCTAAGGGCACCTAAAGCTTCTAATCCATATAAACATCCATCATATTTTTTTGCATTTTCCCAAAGTAAGTCCATCATTGTATTGGCAAAATCTGATTTGACATAAACTTCAAAAGCTAATTCGCCGGAAAAACTAATTCTTGCAATCCTACAAGGAATATTACCTTTAAGAAATGTTGAAGTAACACCCATAAAAGGTAAGTTATTATTAGTTATAACCAAAGAATCATCGACACAATTATTGAGAACTTCTCTAGATTTAGGTCCTGCAATTGATACGCCTGCCCATTGTTCAGAAACACTAGTCACATTAACATTAAGATCTGTCCATCTAGTTTGAAGTAATTCTTCTAACCATGACATCACTTTTGCAGCTTCACCTGTAGACGTCGTCATAAAATATTCATTTTCTGCTAATCTCCAAGATGTGCCATCATCCATTACAATACCGTCATCACGCAACATGATACCGTATCTAGCTCTTCCAACTTGTAGTTTTGAAAAACCATTCGAATAAATTCTATTTAAAAATTCGGTAGAGCCTGGTCCTTGAATAGCAATTTTGCCTAATGATGTTACATCACAAATTCCAACTGTTTTTCTTACTGTTGATGCTTCTCTTATATAAGAGTCACTTAAAGTTTCATTTTCTTTGGGATAATACCAAGGTCTTTGATACAATCCAACTTCAATCATTTTTGCACCATGATCAATATTCCATTGATGCATTGGCGTTACTCTTAACGGCCTAAAATGTTTTCCAACATTTCTTCCACTTAAGGCGCCTATAGATACAGGAGTATAAGGAGGTCTAAAAACAGTAGTTCCAACTTCTGGAATTTCTTTATTTAAAAGTTCAGCCATTAAAGATAATCCAATGATATTTCCCATTTTTCCTTGGTCGTTTGCCATACCTAAAGTTGTGTATCTTTTAAGATGCTCTACCGAAATGAAACCTTCACGATGTGCGAGTCTTACGTCATCTGTTGTTACATCATGTTGATAATCTACAAAACTTTTTGATCTAGATTTTTTATATTTTACTTCATAAAGTGGTTGTATGGGATTTTTCCATCCACCAGGTTTTGGGAAAAAATAATTTGTTTTAGAAATACCTAAACGGTTCAACGCATCAGTAGTTCCTGCTATCCCAGAAGCAATACAATCATTTTTATTCCATAAACCTCTAGAAGAACCTACCATTGTAATATTTTCTTTTGTGTCACTTGGTAAAAAACAAGCATTGTTATAATCCCATTTAGGCTTTACGCCTCTGTGAGATAACAAATGTACAGCAGGTGACCAGCCACCTGATAATAGAACCTGATCACAATTTATAGTTTCAGATTTATTAATAGTCTCACTTTTTGATATATCTAAACTATCAATTTTTTTTGAACCATTAATATTATAAGGCACATACCCTTTTCTAATTTCAAAACTTTTATTTGTCTCAATTTCAAAATTAGTTCGTGAATCAAGAACAGTTACATTGGCCCCAGCTTCTGATAATTGATGTGCTGTTTCATAAACAGAATCATTATTTGTAGCTATCACAATTCTTTTTCCGGTGAGTACACCATATCTATTCAAATAATGCTTTGATGCATTTACGGTCATTACACCAGGAATATCATTATTATTAAATGCAATATGTCTTTCAATTGCTCCAGCACCAACAATTATATGCTTTGCTCTAATGGTCCAAAATCTTTGGCGTGGAATGTTTACATTTGGCGCTGATATATGGTCTGTTACTCTCTCTAATAAACCAACAACGCAATTATCATATAATCCAAATGCAGTAGTTCTAGTCATTATTTTTATACCTAGATTTTCAAGTTGATTTTTAATTTGCGAGTTATCAAAATCATTTTCTGCAAGTTGATTTCCTCCAATAAGACTATCTTGCTCAACTAAAATAACATCTAATTTTTTTTCTGCTGCCTCTATTGCAGCTGCAACACCAGCAGGTCCTGATCCTACTACAATTAAATCGCAAAAATCATGAGCATGCTCATAAGTATCTGGATCAGGTAACCCAGAAGCACTTCCCATTCCCGCAGCTTTTCTAATAAACTTTTCAAAAAACATCCATATGGCTGTTCCTTTACCCCATTCAAGTGGAGGTATTCCCATAAAAGTTTTATAATAAAAACCAGCTGCAAAAAACCTACCTAAATAATTATTTATTCCAGCTAGATCAAAATTTACATTTGGAAATGCATTTTGACCACTTGCTTCCAAACCATTATATAATTCTTGTGTTGTTGCTCTTACATTTGGATCTCTTCTATCTTTTGAACCAATAGTAACTAAAGCCCCGGATTCCTCGACTCCACTAGAAAATATTCCCCTTGGTCTATGATATTTAAAACTTCTACCAACTATACCAATATTATTTGCAAGTAATGCTGATGCTAGAGTATCTCCTTCAAAACCTTTGTAATTTTTTTTATCCCACCTAAAGGATAAAATTTTATCTCTATTAATTTTTCCATAGTTATCTATTCTTCTTGTCTTCATTTATTATTTTTTACAACCTTCTGTAAATCCGGATGGCATGGTTTGACACTTTTTATTTCATGAGTGACAGTAGAACGTTCAACTACCAACCACATTCTACATCCATTAGAATGATGCCATGTTTCAAATTGAAAACCTTTTATATTTTTTCTGAAAAATATAGCTTCAGTCCATTCTTTCTCTGATGCATCTAACGAAGGATAATTGATTGTTGCATCTCCTCCATAACTAAATTCACTATGATCTCTTTCACCACAATAAGGACAATTGATTCTAATCATTTAACCGTGCAATTTTGGATCAGGTCCTGCGCCACGTTCATCAATATTGATACCTTTTTCAAATCTTTCTAAATTATGATTTTGCACGTAGTTATGCGGGCTTTCATTTGCAATTAAGTCGGCAAAATACCAACCCGATGCAGGACTAGCTTTGAAACCGCCATAGTTCCAACCAGCATTTAAATAGAGATTAGATATTGGCGTTTTACAAATAAAAAATGATCCGTCCATTGTCATGTCCATAACACCTGCCCAATGACGAAGTAATCTTATTCTTCCAAGTGAAGGAAATATTGCCATGGCCGCTTCGGCAACATCTTGAACCATAGGAAGATTTCCTCTTTGAGCATATGATTTATACCAGTCAAGATCACCACCAAACACCATGCTTCCTTTATCTGACTGCGATATATAGAAATGCGCACCACCTACACCATAAACAACAACCTGGTCTAGAAGTGGTTTAACAGCCTCAGATACAAATGCTTGTAGTTTGTGGGATTCAATTGGCAGGTTGCCTAATTCTGCCATTTGCCATAATACTGAAGTATTGCCTGCAACAGCAAATCCTATTTTCTTTCCTTTTATAATTCCTCTTGAAGTTTGAATACTTTCAATATTTCCATTCTTTCTTGTAAAACCTGTAACTTCACAATTTTGAAGAATGTCTACACCTAATGTATCTGCAGCCCTTGCATAACCCCATGCAACTGCATCGTGTCTTGCATTGCCTGCTCTTTTTTGAACTGCAGCTCCAAGTATTGGAAATCTAGAATTATGATAATTTAAATGCGGAATTTTTTTCTTTAAAGTTTTTAAATCCCAAAGTTCTGCATCAGTTCCGTGGAGTCGCATAATATTATAAATCCGTGAAACTGAATCTTTAGCACCAGGGCTATGAAATAACGAGACATGAGCTCGTTGGCTAAACATTACATTATAATTTAATTCGTGACTTAAATTTTCCCATAACTTTAAAGAATGTTCATAAAATTCGTGGTTGCCTGGCATCATATAATTTGATCTTACAATAGTTGTATTACGTCCAGCGTTTCCTCCACCAATCCAACCTTTTTCTAAGACAGCTACATTTTTTATATTATGATTCTTTGCTAAATAATATGCCGTGGCAAGACCGTGTAAACCTCCACCAATTATTACAACATCATAACTACTTTTTGGTTCTGGATCACGCCATTGTCTAGTCCAATAAGACTGACCATTTAAACCGTTTTTAATTACATTCCAGGCATTAAATTTTGTCATTTGTTTTATTAATTATTAGAATAGTTGATGAAAGTAAAATGAATTAACTTGTCATGCTAGTGTTATTTAATCACAGTTACCTTGATGAATCTGGCCATGTGTCATTTAATCTATAACCTTCTGGAAAAGGATCATCCTTATCGATATATAAACTTTGTTTTCCAGTAATAAATGCACTACCTGTTATTTTTGGAATAATACAATTTTTGTTATTAATTTTAATTTCCTTTTCAATACTTGCTTTAAATGAAGATCCTATAATTGACTTTGATATAAATTCTTCATTTATTTGTATTTCATTTTTTTCTTTCATTACTGCTAATCTTGCTGAAGTGCCTGTACCACAGGGTGAACGATCAAGTTTCCCAGGTCGTATAACAACTGTATTTAATCCTGTAAGTAAAGATTGATTATTTTTTT
>CACKIH010000028.1 GCA_902600225.1 uncultured Alphaproteobacteria bacterium | reverse complement strand
GGGCTTACCAAAAAAAATGAAATTAAAAATTGTGGAGCCATTAAGAGAATTATTTAAAGATGAGGTAAGAAATGTTGGAAGGCAATTAAAAATAGATAAACATTTACTTTTAAGACATCCTTTCCCAGGTCCAGGTTTAGCAATCCGAATGCCTGGGGTAATTGATAAAAAAAAGATCTTAATTCTTCAAGAGGCAGATCATATTTTTATTGAGTATTTAAAAGAGAAAAATCTTTATAATAAAATTTGGCAAGCTTTTGTTGTTCTTTTGCCAGTAAAATCAGTAGGTGTTATGGGAGATGAAAGAACATACAATTACTCTGTTTCACTTAGAGCTATCACTTCAGTAGATGGAATGACAGCGGATTTTTATATGTTTTCAAATAATCAACTTAAAGAAATATCTTCTCGAATAATTAATAATGTTAAAGGCATTAACAGAGTATTATATGACTTTACTTCTAAACCTCCAGGAACCATTGAATGGGAATGAATTTAGATATTACAAAATTATCAATTGATGAATTAAAAATATTTAAGAAATTTAATAGAGAATTTTTACCAAAAATTAAAAAATTAGATTTTAATTTTGCTGATATGAAAAAAGGAGAATTAATGCTCATATCAACCCCAAAAGATATTATAAAATTTATTAAAGAGACTCCCTCTACCAAAAAGTATAACTTTAAGAATATTAGGCTAAAGTTGGCTAAAAAAAGTAAAGCGGATAATACTTGTCCGGTAACTTTTGGTATATTTCTAAGATTGGCAATAGATTATTCACTTATAGAAACAAAATATTTAAAACTTGAATACCCCAATTTTCCTTTTTGGAGAGTTGAATATGATAAAAAAGGTAATGTTTATAAAAAAATAAAAAATTTTAAAAATCTACTAAAAAAATATGATGGTTATTAAACTTAGACAAAACTTACACAATTTAAAAAATGGCTTGAGAATGGTTGATATACAATAGTTGTTTTAAAATCTACTATTGAGTGGAAATAATATAAATTATTTATATTAATTTACTAACTTTAAAATGTTTCGATTTAAAGATGATATAAGTGCGTCTAAACTTTCAAATTTCTTGTTTTGATTTTTTGATTTTAAATTATAAAAAATTTTCCTTTTTTTTCTTTCTAGTGATTTATTTAGAATGCATTCTGGAGCAGCTAGACTGTGTTTAAATATATAAAAAAACGCATTATTTTTATTAAAATCAATAGCATAGTCTTTCCATTCTCCATTAGAAACTCCTTTAGAATAAAGATTTAGGATTTTGGCGAGTTCATCTTTGGAAAAATAGAGATTGTGATTGTTAGTTGAAGCACTAGATGTTACTAAGCCCATAAATTAAGAATATAACAAAATTTTATGCCTGTAAATGCTCCAAATGATAATTTAGATGTATTAGCACCATCATTTAATCTTAAAAATGTTGATGATCAGATGGTTTCTTTAGATAATACAAAAGGATTAAATGGCACTGTGATTGTTTTTATTTGCAATCATTGTCCATATGTTAAAGCAATTGCAAGTAGATTAAAAAAAGATGCTGATGAGTTACTAGAGCACTCAATAAATACAATTGCCATTATGTCTAATGACGTGATTAACTATCCCGATGATTCATTTGATAATATGAAAATTTTCTCTGATAAATATAAATTTAATTTTCCTTATCTTTATGATGAAACACAAGAAGTGGCAAAAAATTATAATGCTGTTTGTACCCCAGATTTTTTTGGTTTTGATAAAGATCTTAAATTAAAATATAGAGGTAGAATAGATTCAGGAGTAATGAATGCAAATCAAAATTCAAATATTGAAAGAGATCTTTTTAAAGCAATGATTAAAATCAAAAATGAGGGAATAGGTCCAATTAACCAAATCAATAGTGTTGGCTGTTCAATAAAGTGGAAATAGTATGAGTGAAGAAAATAAAAATAATAGCTTATTTAAAAAAATACAAAATTTTATTTTTACTAACTATTTACAAATAATAATTTCATTTGTAATTTTGTTGATTATATTTATTGGAATTCAAACATACAATTATTTTAAAATTCAAGATATTAAAAAATCTAGTATAAGTTTTTTTGATATTATCCAAGATGATCAAAACGATTTAAGTAACTTAAAAAAATTAATTGAAAATGATAATATTTTCTCCATTTTATCAAAATTAAAATTAATTCAACAGAATAATAAAAATAAAAACTTTAGTTACTCTAATGAGTTGTATAAAGAATTACTTGCTACATCAAACTTAGATGATCTTTATAAAACTTCTATTGCTACAAATGCCTCGTATACAATGATTAATGCATCATACGAAGAGAATACTAGTAAGTATTTAAATGATATAACAAGTTACATAAATAATATTAGTGATGAGCTGGATGGTTATTTTTCAATTAAAAAAGAATTAGAATATTTATTAATTGTCACAGAAATTGATTTAAATAAATCTCAATATGATAATAATTCAATAGTTTTGGATAAATATAATGAAATATTTAATTCAAGTTTAGTTTCTGCCTCTATAAAAGAAAGAGTGAAAAAAATTCATGAGTTTCAGCTTTATAAGTAAAATATCGCTATATTTATCTTTCATATTTATTATTTCATGTCAGGATACCATTTCATCATTAATAAATAATGAAAATATAGACTCTGATGATTATAATTTTCAATTAGAGACAAAAGAT
Organism: uncultured Alphaproteobacteria bacterium; assembly: GCA_902600225.1. Classification (GTDB taxonomy): domain Bacteria; phylum Pseudomonadota; class Alphaproteobacteria; order HIMB59; genus CACPNW01. The sequence continues at coordinate 6,125 of CACKIH010000028.1, read as the reverse complement.
TCTTTAGATCTTAGTTTTTTTGAACGGTATGAAGATAATGTAATTGATAATTATACATATAACGCATCTGATTATAATTTTTTAGATAAAGATCTAGCTGTAATTAAAATTAATAACTATGAAGCCAAATACAATAACAATAATACAATAAATGTTATATACCTTGATCAAAGTATTTACTCTATTAATAAAGAAGGGCATCTCCTAAAGTTTGATTTTAATTCGGGAAAATTAATTGAAAAAATTAATATTGATTTAGATATAGAAAAAAAAGTACCTGTATCCTTTTCACTTTACAAGAATGATTTTATTATTGCATTTATATCAGGAGAAGTTGTCAAAATTAATAAATTAGGGAAAGTTCTTTGGATATTTAAAAATAAAGATCTTTTAAATACACCAGTCAAAATATATGATGACTATCTAATTATATTATATCCAGAAAAAATAGTTTTTTTGTCAATCTTAAATGGAGATATAATTTTTGAAAAAGATTTTAAATCAAGCAATATAATTCAATCATCAGGTGGAAAAATTGTTAATTATTATAACATTGTTTTTTTCATACTTCCCAATAGTGAATTTAATTCATTAGATACATATTTATTTGAGGAACATAGTTTAAATTTTGATAATATTGAACTTAACACATCATTAAATAATCTAAGCGATCAAATACACTTTTATAAAAATTTTTTAGTGTATTTTGATGATGGAAATATCTTACATACATATGACATAAATGAAGATAAATTTATATTAGTTGATTTTAGAATTAATAATTCATTTTCTTCAATATTATTTAATAATTCATTAATTTCAAAAAATGAAAATTTTATTGAATTTTATAATATTAAGAATGGCAATTTATTTTCTAGAATTAATATTAATAAAATACTAAAAAGAAATTCAAAAATAATAAATGCGTTTATGATTAATAAAAATATAAATTTATTTATGGATAATGGGCAAATCATTATTTTAGATCAAAATCTTGCAATAAAACAAACTATTAATCTCAAAATCAAAAATATAAATAAAGTTTATAATTATCAAAATAAAATTTTTATAAGTACCGAAAAAGGCATTACTTATATTTATTAAAATGAATATATTAATTTTAGGTATGCCAAATGTAGGCAAAACATCATTGTATAATTTAATTACAAATAAAAATAATAATATAATTCATGATACCATTGGCACAACAAGAGATTGGCATGTATCACCTCTTAAATCAAATGGTAATATTGATGTATATGATACACCTGGAATAATTAATCAAAAAAATCTAGTAACAAAGAGTGTTAGTAACATAATTAGAAAAATAGATATTTTTGTTTATGTTATAGACTATAAAGATGAGAGTTATTTTACAGATAAAGAATTAATAAACGAATTAAGAAAATTTAATAAGGAAATATTAGTTATTATTAACAAGGATGATAATTTCAAACAAGATAAAAAAATTGAAAACCTTGGTATTAAGAATATTTTTTTTATCTCATGTTCACATAAAATAGGTATTGATGGATTTTTAAATTATTTATCAAGATATCATGCTAAAGATAGTAAATTAATAAACTATGATTTTTCTTTAGGGTTATTTGGTAAAACAAATGTAGGCAAAAGTACACTCTTAAATAAATTAGTTGGATTTGAAAGGTCAATTGTCAGCAATCAACCAAAAACTACAACTGATATTGTTTCTTCCTCATATATTTTTAAAGGTAATACTTATTCAATTAAAGACACTGCAGGTTTAATAAAAAAAAATAAAATTGATAAAAATAGTCTTGATTTTTATGTCACCAAAAAAACTTTGTCAATTATCAATGAAATTAATTTAAATATTTTTCTAATTGATATTGAGCAAGGCTTTGATACTCAGTCTAAAAAAATATTTAATTTAATATATCAAAAATCTAATATTTTATTATTTGTAATTAATAAAACTGATTTAGTAAAAAAAAATAAAAAGAAGATAATTAATGAATTAATTAAAGATATTAATTATGAATTTTCTCAATCAAAAAATATTATTATTATACCAATTTCAACACTAAATAAAAAAGATATTTTATTTTTAAAAAATAAGATTCGTGAACTTATTTTAGAATTAAATAAAAATATATCAACTTCAAAAATTAATAAGTGGTTAAATCATGTTGTTGAAAATAATTCTCACCCAAGAATAAATGGAAAAGAGGTTAAATTTAAATATGGCACTCAGGTTTCAAAAAATCCTTTAACAATAAAAATTTTTTCAAATTTTTCTAAAGAAATATCTAATTCTTATAAAAGATATTTGCTTAATAATTTTTATAATTTCTTTAAAATTAAAAGTAGAAATTTAAAAATTTTGTTTTCTAAATCTAAGAACCCTTATGATTTTTAATTATTTATCTGTATTCGTATAATTCTCAATAATATTATTATTATATTCAGAGATTTGCTTGAGAATATTTGAATTTTCTACAAAAAATAAATGTAAATTTTTTAATATTTTAACATCATCATTATCAGTTAAATATAATACACTGCTATAAATTATATATGAAAATAGAATCCCATATAAGATTCCAAAAAATTTATCGAATATCAATCCTAAAATTTGTTTATCTAAGTCACTATTTAAAAATTTTCTTATTCTTTTTAATATAAATAAACTAACTAAGAAAATTATTGGTATTGAAATGATTATACTTATAACGCTTACAAACCTTTCAAACCCTTGTAAAAAATTAATATTTAAGAGTTGTTCACTTAAAAAATCTGAAAGATATTGATAACTATATATGGTTACAAATACAGAACCAACCCATGTTAATAACCCTAATATAGAATTAATGAATCCTTTCCAGAAACTAAAAATAACAATTACTGCAGCTAAAATTAATACTACATAATCGAAAAATACTAATTCAAAGTTTAAAAAAGTCATTTTAGATATTTCAATATTGATGGTAAAGTAATTAGTACTCCTATCATAGCAAATATCATTGCTAAACTAGTAAATAGACCAAAATAAATTGTAGGAACAAAATTTGATAGACAAAGAGTAAGGAACCCTGCAGTTATTGCAATAGATGTAATTAAAACTGCATTACCTACAGTTAAATGTGTTTTTTCAATCATTTCACTATGATTTTTACCTAGCTTTAGATTTTCTTTGTAACGATAGATATAATGTATTGTATTATCAACGGCTATACCAATTGATATTGCAGCAATTGTAATTGTCATTATATCAAGTGGTATTTTAAGCAATCCAATTAAACCAAGAATAAAAGTTGAAGCAAAAATATTCGGAATTATTCCAATTATACTTAATTTTAAAGATCTAAATAATATTATAAACATTATAAAAATAGCTAAAATTACAAAACCTAAGGATTTTATTTGTGAGCTAAATAGAGATTTTAACATGTTATTATATAACACTAATAGACCGTTAACTTTAAATTCTTCCAAGTTATCAAATTCATTCAATAAAAAAGAATTAATGTCATTAATAAGATCATTTCTTTTAATATCTTTCGAATCTTTTACTCTTGTAGAAATTTTTATCATATTTTTTTCAACATTTAGATAAGGATCAATTAAATCAGTTTTATAATCAAGAGGTATTTCATTATATAATACTGATAATTCAAACATTGATAAATCACTTTTGTTTATTTGATTTGCAGTATCTATAAGTGAATAAATTGAAGTAACTTTCCCAATTTCTATTCTACTTTCTAAATATTGATGAACAAATTTGATTGTTTTAATTTTTTCATTTGTAAACCAAATATTATTTTCTTTACCAAACAGATCATCTGAGAAAAAATCATCTTCAATTTCTAAATCATCTTCTTCTTCAGCTTTTATTGATGTATCAATTATTTGATCATCATTTTTGAATTTAAGAATAATGTCTAATGGTGTAGTTCCGCCTAATTCATTATCTATAAGATACATTCCTTTATAAATTTCTGTATTTTTTTTAAAATATTTTATAAATGAGTTTTCAACATTCAGATTGGTAATTCCATATAGAGATATGAAAAATATTAAAATGTTTAATCCAAGAATATATTTACTATTCTTATATGCAAAAGGATAAAAAGATTTTAAAAAACTCAAATTTAGAGAATAGCTTTTTTCCTCCTTTGAAAAGAAAGAAACAATTAGAGGTAAGATTACAAATGATGAAATTAAAACTATTAATAATGCTATTATCATTATAATTCCAAAATCAATTACAGGTTTAATATCTGATATTACTAGCGATACAAAAGCAACAATTGTAGTTAGAAAGGTATAAAAACAAGGCCAAAACATCATTTTAAAATTTTTAATAATTTTTATATCCCTTTGTAAATAATTATTCATTATATGAACATTCATAGAAATAGATAAAACAAACATTAAGGATAAGAAGTTTGCTGAAACTGCTGTAATTTCAAAATTAATAAAACCAGCTAAACCTATTGACAAATAAACTGCACTAATTGACGTAAATAAAATTGCAAATACCCATTTGACTCTTCTAAAAATTAAGAAAAGAATTAAAACTATAGTTAAAAGAACAATTAAACTGAATGTAAAAATGTCATTCTTTACATATGAAATAACATCGCTAGATATCATTTCTACTCCACCTAAATAGTATGTAAAATATTGATTACTATTAATAATAATATTTCTTATTTTTTTAATTAATTCATTTCTTTCCTTGTCTATTTCTGTTTTTATTTTGTAATAGTTACCCTGAGTTAAATATAAATTTTTATTATTTTTAAGATCAATTGCCTTACTATTTTCATTAAGAAAAATTACTATAGAAGTTATATTTTTACTTTCATTAATAATTTGATCACTATAAATTGGACTTTTTGTAAATTCATTTAATATATCTTCAAATGGCAAACTTGAGTTCAATATTGTTTCATAATTATTATTTGCTAAATCAATAAGACTAGTATTATTTAAAAGTAGGATAGGTGCTTTATTGATTGTAAAAACAGAATAAACTTCAGGTAAATCAGATAACTTTTTACTTATTTTTTCAATCTCTTCTATTAGAACTTTATCGATTTTAGAATTACTTTTGATTGCTATTACTAAGCTATTTTTTGTTGGAAACAAATCTTGGTAATATGAGAAATATTTATAATCTTCATCATTTTGTGATACTAAACTATCTGAAGACGCGTCAATTCTGAAATCTCTTAGATAAAAACTAGTAAATACTAATGATACAATGAAAAAAAATAATAAAATGATTTGTAATTTTTTACTCATATTTTCTATAAACTCTTTTTCCTATAGAGGTCATAATTTCATTAGGTATAGTTTTGCATAATTTTGCAAATTTATCTATTTTATGCTCGTCATTTATAATATCCAAATACATTCCTATATTCAAATCATGACTAGATTTTGAAATATCTACAGTAAATGTATCCATTGAAATTCTACCAATTATCTTGAATCTATTTTTTTTAAAATAAACATACCCTTTATTGCTTAATGATCTAGGTATGCCATCCTCATATCCAAGGCCTACAATAGCAACTTTGATTTTTGTTTTTGTTTTATAAGTTCTATTGTAACCAACATATTGGTTTTTTTTAATATATTTAATTTGTATAATTTTTCCTTTTAAACTAACTACATTTTTAATTTTTTTACCTAATTTTTTATTTTCAAAACCTCCATAAATACCTATTCCTGGTCTAATCATGTCAAATAAATATGATTTATTTAAGACAGCGCCATGAGAATTAGCTAAACTAAAAATTATTTTATTATTATTAAATTTATTTTTTAATCTATTAAAAAATTTCTTTTGTTTTAAACTGTAATTATTACTATATTCATCAGCGCTAGATAAATGGCTTATAATTAGTTGTATATTTTTATTTTTAAAATCTATTTCTTTTGTTTTCTCTATTGGAATTCCCAATCTATTTATACCTGTATCGACATGAATAGCAAATTTTAATCCAGAATTTTTGATTCTAATATATTCTTCTATCGTATTAATAACTGGAATAAGATCTGTATTTAAAAATTTTTGTATATTGTAATCTTGTAATCCATTTAAAATAAAAATATTTATGAATTTGTTTTTA
>CACKIH010000027.1 GCA_902600225.1 uncultured Alphaproteobacteria bacterium | reverse complement strand
ACTTAATGATGCTTTAGAAGCTAGTGAAAGCCAGGCTTTGATTAAAGATTTAGAAATAGAGGTGCTAGGTGAAAAGTTAAACAAAGCCCTTACATCGAAAGTATTTGAGCTCCAAAAATATAGATCTGAGTTTTTTGGAAAATTACAATCTATTTTAGGTGATAGAAAAGACATTAAAATTGTAGGAGATAGATTTATTTTTGAATCAGAGCTATTATTTGATTCTGCTTCAGCAGATTTACAACTATCTGGTAAAGAAAAGTTAAGTGAAATTGGCCTTACTTTAAAAGAGACTACTAATGATATCCCATCAGATATTGACTGGATTATCATGGTAGAAGGACATACTGACAAACGACCTATACAGACAATAAGATATCCATCTAACTGGGAACTATCTTCAGCTAGAGCTAATACAGTTCTAAAACTTCTTCTTGATCTCGGTTTTCCACCAAATAGATTAGCATCGGCAGGATATGGAGAGTTTTACCCTATCAGTGAAGGAGAAACTGAGAGTGATCTGCAGCAAAATAGAAGGATTGAATTAAAACTCACTTCTCGCTAATTTGCCTTAAATTTAACATAAACTGATCATAAAAAATCGATATGAGATTTTTAATTTTATTTGTATTTAGTTTGTTTAGCTCTTACTCTGTATTTGCTGCTTGTAGTGACCAACCAGCAAATGAGGTTGATTGGACCAATTGTAATTTTGTAGAAAATCTAGATCTTTCTGGTACTGGTTTGGCAAACTCTCAAATGTCAGGAGTTAATTTATCTTTATCTAATTTCGAAAAATCCCAGCTTAATAATTCAAATCTATCTATTGGTAATTTTATTTTCTCAAATTTTAGCAATTCAAATTTATATGCTTCAAATTTACAAGGAGCAAATTGCAATAATGCTAATTTTGACAATGCAAATCTTGCTAAAGTAAACTTCGAAGGATCTAATCTTTTTGGAGCTACTTTTAAAGGTGCAAATTTATATGAGGCAAACTTACTTGGTGCTAATATATCAGGCGCAATTTTTGATGAAGCAAATTTGTCAAATGCAGTTTGGGTAGATGGTAAAAAATGTGCTCTTGGTTCTATAGGCAGTTGCCAATAATTTTTTTATTTCTTTTTATTTATAGTTGCAAAATGTCAACTGTATCTGAAATACAAAAAAATGATGATAATAAAGTTAATTTTAAGATCTCAGGAAGTAAAGAAACTGGTATTCAAATAAATAACTAAAATATTAATTTACTTTTATCAAATTTAATGATTTGACCGTTAAACAATGAGTCAAAATTCTTATCTATATGCCTTTAGTGTAGTTTTTCTTGCTGGAATTTTTTGGAGTTTTGGAGCGTTGACCGTTAGATATATGGTCGATGGCCATCAATATGTTTTTCAATATTTATTTTATAGAGGCTTAACTATTTCAATTATACTTCTTATATATTTATTTTGTCGGGAAGGATTTGGTTTTTATAAAAATTTTCTCAAAATAGGAATACCATCTATACTTGGAGGTTTATTTCTAGCAACAGCTTTTACTGGTTTCATTTTTTCTATTACTATGACTACGGCTGCCGTAACATTATTTATGTTAGCAGCGATGCCTTTTATTGCGGCCATTGTTGGTTATTTTGTTCTTGGCGAAATACTAAAAAGATCAACATTAATTGCAATGGTTGTAGCATTTATAGGTGTTTGCGTAATGATTATAAATGATAGTATTTCTGGAACTGCTTTAGGTGCAATAATAGGATTTATTTCTGCAACTGGTTTTGCCTTATACACGGTAACAATAAGATGGAAACCTGAAACACCAAAATTCACAACAGTTGTTTTAGCTGGACTATTTTGTGCAATATTTGCGTTCTTTATTTTAGGCTTCTCTTTTGAACCTTTTATTCTGATGCCTGAAATAAATAGTTATTTGAGTATACTTCATGGAATAATTGTTGCAGCTGGCTTAATACTTTACAGTCTTGGAGCAAAATACTTACCCTCAGCTGAGCTAGCACTTTTATCGTTAATGGAAGTTGTTGGAGGAGTTTTGTGGGTTTGGCTTCCTATTTTTGGAATTAATGAAGTACCAAGTACAACTGTAATAATTGGAGGTTTCATAATAACTTTAGCTGTAGTTTATTATGGTTTTGCTGCAAGGCAGATTGATATCAATATTAAAACTTAGATATTTGCTGTAACTTTATTAATATTTTTTCTTGGTAAATTATTTTTAGACCAAACTGTATCAAGAGCCTTAATCATTTTTTCAATATGCTCTTTTCTGTGTTTTGGGGTAACAGTTATCCTTAGTCTTTCTAGACCTTTGGGCACAGTTGGATAAAAAATTGGTTGTGCATAGATACCATGATCATCAATTAAATCTTTAGACACTTTTTTGCATAAAAAAGGATCATTAATTAATACTGCTACAATATGAGAATTTGTATCCAAATAAGGGATTGCTAAGGAATCTAAATTTTCCCTTATTAAAGCAGCATTTTCTTTTATTCTTATTCTTAGTTGTTCTGCTAGAGAAACAATATCTATTGCTTTAGTTGCTCCTGCAGCAATTGATGGGCAGATTGAGGTTGTAAAAATAAAACCTGGAGCGAAACTTCTAATGTAATCAATTATTTCTGAACTAGCTGCAATATAACCTCCCATTTGACCATATGCTTTAGCTAAAGTTCCATTAATAATATCTATTTTATCTTCAACTCCCATTTCTACTGCAATACCTTTACCTTCTTCACCGTAAAGTCCAACTGAATGAACTTCATCCAGATATGTCATACATTTGTATTTTTTTGCTAACTCTACAATTTTAACTATAGGCGATCTTATACCTTCCATAGAGTATAAACTTTCAAAAACGATTAACTTAGGGTTATCTACATTTGACTCTTTTAGTAACTGTTCTAAATGATCAATATCATTGTGTTTAAATATATGACACTTAGCTCCACTATTCTTAATGCCTTGTATTAAAGATGCGTGATTTAATTCATCAGAAAATATCTCAATATCTTTAATTTTTTTTCCTAAAGTCCATAAAGTAGATTGGTTTGCTGTATAAGCAGAGGCAAAAACTAATGCCGCCTCTTTATTATGAACATTTGCCAGTTTTTTTTCAAGTTCAGTATGATAGGTTGATGTACCAGAAATATTTCTTGTTCCACCAGAACCTGATCCATATTCAAGTAGTGTTTTTACAATTTCATTTACGACTTCTGGGTGCTGACTCATGTTCAGATAGTCATTAGAACACCAAACCTCTACTTCTCTTTCTTTATTTTTGAAACTTTCATCTGCATTTGGAAAACTTCTTATAGGTCTGTCTATGTTTCTAAAGTCCCTATAAAGACCCTGATCTTTTAAATTTTTCAATTCAGATTTAAAGAAATTTTTGTATTGCATAAATGTTAGATATCTTACCCAATCTTTAATTGTAAGTGTTTAATTGAATGAATTGTCACACCTTATTTCTACTAAAAGACATTCTCTTCCAAACACCATATTTATCTTTAATTATAAATCGATGATACAACGCCGCTGCAATATGAAGTGAAAAAAGAGCTGTTAACATAAGTGCTGAGTAGTAGTGTATAGCTAGAGCTTGAGGGTATAAAAAAAAATTCTCTTCGATTAAAGGTGGTATTTTAATTAATCCCAAGAGATGAACATCTTCTCCTCCAAGCCATGTCATAAAGGTGCCTTGAATAGGAATAATAATAACTAAACCATAAAGAACAAAATGGACTAAATTCGAAACCAATTTATGAAATAATGGAATATTTTCATATTTAGGATGAGTGTTAAATATGTATTTCCACATTAATCTAAGCACAACTAAACTAAAGACTAAGGTGCCAAAAAATTTATGAGTAATAATAAAACCCATCTTAAGAGGAGAAAATTCCATATTATGCAGGCTAATCCCTGTTGCAACTTGCCAAAAAAGAAGAAGTGCCAATGACCAATGAAAAAGTTTTGCAACCAAACCCCACGAAGATTTTGTACCTTTAAATTCAACCATTACCAATTTTAAAATATAGTGTTATTTATAGGAATAGAAGTAATGAAAATAAGAATTTTATCTAGAAAAAGTGACTTGGCAATAATTCAAGCACGTGAATTTTCTGATTATTTGCAATCTAAACATCCTTTTGTAGAAATAGAATTTTTAACAAGAAGTACTTCAGGAGATAAAGATCTAAAAACACCTCTTTCTGAAATGCCAACAGAAGGTGTTTTTACTAATGATTTAAGAGATGAATTAATAAATAACAAATGTGATTTAATCGTCCACTCTTGGAAGGATCTTCCAATTGAAGTGGGTGAGAAAACTAAAATTGCTGCTACATTAAAACGTGCTGACAAACGAGATATATTATTTTTAAAAAAAAACATAACATTAGATAGTAAGAAAATCACTATCCTTTGCTCATCACCTCGAAGACAATATAATTTAGAAAATTTTATTGAAAATTATCTTCCACAAAAGTTTGATGAAGTTTGCTTTGAAAATATAAGAGGCAACATACCCACTAGATTTAAAAAATTTTTGGAAGATCCTAATAGTGATGGTTTCATTGTCGCTAAGGCAGCAATTGATAGATTACTTTTAAATAATTATTCTGAATTCAATGAATTAAAAACAACTCTAAAAAAATATATTAATGAATGTTTATGGTCTGTTTTACCATTGTCTATCAACCCTTGCTCTCCTGGACAAGGAGCTCTAGCGATTGAAACAAGAATTAAAGATAATAAACTTAACGAAATTCTAAATGATATTAATTTTTCCAAAGATTATTCGAATGTTATTCAAGAAAGAAATATTTTAAAAAATTATGGAGGGGGATGTCACCAAAAAATAGGAGTATCTTACATATCACATAAATTAGGATTAGTTGTATCCAAAAGAGGTGAAGATGAAAATGGCAATCATTTTGAGAGTTGGGATTTTATTGATCCAAAAGATATAAGTTTTTCTAGTAATACAACAGATGAAATTTATCCTGAAAATTTAAAAAATTATAAAATATTTTCTAGAAAACAATTAAATGAAAATATCGATGATATAAATAATTTACAAAATAAATGTATTTATGTTTCACGAATTAGCTCAATCCCAGATAAGTCAAAAATCCAATCAAATAATGTTATTTGGACTAGTGGATTAAGAACATGGAAAAATTTATCTGAAAGAGGTATTTGGGTTAATGGAACTTCAGATGGTCTAGGTGAGGATTTTGATAAAGACATTAATGCACTCACAAACAACCCTTGGGTTAAATTAACTCATTCTCACTCTCCTGAAAGTTCGATAAAAAATAAAATTGAAACGTATCAATTGCAGTCTATTGATTTTGAAATAGATATAGAAAAGAAAAAATACTTTTATTGGATGAGCAGTTCAGCTTTTAAGGCGAGTATTGATAAATATCCTAAAATTATAGAAAAATATCATTTTTGTGGCCCAGGAAATACTTACAATGAGATTAGTAAAATATTAGGTAATGATAAAAATCTTTTTGTTGAGCTATCTTATGATAGTTGGAAGAAAAAATTACTAAAAGCCTAAAAATGACAAATATTTTATTCAAAAATGCTCTCAAAAGAAATATTCAAAAAACACCACCCATTTGGTTCATGAGACAGGCTGGGAGGTACCATTCGCATTATCGCAAGCTCAAAGAAAAATATACTTTTGAAGAACTTTGTAAAACTCCAGATCTAGCCGCAGAAGTCGCTTTTGGTCCAATACAAGAGTTTGATTACGATATTGCAATTTTATTCAGTGATATTTTATTTATCTTGGAGGGACTTGGTTTAGAATTAAAGTTTGACCCAGGACCTAAATTTAACTCTTATATAAATTCAGAAAACATTAATGATTATAGCAATATTGATCGCGGCATTGAGCATATGCAATTTCAATTTGAAGCTATAAAAATAACAAAAGAGAAATTGCCAAATAATAAAAGTTTAATTGGATTTGTTGGTGGACCTTGGACATTATCAAAATATGCATTTGGAAATAATAACTCTGATTTAATCGACACTAAAATGAATTTAGAATTTATTTCAAAAATTCTTTTACCCCTTCTTAAGAAAAATATTCAATTACAATTAGATGCAGGCGTTGAACTTGTTATGATTTTTGATAGCTCCTTGTATGATTTAGATAAAGTAAATTTTCATGAAATTTATTCAAAAATTTTGGAAGAGATTGCAATTTCTTTTCCAAATAAAGTTGGCTATTATTCAAGAGGTAAGAGTTTGTCAGATCTCAATTCTATCATCAGTTTTCCTTTTGCTGGTTTTGGTTATGATCACACAATTGATCTAAAATCTATGTTTGAAAATCAACAGCATGGATTTATTCAGGGAAATTTCAATGAACAATTAATGTTGAATGAAACAGATACATTTCTTAATGATTTAAAAGATTTTATTAAAAAAATGAAATCAATTGAAAATCTTAATGGCTGGATTTGTGGCCTTGGACATGGAATTAACAAAAATACTCCTGAAAAAAATGTTCATTTATTTATAGAAAATATCAGAAAAGAATTTAGCTAATAGATATGGTTAAATATATAGGTGAAAAAGATTATGAGCACGGGAGTAAAGAAAGAATTGGTGTTTTAATTACTAACTTAGGGACTCCAGATGCTCCAAATAAAAAAGAACTAAAAGTTTATCTTAATCAATTTTTATCAGATCCAAGAGTAATCGAATTACCTAAAATCTTATGGCAAATTTTATTGAAGTTAGTAATTTTGCAGATAAGACCATCAAAGTCAGCAGAAGCATACAAACAAATTTGGACTGATAAGGGTTCTCCACTTTTAGATATCGCAAACAGACAACTAGATAAAATCCAATCATCTTTTTCTTCGAAAAATGAAAATATAGTTTTTGAAGTTGGGATGCGTTATGGCAATCCATCTATTCCAGATGCTTTGATAAAACTTCAAAAAAAACAAGTAAGAAGATTATTAGTTCTACCTATGTATCCGCAATATTGTGCTGCAACAACAGGTAGTACATTTGATGAAGTAACTAATGTATTGCAAAAATGGCGTTGGATACCTGAAATGCGTTTTATCAATCAGTACTTTGAAGAAAAAAATTATATTGAAGCATTGTCAAATTCTATAAAGTCATTTTGGAAAAAAACTCCAAAACCACAAAAAATTATTTTTAGTTATCATGGTATACCAAAACGGTATTTGATTAATGGTGATCCGTATCATTGCTTTTGTCTTAAAACCACAAGACTCGTCAAAGAATATATGGGATTATCTGATGATGAGATAATAACTACTTTCCAAAGTAGATTTGGAAGAGAGGAATGGTTAAAGCCATATACAAGTGAAACATTAAAAGAATTACCAAAACAAGGGATTAAAAATATACATATAATATCTCCTGGTTTCAGTAGTGATTGTCTTGAAACACTTGAAGAACTTGAGGAAGAAAATAAAGAATATTTTATGGAGTCAGGTGGAGAAAATTATCATTATATACCCTGCTTGAATGATCATGATGATCACATCGATGTTTTTGTAAATCTAATAAAAAAACATACTCAAGGTTGGTCATTATGATTGCTGATCCCAAATTTAATACTGCAAAAGAATGGTTTGAAAAATTACGAGATAACTTAATTGAAACTATTCAAAACATTGATGAAAATCAATTTGAAATAAGTAATTGGGATCACAAAGGTGATGGTGGTGGTAAAATGAGTAAAATTAAGGGTAACATTATTGAAAAAGGTGGAGTAAATATTTCTACCGTCTCTGGGACATTTAATGAAAATATGAGAGAAGCTATTCCGGGTGCTAAAGAAGATCCAAATTATAATGCAACTGGCATCAGTGTTGTATTACATCCTGTTTCTCCAAAAATTCCTTCTATGCATTTTAATACAAGATTTATTAAAACCACTCAGGAATGGTTTGGTGGAGGCATGGATATTACACCTTGTGTAATATTTGAGGATGAGAAAAAATATCATCGTGGTTTAGAAGTTTTGTGTAATAAATATGATAAATCATATTATCCTAAATTTAAAAAATGGTGTGATGAATATTTTTTTCTTAAACATAGAAACGAACCAAGAGGTGTTGGAGGAATATTTTTTGATTACCTTCAAACTGGCGATTGGGGAAAAGATTTTGAATTTGTCCAAGGCGTAGGTACTTATTTTCATCAGTTTATCAAAAATACTTTAATCGCACTTAAGGATGAGGAGTGGAATGAAGAGGAAAAAAAGATACAATTAGTTAAGCGTAGTCGTTATGCTGAATTTAACTTATTATATGATAGAGGTACAAAATTTGGTCTAGAGACTGGTGGGAATGTTGATGCTATATTAATGTCAATGCCTCCTCACGCAGTATGGGAATAAATAATGTTATTTAATACTCTGAAAGTTATTCATATTTTTAGTATCATTGCTTGGATGGCTGGACTTTTATATCTGCCACGTTTGTTTGTAAATCATGCTAATCCTGAAATTACAAAAGAAACCTCAGAAACATTCAAACTAATGGAAGGAAAATTGTACAGAATAATTATGTTTCCAGCTTTTATAGTGACGTGGATATCAGGTTTTACACTTACACATTATGTGGGTATTGATACTTGGTTGCTTTTGAAAATTTTATTTGTAATTTTATTGTCTGGCTATCATTTTTTTTGTTTAAAATGTCTTAATGATTTTAAAAATGATAAAAATAAATTCTCCACTAAGTTTTTTAGAATTACAAATGAAGCGCCAGCAGTAATACTGATTTTTATACTTATACTAGTTGTATTTCAGCCTTTCTAATTACTACTTTTTTGTTTTAATAGGCGTTTTTCTCTTTGGATTACAAATCTTGCATATTTCACACTCCAAACCATAACAACTTCTTGCCTGACAAAATTCTCTTCCATAAAAAATTATTTGTAAATGAAGTTTGTTCCAAGATTTTTTTGGAAAAAGATATTTTAAATCTTTTTCTGTTTGGACAACATTTTTACCATTTGTTAAACCCCAACGTTGAGCTAAACGATGAATGTGCGTATCAACTGGAAATGCTGGATGACCAAATCCTTGAGACATGACAACACTGGCTGTTTTGTGACCAACACCTGGCAACTTTTCTAATTCCTCAAAACTTTCTGGAACATTGCCTTTAAATCTTTTTACAAGAATTCTTGATAGTTCAAAAATTGCTTTTGATTTTTGAGGTGCCAAACCACAAGGGCGAATAATATTATAAATTGTTTTTTTTGGCACTTTTGTCATTTTTATAGCTGTGTTAGCTTTTTTAAATAGTATTGGTGTAACTTCATTAACTCTTTCATCTGTACATTGAGCACTAAGAAGTACAGCTACAACTAATTCAAATTTATTTTTGTGGTTAAGAGGAATAGGTACTTTTCTGTATATACGATTTAGTATTCTAGAGATCTCTTGTGCCTTCTCTATTTTTTTCACTATATCAAGCCTCCTCCAAGGTGTATGTCTAAATAAATACTAATAATTATGACAAAATATAGCACTTATTAATACTAATAATATTGAATATTTCCATTGAAGTTGTATGGGTCTACCATCAAATTTCTATGGAGGAAATAATATGAAAAAGACTTTAAGCATTGTTTTGTCTTTGCTTTTCATGGGTATTTTCTCACCAGCATTTGCAAACACTATTAAATGGTCAATGCCTGGTGACTCTTTAACTCTTGATCCGCATGCACAAAACGAAGGACCAACTCACATGGTTTCGCGTCAAGTATATGAAGGTTTAGTAACTCCAGGTATTAATATGGAAATACTTCCTCAGCTTGCTGAATCATGGAAAACAACTGCTGATGACACTTGGATATTTACAATTCGTAAAGGTGTAAAATTTCATGATGGATCAGATTTAACAGCTAGTGATATTGCTTTTAGTATCAATAGAGCAAAAACTGCTCCATCTGATATGGTAGATTTAATTAAAAGCATTAAATCAGCATCAGCATTAACTGATCACACAGTTCAGATTGTAACAGATGGACCAAATCCAATTCTTTTAAACCAATTAACTCAGATATTTGTTATGTCTGAAGATTGGGCAAAAGCAAATGGTTGTGAAGTTTCATACAACTGGGATGCAGGTGAAACATCTTATTGTGCTTCTAATGCAAACGGAACTGGACCTTTCAAAATTACTTTTAGAGAACAGGACGTAAGAACTGTTTTTGAAAAAAATAATGATTGGTGGGGTGATGATAGTACTTTCAATGTAGATACTATTGAATTACTTCCAATTTCAAATGATGCAACAAGAGTTGCAGCACTTCTATCTGGAGAAATTGACTACACAAACGTTGTTCCTGTTCAAGATATTGAAAGAATCAAATCTTCTGCTGGACATGGTGTAAAAATGACTCCTCAAAATAGAACAATATTTTTTGGAATGGATCAAGGTTCTGCTGAATTAAATTCATCTAATATCAAAGGTAAAAATCCTTTTGCAGATAAAAGAGTTCGTTTAGCTATGTATCATGCTTTAGATATGGAAGCTATTAAGGATAAGGTAATGAGAGGACAAAGTGTTCCTGCAGGAATTATCACTGCTCCTGGTGTAAACGGTCATACAGCTGCACGTGATGAAAGATTACCTTATGATCCAGAGCTATCAAAAAAACTATTAGCAGAAGCTGGTTATCCAGATGGATTTGAGGTTACACTAGATTGTCCAAATGATCGTTATATTAATGACGAAGCTATCTGTGTTGCTGCAATTGGTATGTTTGCTAAAATTGGAGTTGATGTAACTCTTGACGCAAAAACTAAAAGTCAACACTTCTCAGAAGTTAAAGAAGGTGACGCAAATGGTATGACAAGTGACATGTACATGTTAGGTTGGGGTGTTCCAACTTTTGATAGTCATTACGTATACTCGTACTTATTTGATAGTGCTGGTAGCTGGAATAAAGTTAATTTCAGTAATGCCAGAGTTGATGAGTTAGTAGCGGCAATGGGTGTTGAAACAGATCAAGATAAAAGAAATGCTATGATTGCTGAAGCTTGGGATATTACTCAAGATGATGTAACATATCTTCCTTTACATCACCAAGTTGTCAATCAAGCATCAAAAAGTAATGTCGATGTTCCAATTAGAATGAACAACGAGCCATTATTTAGATTTGCAAACGTAAACTAATAATTTTTATATTTTCTGGCCAGTAATCTGGCCAGAAATTAAACCATGTTTAGCTATTTCTTTAAAAGACTCTTTCAATCTATTCTTGTAATGATTGTTGTTGCTTTTGTCTCATTTTCCTTATTTAATTTTGTTGGTGATCCAGTAAATAGTATGACTGGAGAA
>CACKIH010000026.1 GCA_902600225.1 uncultured Alphaproteobacteria bacterium | reverse complement strand
TAGGGTTTAAGAATAGTTTTCTTTCAATAGATTTGTTTTTTAATCTTATACAAACGTGTGGATTTGAATTTCCAAATTTATATATCTTGGCATTAGAGTCTATGATTTCTAATGTTCCATCAAAGTTAAGTTTTTTCAGTACACTGAATAACATGTTTTTTTATTTTAAGAAAAACGTCACTTATGTCAATAACTCTAAATTATTAACATTTGATGAGAAAATAATTTTAGATATTGACTTAAGCTGCAATGCGACGATTTTTTTGAGCTTCTTTTTCTTTTTTAAGCTCTTTTTCGTCAATATACGCAACATCACAATGACTCTGACAATAAGGCTTCCCAGCAACTGTATCAGCTTCACAAAAATGAAAATCTTTCTCTTGTGGATCTCCAATTGGCCATTGGCAACTTGAGAAACTGTGCATCACACTGTTTTGTTTAAAGTAATTTTTTAATATAGACATAATAATTTTATTAATTTCGAGGTAGTTTATATTTATGAAAAAACCAGTATTCAACATTAAATATAAAAAAGTTGTTAATTATCAATATGTTAGTATCTTGGTCTTTTTGACCTACTATATGTTGATACATAATTTATAAGAAAAACGAATCGGTTTATCGAAAAAATAAAATTGTAAACAATAGTACCAAAAAAAATAAATAGGATTTGATCACAAAACTTTTAGTTAATTTCGATTTAGGAGGTTTTCTCAAATATATAAAGAAAACAATAGTACTCCAAAATAATAAAAGTATTACCCAGCCTGTTAAAAATGCGTAATAAAAATCGACAGACATAAGTTCCCTAAAGACTTAATCTATATAGCGCAGTGTAAACCTGTTTTTTGGATATATTTTTGATGATATTCCTCAGCTTTATAGAATTCCTTAGCTTCTGATATTTCAGTGACAATATTTATTCCTGCACTTTTAGCATATTCATTTTTTGAATGAATAGATTTATTTTTTTGATCTTCGTTATAATAATATATCGCTGATCTATATTGTGTTCCAATATCAGGACCTTGTCTATTTAAAGTTGTAGGATCATGACACTTCCAGAAAACCTTCAAAAGATCTTCATAAGATATTTTAGAATTATCAAATTCAATTAAAACAACCTCGGTATGATTTGTATTTCCTTGGCAAACACTTTCATAAGAAGGGTTAATAGTATCGCCTCCAGAATAACCAACTAAGGTATTTATTACACCAGGAGTTTTACAAAATGTTTCTTCCACACCCCAGAAACAACCTGCACCAAATAATGCTTTTTCCATATTTATAAATATATATGTAATATAAAATATATCAATTTTTATGAGTCCAAAATTTAAAATTTTAGATAAAAAGAATATTTACGAAGGTTTCTTTAAAATGAATGAAGTTACTCTTAAATACAAAAAATATAATGGAGATTGGAGTAATGAAATAAAAAGGGAGTTATTTGGTGGATCACAAGTATCTGCAGTCTTACCATATGACCCTATAAATAAAAAAATCGTTTTAATTCAACAGTTCAGACCAGGTACAATTTCTAGAGATAATCAAAATTATCTAGATGAAATAGTTGCTGGAATAATTGACTCTGGTGAAACTCCAGAAGATACCGCAAAAAGAGAATGCCTAGAAGAAACTGGATGTGAAATAAGCAATCTTACATCTATACAAGGTTACTTTCCTGCTCCAGGATCATCCGAATCTTTTTACAATCTTTTTTTAGGCGAGGTAATTGCTCCAGATAAAGAAATTATAAGGGGTCTAGAGAGTGAAAATGAGGACATATTAGTTAAAAGTTATAGTTTTGATGAAGTAAAAACAAAGATGAATAATAAAGAAATTTTAAATGGACTTACATTAATAGCATTACAATGGTTTTTTTTAAATATTGAACGGTCTTAAGTTCCTATACCTCTTTCATAAGGTTGAACTAATTCTTTACATATTAAGTTCATATCTAAAGTCTCAACATTTTTATCTATAGTTTGATATTCCTGACACTCATATACTTCCTTATCTTTTTGGAGAACTGTAACAAATAAGATTATTGTTAAATCATTTCCAACCTCTATGTCACTTATAGCGTAGCTTTTAACTTCAAATCCTTCATTAATAAGATCTTTATAAGATTTCTCTGACTCTAACCATTGATCTATATTTGGATTAGCTATTGAAAGGTTAGAAAAAAATAGAAATACAGAAAATAAAAAAATAGTTAGTTTTCTTTTAGCCATTGTAGAACTTCATTTATATGTTTGTTAGGAGGAAAAATAGGGTAGAATACTTTTTTAACAATATTTTTTTCCACAATAAGAGTTGATCTTTTAAAATAAATTTTGTTTTCAATTTCAAAATGTGGCATTTTTAATGAATTGAGCAAAATATTTTCTGAATCACTTAAAACATCATAAGGAATTACTAATCTATCTGTCATTTCCTTAATATAATCTATTGTTTGAGTTGATATTCCTATAGGCAGAGCATTAAGTTTGATTAATTCTTCATAATTATCTCTAAAACTACAGGTCTCAACAGTACAGCCAATGGCTCCTGGAGTTTGATTCCAATTTTTAGGTAAACTTTCATTTGGATTACCCGTCATAGGATAAAAATATAAAATTAAACGAAAAGTGTCAGATCTTTTTATTTTTAATAGATTACCCTGTTGATTTTTTAGAGAAATATCTGGCAAAAACTTATTTAAAAGATGATCAGCTTTTCCATCATTTTGCGGTTTAGGAAATTTACTATAATCCATACTAATTTGTCTTGTATAATCCAATTCTATATACCATAAGATACTTTTATGACTCAAATTAAACCTCTATCTAGTATGGAAACTCCTCGCTTTGCTGATGTTGCTACTTTTTTTCGTTTACCTGTTGTAAAAGATTTAAATAAATTAGACTACTGTATTGCTGGTGTACCGTGGGATGGAGGAACTACTAATAGACCTGGAGCTAGACATGGGCCAAGAGAAATTAGAAATGCATCATCACTTGTAAGGCTTTATCACCCTGTTTCACTTAATAGTCCTTATGATAAATTTAATATTGCAGATATTGGTGATTGTCCTGTAAATCCAGCAGACTTAAGTGATAGTTTAAATAAAATAGAAAAATTTTACTCAAATATTTATAATTCTAAAACAA
The DNA here is from genome assembly GCA_902600225.1 of uncultured Alphaproteobacteria bacterium. Lineage (GTDB taxonomy): Bacteria > Pseudomonadota > Alphaproteobacteria > HIMB59 > CACPNW01. The sequence continues at coordinate 8,253 of CACKIH010000026.1, read as the reverse complement.
TTCCATTATCAATTGGAGGTGATCATTTAATTAGTTTACCAATTTTAAGAGGTATTGCAAAAGAAAAACCAATAGGTTTATTTCAGTTTGATTCTCATTCTGATACTTGGGATTCCTATTTTGGAGGATTTAAATATACTCACGGCACACCTTTTAGAAGAGCTATAGAAGAAAATCTTATTGATCCAGAAAAATATGTAATACTAGGGGTTAGGGGTGCATTATATGATCCAAATGATTTAACATGGGCTAGAGAACAAGGTGTAACCATCATTACTATAGATGAATATTATGAAATGGGGTTTAGTAAATGTGTTGAAAAAATCTATACCGTTTTAGGTAACACAGATACTTATTTTACTTTTGATATAGATGGAATTGATCCTACCTTTGCACCAGGAACTGGAACACCAGAAGTTGGTGGTTTTAATGTGAGGGAAGCTCAAACTATTATTAGAGCTCTAAATAAATTAAATTTTGTTGGTGGCGATGTTGTAGAAGTATCACCACCATTTGATCTTAATAATATGACTTCACTTGTTGGGGCAACAATTGCATTTGAAATGCTTTGTACTATGACTAGGGTAAATTAATCTATAAATATTTATTTACTAGATATCAATCATACTTCTCTCATCTAGAAGATTTTCTTTTATTAGATTATCCCATAATTCTTTTGGTATAGGATAATTTAAATTTTCAAAGTTCTGTTGAATTTGTTCAATTCTATCAACACCTAATATCATGGATGAAATTAACTTATTAGAGTATGAAAATTGGAGTGCTGCAGCAGGTACAGGTACATCGTATTGTAAACAAATTTTAGATATGCTTTGATATTTTTCTTTTATATCGATTGGTATTTTATCATATCTATAAGTTATTTGATCACCAATACCTTTTGCTAAAATTCCTGAATTGAAAACACCGCCTAAAATTATTCCAATATTATTTTTTTTTGCAATTGGAAAAAATTCATCGAGTGCAGTTTGATCTAAAAGTGTATATCTTCCTGCAAGAAGCATACAATCAAAATCACCCTCATTAGCAAATCTTGCACAAATATCGGCATCATTTAATCCTACTCCAATAGCTTTAATAACTTTTTGTTCTTTAAGATCATTTAATGCTTTATATGCACCATTCATTGCAATTTTAAAATAATGATCTACTTCATTACCGAAAGTGTATCTATCTACATCATGAATCAAACAAATATCAATCTCCGGTACTGCTAATCTGTGTATTGATTGATCAAATGATCTCATAACTCCATCATAAGAATAATCAAAATTTGGAATAAAATTTATATGACCTTTAAATTTTCCATCTTTATAATAATTTCTTTCTGGAGTAAGGTATCTACCAACTTTTGTTGAAAGATAATAACTTTTGGGATCAATAGTTTTTATAAAATTACCAATTCTATGTTCACTTAAACCATATCCATATAAGGGTGATGTATCATAGAGATTAATGTTATTTTCAAAACAACTTTTAACAATATCAAAACAATCAGTTTCATTTAATTCTTCAAATAAATTACCTAAAGGAGCTCCACCAAATCCAATTGATGTTAGTTTGATATCTGTTTTACCTAAGTTTCTTTTTTCCATTTAATGTTGAAATTATTTAAATTAATTAAATAAATCAACTAATATAGAAATTATTTTTAATTTATAAGTTTATTAGTTATAAATAGTGAATGCAAAATTCATTCAGATGGTATGGCCCAACCGATCCTGTTAAATTAACTGATATAAGACAGGCTAACGCAGAGTATGTGGTAACATCACTACATCAAATTCCTTATGGTGAAAAATGGAGTAAAAATGATGTAAAAAAAAGAATAAATTACATAAATAAAAATAATAATTCTTATAATATAAATTTAAAATGGAATGTTGTTGAAAGTATTCCTGTACATAATAATATAAAATTAAGAACTAAAAATTTTAAGAAATTAATAAGTAATTACAAAGATACAATAGCAAATATTGCTGCAAATAATATTAATACTATTTGTTATAATTTTATGCCAATAGTAGATTGGACAAGAACTCAACTAGATTTTAAATTACCTACAGATGGATTAGCCTTAAAATTTAATTATTTACAAATAATTATATTTGAAATGTATATTCTCAAATTAAAAAATTTAGAAAAAAGATATTCGAATAAACAAATAAAAAATGCCGAGAAACTTTTTAAGTTAATGAAAACAAATGATATTAAAAATTTAAAATTGGCAGTAATGGGTGGTTTACCTGCCTCAGAAACGAAATATTCTGTGAGTGAATTTAGAGAAATGCTTAGTGCTTATAAAGATATGGATAACATAGATATAAAACAAAATTTAAGAGAATTTATTAAAGAAATAATGCCTGTAGCAGAGGAAAATAATGTTAAAATGGGTATACATCCCGATGATCCTCCTATTCCACTTTTTGGTGTCCCAAGAATTGTATCTACTATGGATGATTATCAATATATATTTGATTCTTATGATTCTCCATGTAACGGGATGACTTTTTGTGCAGGATCATTAGCATCAAACTTTTATAATGATGTTTATAAAATTTTTAATAGATTTAAAAAAAGAATTAATTTTATCCATCTTAGAAATGTAAAAAAAGAAAAAGACAGAAAAAGCTTCTATGAATCAAACCACTTAAATGGGGATGTCGATTTTGTTAGACTTATAAAATTAATTTTAAATGAAGAAAAAAGAAGAAGTATTAAAGAAAAAATTGATATACCAATGAGACCAGATCATGGGCACTCATTATTAGATGATCAAAATAAAAAAAATTTTAATGCAGGATATACTGCAATTGGAAGATTAATGGGTCTTTCTGAATTGCGTGGTATAATAAAAGCTGTTATTTAAATACTAAATTGCTCAAAAAATTAGTAAATGTAACTTTTTTTATTTGATTTATATTATCAATAATATTCTTTTCTAAATTAATTTTTTGATACTCATTTAAATTAAAAAGATTTTTCTGATTAAGTAAATTTAGAACAAAATTTTCTTTATCATTCTCATAAGTATTTATTATAAATTCTTTGTTTGAATCTGATAAGTTACTTTTATTATTTTCTATCATGTGTTGTAAAAAAAGAATCCATGATGTAATTATTGCATCAATATATGGTGTTTTATTTTTATTTTTTTTATAGGTATCTAATAATCTTATAGGAATTTTTAGTGATCCATCCATTGCAATACGTATTAATTTATCCTCAATATATGGATTTTTAAAACGACTTAAAACGTTATTTTTATAATTTTTGATGTCAAAATTATCTTTGTTTTCAAAAGTTGGAAGAACTTCTAGATCTAAAAATTGAGAAATAAAGTTGAAACAGATTTTATCAGCCATTGCCTCATGAACATGAGTGTGACCCAATAATATTCCTATATAAGCTAAAGAAGAATGAGCTCCATTTAAAATTTTTAGTTTTATATTTTCATAGAAGTTAATATTATTAACAAAAATTATATTTTTATTATTTAGTATTTTTTTAAGTACTACATTATCAGATTGAATATACCAATCTCTATATGGTTCAGTTACAACGATCGAATTATCTTCATAAGGAATATTAAAAAATTTTGAATTCTTATTATTATTAGGAACAATTCCATCTACCATGGATAAAGGAAATTCTACGTTAGAGAGAAACCATTTTAAGCATTGAGGATATATTTTAGTTAAAAATTCATATATTAAATTTTTAAGAATATTACTGTTTTCAATTAAATTATCACAACTCATAATAATTATTTTTTCTTTATTTAATTTAAATCTTTGAATTAACCCAAAAGAGATATGGCCAATAACCGTATTCAAGTTTTTATTTTCTAAATCATTTATTATATCCTTTGAATAATTTAATTTTTTATCTTTATCAAAATGGTATCCTTTTTCAGTTACGGTTATAGTAATTAATTTTATATCTGTAGACGCAATTAAATTTCTAATTTCTATTTTATCTTTTTTTCCAAATAAAATTTTTTTTATTGGATTCAGAATTTTTATTTCTTTAAAATCTTTTGATATCCTCACTAAAGTATAAAGATAATCTTGTTTAATTAACTTTAAATTAGTCTCGTTTGATCTCAAATTAACACCAACAATTGAAATGTTTTTATTATTTTCTAGGAGTTCATGAATATATAAAGCTTGATGAGCTCGATGAAAATTTCCAACTCCAAAATGTAATATGCAATTCAGTTTTTTTTCTATGTCATAAGTTGGAAAAATTTGTTCTTTTAGAAGTTTTTTATTTATATTTTTTGTTAATTGCATATTGTTAAATAAAATATACTTTAAGGAAAGATGATCAATAAAATTTATAAAAGTGTTTTAATAACAGGTGCATCAAGTGGAATTGGTTTAGAAACATTAAAAAGATTTTTTAAGGAAAATATAATAATATATGCACTTGATAAAGATGTATCAAAATTAGAAAAATTACAAAGGAAACATAAATTTAATATTATTCAAATGAATCTTTTTGATACAGATGAAATTTATAATAAACTGAGTAATCTTAAAATTGATATCATTATTTGTAATGCCGGAATAGGAAGAGGTGCTGAGGGTATATTAAAAGCTTCAAGAGAAGATATAGAAGTTTCAACAAAACTGAATGTTGAATCTTATCTTCATACCCTAAAAGCAATTGTACCAGGTATGATAAAAAGAAGAAAAGGACATGTTGTTTTAATGGGATCCCTTGCTGGGTTATATCCTCAAATTAGTTCGGTATATGGAGGGCAAAAAGGGGCTATTCATAGGATAGCTCAAAGTCTAAGAATAGAACTTAGTGGTTCAAGAGTTAAAGTATCAGAAATTTGTCCAGGAAGAACCAAAACAAATTTTGGAAAATCTGCTTTTAAAAACAAAGATAAAGCAAAAAAATTTATGTCTGGTTTTACACTTCTTGAACCAAGAGACATAGCAGATGCAATTATGTTTTCATTAAGTGTAAGATGGAGAAGCAATATAAGTACAATAGAAATCTCAGGAACTGAACAGTCACCTGGTGGTGTTCCTATAATTCCAGTTAAAGATCCTATTTTAAGTTAATTTAAATTTAGAAAATTTTGAGTATTTTTATAAAAGAGTTTTGATACATCATCACTAATTTGATTTTCAGAAATTTTAAAATTTTTTAGCTGAATTTCCTTATAATGATCATATAGGACGTTGCTTAATAATACTTTAAAATGAAACCATTTATAAATTAATTGATCTGTGACTCTTGCATCAGAGTGCTGTGGAATAAAATTTAATCCCAATAATTCAATTCTTAAATTTAAAATTAATTTAATTAAACTAGGTTGGTTCATAAACCACCAAAAACCAAAAATTTTAAGGTTCTGATATTTTCTTGCTAATACCGTTAATTCATGTTGATCATTTAAAGATAAACATGAGCAAAGTATTTTATTATTTGGATATTGATTACATATTTCACTAAGATTATTTAAATCAACTTTGTCTATACCGTCTCCAGCAAGCAGAAATTCTTTATTAACTTGTCTTTTAACGCCTAAAAGTAAGGATAAAGGAATATTTTTTCTTTCAAGCCATTTAAAAATATCTGATACAAATCTATTTTTTAAAAAAGATTTTAATTGTAGATTATTTAAGGACAATGCTGCATAAACAGGTTTAGATTCTAAATACACTTTTTCTAAATATTTAATTATTAAGTCATTTTCGTTATCAAAATGATCAATATTTTTTTTACAGATATCTAAACATTTATCTAAATTGGTAAATATGTCATCTAAACGAAGTGAGGCTAGATATTTTTTTGTATCCCATTTTTTATTATTGAATAATTGCCATTCTGATTTATCAAATGGGTTGTTAGTCATTACAACTTTTGTGATTTTACTGATTTTAAATATTTGTAAATCAGTTAAATTTAGTTTGGAGTATTCATTATTTATTTCATCAAATGACTTTGAAATATAATCAATTGATAACTGTGACAAAATTGTTAGGACGCCCTTACAAGCTTCAGAAATAGGCGTTCTTTTCCTAAATAATTCTTCCCAAATTATATTTGATTTCTCTTCATTTGTTAATCTATAAAATTTTTTTATATTTATATTTGTTGTAGTGAATAATTCTGCAATTAAATAATGATAATTTAAAACTTCACTTATACCTGAAAGATGATATTTTTTAAATTCAGCTGGAAAAAGATGGGTATGAATATCAAAAATCTCAGTTTCATTAACAATCTCATTTATAGTTTGTTTTAAATTTTTCATACAAATTATTTTTTGATTTTATAGTTATAGGATTTTATTTTAAAGTAGTTCAAACAATTTTTTAAAATTAAATCACAGGAATTTGGATACTTTAATATAATTTGTTCTTTCTGTATTTTTCCTTTTCCCTCTAAATTAAATAGAAGTGATAGTTTATTTTTTTTAAATTTAATTACAGCAGTTAATATCAAATTTTTATTTATTTCGTAATTAATTGTTTTTCCATCATCAAATATTAATGGTAAATTTTTTTGTTTAAAAGAGATATCAGTTAAAGAAGGAAAAATTACTATTTCCTTTATTGGAGCTAAATGAGGTTCGTAAAAATTTATTTTTAATTTGGGTATTACTGTACCACCTCTGATAATTATGGGCAGTTTATTAATTGGTGCATTAATATTCACCCATCCACCATTAGAAATTAATTTTAAATTAAAATAATCAAACCAACCTTCTCTACAAAAAGGAAGGAAAACTTTTATTCTATTTCTTTTTTTTACTAAAACAGGAGCTACAATAATTCTTTCATTTATAGAAAAAACTTCTTCTTGTTCAAAATGTTCTTTCTCTGGAAAATCTAAAAATAATGGCCTTATTACTGGCTCACCTTCTTTATAAAAACGCCATATTGCTGAATAAAGAATTGGCAGTAGTTGATATCGTAATTTAATTAATTTTCTAACAGCTGGTATAGTATCATTATATAACCAAGGTAAATTAGTATTATTTAGATTAAGTATATTCTTATTTTTACTTTGTTTTTTAGTATTTGGCTTCCATGAATTCATATGAAATCGAGGATGAAATAACATGAGTTGAAGAGAACGTATCATTAATTCTCTTGAAGTTTTTTTACCAGTAAATCCACCTATATCATGTCCAAAAAATCCAATTCCAGACAGAGAAAGGCCTAACCCTATAGATGCACTCCACTTTAATGAATGCCAAGATGTATCGTTATCGCCTGTCCATGTTTCTACGTAACGTTGAATTCCTAATGTGCCAGATCTGGTAACTCCATGATTTCTTATTCTTGGATAGTACTTTCTTGTAGCTTGAGAGCTAGCCTTTGACATTAGGATAGCCTGTAACGGTAGCAATGAACTTGTTTTAACTTTTTTATTTAAATATAATGAATAAGCATCTTTGCCTTCTAGATCATATTCATTGTTGTCATTCCAAATTGCATCAAAGCCATTTGATAATATGTATTTTGTAACATATTTTTTCCACCAAGTGGATCCTGTTTTTTTTGTAAAATCAATTATACTCGCAGTTTCATCCCAAAATTGAATTACAAGAGGTTTATTATTATTGTCTGAAATAAATATTTTCTCCTTTACTGCTTGTTTATAAATTGGGTGTGAAGTTAATATTGCTGGTTTTAAATTGGCAGTAAGATGTATACCGTATTGTTTAATTTTATGTAAAAATAATTTAGGTTCAGAAAATTTTTTTTTATTCCATTTAAACATATATCTTTTCTTACCATGCAAAGTATATCCAGAACCAAAGTGCAAACTACTTAATGGAATTTTTAATTCTTTACATTTATTTAAAAATTCTAGGTACAAATTTTGTGAATTTTCATCGTCAGCAATTTCCATAGAAGAAAATTGAAAACCTAAACTCCATTTTGGTGGAAAATATCTTGGACCAATAAAATTATTAAGAGAAGAAATAATAGATTGTTTATTATTTAAAAATATAAAAAGTTGAATTCCTTTATTTTGGAAATTTGCATATCTATAAGGATGATGATAATTTGAATGTTCACTTCCTAAATCAACAACACCATAACTTAAAGTATTATATAAAAGTCCATAATCACAATTTCTATTATTTTTATTTATTATGTATAACCAAGGAAAAGATTTATAGAGGGGATCGCTTTTTTCTCCATTATAGCCCAGTGCATCTTTTTGAGATAATACATATCTTCTATATGATTTTTC
>CACKIH010000025.1 GCA_902600225.1 uncultured Alphaproteobacteria bacterium | reverse complement strand
CTATCTACAGCACTATAGCCTTGCCATTAAAGATTCATAAAATTGTAGAAAATAATAAATACAAAGAAAAAGTTGAAGAACTCTTATCTTTTGTTGGTTTAGAAAGCAATTTTATGGATAGATATCCGGATACATTATCTGGAGGACAGAAACAAAGAGTTGCAATCGCAAGAGCTTTAGCAACAGAACCAAAAGTTTTAATTCTTGATGAGCCAACTTCAGCTTTGGACGTTATTGTTCAATCAAAAGTATTAAATTTATTATTAGACATAAAAAAGAAATTTGATCTTACATACATTTTTATTACCCATGATTTAAGTGTTGTAAAAAATATTGCTAACAAAGTAGTTGTAATGAATAAAGGTAAAATTGAAGAAACCGGAGAAACAATAGAAATTTTCCAAAACCCAAAAAGTGAATACACAAAAACTCTTATAAGAGCTATACCAACAGTAACTGATGAAGAAGATGCAACAAAACCATAATAAAATTTTAGTAGAATTAATAAATAAAACAAATTCTCAAAATTCTAAAAAATTTTTCAAAGAATTAGATTTAAAAGTCAAAAAGATTATAGGGCATAAATTATTTACACTGATGGTTGTAGATAAATCATTGAAGTATGTTGAAAGAGTATACTCTAGCAACATTAAAGCATATCCTCTTCTTGGCACAAAACCAATTCCTAAAAATGAGTGGACAAAAAAAGTTGTTTTGAATAAAAAAAATTTTCTTGGAAAAGATATGAAGACAATAAAAAAATTATTTTTTGATCATGAAGTGATATCAAGCCTAGGTTGTGGATCTATAATCAATATTCCTGTTATCAATAATAACATAATATTAGGAACAATGAATATACTACATAAAGAGTTTTATTATAATTCAGATACTGTAAAACTTGCTAAACCTTTTGCTAGTTTATTATCTGGATATTTTTTATTTCATCAACAAAATATGAAAACTAAATAATTCTTAATTCTTTAGAAAAGGTAGTTAAACTTTTACATCCATCATTTGTAATTAAAACATCGTCTTCAATTCTAACACCAAGATCTCCTTGTTTATAAAGACCGGGTTCAATAGTGATTACCATACCCTCTTCAAGAAGCTCAGTATTTTTTCTCATGATATATGGATCTTCATGTACATCTAGTCCAAGGCCATGTCCAGTTTTGTGGACAATATAATCTTTATAACCAGAATCTTCTAGAGAATTGAGTACACTGTCATCTAGATTATGCATAGTTAAATTAGGTTTTGAAATACTTAATCCCAATTTATTTGCTTTCAAAACTGCATCATAAAAATTTTTTTGCTCATCTGAAGCAGAACCAACAAAAAAAGTTCTCGTTATATCTGAATTATAACCATTCACTACTGCTCCAAAATCGAAAAGAAGGCAATCACCATCTTTTAAAAAATAATCATTACTTGAATGACCGTGAGGAAGCGCTGAGTTTGAACCTGCCAAAACTATGGGGTCAAAAGCAATACCTTCAGCACCATTTTCATAAAGTTGTTGAAGTAAAAAATTTTTAATTTCTATTTCCGACTTTCCTATTTCTACATAGTTAATTGTATTAGCTAATGTTGTTTCTGCAATATTTATGGCTTTTTGTAAATTTTCTACATCATGATTATTTTTATGTAATCGTATATTACTTATTATTCTTTGAGCATTAATAATATTTAAATCTTTATTGGCGTTTTTTATAGCCTCATATTCAAAAACCCTCATCCTTTGACCCTCAACACCTAAAGATTTACAATTTTTAATTTTTTCAAATGCTTTATTAAATGCATCTTGGTATCCATCGCTATCTTGCCATTGGTATATTTCTGCATCTATTTTTAGTTTTTTAAAACTGTCAACTTCTAATACTGGAAGAATTGCTAATGGCTTATAACTTTTAGATATTATCAAAGCTGTAGGTCTTTCCATTAAATGAAAATCACCACCTGTCAAAAATCTGAAGTTTGAACCTGGAATAATTACAAAAGCATCTAAATTATTTTCAATTAGCTTGTTTTGCAGTTGCTCTACTTTTTTAATAAACATATTAAAAATTAATTTAACTATTTTGTATAAAATTAAAACTAAATTTATTGTAATTTCTGAAAATATCTATTAGTTTTTTTTGATGAATAATAAACCTCTAAAAATAATGTATCTTACACCTGTTGGAACAAAAGATCTTGATAGTTTATTTGAAGAAATGGTTAAAGATACAAAAGATGAAAATACTGAAGTACATGTTACTTCTTTAAAAGACGACAATGGTAAGTTTTCTCATATAGAATTTCGTTCATACGAAGCAATGGCAACTGCAGGAATTATAAATGCAACAGTTTGTGCAAATAAAGAGGGTTTTGATGCATTAGTTATTGGATGTTTTTATGACACAGCTTTACATGATGCTCGAGAGGTTTCGGGCGATATGGTTGTTGTTGCACCCTGTCATTCTTCTATTGAAATTGCATTAAGTCTATCAAACAACTTTGGGATAATTGTAGGCAGAAGAAAATGGGTTAATCAAATGAAGTCAGCTGTTCACGAATATGGATATGGAGAAAAGTTGACAGGTTTTTATGATGTTGGATTAGGTGTCGATGATTTTCAAGCAGATCATCAAAAAACAACCAATTTACTTATTGACGCTTCTAAACATGCTGTAGAGAAAGACTATGCTGAGTCAATAATATTGGGATGTACAGCTGAATTTGGCTTTTATAAAACACTTCAAAATGAAATTGGGGTGCCAGTTATTGATCCTTCATTAGCTGCACTAAAGAAGGCAGAATACCAAGCTAATTTAAAAAGAAAATTTAATTTAGTTCCAAGTAGAAAATGGAGCTGTGAATCTCCAACAGAAGAAGAAATAAATAAATTTGGAATGTTTAAAGATCAAGATCCTTTTGGTAATAGAATAATAATTAATTAGTTTCTTAGTTAAAATTAAAAAAGGTAATATAAATATAAGATATAAAAAGTTAGTCCCATAAAGCCATATATTCTTCCAATTTTTTTCATTGAGAGCATAAAGATTAGGACTATTGAAGTAATAGCAACCATAATTATTAAATCTTGTTTTAAGAATATTTCCGGTAATGTAAAATTACCAAACAAAGAACTAATTCCTAGCACACCAAGAATATTATAAATATTTGATCCTAAAATATTCCCTAACGCAAAATCAACTTTCTTTTTAATTGCAGATAAAATTCCAACAACTAATTCAGGAAGTGATGTGCCAAATGCAATTAGTGATAATCCAATAACTGCCTCAGAAACATTATATTTTTTTGCTATTTCAATTGCTGAATTAACTAATAAATCTGAACCAAAAACTAAAAATATAATACCTAGTACAATTAATATTAATGATATTATCGTTGAGTAATCATTTTTATCTATTTCTGCATTATCTATTTCTCCTTTTTTCATTTGAATGTACATTAAATAAATAAGAGTAAGAATGGCTAGTATTCCAAAAATATAATTGAAATAAAAAAACGTCATAAAAATTAAAACAATACCTAAGAAAATATTGATCCATGCTTGATTAATTTGATTTTTATTTATGTTTACAATTGGAAAAATTATTGTTGTAGCAGCCATAACAAGTACTAGGTTTGCTATGTTACTCCCAACTACTGCGCCTAAAGCAAGGTCAGAATAATTATTAAGGACTGCATTAATGCTACTTGCCAACTCAGGCAATGAAGTACCCCCAGCTACAATTACAACTCCAATAGCAAATAATGAAATATTTATTTTTTTTCCAAAACTAATTGAACCCCTAATAACAATTTCTGCACCTAATACTAAAAGACTCAATCCTATTATTGCGAGAAAAATATCCATTAATAATTTATATTATTTTAGATAGTTATATGTTTAATTTAATTAGTATATAATAAAAAAAAATTCTTAATAATGAATGAACAATTTGATTATATTATAATTGGTGCTGGGACAGCTGGTTGTATTTTAGCAAATAGACTGACAGAAAACAAAAAAATTAGAGTTTTATTAATTGAAGCCGGTGGTAAGGATATAAATCCTTGGATACATATTCCTGGTGGATATTTTAAAACAATGCATAACCCAAACACGGATTGGTGTTTTACTACTGAAGAGGAAGAATTTTGTAATAATAGAAAAATGCTTATTCCAAGAGGAAAAACTCTAGGTGGTAGTTCGTCAATAAATGGTATGCTATATATTAGAGGTCATGCTAATGACTATAATTACTGGAGACAATTAGGAAATATTGGTTGGTCTTGGGATGATGTATTGCCTTATTTTAAAAAATCAGAAAATTATAAAATCTCTAAAAGTGATTTTCATGGGGATAGTGGTCCTATCACAGTAGAACAAATTAGATCAAAATTTAAATTATTAGATTTATTTTTAGATGCTGCTGAAGAATTTGGTTACAAAAAAAATTCTGATTTTAATGACGGTGATAATGAAGGTATGGGATATTTCCCAATGACAATTGATAGTGGTTTTAGATGTAGTTCAGCTGTAGGTTTTCTAAATCCTATTAAAAATAGAAAAAATTTAAAAATCATTACAAATGCACATGTAAAAGATTTAACCTTTGAAAATTTGAATGTAAAAAATGTCAATGTTTGGAGAGGTAATGAGGAATTTGTTTATTCTGTAAATAAAGAAGTATTATTATGTGCAGGTACTATCGGTTCCCCTCATATACTTCAAACATCAGGTGTTGGACCAGGAGAATTATTAAATAAGAATAACATTAATATCGTTAAAGAAATTAATGGTGTTGGAAAAAATCTGACTGATCATTTAATGTTAAGACCTGTATACAAAATTGAAAACCTAGAAACATTAAATGAGATTTATCACAGTTTTACAAAAAAATTTTTAACTGGATTAAATTATTTAATTTACAGAAAAGGCCCATTGACAGTTGGTGCTAGTTATTTATGTGGTTTCATTAAAAGTGACTCTTATTTAGAAAATCCTAATTTACAGTTTCATATTTCACCTGCTAGTACTGATTTATTAGGTAAAGCTGAACTACATAAATTTCCAGCTTTTACACCTACGATTACAAATGTTCGCCCAACAAGTAGAGGAACAATAGAAATCAAATCTTCTGATACAAGAATTTATCCAAAAATAAAAATGAACTATCTTTCTACTTACGAAGATAGAGAGATTGCAGCAAAATCAATTAAAATTGTTAGAAAAATAGTTTTAGAGTCAAAGGCATACAATATGTATAAACCAAAAGAATACAGACCTGGAATAGAATTTAAAGATAATGAATCGTTAGCTAGAGAAGCAGGTAAATTTGCAAATACTATTTTTCACCCAGTTAGCACATGTAAAATGGGTAATGATGAAAACTCAGTTGTAAATGATAATCTCAAAGTAAAAGGTATAGGCAACTTGAGAGTAGTTGATGCATCTGTGATGCCTACTATTACATCTGGAAATACTAATGCACCAACAATGATGATTGCTGAAAAAGGTTCTGATCTAATAATTAAAGATCAAAAATGATTATTGAACTACTGTGTCTTTAGGATCAATTCCAGCTACTTCCACTGGAGCTTTCATTGCATCTCTTCTAAAAGGTTCACCTAATTCTTGGTTAAGCATCACTTCTATGAAGGTTGTTGTTCCTTGCATCTGATCTTTACAAGATTGTTGTAAAGCCTCTGTTAGTTCCTCTTGAGTATTGACTTTAATTCCCTTAAAACCACAAGCCTCTGCTATTTTTGCATAGCTTAATTTAGGATCAAGTTCAGTCCCAACAAAATTATTATTATACCAAAGTGTAGTATTTCTTTTCTCCGCTCCCCATTGATAATTTCTAAAAATTATCATTGTAATATTTGGCCATCCATCTCTATTGCAAGAGGTCATTTCACTCATACTAATTCCAAATGCGCCATCACCTGCAAAGCCTACAACTGGTGTATCGGGACAGCCTATTTTTGCTCCAATTACAGATGGAAAACCATAACCACATGGTCCAAATAAACCAGGTGCTAAATACTTTCTACCATTCTCAAATGTTGGGTAAGCGTTACCTATTGCACAATTATTTCCTATATCACTTGATATAATTGCATCTTCAGGTAAACCTGCTTGAATAGCTCTCCAGGCCATTCTTGGTGACATTTTCTCAGGTTCTCTGTCACGTGAGTCTTTATTCCAAGATGTACCAGGATCATCTTCTTCATGATCAAGACCAGTTAATGTTTGTAGCCAAGCTGACTTTGTCTTATGAATCAATTCTTCTCGTTCTTTTCTATCTTGATTACCTGCATTTGTTGCAAGATTTTCTAAAATTTGTTCTGCAACCAGTTTTGCATCTCCGCAAATACCAACGCTAATTTTTTTTGTTAAACCAATGCGATCAGAATTGATATCAACTTGAATGACATCTGCATTTTTTGGCCAATAATCTATTCCATAACCTGGTAAAGTTGAAAAGGGATTTAATCTTGTACCAAGTGCGAGAACTACATCTGCCTTGGAAATTATTTCCATTGCTGCTTTAGATCCGTTATATCCTAAAGGACCAACCGCAAGAGGATGTTTGCCTGGAAAACTATCATTATGTTGATATCCACAAGCAACTGGAGCACTTAATTTTTCTGCAAGTTTTTTGCAATCATCAATAGCGTCAGCTAAAATTACTCCAGCACCAGATAAAATAACTGGGAACTTTGCTTTAGATAAAAGATTTGCAGCTTTCTTAATTGCTTCAATCCCACCAGAAGGTCTTTCAAATTTTATAATTGGTGGCAAATCAATATCAACCACTTGCGTCCAAAAATCTCTCGGAATATTTAATTGAGCAGGAGCAGATCCTTTAATAGCTTTAGAAATAACTCTATTTAAAACTTCCGCAACTCTAGCTGGATCTCTAACCTCTTCTTGATAACACACCATATCTTTAAATAAGTTCATTTGCTCAACTTCTTGGAAGCCTCCCTGGCCTATAGTTTTATTAGCTGCTTGAGGAGTAACTAAGAGCATTGGAGTATGATTCCAAAAGGCAGTTTTTATAGGTGTAACTAAACCGGTTATACCAGGTCCATTTTGCGCAATACACATTGCGATTTTACCAGTTGATCTAGTATAGCCATCGGCCATAATTCCGCCGTTTGACTCATGAGCAACATCCCAAAATGTTATTCCAGCTTTAGGAAAAAGATCGGATATCGGCATAAATGCAGATCCAATTATTCCAAAAGCGTGTTGAATACCGTGTTTCTGTAAAACTTTTACGAAAGCCTCTTCTGTTGTCATTTTTGCCATAATAAGACCTTTAATATATTATTCTTACTTACATTAAATTAATTATTAAATGAACTACAATAATCTTGTTAGTTATTTATTAATTTTATAAAATTCCTATTTAAAGAAAAATTAATTATTTGCGATTGATAAAATGACGCTTCTTGGACTAGAGATTATTAAGGCTACATCTAAAACTTTACCAAATCAACCTGGTGTTTACCAAATGCAGGATGATAAAGGTAATATTTTATATATTGGAAAAGCAAAAATATTATCAAATAGAGTAAAGAATTATCTATCTCTAAATAGCCTAACCAGAAGAATTCAAAGAATGGTTAGTCTTACTAAATCAATGAATTTTTTTGTTACAAATACAGAATTAGAAGCAATCATTCTTGAATGTAATTTAATTAAAAAACATAAGCCGAGATTTAATGTTCTATTAAGAGATGATAAATCATTCCCTTACATATTTATTTCTTCAGAACATGATTTTCCTAGAATTGAAAAACATCGTGGTCCACAAACGAAAAAGGGAAGATATTATGGGCCATTTGCAAGTCCAGATGCAGTAAATAGAACGATTAATACAATACAAAGGATATTTCTTTTAAGATCATGCTCAGATAAAGAGGTTAATGCAAGAAATAAATTGTGCTTCAATTATTATCTTAAAAGATGTTCTGGTCCCTGCGGAGGAAAAATTACAAAAGAAGCCTATTCAAAATTAATAGAAGCAGCAGACGATTTTCTAAGCAGTGGTAATTCTCAAAAAATACAAAAAAATTTTACAGATCAAATGTATAAGGCTTCAAAAAAAAATAATTTTGAATTAGCAGCATCTTTAAGAGATAGGCTTAAAGCTCTAAAACATATTGAGCAAAATAATTCAATTAAAATTAAGGATATTAAAAACGCTGACATTTTTGCAATAACATCAAATGAAGGCAAAACATGTATTTATGGAAGTTTTTTTAGAAATAATACTTCTTATGGTGGTAAAGCTTTCTACCCAGATCATGACAACTTATTGGATCACGAGGAAATAATGTTAGGTTTCTTAAATATATTTTATGCAGAGAAAGATATTCCTGAAACAATTATTACTAACATAATTATTGATAAAAATAATAATACACAAATTTTAGGAAAAAATTTTGATAAAACAAAATTCATTAAACCATTAAAGGGACCTAAAAAAAACTTACTTAAATTTGCAGAAAAAAATTCTAAAATAAATTTAGATATTAAATTAAATAAACTTAAATCTTTTGATAATTTTAATTCAGAAATTAAAAAAATATTCAAACTCAAAGATGAAATTATTAAAATAGAAGCTTACGATAACAGCCATACATTTGGAAAACATCCTATAGGTGTAATGATTGCCTATAATCAAAATGGATTTATAAAATCAAATTATAGGAAATTTAATATTCGATTTGATCTAGAAGAAAACAAAAATAAAGTTGATGATTATTATATGATGAAGGAAATGCTTACTAGGAGATTTAGTAATTCAAAATTTCAAGACGAGTTAGATTTGCCAAGTTTGTTGCTTATAGATGGAGGAAAAGGACAATATAATTCTGCAAAAAAAGTTTTAGATAGATTAAAAATAGATATACCAATAATCTCTATGGCAAAAGGTGAGGAAAGAGATTCAGGTAGAGAAATTCTAATACATGATAAATTTACACATAGATTAAATGAAAATAATCCACTTCTTCACTTTTTACAAAATATTAGAGATGAAGTGCACAGATTTGCAATAACAACACATCGATCAAAAAGAACAAAGATGAGTGTCAGATCGGTCTTTGATGATATAGAAGGAGTAGGTCCTGAAAGAAAAAGAATTTTAAAAAAACACTTTGGTACAGTAGAAAAATTAAAATTAGCTAGTTTGGATGAATTAAAAGAGGTGAAATCTATACCTGAGTCAATTCTAACAAAAATTTATGAATATTTTCATAGCGTTTAAAAAATTCTTCATCTAGAAAGAACATAGATGAATATATCTAATATTCTAACGATAATTAGAATAGCAGTAATACCTATTATAGTTATCTGTATATATCTTAAGAATCCATATTTTGGCTGGATTGCCTTTATATTATTTTGTTTAGCTGGAATAACAGATTACTTTGATGGATATTTAGCAAGAATAAGAAATGAAGTTACAAATTTTGGAACATTCCTTGATCCAATTGCAGATAAATTATTAGTAGCAGCAGTGATTCTTATTTTAACTTCTAAAGGTGTAATAAAAGATTGGGATACTATTCCAGCCCTAATAATATTATTAAGAGAAATAACAGTATCAGGTTTAAGGGAATACTTAGCAGGGATAAAAATCAGTATTCCAGTTTCAAGAATTGCAAAAGCAAAAACATTTCTTCAGCTAGCCGCACTTGGATTACTTATATTATCCGAGAGCAATCTAAATTTATTTTTTGTTTTTTATTTAGGTAAGATTTTTCTATGGATTGCTGGTATTCTAACCCTCTATACAGCCTATGATTATATTAAAGGATCAATAAAACATTTTTAAATAAAATGAGAATTCGATATTTTGCTTGGATTAAGGATATAACAAATAAGGATGATGACATAATTGATATAAATCACCCAAAAACCATAAAAGAATTAAAAAAATATTTAGAAAATTTATATCCTGAGCTGAAAAAACATTTTTTACAAGATGTTTTAAGATTTGCAGTTAATCAGGAATATGTTTCAGAAAATTTGAAATTAAACCCAATTGATGAAATTGCAATCTTTCCACCAGTTAGTGGCGGATAATGATAAAAATACAAAAAAAAAATTTTAATTTAGATGAAGAGATTGAGAAAATTAAAAATAAACATTCAGATATAGGAGCTCTTACTTCTTTTGTTGGTTATGTAAGAGATTTAAATAACAATAAAGATGTTAAATATTTAAATTTAGAAGTTTATGAAGAAATGGCATTTAAAGAATTATCAAAAATTGAGAATAACGCGATTAAAAAATGGAGTTTAATTGATACTTTGATCATTCATAGATATGGAAAATTAATAGTAAATGAAAAAATTGTTTTAGTTTGTTGTTTTTCACAACATAGAAAAAATAGTTTTGAAGCTTGTGAATTTATTATGGATTATTTAAAAAAGGATGCGCCATTCTGGAAAAATGAATTTTATTATAAAGATGATGTTTGGTTAGAAAATTCTAGCTAGCGTTTTTGACCATATCACTAAAATCATTCATAAATTTAAAAGTAGTAGTATTATCACCAGTATTATATTTAAAATCATCAATAGATTTAATAGGGGTGATTTCAGCAGCAGTTCCAGTTAAAAATGCTTCATCATAATTTCCAATTTCGTCAGGCATTAAATGCTTTTCTGTTATTTCAAAACCTTGATTAGTTGCCATTTCAATAACTGTTTGACGTGTAATACCATTAAGAAAACAATCTGGAATAGGAGTATGGATATTGTTATCTTTAATAAAAAAAATGTTTGCCCCTGTGCCTTCAGCAACATAACCTCTATAATCTAGCATCAAGGCATCGTGGTAGCCTTTTTTTTCTGCAAATTCTTTTGACAGAGTACAAATAATGTAGGGCCCTGAAGCTTTTGCTTCATATGGAGCTGTATCAGGTGCAGGTCTTTTCCAAGGAGATGTGATTAATCTCAAACCTGCTTTTTGATCTTCAATTTTAAAATAAGTTGCCCAATCATCCCAAACAGCAATAGCTACATTGATATTTGATTTACCTGTTGATAAACCCATTTGATCTCCACCTCTCCAAGCAAGTGGTCTTACATAACAATTTTTATAATTCATTTTATTAATAAGTTCGTATTTTGCTTTATTAATTTGATCATATGTGAAAGGAATTTCCATTCCAATTATTTCAGCAGATTTAAAAAACCTTTTGGTATGCTCCTCTGATTTAAAAATCTTACCATTATAAGCTCTCTCACCTTCAAAAACAGCACTTGCATAATGAAGACCTTGAGAGATTACATGGGAACTTGCATCCTGCCATGGAATTATTTTGCCATTCATCCAAATCCATCCGTCTCTATTTTCAAATGATTTAAGCATATTCTTTATTAACTTTTTTTTAATGACAATTGAGTATCAGTGATGCATAATTAAGTCAATATGGCTGACCTAAATAAATTGTTAACACCTCTTTTTTTAAATGAAGGTGAGATAAGAAAGATTATAGAGCTATTATTTTTTTCATATAGAGACTTTACAGAAGGCCCTGATAAAATTTTAGAGAAGATGAATTTCGGTAGAGCACATCATAGAGTAATATATTTTGTTGGTAAGCAAAAAAATCTTACAATAAAAGAACTTTTGTCCATATTAAAAATTACTAAACAAAGTTTATCAAGAGTATTAAATCAACTTGTTAAGGAGAAATATATTATTTTATCAGTAGGAGATGATAAACGAACAAAGAAACTGATTTTATCAAAAAAAGGTCAAGAACTAGAAAAAAATTTATCAGAAATTCAAATAAAGAAAATCAGAAAAGTTTTATTAAACTTTAATGAAATAGACATAAATGGTTTTAAAAAAATTCTTTATGGGATGGTTGATGATTCAAATAAAAAAAAGT
>CACKIH010000024.1 GCA_902600225.1 uncultured Alphaproteobacteria bacterium | reverse complement strand
TTCAGATAAGATTATTTCAAATATTAAGAATAAATCTACTATTTGTTTTTTAGGCCTAAGTTTTAAACCAAATACTGATGATGTTAGAGATTCTACTTCTATGAAAATTGCATCTAACTTATTTGATCAAGGATATAAAGTTCAATCTTATGACCCTGAAGCAATGCATAATGCTAAAAAAGAAAATTCTAATCTTATTTATTTTAATTCTGCTTATGATGCTTGTGAAGGAGCTTCGGCAATTGTTATTGGAACAGAATGGAATGAATTTAGGGCATTAAATTTCAAAAAAATATCGAAAATGTTAAAAGAAAAAATAATTTTTGATTTAAGAAATATTTATATCCCAGAAGATTTAAAAGAGTTGGGATTTAAATACTATGGTACAGGAAAATAAATTGAAAATTGAAAATTTTGAAAAAGAGGTTCTTAGAGAGTATGACATTAGAGGGGTAGTTGGAGATAATATTAATCAAAATACGGCCTATACAATAGGAAGAACATTTGGATACACTGTAATTAATCGATTACAATCTAACATTATAGCTACTGGTTATGATGGAAGATTAACATCACCAGATTTACATCAAGCTCTTTGTGAAGGATTAAAGGATGCAGGAGCAAAAGTTATCAATATTGGTATGGGACCAACTCCAATGACTTATTTTGCCCATTTCCACCTTAATGCGGATGCCGCTATAATGGTCACAGGATCACATAACCCTTCAGAATATAATGGTTTCAAAATGGTTCTAGCTAAACATTCTTTTTATGCTGAAGATATCCAAAGCCTTCAAAAATTAATTGATCAGGACAATTTAAAATTAGAAAAGGGTGAGATTATAAATAAAGATATTAAATTAGATTATACTAAGAGATTATTACAAAATATTAATCTCAATAAGAAAATTAAAATTGCTTGGGATATTGGTAATGGTGCAATGGGAGTAGTAATTAAAGAGGTTACAAATAATTTAAAAAACTCTGAAAACATTTTAATAAATCATAAAGTTGATGGTAATTTCCCAAATCATCATCCAGATCCTACCGTTCCAAAGAACATGGAACAATTAGTAAAAGCAGTTAAAGATAATCATTGTGACATAGGTCTTGCGTTTGATGGAGATGGAGACCGTTTGGGTATTGTAGATAATTTAGGTAATTTAGTTTGGGCAGATCAATACATGTTATTATTATGTGCTGAAATTGCAAACTTATATAATAATCCAAAAGTAATTATGGATGTTAAGTGTAGTAAAGTATTTTTTGATGAAGCAAAAAAACTCAACTGTGATCCAATAATGTCTAAAACCGGACATTCACCAATAAAAGAAAAAATGAAAGAATTGAATTCACCATTATCTGGAGAAATGAGTGGCCATGTTTGTTATGCTGATGATTTTTATGGGTATGATGACGCTATGTATGTAGCACTACGACTACTTAGAATACTATGTAATCAAGAAAAATCCCTTAATGAATTAATAAATGTTTATCCAAAAACTTTTTCTACTCCTGAAACAAGGTTTGATGTTGATGAAACAAAAAAATTTATGATAATTGATGAAATAAAAGAACGAATAAAAAAAACAGAAGGTAAAATAATTGATATTGATGGTATAAGAGTTGAAAATGATGAAGGATGGTTTCTAATGCGAGCTAGTAACACACAAAATCAACTGACTTGTAGAGCAGAGTCAACTTCTCAAGAAGGCCTCAAGTCTTTGATAGCAATTATTGAAAATCAGTTATCTATAAGTGGTGTAAATTATAAATTTACAATCTAACAAAACAATCACGATTATATTTTTTCAGTCTTTTACAGGCTGTATACGCTTCTTTTTTAGAAAAATTTTCAAATCTAGATTCATAAAGTTGTTTACCGCTAACTTTTATCAGCACAACATTTGAAATTTTATCTTTAGTAGAAACTGGATATTTACTTTTAATTAATTTGATTTGTTTTTCTGCATTATTTCTATACTTAAATGTTCCAACAACAATGGAATAAGTATTTTTTTTCTTTTCAATTTTTTTCTTTGGAATCTCATCTTTTTTAACTATTTTTTTATTACTACTTTTTGTCTTAATATTTAATTCAGCAAATTCTTTATCCATTATTATTTTTAAAGATTTGTTTCGTTGACTTCCTGTATCACCTCCAAAAATAATTCCTATTAACCTTTTATCATCTCTAACAGCTGAAAAAGCTAACTGAAAACCAGATGCTTTGATATATCCTGTTTTAATTCCATCAGCACCATCATAGCTTAACATTAATTTATTATGTGTTTTGTACGTCTTTCCCTTATAAGTAAATTTTGTTTTACTAAACAATTTATACTCTTCTGGAAAATTTAAAATTAGTGCATGTGAAAGTTTTGCTATATCTCTTGCAGTTGTTAATTGTGCTCTATTGGGAAGGCCTGACGCATTTTTAAATGTTGTATTATTCATACCTAAATTTTTTGCATAGCTTGTCATAAGTTTAGCAAATTCTTTTTCACTACCCGATATATTTTCAGAAACTACAGTTGCTACATCATTTGCTGATTTAATTATAAGCGCATTAATTGCATCTCTAACTTTTATACTTGATCCTGCTTCTAAATAAAGTTTGCTTGGTGATCTTGAAGCGGCAATATTTGAGACACTTAATTGACTATCATAACTAAGTTTTCCTTTTTTAATATAATCAAATACTATGTAGAGAGTCATTATTTTTGTTAAGGATGCTGGATAATTCCTCGTATCTGCATTAACTTCGAATAGTACTTCTTCTGTGTCAAAATCAATAACGATTGCTGCTTTTTTAGCAAAAAGATTTGATGAAAAACCTAATATTAAAAAGCTATTTAAAATTATGATTAATAATAAATTTTTTTTCATTTTTTCTTGATTAACATAAGATTTTCGATGCTTTCAAACAGAAAAATACTTTAAAATATTCTAAAACATATTATTTAAGAAATATGGCAAATGAAGATCAAAATAATAACAATAATAAGGACGATTTTCAAAGAGGTCTTTTATTAGATACAAAGCCTAAGACAAAGAAACCATCCATGTATAATGTTTTACTGTTAAATGATGACTATACCCCTATGGAGTTTGTTGTTATGGTATTAGAAAAAATATTTAATAAAAAACAAGAGGAGGCTACACAAATCATGCTCCATGTTCACAAAAATGGTATTGGTGTTTGTGGAACATTTACTTATGAAGTGGCTGAGTCTAAATGTAAATCAGTAATGGATATGGCAAAAAAAAATGAACATCCTTTACAATGCACAATGGAAAAAAGTTAATGCTGTCACAAAATTTAGAAAAAACATTAAGAGAAGCATATCAATTAGCAACTAACTATAAGCATGAGTATGTAACTCTAGAGCATTTATTATTTTCTCTTTTGGAAGACCAAGATGCAATTAGTGTTCTTAAAGCCTGCGCAGTAGATATTTCAAATTTAAAAGAAAGTGTTGAGAAATTTATTATTAAAGATTTAGAAAATCTTAAAGAGAACTTCACTGGAGAGCCAAAATTAACAAATGGTTTTCAAAGAGTTTTACAAAGAGCTGCTATTCACGTGCAATCAAGTGGAAGAGAGAGTGTTACAGGAGCTAACATGATTGTAGCTTTATTTTCTGAGAAAGAAAGTCATGCAGTATATTTTCTTCATCAACAAAATATGAGCAGATTAGATGCTGTTCAATATATATCACACGGTATTTCTAAAAGTAATGAAAGTTTTGAAAATGAAGAATTTGTAGATAGTCAAACAAATGACAAAAATGAACAACAAAAACCGAAAAGTGCTTTGGGTCAGTTTTGTATTAACTTAAATGAAAAATCAAAAGATGGTAAAATTGATAAGCTAATCGGAAGAAGCAAAGAACTTGATAGAACAATTCAAATTTTATGCAGAAGACAAAAAAATAATCCTTTATTTGTTGGAGACCCTGGTGTTGGGAAAACAGCAATTGCTGAAGGATTGGCAAAAAGAATTACAGAAAAAAAAGTACCTAAAATCATGGAGGATGCAATTATATATTCACTGGATATGGGTGCTCTACTTGCAGGTACAAGATACAGAGGTGATTTTGAAGAGAGATTGAAAGCAGTTCTTAAAGAATTACAAAAAAAAGACAAAGCTGTTTTATTTATAGATGAAATCCATACTGTTATTGGTGCAGGAGCTACCAGTGGAGGATCAATGGATGCCAGTAATTTATTAAAACCCTCTCTAGGCAATGGTACTCTTAAATGCATTGGATCAACTACTTATAAGGAGTTTAAAAACTATTTTGAAAAAGATAGAGCTTTGGTCAGAAGATTCCAAAAAATTGATGTTAAAGAACCATCAAAAGATGAGACAATCAAAATTCTTGAAGGTTTAAAAACTTACTATGAAGAACATCATAATATTAAATATTCACCTGAAGCAATTATCAGCGCTGTTGAATTATCAAATAAATATATAGGTGATAGGAAACTTCCTGATAAAGCCATTGATGTAATTGACGAAGCAGGTGCATCACAATATTTATTACCTGAAGAGAAAAGAAAGAAAATTATTCTATCAAAAGATATAGAAGCAGTTGTTGCTTTAATGGCAAGAATTCCAACAAAATCTGTTAATCAAAGTGATAAGAATAGTTTAAAAAATTTAGAAAGAGATTTGAAAAATTTCGTATTTGGTCAAGACAAAGCTATTGAGGAACTTTCATCTTCTATAAAGTTAGCAAGAGCAGGGCTTAGAGAAGATGGTAAACCAATAGGCTCCTATTTATTTTCTGGACCTACTGGAGTTGGAAAGACTGAGGTAGCTAAACAGCTAAGTAATACACTTGGTATTAAACTTCTTAGATTTGATATGTCAGAATATATGGAGCGTCATACTGTTAGTAGACTTATTGGAGCCCCTCCAGGTTATGTTGGTTTCGATCAAGGGGGGTTATTAACAGATGGCGTAGATCAAAATCCTCATTGTGTACTGCTTTTAGATGAAATTGAAAAAGCTCATTTTGATTTATTCAATATACTACTTCAAGTAATGGACTATGGAAAATTGACTGACCATAATGGCAAGACTATAGATTTTAGAAATGTTATACTAATTATGACAACAAATGCTGGTGCAATTGATGTATCTAAAAACAAAATAGGATTTAATGCAAAAAGATCTAACGATGATAGTACTGATGCAATTAATAGAATCTTTTCACCCGAATTTAGAAATCGAATTGATTCAATAATTCATTTTAATCATTTATCTAAAAATATAGTTCTTTCCATCGTAGATAAGTTCATCATAGAAATTGAGGCTCAACTTGAAGACAAAGGTGTTTCATTATCAATTAATAAGGAAGCAAAAGAATTATTAGCCGAAGAAGGTTATGATGAGGTTTATGGCGCAAGAGAATTGGGAAGAGTAATACAAGAAAAAGTTAAAAAACCTATGGCTGAAGAACTAATTTTTGGAAAATTGTCTAAGGGTGGTCACGTAGAAATAACATGCAAGGATAAAAAAATTAGTTTTGAATTTTCAAATAAGCAAGAAGTTAAAAAAGAACTCGCTTAATTTTTGAACGGGAGAAAATCATCTAATCTTTCTTTCTGATTATCAATTAACTGACTTTCATTATCAAGAAAGTTTTGAATTGCCTTGCTAAATTCTTGATCTTTAATCCAATGCGCACTCCATGTTTTAGTAGGAACATATCCTCTCTGCAACTTATGTTCTCCTTGAGCACCAGCCTCAACTATTTTAATATTATTTCTGATGGCATATTCTATTGCTTGATAGTAACAGAGCTCAAAATGTAAAAAGGGAACTTCGTATTTTGACCCCCATAAACGACCATATAAATGAGTTTTACTTATAAAATTAATTGCAGAGGCAACCATTTTGTCTTCTTGGAAAGCCATTATAAGCAAAATGTTATTTTTGAAATTATCTAATATTTCAAAGAAAAATTCTTTAGTTAAATAAGTAGATCCCCATTTTCTTCCAGTAGTATCTAAGTAACAATCGTAAAAAAAACTTATATGTTCTTCTTTAATATCATCTCCATTAAGTAATTTTACTTGTAAATTATTTTTTTCAATACATTGTCTTTCCCGTCTAATTATTTTTCTTTTTCTAGAAGATAAGTCATTTAAAAAATCATCAAATTTTTTATATTCATTATTATGCCAATGAAACTGTATCCCTGATCTAATCATAATATTATCAACATCATTCCAATTAGAAGCATCATTAACAAAATTAAAATGCAGGGAAGAAACATTTATTTTTTTAGCTTCTTCTATAATATTCTTAATTACTTGAACTTGTTTTTTCTTTTTATCTTTAACTGACTTATTTATAACAATTCTATCACCAGTAACGGGTGTAAACGGAATTGCAGATTGAAGTTTTGGATAATAATTTATTCCATATCGATGATAAGCATCAGCCCAAGAATGATCAAAGATATATTCTCCAAACGAATGGTTCTTTATGTAAAGAGGACACAATGAAATGATTTTATCATTTTCTTTTTCTATATAATGATATGGTTGCCAACCTGTTTTGGTATCTGCACTTTTACTTTTTTCTAATGCGTGAAGAAATTCATATTGTAAGAATGGATGATCATTTCCAACACATTCATTCCACTCTGATTTGCTAATATCACTTAATGAAGAGCAAAAAAAATATTCACTCATGTTAAGTATTTTATTTAATTTTTATTATCGCGTCGATTTCTACAGAAATATTAAAAGGAAGTGAATTTGAACCAACTGCAAAACGAGCATGTCTTCCCTTATCACCAAAAATGCTAACTAATAAATCTGATGCTCCGTTTATAATTTTAGGTTGATCAGTAAAGTTTTCGTCACAATTTACAAAAGCTCCAAGCTTTAAGAAAGTGTCTAGCCTGTCCCAATCCCCGTTTAAAGATGTTTTTAATGCTGAAACAATATTAATACAGCAAAGTTCTGCTGCTTTAATTCCTTCTTCCTCTGATATTTCTTTCCCCACTTTTCCACTGTAAACTATTTTTCCATCAACTACTGGCCCCTGTCCTGACACATAAACTGTATTGTCGGCAACTTTAAAGGGCACATAATTTGCCATTGGCGTTGGCATTTCTGGTATTATTAAATCTAATTTCTTGATATTCTCTTCAAAGATGTGCATTAGTATATATATAAAACATTTTGAGTGAAGGTAAAGAAAACAAATATGAATAAATTTCAAAAATTATTTATTTTCATATTTATATTCTCATTATTTTTAAAAGGGGGGATTTCAATGGCAGATGAAAATAAGGATATTATTCATATGACGCTTAAAGATGGTATTGTTGTTATAGAGACAAAACCAGACGTGGCACCAAAACATGTAAAACAAATCAAACAACTTATAGAAGAAGGACAGTATGATGGTGTCGTTTTTCATAGAGTAATTGATGGATTTATGGCTCAAACTGGAGACGTAGAATTCGGAAATTCAAATAAAGATGACTTCAATTTATCAAGAGCAGGAACTGGTGGATCAAATCTTCCTGATATAGAAGCAGAATTTTCTTCAGAAAATCATGGAAGAGGAGTAGTATCAATGGCTAGAGCACAAAATCCTAATAGTGCAAATAGCCAATTTTTTATTTGTTTTGATGATTGTTCATTTTTAGACGGTCAATATACTGTTTGGGCTCAAGTGACTAAAGGCATGGAATATGTAGATAACATAACAAGAGGCGAACCACCTGCTGATCCAGATAAAATTATTAAAATGGAGATTGTAAAATAATTAGATGTTTGTTGCTGACTTGCATAATGATCTTGTGCAAAGAGTTATTGAAGGTGAAGATGTTACTAAACTTACATCGCACGGGCATACGGATTTACCAAGGTTACTAAAATCTGAAATTGATTTAGAGATTTTAATTATTTGGGTCTCTAGCAATACTAAAGAACCAAATTTTTTTAAGAGAGCTGATAAAATGTATGATGAGATTGAAAGAATTTCATCACATGAAGAAATTATCATCCCCAAAAAAATCTCAGACATTAATGAAGCAATAAATAAAAATAAGACAATGCTTCCAATTGCAATGGAAGGTGGAGAGGGCTTAGAAAATGATATCAATAATTTATATCATTTTATTGAAAGAGGGCTTTTCTATTTTGGCCCAACTTGGAATCATTCTTTGGATTGGGTTTCATCAAATTATGATGAGACGTACAATTCTTCAAAACTTAAAAGTCATGGGTTAAACGAATTTGGGAAAGAGGTTATTTCTATTTGCCAAGATAATAATGTACTAGTTGATGTTTCGCACATTGGAGAGAAAAGTTTTTGGGACATAGCATCAATAAGTACCAAGCCTTTTATTGCTTCACATTCTAGCGTGTATAATTTGTGTCCCCATTTTCGTAATTTAAAAGATGATCAAATTGAAGCTATCAAAAAAGTAAAAGGTTTGATTGGTCTTAATCCATATCCTTTCTTTATTGATAAATCTTTTAAAGAAAGAGAGTCAAAAGAAAGGAATAAATATCTTGATGAATTAAATTCTATTGAAAGAAAATATTCCAATAAAACTTCTCAATGGATAGCAAAACAACATTTTCTTCAAAAAAAATTAGCAGACATATGCCCAAGTATAGAAGTATTTGTTGATCATATTGAATATGTAATTAATCAAATAGGTATTGATTATGTAGGTATAGGCAGTGACTACGATGGACTCGATTGTTTGCCTCATTCATGGAATGATTGTTTAGATCATATGATAATTCAAGAATCTTTAGAAAAAAGAGGTTATAAATATTTAGAAATTGAAAAAATTATGGGAAAAAATATTTTAAGAGTTTTAGAAGAAATCTATAATTAGCAAAATACCAATTAAAACTAAAATAAATCCTGATATTTTTTGTATTATACCATGCCTTTTTTGGAAAAAATCATTCATTCCATAACTTGTCACAATAAGGGAAACAATAATGTACCAAATACCATCAATAACGGAAACAGTTACAACAAGAATTGAATGTGAATAAAAGGAGGCATCAATTCTTACAAATTGAGAAAAGACAGCTGAAAACCATATAAGAATTTTGGGATTAAAAATCACTATCAAAAACCCTTGTAGGAAAGAATTAATACTTTTTTGTTCCTTAATTTTATCTATTTCCTCATTTTTTTTAAATAGAAATTGAAAACCTAAATATAATAAAAAAAGAATTCCAATTATTTGAATTAATTGAAATAATAATTCGTTTGCTGTTAAAATTATTGATAATCCAGTAACTGCAAATACAGCATAAACACCCATTCCTAATCCATGACCAACAGCAGTCATAAAGCCAGCAAATCGATTAATTGTAATACTATTTCTTATAATTAATGCTAAACTTGGACCTGGTGACATTGCTCCTGCAACACAGACAGTAGCAAACTGAAGCCAAAATACAAAAGTCACTTAATTATTTGTTAGGGTTAAATATTTTTTTATTGTTTCTTGTAAGCCAAATTCAAAAGTATCACAGATGAGAGCATGGCCTATAGATACTTCTTTAATATTATTTATATTATCTAAAAAAAACTTTAAATTTTCTAAATTTAAATCATGACCAGCATTTAATTCAATTTTTGGAAACTCTTTTTTTAGATAGTTTGTTACACCAATATAATCTTTAATTGCTTTTTCCTTATTTTCATTAAAGGTATGAGCATAATCAAAAGTATAAAGTTCTACTCTATCAGTTTGTATTACTTCTAAATTTTCTAGTGTTTTTATAGATGGGTTAATAAATATTGAAACGCGAATATCATTTTTCTTAAATTCACTAACTATGTCTTTTAATAAATTTTTATTAGTTTCACAGTCCCAACCAAAAGAAGAGGTTAAAGCGCCAGGTGGATCTGGGACTAAAGTTACTTGATCTGGTTTTACTTCAATTACTTTTTTAACAAAAAAATCTGATGGATATCCCTCTACATTAAATTCCTTATTTTCAAATTTTGATAATAAATTTTTTAAGGGTTCAAGGTCAGAAAATTTTGCGTGTCTTTCATCAGGACGCGGATGTACTGTAATTCCATCAGCACCGTAGTTTAAACATTTATTACTAATATCAATTAAGTTTGGTAAATCAGCTCCTCTAGCATTTCTTACTAAAGCAAACTTGTTAACATTAACACTTAGTGCGGTCATTTTTAATAACTAAATAACTTTTCCATATGTTTTTATCATCCATTCATTGACTTTTGGATGATTGTAGATTTCTTCTCTCAATTTTTTTAACTTTTCATAAGGTTCTAAAATATTAGTTGGTACACCATCTAAAAGTCCAGAGGTAAGCCAACCAAGCAGTCTCCATATTGCCAAATCAGCAATAGAAATTTTGTTACCAACAAAAAAATTAGAGTCTTTATTTTTTGCAAGTAGATTTTCAAGAAATTGAAACCATTTTGGCAAATGTTTTGTTGCTAATATTTTTCTAGCTAATTCTAATCGTTCCTTTTCTTTATCTCTACCAGACAGAGTTACTAGATAGTTAATGTCTTGCGCCGTATCAATAATTTGATCAATTTGTGCTGCTTCAAAATCATTATCTTTTGGATACAAACCTGATAATTTTCCACAATATCTAGCAATAGCACCTGTTTGGGCAATTATTTTACCATCAACATCTAATACGGGTAATTGTTTAAAAGGAGCAATTTGATTATTCGGTAATAACCCTGTTGCTTTTAAGTCATCTATTTCTTTTCCTTCTACACGATAATCATTAAAAGGAATATCTCCCATAAATAAAGCCAGTCTTGTTACTTCTGCTCTCCAAAAAGGTATCTTAAAATAGTATAATGTAATTTCCATATTGATTATTTATTTTTTTTACATGATACACAGATATGTTCAAAAAAAATATAGATAATTTAATCATTATTATTAATATTATATTCTTCTCTTACTACGCTATTCAACTTTTAGTATTTACTGATGAATTTGCTTTGAACAACTTAGGTTTTTTTAATCATGCCGTAGCAGGATTATCAGAAATTATAGGAATAATTTTTATCTCCTTTGTAATAGCTTACACAATAATTATTTTTAGAGGTGCAGAAAAGCAACTTCCGTTCATGTTTGTAATATTTTTATTTCAGCTTTTAGCTGCATTAAATTTTTGGCGATATGTTTTGACTGATAGCCCAGGCGAAACGAGTTTAAAAGTTATAACAATAAACGCTATATTATTTTCTATATTAAGTATTTTAAATTTTTTGTTTATTTTGAGAAATTTAAAAAAAATTTAAATTAATTAACATTTATCATTAATCATTTCATTTTTTCTCATAGGCATAGAGTCAATTAAACTAAATAAGCTTAAATATATTTTATCATCTTTACTATAATCCTTGATTGCACCATCATAGCCTAGTAACCATATTCCCAGTTTATCAAAAATAAAATTTGGTGCTTCATATTCACTATTTTTAAATTTTTCATAAAATATAAATTCTAAGTTTCTATCATTTATTGAACATTCATTTTCTCTAATAAATTTTTGTGTAGATAAAAATATTTTATCCACCTTCTTTTCAAATGAAATAACAACCAATCTTTTTTTCCAATTTAATTCAGATATTTGTTTAGCCATTGTTTCAAAATTTATAAAACAAATTAAAATAATTGTAATGTATTTCATTGTATGGTGCTGATACCGAGAATCGAACTTGGATCTGACCGTTACCAACGGCCTGTAATAACCATTATACTATATCAGCTTTCTTTTATTTTTACTCATTAAGTATAGTAATAATAGACCATTGATTGCCCATATAACAGAAAGAACATACATATTAAAAGTTAAGCCAAAATATTCTGCCATATATCCAACTATTACTGGGCCAAAAATAAAACCTGCAAATCCTAGTGTTGCTAAATTTGATACAGTCAAATTAATTGGTTCATTCGAACTTTTAATTGCTTGTCGGTAGACTACAGCAATAAAATTTGCAGTACCAAAACCAAATAATATCATTCCTGGAATTATAAAATTAAGATTCATAGTTATTATTGATAACCCTAATATTATACAAGAAAATAAGCTAAAGTAGCCTCCAACTATTTCTTCATTAAAATAATTAATTAATTTACTGGCAAGTAATCTAGCAAAAATTTCGCCAACATTAAAAAATAATATAATCATCCCGCCTAAGTATAATGGAGCTCCAAGATCTTTTGTTAGCCAAACGGGAGACCAATCAATGATTATACCTAAAGTAGCAAAATTCATCATTAATAAAAAACCATAAATAAATATATTTCCTGCAGGCATTTTAAACTTTATATTTTTTTGAATTGGTTCAATTTCTTTTTTCATTCCAAATATTAATATGATCAAAATATAAATAAAGAAAACTGAACCAACTAAAATAAAAGTAATTCTAGGATCTGAGATATTTTGAATAAAAAAAGCTGCACATAGTGCTCCAAAAAGTGATCCAGCACTGAAAAATGCTTGAAATAAAGGTGTAACTATTTTTGATGTTTTTTCTTCAATAATAGAAATTTGTGTTTGCATTGTAGGAAATAAAAGACCAATAGAAATTCCAAATGGTATCCATGAAATTAAAAAAGTATCATAATCAGGAACACTTACCAAAAGTAGAGGGCAGAAAGAAAAAATAATAATGCCTAATATTATGGTTTTAGTTGTTCCAATTCTAGGAACTACAACTCTTCCTGACATTTGATTAGAAAAGAAATTAAAAATCCCAAATATAAAAATACCAAA
>CACKIH010000023.1 GCA_902600225.1 uncultured Alphaproteobacteria bacterium | reverse complement strand
AAGTACAACGAAATTTAAGAGATAGCTCTTATAATGAAAGATTTGCTGAACTCCAAGAGGCTGAAAAAAAACTTGGTGTAGAATATTTGGGTGGAGTTAAAAAAAACAATTTTCAATCAGATAAATTTGACAATAATACTATTACA
This sequence comes from uncultured Alphaproteobacteria bacterium, assembly GCA_902600225.1. GTDB lineage: Bacteria > Pseudomonadota > Alphaproteobacteria > HIMB59 > CACPNW01. The sequence goes on along the minus strand of CACKIH010000023.1, from coordinate 13,082 downwards.
AAAAGAGCAAAGCATGTAGTTTTTGAAAATGATAGAGTGATTAATGCGAGAAAAAATTTAATAGAAAATAATATTTACGAGTTTGGAAATTTAATGAATGAAAGTCACGAATCATATTCTAAAGATTTTGAAGCATCTACTTTGGATGTTGATTTAATTGTTAAAAGATCTGTTGAATGTGGTGCTTTAGGTGCTAGATTGACTGGTGGTGGATTTGGTGGTTTTACAGTTTCGTTAATTGAAAGAAATAATTTTAGTAATTGGTATAGTAAAATATTAAATTTTTACCCAGCAGAAAAGATTTTCGAAGTCAATTAGGGTTTAATAACCTTCTAAGTTTACCCTCAGTTACATCATGATCAATATAACACCCTTGTAAATGTCTAAAACCAGTATTTGGATTAAATTTTGTTCTTCCGTGTAATAATCTTAAGTTGTCAAACATCGCAATCATTCCCTTAGATAATCTATATTTAATTTTGAATTCATCTGAATTACAAAGTTTAAACATATACTTCCTAGCATTGTAAAAAAGATCAAGTTTATTTTCATCTAGTAATGGAACATAATCAAGTCTACCACTAAAACGAATTTGTCTAAAGTCATTGTTATGATCAAGTTCAATTAATTTTGCTTCATCAACTAGAATAGTATCAATATCTGTAAATCTGAAAGTGACGCTAGTATTAGTTAGTATTTTATAGAATTCAGGTTGGTTATTTTTTAAAAAGTTTGAAACACTAAAACCATCAACCAAACTTGAATCTCCTCCTGTAGATTCATTAGCAATACAATGAAGTAATTGAATTCCAGGAACAGGCTTTCTATATGGGTTATCTGAATGTGATGTTAATTCTAAAGCAGTATAAGCAAGATCATTTGGATTAGGTTTAGAAACGACATTAAATAATTTTCCAAAATTTGTTGATCTTACAGGACCTAATTTTTCTGCAAAATTTACAACTTCATTTTCCTCTTCTTTCGTATTTTTGATGATTACATAACCATATTGATAAAATACTTTAAGCATTTTAATTAGCTCATCATTATTCTCAAAAATTGTATTATTATCAAAAATTTGTAGATTATGATTTTTTATATCCCATATCTTTTTATCAGGTATGACATCAATATTTTTGATTTCGTTATATAAATCATCAATATTGTAAGAACCTTTTGTTCCATCACTGAACTCAACATTTAATACATTTTCATTTACACTATAAGTATCTATTAATAAATTATCATCTAAGAGGCTTGGTTCATATAAACGTTGTAGATTATTTTGATCTACAAATTCGCTCCCATTTAATCTTTCGCGAAGCCAAATACTATGAAGTTTAAAATCTGATAATTTTCCTTCATTAATAGAAATTATTTTTTTTCCCATTTTTAGTTTATTAATTAATATTTAAATTTATGTAAATTATAAATTAAAGTTAAGAATTAAAAAATGGTTGAGAAATAAATGATTATTATTCTCCTAATAGAGAATCATCCAAAACTCTAGTTTCATAGGCTGAATAAGAATGCCAGCCATGTACTGTTTGATCATAATCAATTACGCTACCTGTCATTAATCCAGATTCTTCTGAGCACATAAAAGCTAATCCTTTTGCTACATCAATAGGCTTAATCAATCTTTTAAATGGAACTTTTTTTTCTTCATCTTGCAGCCAATTAGGATTTTTTTTGTGAACTCTTGTCTGAACATCATGTTCAGCGGGAGTATCTGTCCATCCAATATTTAAGGCGTTTACTCTTATTTGATAACTAGCTACAGAATTTGCAATATTTTTTGTCATTGTTGCTAAAGCAGCTTTTGACCCGCTATAAGCAACAATAAATGGCATACCACTATACATTGCCATAGATAATACATTTGCAATTGTTCCTTTGTTCTTATCTCTAATCATTATTTTAATTGTCTCTTGCATTAATATGAAAGGTGCACGAGTATTAATATTGTAATTATTTTCATAATTTTCTAGAGTAGCACTTAGAATTGTTCCTCTTTCTGTATATCCGGCAACATTAATTAAAGAATTTATTGTTCCAAATTTTTTATCGGTCTCCGAAACAATTTTTTTGCAATCATCAACATTTTTTAGGTCTGCTTTTATATACAAACACTCAGTACCTAATTTTTCAATTTGATTTTTAACTTCAAGACCTTTATTTTCTTGTCTCCCACAAATTGTAATTGCTTTAGCACCTCTACTAGCTAATAATCTTGCTGTTTCAGCACCACTACCTTGTGTACTCCCTGTAACTATAATAACACTATCTTTAAATTGTTCATTCATAAAATTTATCTATAACTAAAATTTTGGTTTTACAACTTTATTTGATTTTACTGATTTAGTAGCTGAATTAGCAAGAATTAAAGCATTCCTTCCATCCTCAAAAGTGACTGATGTATTTTTTTTATTTTTTATTGATTTAATGAATTGATCTAATTGTATTTGATAAGCATCCTCGTATCTTTCAATAAAAAAGTTTTTAATAGGTTTTTTTGCAAATGATAAGTTTTGATTATAATAATTAATATCATTATTCGGAACATTATCAGAAATTAACATACCGTTACTTCCAAAAACTTCGAGTCTTTGATCATACCCATACACAGCTCTTCTAGAATTATTTATATGAACTAAAACCCCTTTTTTTGATTTCATAAAACACATAGTTGTGTCATAATCTTTCGTAATCTTAAAATCATTTGATACATTTACAGAACCTTGTGCAAAAACTTCAACAATAGGATCATTGTTGAGTATAAATCTTGCTAAATCAAAATCATGAATTGAACAATCTCTAAAAATTCCTCCAGATTGTCTTAAATAATCAATGCCAGGTGGGGCTGGGTCCCTACTTGTGATTACAATCATTTCAATTTTTCCAATCTTTCCTGATAGAACCTCGCTTTGTACTTTATTATGATTAGGATCAAATCTACGATTAAAACCAATTTGAATAGTTGGTTTAAATTTTTTAATTTTTTGCCAACATTTATTTACTTTATTTATATCTAAATCAATTGGCTTTTCACATAATATAGCTTTATTAAATTCTGCTCCTAGAGAAATATAATCTGTATGAGTCGGGGTGGCAGATGCAATTAAAATTGCATTTATTTGATCTGAAGAAATTGCTTCCTTTGCAGTCTTTGCAACTTCACAACTATATTTTTTTGCAATTTTTTTAGAAGAGCTTGTATCAATGTCATAAACATATTTAAGGCTCGCTTCTGGATGATCATTTATGATTGATGCATGTAATTTCCCAATTCTTCCTGTTCCTAATAAGGCAAAATTAATCATTTTAGAGTTTTACCCACCGAGAATTCAAATTAGAAGATTTTTTTGCAGCATAAATAAATTTAATACCAGCAACACCATCGTCAATTGTTGGAAATGAATATTTTTTATTTTTATTGTGAATCTGATCAGCAAATTCTGAATAAATATTTGCAAAAGCTTCAAAAAAACCTTCTGGATGACCAGCAGCAATTCTTGAAGAGGAAAGTGAAAATTTAGATACTAATTTACTTGCTCTTGTTATAACTTTCATTGGTTTATCTAGTTCTGTAAACTTTAGATTATTTGGATCGTCCTGTAACCACTCTATTGAACCTTTTGTTCCATACACTCTAATTTTTAGACCATTTTCTCCACCAGTTGCAGCAGATGATACCCAGATTATACCTCTTGCCTTATTTCGCATTCTTAATAATACAAATGCATTATCATCTACTGAAATTTCTGAAGATAATGAATTTACTTCTGCTGAAATTTCATTTGCTTCTAATCCAGTCACATATCTCAACAAATGATACGCATGAGTTCCAATCTCAGATAATATCATTGAGGGTCCAGATTGTTTTTTATCTAATCTCCATTTTAATGTTGCGTTTTCATCTTTCTTTTTTACACCGACTGTATAACCTTGAGGATACTCAACATTAATCAAATTAATTTTTCCTAATTTATTATTAGAAATAATATTTTTTGCTTCTCTTAGCATTGGGTAACTTGAGTAATTGTGTGTTAATGCAAATACAATTTTATTTTTTAAAATAACTTTTTTTAATTTAACAGCATCCTCAACTGTTGCAGTTAATGGCTTGTCACAAATAATATGTATACCTTTTTCTATAAATTCTTTTGCTATCTTATAATGATCACCCGATGGGGTCATAATTCCAAGAGCTTGAATGCCATCATTTCTTTTTGCTTCAGCAGCAGCCATAGACTTATAATCGTTGTAACAACGATCATCAATTAATCCTAATGATGAACCAAAAGATTTAGATTTTTTTTTATCTTTTGAAAATATTCCAGCAACAAATTCAAATTTATTATCAAATCTTGCTGATAACCTATGTGTGTATCCAATAAATGAATTAGGACCCCCACCTATAAAACCAATTCGGATTTTGCTTTTATTATTTAAAGTATCATTTCTGAGTAAGTCTAATCTACCAAAAGCAATTTTGGATTTTTTTTTCATCAATTAACTATGCCACCATCAATTACATAATTCTGTGCAGTACAACCAGAGCTTTGATCAGATGCAAAAAACAAAACTGGTTTTGATATATCTTCAGGCATAAGCATTCTCTTAATACATTGTCTCTCAAGTTGGGTTTTTTCAATTTCTGGAGTAAGCCATAATTTTTTTTGCCTCTCCGTAATGATCCAGCCTGGAACAATACAATTTACTCTAATATTATAGATTCCTAAATCTCTTGCTAAAGTTCTTGTTAAACCCATAATGGCGGATTTTGCAGTGGTGTATCCAGCCATACCGCCTTGGGAAATCATCCAAGAAAAACTTCCTATATTTACAATAGAACCTTTACCTAAATCTTTCATATCTTTGTAGACAGCTTGAGTTGCAAAAAAATAATGTCTCAAATTAATATTCATTCTATCATCCCAATATTCAGGAGTGACACTATCTAGATCATGTCTCTCATCATTTGCTGCATTGTTTACTAGAATTGAAATTGGCCCAATTTCTTTTTTTACTTTTTCTAATGAACTTTTAAGTTGTTTTATATTTTTTAAATCACACTTTACAAATAAACTATCAATATCATATTTGTTTTTAATTTTTTTTGATAAGTCATTACCTAGCTCATCATTTATATCTAAAAATGCAACTTTTGATTTTTGAGAAGCAAATTGTTCAACAATACTTTCCCCAATTCCTGAGGCACCCCCTGTAATAAGCACTACTCTATCTTTTAGTGATGGATAAGTTGCGATTTCGTTCATGATTATTTATGATATATATTAATCTAAACTATGTTTAACATAATCAAATTAAATGAAAAAGATAATATTGGAATTGCTCCAATGGATATTCCTGAGAATATTAATATAAATTATGGAATTAAATCTATAAATAATATTCCTTACGGCCATAAAATTTCTCTAAAAAAAATTAAAAGTGGTGATTTTATTTTTAAGTATGGTCAGATAATTGGAATCTCTAATAAAAATATAGAACCTGGTGAACATGTCCATTCCCATAATATGGGATATAGTGAATTCAAAAGAGAATATATCCGTAAAGATATTAGAAATGATATTAATAAAATTGAAAAAACAGATTACTTTAAAGGCTTTAAAAGAAATAATGGATCATCAGGTACTAGGAATTATATAGGTTTAATTAGTACAGTTAATTGTTCAGCAACAGTTGTAAAAAAAATATCAGATAAAATAAATAATTATTTAAAAGATAATAATTTTGAAAATATTGATGGAGCGGTTTGTTTAAAACATTCATCAGGTTGTGGCATGAATACTTCTGGATACGCTATGAGTGTGTTTAACAGAACTATTGAAGGTTTTAAAATTCATCCAAACTTTGGAAAAGTTTTTGTTATCGGACTAGGATGCGAATGTGCCCAAATAAGTTTGTATAATAATGATCAGGAAAAAAGAAATATTGAATATTTGAATATTCAAGACGAAGGTGGAACAAATGAAATAATAACAAAAGTAACTTCAAGAATTATTAATCAACTAAATGAAATTAATAGTATTTCTAGGACAAATATTCCTGTCTCAGAATTAACAGTTGCTTTACAATGTGGAGGTTCAGATTCGTATTCTGGAATAACTGCAAATCCTGCACTAGGCTTTGCTTCAGATTTGATTATTGATCATGGAGGAACAACATTACTATCAGAGACTCCAGAAATATATGGAGCGGAACATTTATTATTTGAAAAATCATCGAATGAAAAAAATATAGAAAAACTAAACAAACAAATTGAATGGTGGAAAGAATATGTAGCTAGCAACGATAGCACATTAGATAATAATCCAAGCCCTGGTAATAAAAAAGGAGGTTTAACTACAATTCTGGAAAAATCATTAGGTGCAGTATCAAAAGCTGGTAATAGAAATATGGTTGATGTCCTCGATTATGCTGAACAGGTAAAAACCAAAGGTTTTAACTTTATGAATTCTCCAGGTTACGATCCTGTATCTGTAACTGGTCAAGTTGCTTCTGGCGCTAATGTTATTTGTTTTACTACTGGTCGAGGTTCTTGCTTTGGATTTAAACCCACTCCAAGTATTAAAATAGCAACAAATACAAATATGTATAATAAACTTAGTGAAGATATGGATATCAATGCTGGTACAATTATGGATAACGTTGCAAGCGTTAATGAGGTTGGCAAAGAAATATTTAATAAAATAATTTCAGTTGCATCAGGTGAAAAATCAAAAAGTGAAATAAATGATTATGGTGATGATGAATTTAATCCTTGGATAATTGGTGCAACGCTATAAATTTATAAATCGCCTTTAAAGGCGTTAATATACATTTTTAAAAAATCTTCTGCGTTAACCGGTATAGGATTTGTACTTGTTGATGGATCATTAAAAGCCATTAAACTCATTTTTTCTAAATTTTTGTCATCATCAATTATTTCACTTAAAGTATGAGGAATATTTAAATTAGATCTAAGATCTAAAATCCAATCCATAAAATTATTAAATGTTGCTGATTTTAAATTTATATATCTTGAAACATCAATAATTTTTTCTTCGATTCCTTTTTTATTATATTGTAAAACATAAGGCATAAATACTGCATTGGTTAATCCATGATGTGTATTATAAATTGCACCAACAGGATGACTTAAAGAATGGATAGCACCTAAACCCTTTTGAAAAGCTATTGAGCCCATAGATGAAGATGCTAGCATATGCGATCTAGCCTCTAGATTTGATCCATCATTAAAAGCAAGAACAAGATTATTTTTTACTAATCTAATGCCCTCTAATGCAATACCTTGCGAATAAGGATGAAAAATATTCGACAAATATGCTTCTAAGCAATGAGCTAGCGCATCCATTCCTGTAAAGGCTGTTAGATTTGCAGGAAGTGGAATTGTCAAATTTGGATCAAGGATTACAATTGATGGAAGCATTTTTGGATGGAAAATTATTTTTTTTTCTTGTGTTTGTTCGTTAGTAAAGACTGACGCTCTTCCAGTTTCAGAACCTGTTCCAGCTGTAGTAGGTAGAGCAATTATAGGAAAAATTGAATCTGCATTAGCTCTAGTCCACCAGTCACCAATATCTTCAAAATCCCAGATTGGTCTTTCTTGCTTGGCCATGAATGCAATTGCCTTTCCTGTATCCATACCTGAGCCTCCACCAACAGTTATTACTCCATCATGTTTATTTTCATTAAATGCTTTAACACCATCTTCAACATTCTTCCCTGTAGGATTTGATTTAACATCACTAAAAACTATTGCCTGTTTATCTAAACAATCATTTAACTTATTAATAATGTTTGTTTTTAAAATTCCATTATCAGTAACAATTAATGGTTTTTGAATATTTAATTCTTCACAAGCTTTTTGTATTTCTTTTATTCTATCAACACCAAACCAGATTGTAGTAGGATAATTCCAATTTATATTTTCCATAAATTTAAATATTTCTTATATGATAGCTTTTTGCTCTTGTTAAATGATCAAATCCTAGAACAGATAAAGTAACGCCGATTCCAGTATCTTTTACACCGGTCCATGCTAAGCCGGGATCTAAGTAATCACATCTATTCATAAAAAAAGTTCCTGTCTCAACATTTTTTCCAAAATTTTCTGCAAAAGACTTATCATTTGTCCAAATACTTGCTGTTAATCCATAAGAACTATCATTCATTAGAGATAAAGCTTCATTTTCATTTTCTACTTTCATTATTCCAACTGAAGGACCAAATATTTCTTCCATCATATATTTCATCGAATGATCGACATTGATGAGTGCACTTGGGCTTACATAACAATTATTACCATCATCTAAATTAAATTTTTTGTTATCTATAATATTCTTTCCACCTTGACTAATTGCGTTTTTAACTTCAGATCTAATATAATTTGCAGCAGATTGCTTCACTACTGGACCTAAATTTGTCTCCATTTCTAGTGGATTTCCTAAAACATATTTCTCAGTTACATCTTTAAATTTTTCTACAAATGTATTGTATATTTTTTTATCAACATAAATTCTTTCAATACCACAACAAGATTGACCAGAATTGAAGTATGATCCATCAACTAAATTTTCAACAGCATGATCTAGATCACAATCAGTTCTAACATAAGCAGGATCTTTTCCACCTAACTCTAGACCGGCTCCAATAAATCTAGTGCCTATAGATTTTTTTATTTGTTTTCCGCCACTTACAGAACCTGTAAATAAAACATGATTAATTCTTGAATCTGAAATCATTCTTGATGTTTGATCATGATCTAAATGTAAATACTGAAAAATATTTTTTGGTAATGAAGATTGTTTAGCTGCCTCATATAATTCTTCAGCACAGAGTGGAGTTTGAGAAGAATGTTTTAATATAACAGCATTACCTGCAAGTAAACTTGGTACAATTGAATTAACAGAAGTGTTGAAAGGGTAATTCCACGGCGCAATTACAAATATAGTCCCTAGTGGTTCTTTTTTTATATAATTATCAAATTCATCATTTTTAACTGAAACAACTCTAGATAATGCTCTATCAGCGTTATCAATCATATAACGAGCTCTTTCTTCAAAACCTCGCATCTCTCCTGGGCACTGTGCTATAGGCCTACCTATTTGCTTACATAAATTACTAGAAACATCCTTATTCTTTAAAAAAATTTCTACAAAATTTAAAACTGACTTTTTTCTATCTTCTAGAGATATATTTTTCCAATGCTCTCTTATAGAATAGGAATTGCTAAGACTTTTTTCAATATCTTCTTCTGTTGCATATTCTCTTTTAAGTAAGACGGAATTGTCTATTGGAGTAATAGTCTCAAACATTTAGTAAAATTAGCCTCGTTCGAAATATCTTCGTAATTGCCAATCATTAATTGAACCATCATAATCTTTTTGCTCCCATTCAGCAGCATGGATATAATGATCAAGTACATCTTGTGGAAATATCTCTTTTAAAAATTTAGATTTTTTAGCAAGTTGGATTGCTTCGTTAAGTGTTTTAGGAACTTCATTTACTTTTTTCTCATAAATATTCCCTGAATAAGGTTTATCTAATTTAAGTTTATTTTTAATACCGTATAAACCAGCACCAACTAAAGCAGCAAAAGAAAGATAAGGATTAACATCCGCTCCTGGGACTCGACATTCAATTCTTATGGATGATCCATGACCAGCTAGTCTAAACCCAGCAGTACGATTATCAATACCCCAAACAGATTTTGTAGGAGCAAATGATCCATCTTGGAATCTTTTATAAGAATTAATATTAGGTGCTAAAAAAATTGATATATCTGGTAATAATTTAATTTGTCCCGCAAGATAACTTTTAAAAATATCAGACATGCCATATTTATCCTTAGGATTATAAAAAATATTTTTCTTTGTTTTCTTATCGAATAAAGAGTTATGGATATGACATGAACTTCCACAAACTTCTTTGTTATATTTAGCCATAAAGGTTACGGCTTTATTATGTTTATAAGCAATTTCTTTTGTCGCATTTTTAATTAAAATATGATTGTCAGCCATGTTTAATGCATCGGAAAAAACAACATTGATTTCTTCTTGTCCTGGAGCTGCTTCACCCTTTGAACATTCTACATAAATTCCACTATCTAGAAGAGAGTTTCTTAATTCCTGCATCACATCCTCTTCTTTCGTAGTTTGGAAAATCATGTAATCTTCAATATACCAAGAAGACTCTTTAAGTTTTGTATAATTATTATTATGAATTTCTTCATAAGTTTGATTGAAAAGAAAAAATTCTAATTCAGAACCAACCATAGATTGAAATCCCATTTTGTCCGCCTTAGCTAAAACATCTTTTAATATTTGTCTTGTTGAATGAATAAGTGGTTTTTTTCCTGAATGGTCTAAACAATCACATATTACTATAGCTGTTTTATTTAACCAATTAGCGATCTTAATTGTTCTGAGATCTGGAATTACAGTCATATCTCCATAACCAGTTTCCCATGAAGAAGATTTATATCCGGGTACAGTAAACATATCCATATCAACAGTATAGAGATAGTCGCACATATGAGTTTCTTTATAAACATAATCCAAAAAAGCTTTTCCGGTAACTCTTTTACCATTTAGTCTACCTTGCATATCTGATACACAAACTAAAACTGTATCTATTTCTTTTTTTGTTATTAGTTTTTTTAACTGATTAAATGTAATACTCATGTTTCTTAAAATTAAATTTGTATCATTTTCATATCCTAAATGATAAAGAATGAAACAAAAATAATTAATTAAAAAACGCAGAAAATGGAAAAATATAAGAATTTTATAAATAATAAATGGATTGAAAGTGAGTCCAAAGAAACAATAAAGGTTGATGATCCTTCAAATGGTAAAATCATTGGTGAAATTTCATGTGCAAAAAAAAATGAAGTTGATCTTGCGGTAGAAGCAGCTAAAAATTCTTATAACAGCAGAGTACTTGTAGATATGCCTTTACTTTCAAGAGCGAAACTAATGAGAAAAATTGCAGAAGAGACAAGAAAGGTTTCAAAAGAAGGTGGTGAACTTCTTTGTTATGAAAATGGGAAAAATATAGCTTCAGCAATTAAAGAATTCAATGATGTAGCAGATATGTTTGATTATTATGCAGGCTTAACAGATAAACTTGAGGGTAAAACAATACCTGTTGCAAAAAAATGTTTTTGATTACACAGTTTTAGAACCATTTGGTGTATCAGCACATGTTGTGCCATGGAATTTTCCATTATCAATGATTGGAAGATCACTGTCATGTTCTTTTGCTACAGGAAATTCAACAATTATAAAAACTGCAGAATTAACCCCCTTGTCAGCAACAGTTTTTGCTAAAGCAATACAAAATGCTGGAGTACCTGAAGGATTAATAAACATAATTTGTGGATATGGAAATGAGGCAGGATCTTATCTTGTATCTCATGAAGATGTAAATCATGTAGTATTTACAGGCTCAGTCTCAACTGGAAAAAAGATTCTTCATGCTTGTGCTGACAAAGCTATACCTGCTGTAGTTGAATTAGGTGGTAAATCAGCTGGCATAGTGTACCCTGACGCAGATCTAAATGAAGTTTTAGAAAGTGCACGTTCAGGAATATTTAGCGTTTCAGGACAAATTTGTACAGCGATGTCTAGATTGGTAGTTCATAAATCAATCAAAGATGAATTAGTAGATAAACTTGTTGATATGAGTAAATCTTTAAAAATTGGACCTGGTATAGAAAAAGATACAGACCTAACTCCAGTTATATCAGAAAATCAACTTCAAAAAGTTGAAGGTTATGCAAGATCAGGAATCCAAGAAGGCGCAGAAGCAGCATATGGTGGAAAAAGATTAGAACGTGAGGGATATTTTATGGAACCAACAGTTCTAAACAATGTAAAACAAAGTATGACTGTAGCAAGAGAAGAAATTTTTGGTCCAGTACTCTCAGTTCTTGAATATGAAGATCAAGAAGAAGCAATTGATATCGCTAATGATACTGAGTATGGACTAGGTGCTGGTGTTTTTACAAAAGATCTTAAAAAAGCATCTTGGACTGCAAGTAAACTAGAAGCTGGTCAAGTATATGTAAATAAATGGTTCACGGGTAATCATGCAACACCCTTTGGAGGTTATAAACAATCAGGATATAGCCGCGAAAAAGGAGTAGATGGACTTAAATCATACCTTCAAGTCAAAAACGTTGGGATTAGTTTAGTCTAAAATCGATCTGGTGCATAAGCGCTAATATCAATATTTGGCACTTGATCTTTTGATAAACTATCAATAATTTTTCCAGTTACAGCTCCTAATGTCCAACCAACATGTTGATGTCCAAATGCATAAATGACATTATTGTTGTTTTGAGATTTTCCAATAACAGGTAATGAATCTGGTAAAGTTGGCCTTCTACCCATCCATGTTGATTTAACTTCTCGTAATTGAGGTAAAACCTTTCTTGATTGTCTTTCAATCATTGCAAGACGTTTTTTATTTGGAGGTTTTTTTAATCCAGCAATTTCAACAGTACCGGCAGCTCTTATACCATCATGAATTTGAATCAAATAAAATCCAGATTCTGACCATGCTACTGGACGATTAATAAGCTTTTCATTTGTATCAAATAAAATGTGATAACCTCTTTCAGTATCGAGCGGAAACTTATCTCCAAATTTATTTGCAATTTGATTTGACCAAGCTCCAGTACTAACAATTATTTTATCAAAATAGAAATTTTTATCTTCTAAACATAATTCTATTTTTTTTTCTTTTTGGATAATATTTTTTACATTTTGATTGATATAAATACCACCTAACTCTAAAAACTTATCAAAAATTTTATTACTTATAGCTAATGGATTTGTGGTATGTCTAGATCCTGTAAAAATTTGACCTGCATAATAAACTTCAGCAATATTGGGTTCCAATTCTTTAACTTCATTTTTATTTAAATTTCTTACTTTAACATTATTATTTTTCCTTATAACATTTGCATACTCATTATCTTCAAATGATTTTTTAGAATCAAATAGATAAAGATTTTCTTCATGGCTTATATATTCACTAACATC
>CACKIH010000022.1 GCA_902600225.1 uncultured Alphaproteobacteria bacterium | reverse complement strand
AAAAAAATTTTCTCATTAAAATTATAAGTATAATTTTTAATTGATAAGATTTTTTTAACTATTTCAATATATTTTATTTCACTTAATTTATTATTCTCAATGCTTATTGAAACTGTATCTAATTTTTTTTTTAAATTTTTAACTGATATTGCGGTTAATAATGATGAGTCAATTCCTCCAGAAAGTTGAGTTGCAAGAGGTGCATCAGATATTAAGTGAGAAGAAATTGAAGCAGTTAATATTTCTTTGGAAATATTTTCAATATCTTTTTTTTTAATTTGAGATTTTTTATTTTTATCAAAATTCCAATAAAAATTAGTTATTATATTATCATTATTAATTTTAATATATTGAGCTGGTTCAAGGATTTTTATATCTTCAAATAATGTATTAGAATTTGATAGGTTACCAAATGAACTAAACTCTATAAATGAATCTATGTTAATTTTTTTCTTAATAGCACCTGTAACTAATATAGCTTTTGCCTCAGAAGCAAAAACAAATTGATTATGATCATTGTAGTAATATAGTGGCTTTATGCCCAGTTTGTCTCTCGCAATAAAAATAGTATTTGATCTCAAATCAGCTATAAAAATAACAAACATACCTTCGAGTGAACTTAAAAGTTTTTCAAATCCAAACTGAATATAATAATTTAAAACTACTTCTGTATCTGAATTACTTTTGAAAGCATAACCCATATTTATTAAATTATTTCTAAGTTCTTTAAAATTATATATTTCTCCATTTAACATAATTGAAACTTTTTCATCATTTGATTTAAATGGTTGATGACCTTTAATGCTTAAGTCCTGAATACTTAATCTATTAAATGAAATTGCTATTTGAAAACGATTTGGATTTCCATTCGTGTTGATTTTTTCATCTCCAAAATTAAAAAAATTATAACCGTTGTCATCTGGCCCACGATGATTCATGGTCCGATTCATGTTATAAATTTGATGATTAATATTTTTAGATTTAAAATTTATTATTCCAGAAATTCCACACATTAATTAATTAGATTATTAAATAGTTTAGTAACATATTTATACTGAACATTGTATATTTTAGATCTAGCATTTTTATCATTAAAAATCTGTAAAATTTTTTTATATTGATTAATATTATCAAGCTCAAATAATGATTGGGTAGCAGTATCAAATAAATTAATATTATGATAGTATACTGGCAAGTAGGATATAATTGGAATACCATAAATTATAGCTTCTAGACCAGCTGTGCTATATGTAGTAACGGCAATAGTACTTTTATGAAAAAAGTTTATAGAACGTTCTTTAGTAAAATAAATATTTTTAAAATTTTTATAATTTCTTATTTTGTGAATTCTATTTTTTGTTTTAAATTCAGATATTTTAGAATGAATAGTAAATATTATTTTAATATTTGTATTAATTAACAGAATTTGTGCCAAATCAAATAAGTCATCAAAGTCGTGCCAACCTGAACAAAATAATATATTATTACCATTTTGTTTCTTAAATTTTTGGTTAATAAAATAATCTAATCTATTAGCGCCAATGATTTTATAATTTTTTTCATTAATAAATTTAGAATTCAATAAAATATTTTTTGGATTACGGCCATCTAACAAATAGTAATCTGGATAAAAACTGTTATTAATTTTATTTACTAAACGCTGTTGATAAAGAAGTTTATCATTAAGTATTATAGAATGTTGCCAACCATAAATTTTGACAGCATTTTTATTTAATTTAAAGCCTTTGATTAAAGCTCTTGTTTGAGAAAGTTCAAATAAATATAAATGAATATTAATTTTTTTATTGTTTTTAGAAAATTTAAATTTTTTAGCAACTTCAAGTGAAAGATTGTGCCTTTGTAATAAATATATAGCGTTATATATAAATAATTTTTGAAAGATATGAAAATAATTAATATTATCTAATTCAAAAACTTTTCTTAAATTATTTTTTTTTAAAAACAAATAATAAATTAATTTATAATAATGTTTATTAAAATAAATTTTTAATATTTCTTTAAATCCTATTCTTTTGTCAAAAAAAATTGATTTATTTTTATTTGGAAAATGTAAAACATAATTAATAAGTTTTTTTAAATATAAAACTATATTCAAGTTATCTATATCTAATAATGTAATTATGTAAGCGCTTTCATCTTCATTAATAATTTTTGAATTAATTTTATCTCCATAATATTGATCCGTAATAGAATTAAAATTTCTCCAACAAAATGGATAATAGCTAAAATAGTAATTAATATAATTTTTTTTATTATTTTTTATAAAAAAGTTAAAAATGTAAATTACTAAAAAAAATATTACAGAAAAATAGTTTTTTGTTAAATATTTAAGACAAAGTAGATAATAGTTTATTGATAATTTTATTTTGATATTATTTATGTATGTTGGTTTTAATTTTTTAATATTATTTTTATTTTTTTTTAAAAAATTTTGATAAATCTCTAATTCATTGTTAGTACAAATATTGATAACTTCTTCATAGATATTTTTTGTTATCTCTTGCTTTATAATTTCTAATTTATAGAAAATATTCCATTCATTTTTAGATAAGTTATTTATTTCACCAAGTTCACTTAAATCCCATAAATTCAAATTTATTTTTCCAAAATAGTTATTTAATTTTAATGCTAAATTTGAAACAAATAATTTAATTTTTATAAAAGCTTCCTGTTTTGCTTTGTTATGATCAAGATTTACTAACTGATTTTTATAATTAAAATTTTTAATTAAAATATTTTCATTTTTAAGTAAAAAATTTAAAAATTTTATTTGTCTTTTATAATAAAGTTTCTTAATTTTAGATAGATCATTATTTTTTAATGGTTTATCAATTATTATTAAAATCATGAATTTATAAATTTAACTAATTGTTTTTTACCATTTTTCTCATAATTAATTTTACTTAAATGATTAATTTCTACTTTATAAGTATCGTCAATTTTGTTTTTAATTATATCTAGAATTTTATTTACTGTTAAATCTGAAAATTCATTATTTCTGACAATATTAATCTTTATGAGATAATTATTAACAAAAATTATTTGATAATCATTAATTTCATTTATTTGACCAAAGAGGTGAGGAAAAATTAAAAGACTAATAATATTACCTTTTGGCGTTTTCAATACACCTAAATCACGTCCTTTTAACTCTTTAAATGAATAAAAATTACTACTATGAGTTTTTTCTGAAATAATGTCTCCTATCTTATATCTAATAAAGGGAAAACAAAAATTATTCAAATTAGTAACTATAAGTTGATTTTCACCATTATCATTCTTCTTTGTTTCAATATAATTGTGAAAAGAGCATTCAATAAAATCATTATAGCTATGTCTACTTGTGGAAGCTATAATACTAACTTCTCTTGATCCATATCTATCAAAAATAATTCTACCAAATTTATCTTCTAGATTTTTTCTATATTTTGGCAATAACATTTCACCAGTAGATTGAACTGTTTCAAAATTAAAATTAATATTATTTTCTACACAAAGTTTTGCAAAAAAATTTAATGCTCCTGCATACCCAAATAAATGTTTATATTTTTTATAAGATGCATATCTAATTTTTTTTACGAGATCGTCTAAATTACTAGAAAATGCATTTATAAATCCCTGATTTTTAAAAAATAAAGCCGCTTGTCCTCTAAAGGACTCCGGACTTTTATTATCGTAGTTTGAGCCATAAAATAATAATTTATTATTGTGAGTAATATTGCAAATAGAATATGTCCATCTTCTTGATAATTCTCCCCATTCCCAATATTCTCTATCTTGATAAAATCGTACTGGTTCAGAGGTAGATCCGCCACTAAAATTTGAATTAATAAATTTATTAGGAATTAATATATCATCTATATTAGAGGCAAGGTGGGATTTTTCAAGAATTGGTATTTTATTTAAATCTTCAAGTGATTTAAATTTTTTATGATTAAAATCGTATTCAGCAAATATTTTTTTATAATAGTTACTGTTATTGCACGCAAAACTAATTAAGCTTTTTATCCTCTCAAATATATAATCATTTTTTTTTGAAATAGTAAATTCATTAAATTGATTAACAAATTTATTTTTTTGGTAAAGATTGTAGGTTTTAATACCAAACATTCTATATATTAAGCTCATTTGATCTACTTATAGAATAAACTTACACCTGTTTTAAGGTCATCAATATTGTATTTTTCCCAATAATTATTTATTTTGCTGGATAATTCAAAGTTTAATAAACTAATTTCTTTAATTGTTATATTATTTTTTAAAAACATTTTATTTATATCAGATGATCTAAAATAATTTATTCCCTTAATTTTTTTATCTTTGTCAGGGTCAATATCATAAATACCATTAAAAACATCTGTATTAGATTTATGATTACCAAAATCAACAATATGTAATTGTGAAGTTTGTTTCTTACAATGTGAACTAATTGTTTTTATGCATTGATTAAGATCCTTTATATGTTCAAAAACTGAATTACTCATGAAATAATCATATTTTAAAATTTCAAGATCTTGTATTCTATTAAAAATTTTTATTTTTTTTAAACATAATTCATAAAATTTTTGAAAAGTTAATTTATTTGGATACATTTTGTTTAGATATTGAAAGTATAAATTGAAATAATTATCTCGATTATGAACATTATGCAAAAATCTATAATCTGCAGATGGCTCAACTACTGTGTATTCTGAGCATCCATGAAAAATTGCAAAAGGTGCCCATCCATAATTTAAACCACTTCCTAATTCAACAATATTTTTATTTAAAAAATTAAATTTAAAATTATTATCGTGATTTTGTATTATTTTTTCATATCTTAAAATTCTATCAATAGAAAAAGTTGCATTATATATTTTATCACTAAATACATATTTACTTGCAGATTTTATTCCAATCTTATTTAAGGTTAAGAAAACGACATCTTTTATACTAAGTGATAAATAATTTTTATACATTTATTTTGTTACTAATTGCTTGTCACGAATTTCATAAACTTTATCGCATATGTTTAAGAATTCATCATCGTGACTTATTATTATTATAGTATGATGAGATTTTAAAGATTTTACTAGTTTTTCAAAATTAACTTTATTGAATGTATCAAGTGAACTAGTCGGCTCATCTAGGATTAATATTTCTGTTTCTCTAATTATTTCCCTTGCCAAATTTATTCTTTGCATTTGTCCACCAGAAATATTTTTACCACTATCATTGACAATAGTATATAGACCTCTAGGATTAGCAAATTCATATAAATTTAATTTTTCTAGGGTATCTATAATTTTTTTCTCAGATATATCTTTATTCCATAAAGTTAAATTATTTTTTATAGTATCATTAAAAATTACAAGATTTTGTGAAACATAACCAAAATTTTTTCTCAAACTACTATAATCTTCATCCTTAATTATTTGTTCATTAATTTTATAGGTTCCTTCATCTAATTTACTTAAACCCATTAATATATTTATTAATGTAGTTTTACCAGATCCGGAAATTCCTTTTAAGCCAATAAAATCTAAATGATTAATATCTAAATTAATTTTATCAAAAACTACATTATCACCATATGAAAATTTAGCATTTCTAAGTTTTAAGTTTATTTTTGAGTAATTTTTATTAGTTTCAATAATTGTACTTTTTATATTTGAAAGATGTGATAACACTGCATCTAATCCACCTATATTTATATTAAAGTTTTGCCACCATTTTTGGAATTCTAATATCGACCTTATAATTCTATAAATAAAAAATAAGGAAATAATTAAACTTTCAAAATACAAATTTAATTTTGTACTTAAAATTACAAGTATCATTAAAATAATTATTGAAAATGGTTCAATTACAGCAAATATTAGAGAAGTCAGCGACCCTATTTTTATTTTTAGTAATTGAATATTATTTATTTTTGACAAAGATTGATCTTTTAATAGAGTCATTGTGTTTGTAGCTAAAAAATATTTAAAATTTTGAATTAGTTGGATTGAAATATTATTAAAACTAGAGTTATTAATAGTAACTTTTTCAGAAAATGATTTAGTAGAATTTGTGATAATTCTTAAAAATACTAGGCTTAACAATGATAAAAAACATGCTACCATCGTAATAATAGGGCTTATGAAAAATACAAAAATTAATAATGGTATTGATATTATTATTTGAGCGGAGGCATTAGTAAATGATAAAAAAGATCCGGTAGCTCTTTCTGATTCTATAGTTAGTAGGTTAATAAAATATCCTGTAGATTTCTTATTAAATTCTTTTAGTGAAAAATTTGATAAATCATTAGTAATTTTTTTTACAATTAAGTAATTAAACTGTGCTTGAATTTTAAATTGAAAATATTTTGCAATAAACACAACCAAGCCTTTAAATGAAAAGATTATTATAATTATTAAAATTAAGTCCTCTAAAAGAAAATCTTTGGTAAATTGACTTAAAATTTTTGGTAAATTTTTATCTGAAATATTTTGAAACTCATTTTCATTAAAAGTTTGGATCAATGGTAAAAATGACACAATACCGATACTTTCTAAAACTCCAATAAGTAAGAATATAAAAAATAAGATAAAAATTTTAATATTTATTAATTGATAAAAGGATTTATAGTAGTAATAATACTTTGAAAAAAAATTAAAATTTAACATTTAAATTTGATATTACCATGATGTCCAACCACCATCGACAGTAATGGTGCTGCCGGTCATAAAATCTGAATAACTAGAAAGCAAGTATCTAATTGCACCAAAAAGATCATCCGGATTTGCCATTCTTTTTAACATTGTTTTTTCTATATATTTTTTTACAAATTCTGGATCCTGATTATTATAAACTCCTGCAGGTGCGATTACGTTTACTTTAATTTTTTTACCTTGCCAGTAAGATGCTAAATATTTAGTCAAACCAATTATACCAGATTTAGTTGCAGCATATGCAGCACTGCTATTTAATCCTGACTCACCATATATCCTTTGATCTGCAGCTACTAATCCATAGGTGGATGAAATATTTATTATAGAAGACATTTTATCAGTATTAAAATTTTTACAAAAAACTTGACAGCATAAAAATGTACCTGTCAAATCTATGTCTAATTCTTCTTTCCAAGAGTCTAGAGGATAATTTTCAAAATTAGTTAGTATACCATCAATGATAGTTGTTTGTTTACCAGCTGCATTATTTATTAAGCCATCAATTTCGATTTTATTTTTTTTTAAATCTTTACTTACTTCTAATAATAAATTTTTGTTTGTTATATCTACTTGATATGTTTTGACAGTATCTTTAAATTTTTTTTTTAAATCTTCTAATTTGTCTTTATTGATATCAATACAAATAGTTTTAGCACCACATAGTGATAAAAATTTTACGTACTCTAATCCTAATTTACCAGTAGCACCAGTTAAGATGATATTTTTATTTTTTATATCGTAATCTTTTATTTTCATAGCTTACCTTAATTTAATTTTTTTTCCTTCTTTTGATGAACTATCTAATTTATGAATTATTTTTTGTATGTACATACCATCATTAAAATTAGAATAGTTGTTATTTTTTTTAATCTTTAATAAACATTTAATTTCATCTATATATGTTAAATTAAAATCATATTTATAATTTTTTTTATACCACTTATTATTTTTAAATATATTAATATTACTATTATTAAAATTCCATTCTATTATGCCCTTACTAAAATATATTTCCATTTTCCTAGTGTAAGTATTTGAAATAAAGTCTAGAATAATTGTTGAGTTTACACCATTTAAATGATTAAGATTTATTTGAACAAAATCTTCACAATTAATATCTTTAATTTTTAAATTTTTTTTATCACAATATAAACTTTTAATTTTTCCAAAAAGAAAATATGCCATATCAATTTCATGCGAGCTAGTTCTCGTTACTCCTCCTCCAAGTTCTTTTCTAACTTCGTACCGTGATTTAAAATTTTCCCAAGTATGAATATTATTTATTTTTTCTCCAAAATGAAATTTTGAAAATAAAGGTTTACCAATTTCATTATTTTTAATGATATTTTTAATTTTTAATAAAATGGGATGAAATCTAAAATTAAATCCATTAACAAATATTTTATTTTTAAAACTAAATTTTTTTTTAAACCTTAAATCATATTTTGAGTAATTGTGATAAAGTGGTATTTCGCATAAAATTTGTGCATTAATTTCAAAACTTTTTGCAACATATTTTCTATGTAAACTTGTTGGTACACAAATAATTACATACTTCGGGTTTGATCCAAAAGCATCTTTATCACTTGTATATATTTGACTTATCTTCTTTCTATAACTTATTTCTAAAGGGTTTTTGTTGAAAAGTCTTAAAACATTAATATTTCTATGACCTAAATTATGTAGATTTCTTAAATGTCTTTTTCCTATTGAACCTAAACCAATAATCAGTATTGGTCTTTTAAAAATATTATTTTTATTCATTATATTTTATATATAACAGTATAGTCAGATATGAAACTTTTTACTCAATTTAAAATATTATCAATTTATTCTATTGTATCTTTAATTTTTACATATGTTTTCATACAATTTTACCCAACTATAATTGGAAAATATATTAATTTTTATGAAGATCATGAAAGAAGCTATACAGAAATTACTATCCCGAGAGTTACTGTTAGTTGGAAATTAATAAAAAATACAAATAACAATATAGTGGACAAAACAACTAATGATCTTGAGGCCTCATACATAGGTATGATTGAATTTAATCCTTATGATACAAATAAATTGATACAAAAAATTAATTTAGAAGAATTATTATTTTTTAATACAAATAATGATTTACCATCAAATTCACGAACTTCAAATATTAAGGCAGTAAATTATAATGGAGATTTAAGAATTATACATGAAGGTCTAGAAGTCATAAATATAGACTCTCTTAAATCAACTATCACTAATTTTTTAACTTATTATAACTATGATTTTAATCAACAATTGAATTCACATCTTGAAGATAATGCAGATTTAAATGATATATTAAAGAATAGTCAAAAAAATTATCCAAAGCTTTCAAAAGATAATTTTGATGAATTAATAGATCAAATAAATTTTCAAATTAATTGCCATTACAAAGCAATTGAAATTCTTAGCAAAGCTGGTGATAAAATTGTTCTTAGCGAATTTTTCTCTGAATTAGATTACATTAATTCTCAAGATACTAAATGTTTCATATTTGATCCTTATGGTAAAGATAATTTTACAAACTATGATCAAGACTTTTTATCTAATAAAATTATAAGTAAATCAAATTTATTAAAAAAAATAAATCGAAATATTTATGATTTTGAAATGGAGAAAAAAGAAAGTTTAATTCAAATAGCTTCATATTTACGAAATTTTAATTTACAAAAAGATGAACTTTTAAATGCATTATTATACAAGAAAATAACAAAATTGAGAAATTTACTGTTAGAATATAAACTTCAACACGAAAATTATCTTAATCTAAATAATTCAATAATTAAAAATAAAATTATAAAAGTAAGTGGAAAAAGAAATTACATATATCCAATACATTACTTAGTAATATTTATAATAATTTTGTTTATTTTACTTAGTTTAAATTCTTTAATCAATAGTAGAGCTAGAAATGAAAAATAAAAAAGTAGCTATAATTGGTGGGTCTGGTTTTATTGGTATCAATATTGCAAAAGAATTTCTAAAAAGAAATTATGAAGTAATGATACTTGATATAAAAAAACCAAAATTAGAGCATAAAAATTTATATTATAATGAATGTGATATAATCAATAAAACAAAAGTTGTAAAATTTCTTCAAAATATAGATATTGTTTTCCATTTTGCAGCTCTTGCGAATATTGATGAATGTAGAAATAAACCTGAAAAAGCTTTTGAGATTAATTTAATTGGAACTTTAAATATCTTAGAGGCATGTAAAGTTAATAAAGTATCTAAATTTATATTTTCATCATCAATGTATGTTTATAGTAATAAAGGATCTATTTATAGAATTTCTAAATATGCTTGTGAAGAATTGATAGTCGATTTTTTTAATTCTTATAAACGTGGTATTTTTTTAATTTTAAGATATGGATCAATTTACGGTCTTGATTCTCAAGAATGGAATAGTCTTAATAGTTATATTGATGAAATATATAAAAAAAATTCTATTCATCTTAAAGGAACTGAAGATGATATTAGACAGTACATACATATAACTGATGCTGCTAAGATGACAGTTGATTTATCAATTAAAAATAAAGAGAATAATTTTATAAACATAACAGGTAATGAAAAAATAAAAATATCTGAATTACTTGATATTATTAGAGAGATTACTGGAAAAAAATTTAAAGTATCTTACAACAAAAATTCTATCTCAGATCACTATTCAATAACACCTTATAAATCAAATATTAATTTTGCTAAACATGTATCTATGAAAGTTTATACTGATATCGGTCAAGGCTTACTTGAATTAATTAATGATAAAGAAAACAAGAAAAAAAACTAATTGTTTTGATTAAGCATTTTTTTAACGATAGGTACATCCGCCCTAGTATCAATGTTATATAAATCATCAAATACCTCAATAACCTTAAGTTTGTAGTTATTATCTATAACACGCAATATATCGATAGACTCAATCTTCTCATGATAGCTTATTTTAAGTTTTGAATATTTTTTTAAAAAAGACCCTGATAAACCGTAAACACAAATTAATTTATAGTAATCTATTACTGATTTAAATTTTTTTAAAGATGGAATTTTTTCACGAGATATATAATGAACAAACCCGTCTTTATTGAAAACAACTTTTACTCTATTGGGATTAGTTTCTTCAGATTGATCTGTAATTTTTTTTACCAAAGAAACCATTTCTGATTTAGGTTTCTTAGATATATTATTAATTACTTTATTTATTAGTTTTGCATTTATTAGAGGTTCGTCTCCTTGAACTACAATTATATTATTACTATAATTTTTAGTTTTTTTAACTGCTTCATTAACTCTGTCCATACACATTTCATGTTTATGACTTGTCATTACTACATTTGCACCTAAAGATTCCATTAAATTTCTAATTTTTTTATCTGGTGTAGCAATTAATACTTCGTCTACCAATTTTGATTTTATAGAACGAGACCAAGTGTGTTCTATCATAGTTTTACCATTTAATAAAATAAGAGGTTTATTAGGAAATCGAGAAGAACTTAATCTTACTGGTATTATTACAATATTTTTAATAAAGACCTCCGTTGGAGTCAATAAATGAACCAGTAATGTAAGAGGATTTATCGGATACTAAAAAAATAATAACATTTGCTTGTTCAACAGGTTTTGCAATTCTTCCCAATGGTATTTTATTTGTAATATTTTTAAAAGTATTAGGATCATGACTGTCTTTGATTAATTTTTTTAACATTGGGGTCATAGTCTGAGATGGACAAAAAGCATTCACATTTATATTATATTTTGCTATTTGAGCAGCCAATTGTTTTGTAAAAGCCAATAAGCCAGATTTCGTGTAAGCATATGATAAACCGGAGGTCATACCTCTGAATCTTCCTGCTATAGAAGAGATATTTACTATTTTCCCAAATTTATTTTTTTTCATTATTGGAACTACATGTTTGCATAACAAAAAAGTGGAAGTTCCATTTTGATTATGTATGTCGTTCCAAGATTCTAAAGTAGTGTCTTCTAATTTGCCAAAAGAAGTTTTTCCAGCAGAATTAATCAAAATATCAATTTTTTTAAATTTTAAATACGATTGATTGATTATATCGATAACGTTTTGTTCAATAGTTATATCACTAGCAAAACTTAAAATTTTTAATTTTTTATATTTATTTATAATTTTTTGATGTAATTTAATTGCTGATTGAGATTTTGAGATTAGAATTAAATTAGCACCATAACTGGAAAGAATTTTTGCTGTTTCAAGACCTATACCAGATCCAGCTCCTGTTATTAAAACTACTTTATTTTTAAAATATTCTTGCATCATGACCTTAAAATTATTTTCACATATTTTTTATTAATTACATCATTAAAACTATTTTTCCAATTTTTTAAATCATCAACTCTTCCAATAATTTTTCTTAAATTTATTTTTTTATTTTTTACAAGTTTTATACATTTTTCCCAAATTTTAAAATTATGACTAAATGACCCCTTAACAGAAATACTCTTCCTAATAATAGCATCGAGATTAAGTTCCTTATTTTTTCCCATAAACCAGCCTAATTTTATAATTTGACCATTAGGTATTACATATGAAAGTGCACAATTAAAGGTGTTTGAAACACCTCCTACAGTATCAAATACAACATCAAAATAATTATTATATTTTATATAATCAGAGTTATCGAGATCTTCAAAAAACAATAATTTTTTAAATCCAAGAGATTTAGCTATTTTTATTTTATTAAATTCAGACTTTAAACACAATAAATGTATATTTTGAGATTTTAATTTACACATTTGAGCAGTTAAAAGACCTATAGTACCTATACCTAGAATTAAAATTTTATAATTACTATTGATTTTAGAGTTCATGAATACAGCATTATATGCAACACACGTTGGCTCAATCAACGCAGCTTCATCATGTGATATAGATTTTGGAATAAGATGAAGTGAACTAATTGGAACTTTTACAAAATCAGCAAATGATCCATTAACTGAACCACCTATATTTTTTCTTTTTGGGCATAAGTTATAGATATTTTTTTTACAACTTTTACATTTATTACATACAGAATATACTGTTTCTGAAACTACTCTATCACCTACTTTAAATTTATTATTTTTTTCAATTTCATCAATGATACCTGAAAATTCATGTCCTGGAGTAAAAGGTATTTTTGATATTGGTAATCTTGTATTATGATGTTCTATATCTCTACCACATATTCCAGACGATACTACCTTTATTATACAAAAACCTTTTTGAACCTTTGGCTTTGGAACTTCAAAGATTTTTAGTTTTTTTGGCTCAGCTTGATATCTTTGTAAAGCTTTCATAAGTTAAAATTACTTCTAATCATTTTTAAACTTGATCGTATTAAATAATATACATTAAAATTTTTTTCATTGTAAGGTTTATCAAATTTTTCAATAAATTTTTGGAATAAATATTGTTTAGTTTTATTTCTTGAATTCAATATTTTCTTAATTTGGTTGTCATTTATATTAATTGTTCTTCTTTTTTTATTGCCTATTTCTATTGAGAAATTTTTACATTGAGATTTTGATATAATATTATTTAATAAATCAGTTATATCTAAAGATCCAGATTGTAAAGAGCTTGCGTTTAGTTGTATAAAACTATTATATTTATAAAATATTTTATAATTTTTGATATGTACTAAAAATATTTTACTTGCAAATTTTTTGACATATGTTTCTGGTAATTCACAAGTAGCAACAGCATTTGCAGTATCAAAACAAATACCAACAAAATTTGATTTAACATTTTTAAATATTTTTTCAAAATCATTAGAATCAATATCTTGGTGATTCTCTATAGCAATAAAAAAATTGTTTTTTTTTAAATATTTCTTAATGCCTTTTAAGATGTATATAAAATTATTAATTTTTTTCTCATAAATTTTTTTTTTATCTCTTTTAAACTCAAGATAATTAGAAAACTTTATTCTTATTATATTTGAATTATATTGTTGAGATACTTTAATACAATTTTTTAGTTCTTCGATATCTAAAATTTCATTAAAATTAAAAATAACATTAAAATCATTAAAATTATTAAAAAAAAAATTTTCAATTTTTTTTATTCTTGGATATGATACTTCAATATTTTTAATTTGATTTCTTTTTAAAAACGATTTTATTGTTAAAATTTTTTTTTTTAATTTATTAATATTTTTTGGTAATTCAAAACTTGAAAAATTTACGTATAGATCCATCAAATATTTTTTATTAAATTATTAAATACCATGTTATGTGTTTTTTTTACTGCTGTTGTGGTATTATATGCATTATGGCAACTGAAAATACTGTTTTTGTACTTAGAAAAATTAATGTTTTTATTTGGTGGCTCTAATTCATAAACATCTAAACCTACTGCTGATATTAATTTATTGTCTAGCGCCCTAAATAAATCTTTTTG
>CACKIH010000021.1 GCA_902600225.1 uncultured Alphaproteobacteria bacterium | reverse complement strand
TTTACTAATTTTTATTTTTTTTGAAAATTTATTAACCAAACTAATTGTAGGTATTGAATATATACCTCCACTTTGCATACATTTTAAAGTTGCAGCAGCAGATGCAAAAATAATACTTTCTATATTTGATTTATTTAGAGATAATGCAGATGCGAAAGCTCCATGAAATACATCTCCTGCACAATTTGTTTCAACTGTTTTAACTTTTGGAATTTTACAATGATACAATGAATTGTTATCTACACAAAGAACACCTTTGGAACCTAATGTGACCGCTACAAATTTTTGTGTCTCATTAAATATTTCAAAAAGAGCAGTTTTCATATTTGAATTTTGCTTATATGTTTTTAAACCCTCTTCAGAAAATATGGGATGAGAAGCATTTTTAACAATTTGTGATATATGTGATGTTTTTTTAAAATTATCTAGGTCGGCAACACATTTAATATTATTTTTGTTAGTCATTTTGGCAATTTCGGTAGCTATTCTAATCCACCTCATATCTACTGCATAAATATCTTTTTTTCTAAAATCTAAATTTGGTATTTTCTTATAATTAAGTAACTTTGGATCATTATAAGCAGCTAGTAATCTTTCACCATTTATATCTTCAATTACAAAACTTTGTGAGGATTTACATTTTTTTATAGAAATAGATTTACTGATATTAATTTTAAATTTTTTAAATTCATTTTTTAAGAAAACAGAAGCACTATCATCTCCAAATTTTCCAATAAATTTAGTATCACAACCCAATTTTTTAGCAGTAAATGCTGATACTGCTGCTGAACCGCCTAACCTTTTATCAATGCCTTTAGATAAAACTTTAATTGGTTTTTTTGGAAACTGATCTATCCTACTTATATTATCTAAAAAAATTGATCCTGCACAAATGATCATAAATATTTATTTAGAGGTATTTAACTATACCTATAAACTTTCTAAATCTATCTCTGATCGTTATAGGATTAAGAGGAATTGGATCAATTTTGACATTCCCAGAATTAATTTTAGAGATAATTACGTAAGAGTTATTTTGATCGTCAATAGCTTTTGATAATTCATTTACTGTTTCATCTCCAGAACATTCAACTACATTTTTACAACCAGCACCTATTGCAACATCTTTTAGAGAAGTATTTTCATCAGTAAAAGTCCTTTGATCTCCTGTTGATCCATATGATCCATTATCAATTATTAATAAAGTATAATTTGATGGCGCTCTATTACCAATTGTTGCTAGTGTATTCATATTCATTAAAACAGATCCATCACCATCTATACTAACAACATTTTTATTTTGAGATAATGACAAGCCTAAACCAATAGAAGAAGACAAACCCATACTGCCTAACATATAAAAAAAGTTTGGTTGATCGTTAATTTTATATAATTCTTGAGATGGAAGACCTATATTACAAATAACTAAGTTATCTTTAAGAATATTTTGTATTTTATTTAATAAATCAAACCGGTTCATTTATCATCTTTCATTAAATTGAAATCACATAATATAGCAACTGGTGACTCAACAACTTTAGCATGTTTGCTAAATGTTGAAATTTTCTCAAGATCATTTTCTGAAGAACAATGCAACATAGGTATTCTTAACGTTTGTAAAATATCTTCAGTTATTTTAGCCATTCCACCTTGTGCTCCTACTGGCTCGCCTGGTGTACCTCTGTAACTAATTAGGAAAACAATAGGCATTTGATATAATTGTAATAAAGAAACAATTGCATTCACTGAATTTCCAATTCCTGTATTCTGCATCATTATACAAGGGAATTTATTTCCTAAATAAGCTCCAGCACAGATACCCATACCTTCTTCCTCACGTGGTACAGCCGAATAGTAAACATTTTTATCTTTTTCAAGAATATCAATCATGTTAGCTAATAACTTACAAGGAACACTTAAGTAAAAATCTACACCACCCTTTTTTAAATTATCGATAATTTTTTTACTGATTTTCATTTTTTTTGATGTCTATAGATATAAAATGATTAAACAATAAATTAATTTATTTAAAATCATTTCTTAATTTTATTTTAGTATTTGAAGTATATTTTTCACCTTTTTTTAATATAGTTGATGGAAAATTTGATTGATTAATAGCATCAGGGAAGATTTGTGTCTCTAAACACATTCCATATTGTAAACCATAATTTCTATCATGTTTTCCGTTGTATGACTCCTTCATCATGTTACCAGTATAAAATTGTATTCCAGGTTGATCAGTTGAGTATTCTACTCCCATGCCGGTAATTTTACTATATATGGAAGCTATAGATTTATCAATTGAATGATTTTTAAGAACATAATTGTGATCAATACCACCACTCTTTAAAAAAGTATTATTTATTTCAAACGAATTATTTAGATCATATTTTGTATTAACTACATCTAATAGTTTACCTGTTGGAATTGAATCCTCATCAGTTTCGCAAATTTGATTAGATGATATTCTAACAATATGCTCTGTAATATTTTTGTAATTATCATTATGACCATGAAAGTTCCAATAATTATGATTAGTCAAATTAACAATAGTATCTTGATCTGTAGAAGCTTTAAAAGATATTATAATTTCATTTCTATTATTAAGTTCGTAAATAGTTTTACAATCTAAGTTACCCGGATAATTCTCTTCTAAATGTTTAGAGAAATAAGAGAGCTCTACTGTTATACTTTCACTTGTTTTATTAATATCAACTATTTTCCATATTTTTTTATTGAAACCTTCTTTACCTCCATGAAGATGATTATTTTTTTCATTAGAATACAAATTATATTCTTGTCCATTAAGAGTAAATTTACTTTGGTCTATTCTATTACAAACTCTCCCAATAATTGCATTAAAATATCCATTAGATTTCAAGCAATCATCTAAATTACCGTAACCTAATAATACATCCTCTGTTTTAGAATCATTGGAAGAAGTTGGTATACAAACTTCACTTATATAACCACCATATGTATAAAAGCTAAAACTGTAATTATTTGAGTTAATAATATTGACTATATCAATATCTAAACCTTTATCATTTTGAAGTTTGGTAATTTTATATTCCATTATATTTTTCTCAATCTTTGAAATTTATTTTTTCTTTGTTGAAGATAAATGATTAATCCACCTAAAACTATTAAAAAAGTACCTGGAAAGAGTTGGTCAACTGGCCATTCTGCAAAAAATATCCAACCTAAAATAAGTGCAAAAAATATTTCAATGTAATCAAATGGCATAATTTTACTAAGTTCTGCTTTTCTAGCACCGTAGATTAATAATAAAGTTCCAGACCCTCCTGCAATTCCCATAACACAAACTACAAAGAAATCATTTATACTTTTAAAATTTTCCCACATACCAAAAAATATTACTAACATACATGCAATTATGATTGTCCCTGTTTGACCGTATAAGTTAATAAGTGGTGAAGGAACATGATCCTCAAAACTTAAAGAAGTTACTCTTGCTAACGAATATCCTAAAGCAGCAAGTATTGGAAGTAGTAACATATAATTAAAATCTGATGACCAAGGTTGCATAATTAAAACAATACCTGCAAAACCAGAAATTACTGCACTCATTTTGTACCAACCAAATTTTTCACCTAGTATAGGAATAGCAAGAAGAGTAACCATCATAGGTCCTGTGTATTCCATGGTAGCGACTAGAGCAAATGGTAGGTAAGCATAAGAAGTGTAGAGACACAATTGAGCCAGGGCTACAAAAAATCCCCGAAATAATCCTAGCTTCCATTGTGTTATTTTTATTTGTCTACCGTTTCGATGCCAATCTTGTGAAAAATATAGAGCAATAACACATGGGATCATCCCAAATAAATTTCGAAAAACAGAAAGTTGAGCAGCTGGATAATCGTTTCGCAAAAACTTTATCGCAATGCCCATACAATCTAATAAGAACAAACCTGAAAGTGATAGGATAACAGCTAAAAATAAATTACTTTTCATAATTTGTTATGTGTTTTTAAAAGATACTTTTTTATAAAACACAACACTGGTCTACCCAGTGACCTGGTTCAACTTCAGTAAGGCCCATTGTTATCTCGCCACCTTTGCAATCTATTCCAGGGTTAGGACATCTTGTTCTAAATACACAACCAGGAGGTGGATTTAATGCACTAGGTATTTCTCCTTTTAGTTCAATAGCTTCAGATCTTTTCTCTGGATCAATTGAAGGAATAGAAGATAATAATGCTTTAGTATAGGAGTGTTTAGGGTTCTTAAATAATTCTCTTGAGGGGCCCATTTCAACTATATGCCCTAAATACATAACTGCAACAACATCACATACATGAGCAACAACACTTAAATCATGACTAATAAATAAGTAAGTAAGGTTAAGTTCACTTTGAAGTTGTTTTAAAAGATTTAATATATCTGCTTGTATTGATACATCTAAAGCAGCAACACTTTCGTCTGCTACAATAAATTTTGGATTACTTACTAAGGCTCTTGCAATTGATATTCTTTGTCTTTGTCCTCCAGAAAATGCATGAGGGAATCTTCGTAAATGCTCAATATTTAGTCTACATTTAGCTGCGATATCTCTTACTCTTTCATCAGTCTCTTGTCTTGAGTTTGTTATTTTCATTACTTCTAAAGGTTCTGCAATAATATCCCTAACAGTCATTCTTGGGCTTAAAGCAGCATAAGGATCTTGAAAAATTAGTTGAGCTTTTTTTCTATATTCTTTTAAATCTTGTTTGTTCATATTAGTTAAATCATAATCTCTTTCATCATCATGAAAAATAACATTTCCTGAACTAATTTTATTAGCCCCAAGTATTGCTCTACCGAGAGTAGTTTTTCCTGAACCTGACTCGCCAACTAAACCAAAAAAAGATCCTTTTTTTATTTTAATATTAATATTGTTAACTGCATGTATTTTTTGTTTTTTAGAAATAAAATTTTCTTGATAATCAAAATTTACTGAAACATTATTAACTGAAATTAAATTATCACCCATTTTGACCACACTGAATTCCACACTGGTCAACCCAGTGACCTGGTTCAACTTCAATTAATTTCATTTCTATTTTACCATCTTTACCCTCAGGATTATGATGAGGGCATCGAGTTCTAAATACACAGCCTGTGGGTCTATCTAATGGACTTGGAATATTTCCAGGTATAGGAGATAATGGTGCATCTAAGTTATTAATATCAGGCAAGGCTTGTAATAAACCTTTTGTATAAGGATGTTTAGGATTTTTAAGAATCTCATTTACTGGACCTTTTTCAACTACACTTCCTAAATACATTACTGCTACATGATCAGCGACCTGAGCAATAACACCTAGATCATGAGTAATAAATATTACGCCCATTTGATATTCTTTAATGATATCTTTAATTAAGTTTATTACTTGAGCTTGAATTGTTACATCTAAAGCAGTTGTAGGCTCATCTGCTAATAAAAGTTTAGGCATAGTTGATAATGCCATAGCTATCATAGCTCTTTGACGCATTCCTCCAGATAGTTCAAATGCATATTGATTAAACCGTTTTTCTGCATCTGCTATACCTACTCTTTTAAGCATGTTTATAGATATTGATTTTGCTTCATCTTTATTAATATTTTTATGAATTAGTAATTGCTCAACCATTTGTGCTCCAATTTTTATTGCTGGAGCAAAGCTTGCCATAGGTTCTTGAAAAATCATTGATACTTTTCCACCTCTAATTTTCTTTAAGTCTTGCTTAGAAGTAAATTGAAGTATGTTTTCGTTGTCTAAAATTATTTCTGCGTCTTCATTATAAGAGGTATTACCTGGGTTTAACTTCATAATCGATTTAGCTGTAACAGATTTACCTGATCCAGATTCGCCAACTATACCAAGTACCTCTCCTTGATCTACAGAAAGAGAAATATTTTCAACTGCTGTTATTCTACCTTCATCAGTATCAAATTTTACATCTAAGTTTTTTACTTCTAATAAGTGACTCATATTACTTTACCTTATGAGGATCTGCTGCATCACGTAATCCATCTCCTACATAAACAAATGTTAAAATTAATACGACTAAGAAAAATACAGGGATAAAATACCATTGATAATTTAAAAGTACATCAGCCTTCGTTGCATTTTGCAAAAGAACACCAAGAGAATTTACAGGTTCCCTCAAACCTAATCCTATAAAACTTAAAGCAGTTTCAGATAATAACATGTATGGAAAACTAATTACTAAATCGACAATAATGTAACTCGTAAAACTTGGTAACAAGTGTCTTACGATAATATGGGTAGATGACGCACCACAAAGTTTTGCAGCAAGAATATATTCTTGACTTCTTTCACTAAGTAGATGAGTTCTTACTCTTCTTGCAAGTGTTGGCCATGAAATTAATCCAAGTAAACATGATATAAAAAAGAAACGTAATTCAGAACTCCATTCTAATGGCGCAAAGGCAGCAAGACACATAAATAAAGGTATTGGTGGTACCGTTCGAATTGCATCAGTAAACATCTGCAATACACTATCAATCCATCCACCATAGTAACCTGATATCCCACCTATAATTAGCGATAGTACAAATGAAATAAAAACTCCAAGTGTACCAACAGCTAGCGAAATATAAATTGCACTTAAGGTTCTACTAAATAAATCTTTTCCAGCCTTATCTGTTCCAAATATATGAATTCCACCCTCTTCAACACCGAATAAATGAGTATTAAATGTAAAACCTGGAATTTTAAAATCTAAAATCTTTCCTGGAAGATTTATATTAAAATCAAAAACTTTATACTCCCATCCTTCAACAAAGAAATAAACGTATCTTCTTTTTTCAGTATCAACTTTATAAACCCATCTGAAATTTGTATCTGCTCCTCTATACTTTTCTAATGTATGTAGAAATGGCCTAGCAGAAAATCCATTGTCATCCCAAAACATTGGAATTTGAGGTGCTCCGTTTTCATAATCTTTATCTCTTCCTTTAATTGTTGGATCGTAAGGAGATAGAAAATCTGCAAAAAGACTACAAATAATCATAAACAGTAATATAGATCCAGCAATCATAGCAGATCTATTTCCAAAAAAACGTGTTCTTACTAACTGCATCTGCGTTGCAGTATAATAAGCTTCTTTTTTTTGATTACTAACCTCCACCCATAACTCCTTTTCTTATTCTTGGATCAATTATAGCTAAAATAATATCCGTTATAAAATTAACAAAAACAATTGTTGCTGTTAAAAGAAAAATAATTGCGCCTGCTAACTGCTGATCATTTGATCTTGCTAAAGCTTCAATCAATAGTGCGCCAGCTTCAGTAAGAATTAAAATTAACGCTACAATTGGTAATGCACTAAATATTCGATTGAGGTCAAAACCTATAGAATTGATTACTGGACCTAAAGAATGTTTTGCGGGATATCTCCACAACAAACTCATTCCTGATATTCCTCTAGCTCTTGCAGCCATTACATATAGTTTATCATTTTCATCTAGCATTAGTGCTCTAACTGTTTGAAGAGCAAAGGCAGTTGCATTCCAACCTAAAACAAATATTGGAAGCCAAGCTCTGCTTAAAAAATCAAATAGTTTTGCTGATGACCAGGGTTCGTTTTCATATTCTTGAGAAAATAAACCTGTCATCGTATCTCCATAGTAAACAGTCATAAAAAGCATAATACAGAGTGCTACTAAAAAATTAGGAAGTGCTATTCCAAGATAACTAATAAATTTAAGCGTATTATCTAATGATGCATATTTTGTCGTGGCCGATATGATCCCAACTGGTATGGCAATTAAATATGAAAATATTAGTGCAACCAAACATATTGTTAAAGATAAAATAAATCTTCCACTTAATAATTCATTAATATTCATTCTTAGAATACAACTATCACCAAAATCTCCATTAAAAACTATATTAGAAACCCATTTGCCATATCTATATAAAAAAGGTTTATCTAAACCTAAACGAATTTTTTCTTTTTCTATGTCTTCATAAGTTATTTGTGATCCTTGTGTATTTTTAAATGCTAGATATCTTTCAGCACAAGTTCCAGGAACTAATTCCATTAATGAAAAAACAATAAAGCATACAAGAAGCAAAGTTATAATTGCAAGTCCTGCTCTTGTGAGAGTAAATTGTATAAAATTAATCATATAAAATAATTAGGAGACAAGAATAATTAAAAAAAGAAAAGCGGCAATATATAATTGCCGCTTTTTTTATTATTTATTGAGTTAAATTACTCGTCTAACCACCATTGAGTAGCTAGGTATGGGTATGTTCTATAATACTCATACGAAGTAGTTTTAAACTGCGTAAAGTTTTTCAAAGCATTTCTATGATAAGTTGGGAAAGGTGCTTTCACCGTACCAATCAATAGACTTTGCTCTGTTAACATTGTTGCAATTTTTTCACCCCACTCGTTAGACTCAGCAGTACCAAGAGCGTAAGATTGGAATTTATCAATTCCATCACTTAAGTCATATACCCATTGAGGAGGTTTAGTACCTTCGTCACCATTACTATCAATGTATGCTGCCCAATCTAAACCTTGTGTATGGTTAAAGTAGTTACCAAACGGAGGTTTAAATGTTTCTGGGTTACCAGCAACAATTGCTAATGGTTGACCTTTATCCCAAACATGAACGTCAAGTTGGTTAGCAGCTTGCGAACCACGATATTCATCTGGAGTTACCTCTTTAAAAGTAGTTTTTACTCCTACTTCATTGAAGTATCTTGCAACAAGTTCAACTTCAACACCACCAATACCTTGAGTAGCATAGTCAATGTTAATAGCTAGAGCATCACCATTTGGTAATTCTCTAAATCCATCACCATCAACGTCTTTTAATCCTACTTCATCAAGCAGAGCATTAGCTCCATCTGGATCGTATTGAGTCATATGCATTTTTATACTTTCAGGAACGAAGTCAGGTGCAGGAGAAAATCCTACAAACTGCTCAACTTTACCTAAACCGTAATATGCAACTTCGTTGATCTCGTCTCTATTCATTGCAATTGACATTGCTTGACGGAAACGAATATCCCCATAGACTTTACGTTTTTCAGGATCAGGATGTGTTACATTAAAGCTAAATAATGCAGCACCACAACCTGGATTGATTTGAACTTGATATCCACCAGACTCAGCACCATCAAGTAATTGAGGAGCGGATTCTAATTGAACAGACTGTGATTTATAATCAACTTCACCATTAACAAGTTTTAACAATCTTATTTCATTTTCATTGATGTATCTTTCATTTTGATAATCAATGTATGGTAATTGATTCCCAGCTGTATCAACTTGGAAAAAGTATGGGTTAGCTGCATAGACTCTACCTTCAGTAGTGTCTTCAATAGTCATGTAAGCTTCTAAAGAAGGATAGGCTGCATAAGGTAATCCAGCAACTAGATCTGGTTTAGCTAGTAAAGGAGTTGGAGTATCAGTCCAACCTGAGTTACCATAATATGCTGCTAAAGCATCGTAACCATCTGCAAATCCTAATGCCTGAGCATTTGCATCAGCATTTGAATCAATTTCCGGATGGAATTGTTCTAGGAAATGTGAAGGCATGAAGAACTGGTTATATGACCATGCAATTGTTGCAGTTAAACCAGGGAACGGAGATGGTAAGTTAAATCTTACTGTTTGATCATCAATTACATCAACAGTCATTGGCTCACCACCAACTAAAAGATATGGATATGGTTTTTCACGAATCTTTGGATTCATCATCAAATCTTCGTACCAAAACTCAACATCTCTAGCCACAAAAGGTTCACCATTTGACCACTTGTGACCTTTACGTAACATGAATGTTAAAGTAGTAAAATCATCATTCCACTCATAATCTTTAGCAACGTTTGGAACAATTGTAGTTAAGTCATCAGCAAAACGTAATAAGTTAACGTGTCTTGTAGATAACATATCTGAAGTTCCAGCTTCAGTTGCGTTCGATAAGAAATTTATTGTATTTCCATATTTACCAATAGACTCATATGGTACTACAACAAGCGGTTCATCAGGTAATCTATCCTCAACTGGAGGTAGACTTCCTGGGTTACCTTGTATTGTAGCGTTTATGCTAGCAATATTTGGATTATCTGAAAACTTCATAGTACAGCCAGCTGCACTTTCATATTCTGATAACTCATATTGCTGAGGATATTTTCCGCCTGTCTGTGCATCGTTCATTGTTGTACCTACGCAATGACCACCTGCAAAAGAGCTTCCACTCCAGACAAAGGTTGCGGAAGAAAATACTAACGCTATGAATAGTTTTTTTAACATATATTTTCTCCTATAAGATAAATTTATCGTATGATTTTGTTTGTAAACAATTTTGACTTTTTAGCAAAAATATTTGACGTTTTTATTACAATTTTTTTAAAAAAATTGTGTATTTCTTCTTAATTAATTACTTTAATAATTATTAGTAAATATGGAAAAATCTAAAAAATCTGTTCTTTTTATATGTGCTGATCAATGGCGTTTTGACTGCTTTAGCTTCCTAAATCATCCATATGCTCTAACACCAAACTTAGACAAACTTGCTTCACAAAGTATAATTTTTAAATCACATTTTGCTGGAATTGTCCCTTGTGGTCCATCTAGAACTACTATGCTGACTGGTTTATATCCATTTATACATCGTTCAGTATATAATGGTGCTCCTCTTGATAAAAGATTTACAAATATCGCTAAAGAAGTTCGTAAACTAAATTATAATCCAAGACTTTACGGATACACTGATACCTCTTGGGATCCGAGATATTTGGATCCAAAAGATAAAAAAAATTTTACATATGAATCACCAATGGAAGGGTTTGATGATGGTTGTGTTTTACCAGGAGGAAAACCAGAGCCTTGGGCTAACCATCTTAATCAAAATGGTTTTGAAATTAATAAAGCAGAAGATTTGTACAAAGGAAGAAAGCCTAAAGATGATCAAGCGTATATTTATGAACCATATTATATTCCAACTGAATTTTCAGACACCGCATTTTTAGCAGACAAAGTTGTTAACGACTTAAAAAAGATTAAAGATTCATTTTTTATGCATGTATCTTTTTTAAAACCACACCCACCCTTTCATGTAGCTGATCCATGGTTTAGTAAATTTAATCCAGATAGTATTAACTTATCTAAAAATAATATTTCACTGAAAGAATTATCAAAAAAACATCCACTACTTAAAGAGTTATGTAAAAAATTTTTACTTAAAGAAAATTTCTCTGAAGTTAATTATGATCTTTTAAAAGATCAAGATATCAAAAATATTATGAGTGTATATTTTGCTATGTGCGCAGAAGTTGATTTTAATATTGGTAAAATTTTGAATGCTCTTAAAGAAACAGGGCAAGAAGAAAATACAATGATAATTTTTACTAGTGATCATGGAGAAATGTTAAATGAAAATAATTTATGGGGGAAATTAGGTTGGTGGGACTCTTCTTATAGAATTCCATTATTTATTTATGTACCCCAAAACAGTGCGAAGGAAATTAACCACTTAACTGAATCTGTAGATGTTGCTCCTACAATTTTAGAATGGCTTGGTGGTGAAATCCCCATTGATTGGAATGGTCAATCACTAATGCATAATATTAACAATCAATATGAAAAATCACCTAATAAAGAATTTGTTGTTTTTGATTATGATTTTAGAGAAAGTACTTCTTTTGTTAATGATAAAAAATTAGCACCTGAGCAATGCAATCTATCAGTTATTAGAAATAATAAATGGAAATATGTTCATTTCCCTTCATTGCCATGTTTATTGTTTGATTTAGAAAATGATCCAAATGAAATTAATGATTTATCTAGAGCAAAAGAATTTCAAGACATTAAAAATGATTTAGTATCAAAACTATTAAGCCACCGAATGATTCATCAGGAAAGACAGTTATCCAATACAAAACTTTCTAGCTTAGGGGTTAAAACAAAATCTGGACCAACTAGCAGAAAAATGGGATAATTAACTAATGTTAACAACTGTTATAGGCGCCTACCCAAAACCAAGTTATTTAAAAATAACTGATTGGTTTAATGCTTCTGGTGGTACAGATACTGAATATCCCACTAAATTTTACGAAGATGAAATAAAAAAGATGGGCGATAATGTTGAAGAGTTATTTAAAAAAGCTACAAAAGAAATAATCAGAGATCAGGAGGAATGTGGTATTGATATCCTCACCGATGGTGAAGTTAGAAGAGAAAATTATATTCACTATCATTGTAGATATTTAGAAGGAATTGATTTTACAAATCTCACTGAAAAAGTTGCTAGGACAGGGAATTATAAATGTTGGTTACCAACAATTACTTCAAAAGTTAAAGCAAAAGAATCTTTTTTAGTTGAAGAGTGGAAAAAAAATCAGAGTTTAACCAATAAAGATTTAAAAATTACTATTCCAGGACCAATGACTATAACAGACACCATAGCAAATACATTTTATGATTCAGATGAACATATGGGTGAAGACTTAGCTGATGCGATTAATGTAGAAATTAAAAGATTGGTTGATGCGGGATGTAAATATATTCAAGTCGATGAACCGTTGTTTGCTAGAAAACCAGAAAATGCTCTTAATTTTGGAATCAAAAACCTAGAAAGATGTTTTAAAGATATTAATAATCAAAGTATTGAAAAAATTACTCATATTTGTTGCGGCTATCCTGATAAATTAGATGCAGTAGATTATCCAAAAGCGCCTTTAGATTCTTACAGTAAAATTAGTAAAGCTTTAGATGAGTCAATTATAGATACAGTTTCTATTGAAGATGCCCACCGATATAATGATTTAAATTTTTTAAAAGATTTTAATCAAACGAAAGTTATCTTTGGTTTGATAAAAATTGCAAGCTCTCAGATAGAGACTAAAGAAGAAATTGTTTCAAGAATAAATGAAGCATTGAAATTTATTGATAAGGAACAATTAATTGTTGCTCCTGATTGCGGTCTTGGTCACTTACCTAAAGATTTAGCAAAAATAAAATTAAAAATAATGGTGGAAGCTTCTAATAATTTCTAGTGAACTAAAGTTTCTGGATTAGCATAATCATAATTTAAATCATCAGCAATAGCTTTATATGTAACAGCACCTTTAAAAATATTTAAACCATTCATAAAATTTTTATCATTTTTTAAAGCATCATTAAAACCGTTAGAAGCTAAGTTTTGAATAAATGGTAAAGTAACTGCATTTAAAGCAAGTGTAGAAGTTCTAGGAACTCCCCCTGGCATATTTGCAACACAATAATGAACAACATCATCTACAACATACGTAGGGTTTGCATGAGTTGTTGGTTTACTAGTTTCAACACAACCACCTTGATCAATTGCAACATCAACAATCACCGATCCACTTTTCATCTCTTTGATCATGTCCTTAGTTATAATTTTAGGAGCATTAGAACCTGGAACAAGCACTCCTCCAATTAGTAAATCACATTCAGAAATATAATCTTTTAGATTTATTTTATCACTGTGAAGTGGTTCTATTTTATCACCAAATTTTTCTTGTAATTCTTCTAATCTTTTTTCTGATTTATCAACGATGAAAACTTTTGCTTGCATACCTGTGGCAATTATTGCTGCATTTTCTCCTACAACACCTCCGCCTAAAATTAATACATTTCCAGGTTGAACTCCAGGCGCACCACCTAAAAGTAAACCACTTCCACCCTTATGTTTTTCAAGAGAATAAGCTCCGGCTTGTATCGACATTCTACCTGCTACAGCGCTCATTGGTGCTAGTAGAGGTAATTTATTATTATGATCACTTACCGTTTCATAAGCTATACAAATTGAATTTGAATCAATCAAACCCTTTGTCAATTCTGGAGCAGCTGAAAGATGTAAATAAGTAAATAAAATTTGGTTTTCTTTTATCATTGCTACTTCATTCATTAGAGGTTCTTTTACTTTTACAATCATTTCAGAATCATTAAAAATATCTTCAGCTGAATTTACAATTTTTGCACCTGACAATTCATAATCACTATTGGAAAATCCAGCACCAGCACCGGCATCTTTTTGTATTAGAATAGTATGCTTATCCTTTACTAATTCTTTAACACTTTGTGGAGTAAGCCCAACTCTAGACTCTTGAGCCTTAATCTCGGATGGAACACCTATTTTCATTATCTATCATGCATATAATTTGAGATACCTGTTCTTAATTTTTCAATTATCTCATCAATATGTTTTTTTTCACAAGTAAATGGAGGTGCAACAATTAAACAATCACCTGTTGCTTTCAAGCTTAAGCCTGCTTCAAATAATTTTTTAAAACAAGCATATCCAGCTTTGCCTAAACGCTCATCCATTTTAATATCAATTCCTCCCATCATTCCATATCCTCTTATGTCTGTAATGATATCTAAATCCTTCAAAGTAAATAAACCATCTAAGAAATATGGAGACATATCTTTTGCTCTATTAAATAAATCTTCTTTCTCGATTATATCTTGCATTGCTAATCCTGCTGCCATTGAAACAGGTATAGCAGAATAAGTATAACCATGAAAAAATTCTATAGCTCCTGTAGGTGAAGCATCAACAATAGTATCATAGATATGATCACGTGAAGCTACTGCTCCTAAAGGTACAACACCATTAGTAATTGCTTTAGCCATTGTCATGATATCAGGGCAAACATCAAAAGCTTGAGCTGCAAATGGAGCACCCATTCTTCCCCACCCAGTAATAACTTCATCAAAAATTAAAAGAATTCCGTGTTTGTCACAAATTTCTCTTAGTCTTTTTAAATATCCTTTTGGCGGAACTAAAGTTCCTGTTGATCCTGCTACTGGCTCAACAATACATGCA
The DNA here is from genome assembly GCA_902600225.1 of uncultured Alphaproteobacteria bacterium. Lineage (GTDB taxonomy): Bacteria > Pseudomonadota > Alphaproteobacteria > HIMB59 > CACPNW01. The sequence continues at coordinate 3,407 of CACKIH010000021.1, read as the reverse complement.
GCAATATTTTCTGCACCTATGTTACCAGCAATTCTTTCAAGATCATCTGCAAGATCAGCGCCTGTTTCAGGTTCGCCTTTTACAAATAAATTTTCTTGTAAATGAGTATGTCTTAAATGATGTACATTTGGCATGAGAATATTTGAGAAAGTTTTTCTATTAGCAATCATACCGCCAACAGAAATTCCTCCAATATTCATTCCATGATAACCTCTTTCTCTACCTACTATGTGAGATCTGTGACCTTCTCCTTTTGCTTTAAAATATGCAATGGCTGTTTTAATTGCTGTTTCAACAGCTGATGAGCCACAAATAGTAAAAAATATTTTATTTAAATCTTCGGGTGTATGTTTTGAAACTTTTCTAGCTAAATCAAATGAACCACCAAAACCTTGTTGGAATGGTTGAACATAATCTAATTGCTCTAATTGTTTTGATACTGCTTCTCTTATTTCTGGTCTTGAATGACCTGCTGGACTACAAAATAATCCTGAGCTAGCATCAATTAATTTATTTCCATAATGATCAGTATAATAAACACCTTCTGCCTTAACCATTAATCTTGGACTATTTTTATAGTCTCTATTAGATGTGAATGGCATCCAATGTTCTTCTAATGAATTAGGTATTTCAGTTCTTTTTTCTAAGTCCATTTTTTCCTTATTAGAGATTGAGTATATGAAATTATCGATAAATCAAAGAATATTTCTTACACAATAAAGAAATATCATAGGAAAAATTGTAGCAGTGGTATAGAGAGAACACCAAATATGAGCACATTACCAGAAGATCTTAAAAGTAAAGCTTTAGAAACTCCTAACATACCTGCAGCAGTTGTGTGCCCCAATCAAGAAAGCATATTATCAGCTGTAATTGAAGGTAAGAATATGAACCTCATCGATCCAACTTTAATTGGAAATAGAAGTTCAATTGCTGAAACAGCGAAAAATTTAAGTTTGGATATTTCTAATTTTAATATTGTAGAGGCTAAAGATGAAGAGGATAGTGCTTCAATTGCTTGTCAAATGTCTAATGAAAATAAAAGTAAAATCATAATTAAAGGGAACCTCCATACTGATATTTTAATGCGCTCTTATTTAAAAAAAGTATTTAATTTACTTGATGGCAGAAGATTAAGTCATATTTGGCATATGACTACACCGCAGCTTAAAAAACCCCTATTTATCACTGATGGCGCCTTAAATGTTTTACCAAGAGTTGATATAAAATTACAAATTCTTAAAAATGCTGTTCAGTTTTGTAATAAATTAAACATTAGCAAACCAAAAGTTGCAATTTTATCAGGTACAGAAGATCCAATTGATAGTATGCCAAGTTCAGTTGATGCCAAAAAAGTTATGGAACTTGCGTTAGAAGAAAAAATTAATGCTTTTGTTCATGGGCCGCTTGCTTTTGATAATGCTGTTTCTGAGGAAGCAGCTAAAATAAAAGGGATTAAGAACGATGTTGCTGGTAATACTGATGTATTATTAGTTCCTAATTTAGAAACTGGAAATTCTTTATCCAAAATAATGGTTTATTTTATGAATGCTTGTGCGGCAGGAATAGTAATTGGTGGTAAAGTACCAGTGGTGGTTCCTAGTCGAGCAGATAGTAAAAATTCTAAACTTGCATCAATTATGGCAGCTGTAGTTGCTGCAAATAACTAACCAGTAAATAAATTTTAACTCGAATGCTTTTAAGACATTATTTTTTAATTTTAATAATCAATTTTTTATTTGGAAGTGCCTACCCTGTTCAGAAAGTTATTTTTAATGAAAATGTACCCCCATTATTAATGGGAAGTTTAAGAATGTTAGTAGTTTTCATATGCCTTTTGCCTTTTTGGCGATTTAGAATTCCTGAAAAAAAATACTGGTTACCACTTCTCTTTTTTTCAATTTCTATGGGTTTTTTAGCAAATGTTTTTATGACATTGTCTTTAAATGAAGCAAACATAGTTTCTCCGATAATTATTGGTTCTCAATTGGCTGTACCATTTGCAATATTATTAAGCTCATTTTTTTTAAAAGAGAAAGTAAGTATTAAAAAATGGGTGCTTATATTTATTTCTTTTTTTGGAATTATTTTGTTAGGCTTTGATCCTTTAATAAGAAATGAAATTTTTGCATTAATCTTAATAACGTTAATGGCATTCTTTTATGCTAGTGCACAGGTATTTTCCAGATACCTTAAAGATTTAGAGGTCACTCTCACAAATGCAGTGATGGGATTAGTAGGATTTATGTTATTAATTATTTCATCATCAATATTTGAAGGACAAACAATAAACGAAATAAAAACTATTAGTTTTCAGTCATGGTTATTAATATTTCATTCAGGTATCTTTGTTTCAATTGCTGCACACATGTCGATGTTCTATTTATATAGGATGTATCCTGTAAATAGAGTATTTCCATTTTATGCTCTATTTCCTGTATTTGGTGTGTTGTTAACGTTTATAATTTTTTATGAAATACCAACTTTAATTACTTTTATTGGTGGTATAATTGTAATCGTAGCAACTTATTTTATTAATAAGGAAAATTAGCTACTTTAAAACATCTAATCCATCAGATAAATTGATATGTCCTGTTTGACGAGCTTTGTTAAACTCTTTAATTCTGTCAAATATATTGATTCCAATTTGTCTATAAATATCAAGTAAATCAATTAAGACCCAATTTTCTCTAATCAAACCATTTTCTAGCCTCCAGAAATCTAGACTTCTCATTTCTAGTGCTTGATTTGATGGAGCAATACCCATCCAGCCATCATTGGTTATTGTTAATCTCATATTAGGCCAACCTGTTTCACACACATAATTTCCTTCATGTATCCAGTGTGTTTGCAAATCTTCCATGCCATCGGTGGCTAATTTTTCATTTGATGAACCACCTTTTCTATCTGGCATTGCTCTTAAAAATGGGATTTGATGCCAATGTCTGAAACCTGCTATACCTCTACCTGTTCCAATTCCGGCTGGCCCGTACCAATTAAGATTTGGGTGCCAATATTTTTCTAGATTCATAATTTTTGGATCTGGATTTTTAGGATGTAAGGATAAATCATTTAACATATCTATAACATGATCAAAATTTTCTTTCTTTTCTCCATTTATTGACAAGCCATCTCCAGTCATAGGAGCTGGGGTACACAGAAATGCTCCAAGTTGAGGAGACATTGGCCATGCATTTGCTTGCATCATAATTTCAGGTAAGTCCCAAATAGATTGTACTTCAGTAATTTTATTTTCCTCTATTTTAAAAAACTCATGATAGCGCATATGAATTAAATTGCCTGTTGGTGGAATATCTAAGTATGGTTTTATAAAAGTTCCCATATAATTACCCATTGTACCTATCCATTTTTGCCCTTCAGGGGTTTTTCCCGCCATAATAATGATA
>CACKIH010000020.1 GCA_902600225.1 uncultured Alphaproteobacteria bacterium | reverse complement strand
AATTTCCTGATTTGATGTCTGTTCTCGTAACCATTTGTTTATGGCAAGAAGAGATGAAGTAATTTTATTATTAATATCATATTCTCGGTCATCTCTTTCACATGGAAGTAAAAAAATTGGATGAAATTGATTTCCATTATAAATATCTTGTTCATCTTTAAAAGATCTGTTTATTTTATTATCAGATTCATGAATAATAAATTTTGTTTCAATATTGTTATCACAAGAATCAGGAAGATTAATTTTAGCAGCAATAAATTTCCAATCTTCATTTATGAATTGAAGGAAAAAAAAACAAAAGCAGATATAATGATAAAAAATCCAATAAATGGGATCAAAAAGTATCTATGCACAAATTATCTTATATAATTTAAAATAAATGGGGCAAAACTTCCGCAGTGGAGCGGACTTTATACCCCGAAACAATATAGTGTATTATTTGTTTTTAATCTACTCAACTAAGAAAACTAATTCTTTAATAATTACCAAGCTTTGACTTGATAGTTTCACAATTAAAATTAATTAATGATTATTGTGAAGAAAGTTAATGAATATTAGATTTTATATAAAGATTATAGTTGGTTTATTGATTGTTAAATTTGCATTTGCAGAAGTTATAGATGTCGATGATCAAGAAATGATTAAATTATCAAATCTTAATATTCCAATTATAGATGTAAGAAGAAGCTTAGAGTGGGATCAAACTGGCGTTATTCCAAATAGTATTTTACTGACTTTTTTCGATGAAGAGGGGAATTATAATTTTGATGAATGGTACGAAAAATTACAATTAGAAATAAATGTAACCGATCCAATAATCTTAATTTGTAGATCAGGAAAAAGATCTAAGGTAGTCGCTAATATGATTGATGAGAAATTTAATACTATTATTTACAATGCACAAAGTGGAATCAACTCTTGGATTAATAAAAAATTCATAACAGTTGAGCCTCAAACAAATTAGAAAGAGGGTAAGCGATAGGCCTTACCACTCACCCAGTTGAACTATACTCCAATTATATAGCAAAGGAAGTGAATTTAATTAATTTATAAAAAAGTTAAATCATCAAATGGAGACATGTGCCCATTTTCTATTTGATCAAGTGTTTGCTGACCTTTTTTTCCACAAGTTTCATAGCATTATTCAAGGCCCAAATTTGCTTTGTAGCTACGTGCACATCAAAAATTTTATTTCCTGATTCAATTTGCTTTAGCTCTTCTTGAATTTTATTGATTATATATTCTGCAGCACTTATTGCATTAAAGGAAACATTAGTAAGCTTAGATGCTTTTCCCATAAATTCTTTTCTCATCTTTATTGTTTCTTTTAAATCAATTCTTTCTTTTCTTTTTGAAAGCCAACCTTCATTAGCTGCTTGCTTTCTTAATGTTGATAAAGAATATTTGAATTATGTAGCAATATCTTGAAGAGTAGGGTACTCATTTTTATATCCTTTGATATAATAATTACGCGCTTCAGTGTAATCAGGACGTTTTCTTGTCATAAAAAACATTAATGCGAATGATTCTTTATAAAGAAAGTTCTAGAAAAATTTTTTTGTTAAAAAAAATTTAATAATGTGAATAAATTAGTTTTTTAAATTCTTTAAAAGTAAGTTTTTAAATTCTTCAACAGCAACTGTAGCAGGTTTATGAATAGCAAAATCAAATTGATCTTGATTACTTGATGGTTCCAGATTTAATTCAATTGTTGGTTTGCGCATATCTTTAAACATCGAAACGAAACCAGCAGCAGGGTAGACTTGTCCTGAAGTGCCTATAGAAACAAATAGACTAGATTGTTCGGCTAAATCATGAATTTCATCCATTTGTATGGGCATTTCACCAAACCATACAATATGAGGTCTCATTTGTGATCCGCATTCAGGGCATTTATGGGTCTCATTTAGGTCCTCCAGCCACTCAAATACATGATTATCATTCATGATACATCTAGCTTTATTTAACTCACCATGCATATGAATTATTGATGATGACCCACCAATCTCATGCAAATTATCGATATTTTGTGTAACTATATGAATTTTATATGTTTTTTCTAGTTCATGTAGAAGAATATGGGCCCTATTTGGCTTAATTCCTGAATTTAGTTCTTTTCGACGTTTATTATAAAAATCATAGACAAGAGTAGGGTTCCTATAGAATCCTTCTGGACTGGCAACATCTTCAATCCTATGATTATTCCAAAGTCCATCTGAGTCTCTGAATGTTTCAATCCCAGACTCTTTACTTATACCAGCACCGGTTAATACAAAGATCTGGGAATCAGCTGAAATCTGAGATAATTGTTCCATTTGATACACTATATACAGTATTTTATTACACGTGAAATCTATATCTTGTTTGTAATATTATAATTAGATTTAGATAATATGTATAAATAATTGATTTATAGTCATTATATTTATCACTTGACTATTATTTACGATAACTGTAATTATCGTAATATATAATATGGTTAAAATATCACTAAATGATAACGTAAGTAAATTAAAAGAAAAATCTAAGGCAAAAAATACACAGGATAAATACAATGGAGATTGGCTTAAATTTATCGACTATTGCAAAAATAAATACAATTGCAGTCCATTAGATGTTGATGATTTAGAAAGTGCATATGCGTTAACTGCTAATTATATGGATTGGCTTCATGAAGATCCAGAAGCAAAAATATTAAAGGGCACAAGCAATATTCCTGGAAGGGAAAAATTAAATAATAACCCCTACTCTTCATCTGCCTATAAATCGTCAACTATACAAAGAATTTTAGCCTCTATAACTTATAAATATAGAGTTAATGGTTTTCAGTTTGATAGAAAAAATCCAAACATATCAGAAACGATAAGTGCAATTGTAAGAGATGAAAAAAATAACAAATCTGACCAAGCAAAAGAGCTTTTGAAAGCAGATATTGAAAAAATAATTAATAAAATTCCAGATGATAATGATGATTTTAGAAACATAAGAGATAAAGCTCTAATATTAATTGGTTTTTATAGTTTTTGTAGAAGATCAGAGTTGTTAGGCATGAAATATGAACATTTAAATTTTGAAGATGATGGAGTTCAGGTTTTAATTCCTTTTTCTAAAACCGATCAAAAAGGTGAAGGTAGAATGATCTATTTACCTAAAAATAACTCACCTTATTGTCCAGTATCCGCGTTAAAGAATTGGTTAGAAGTGGCATTAATTGATTCAGGTCCCCTCTTCTATAAAATTAACAAAGCTAATAATATAGAAAAATATATTCTTAATAATAAAAAATCAAAAAGTAAGTTTAACTGATACAAGTTTTGTTTTAATTTTAAAGAAAAGAGCTGAAAACGCAGGCATAGAAAATTGTGATAAAATTTCTGGTCATAGCCTAAGAATAGGTTCAATTACCCAGGCTAGAATGAATGGTGTACCTACTCATGAAATTATGGCCCAAAGCGGTCACAAGACAACACAAATGATAGATAGATATACAAAGCTAACAAATATCAAAGAAACAAGTGCAGCAAAAAAATTATAAATTAATAAAATGCAATTGCTGCAGCAATTAAAACTATTATTAACAGCCCTCTTCCACTCATTGTTGCTATTTTCATGATAGTTTTATTTGGTGGTAAATTATTTTTAGAAGAATTAAACACATGAAAATTTATAAAAGAAGATAGGCCTAAAAGAAAACCTGCTGCAATTATCTTGATAGTAAATGCACTATTAATAATAAAGCCACCATAGAGATTAATTGATAGTATTATTCCAGATATCCATAAAACAATTAGGGATATAAGACCGATATAGCCTAGTAACTTCAAAATCTTAGCTGTGGTTAAATCAGGAATTTGATTTGCTTTTGCATAAACAGATTGAATCACTCCACCACCAACTAAAACACCACCTGAAAAAACGATTGCAAGGTAGTGTATAAACTTAAGTGTTATTATTAATGTCATTAAAATTAAATATTACTTTTTCTATGATTATAGTATTTAAGTTTAGATATGAAAATAAAAAAAGGAGATACTCCAGAACTAAAATTAAAGAAAATGGATGGATCAGATTTTGATCTAAATAATTTTAAAGGAAAAAAAGTATATTTAAAATATATGAGATTTGCCTCTTGTATGTTTTGTAATCTAGAAGTGAATCATTTGAAAAATAAACATAATGAATTTGGTAAAGACTTTGAAATAGTTTTGGTATTTCATTCATCTGTTGAAAATTTAAAAAAACAAATGAAAAAGCATGGCCCTCTTCCATTTACGATTGTAGCAGATCCAGATTTTTCTTATTATAAAAAATATGAAATAGAGAGATCAATGGGAAAATTAATGAATGCTTTTATATTCAAGTTCCCTAAAGCTATAGCTGCAATGCTAAAAGGGTATATTCCGATTAAACTTGGAGGATATCTCGATATAGCTACTGCTGATTTCTTCCTTGATAAAGATGGTGTCGTTTTAGAAGCAAAATATTCTTTGAAAGATGCATTTGATGGTTTTGAATTTTCTGAAATTAAAGAATTTTCTTTAAGGTAAAAAGCTGGGATTTAAATCCCAGCTTAAATACAATTAAGTGTATATTGTGTATGAAAGTCGATAGATTAAAACAATTGCTATAATAACAAATACGTGCCCCACTATCTCATCCCCAACATCTTGTTTTGAATCAGGATCAATAATCTTGAACCTTGTTGCCCAACCTAAAATTACCTGATGTGTTGAAACAAGAAAATTCAATACAAAAAATAACCATGCACCTTCAGGTCCTCGAAATAGTAAATAAATTCCCAAAATTAAAATTGGCAGCACAAAAGTTCCAACAATTCTTATAATAGGAACTGACTTTTCTCCTAAATCATATCGAGTAACTAATGTATTAGGACTTAATACTGTCAGAAAAGCATAATAACCTAAGCCCAACATACTTATAATGTATAAAACTAGATTTAAAGTTCCTCCCCAAGCTATAATCATAACATCTTCTTTCCTTTAAAATTAAATAATTTAATTAAAATACTTATCATGTTTGAATTTTGTCAATATTTACATTTGCAATATAATAATATTAAAATTTAATTATTAATTTTTGATGATTATACTATAGATTTTTGATAAAAAAAATTATGAATACAGAAAGAAAACTCGCAACTATTTTAGCTACTGATTGTGTGAATTTCAGCAAACATATGGAAGAAAATGAAGAATTAACATTATCTAATCTTAATGAATGCAGAAAAATTATTGATGAAATTATAGCTAAATTTGATGGTAAAATTTTTTCAACTGCTGGTGATTCTGTAGTAGCTGAATTTGCGAGTCCTGTACAATGTGTAAAAGCTGCTGTTGAATTTCAAGATAAATTATATGAAAGAAATGAACACTCTTTAACTAAGTTACAATTAAGCTGGAGAGTTGGTATTCATGTAGATGATGTAATTGTAGAAAATAATAACATTATGGGCTCAGGTGTAAATGTTGCTGCAAGATTAGAAAGTCAAAGTGAGCCAGGTAAAATACTTGTTTCAAAAATAGTCAAAGATCAAGTCGATAAAAGAATTGATTATTCAATAGAAGCTGATGGTACAAGAAAACTAAAAAATATAAGCGATGAGTTCGAGGTTTTCAAAGTAAAAGGTTTAAAAATAGATGATGATGATTTTTTCTCTGAAGAAGTTAATAAGGAAAACAATGCAGATGAAAATAATAAAAAAGATGATAATGTAATTATTACACGAAATTCTTCACAGCCAAAAATAGCAATACTTACATTTAAGAATGTAAGCAAAAATGATGACAGTGAATTTTTGGTTGAAGCTATAACAGGTGATTTAATTATAGAATTTTCTAGATTGAAAGAATTTGATGTTGTTTCAAAAAAAAACATGTGACGATCATGATAAAAGTAATGAGGACGCACTTACATTTGCAAAAAAACATAAAATTGATTTTTTAGTTGGTGGAAACATTAGATCAGCTGGTAATAGATTAAGAGTAGCAGTAGATTTAACAAATGCAAAAGATGGTTCCATTATATGGGGGGATCGATATGATAGAGTTCTTGAGGATATTTTTGATATTCAAGATGAAATTGTACAAAAGATATCAAAAGAATTATTGGGTAATATAGAAATTACAAATTTACAAAATATTAAAAGAAAACCCACGGAAAATTTAAATTCTTATGAAAATTTAGTTATTGGAAGATATCACTGGCTTAGACAATCATCAGCAAAAGAACATAATGATAAGGCTTTATATCACTTTGATAAAGCTATCGAACAAGATGAAACGAATGCAAGAGCGCACTCACTTAAAGCTTGTACAATTGGTGGCGGCCTAGGTAAACAATATTATGAAGATAATGATAAAATGATGAAAATGATTTTTCATCATATTGAGAAAAGTTTAGAGCATGATGAGAACGATTATGAAGTGAGAAGAATTAGCTCTGCTATTTCCTTAATGCAAAAAAAATATGAAGAATCAGAAGAACACGGAAAAGTTGCCTACTCTATGAATCCAAATGATCCAAGAGTACTTGCGGTTTACGGTGAAATATTAGTAAGAAATAAAAAAATTGATCAAGGTTTAGAATTACTTCACAAAGCGCTTGAATTAGATCCTATACCTGCTGGTCAAAAAACATCAGATAACAGATATAGAGATCTTGTATTAGGTTATTTTTGTAAAAAGGATTATGATGTTTGCATAACTCAAGCTCAAAAAATTAAAGAGTTGGAGCCACGATCTTGGATATTCCTCTTATTTTCATTAAAAGAAATGGATACTGAAATTAATTTAAAAGAAAATGAATATTTTATTAACAAATATAATGATTATTCAAAACTAGATTGGAAAGAGACAATTAAAGGTTTTCATCTACCAGATGAAGAAATGAATAAAAATTTAGAAAATTTTACAAATCAAGTTATTAATTAATCTTTATTTTTTCTATCTGAAAAAGCACTTGCTAATATACCGGCTGGTAAAGCAACTGCTCCAATTCCAAACAATGCAGTGCATACTGCTGCAAATCTACCTAAAAATGTAATAGGTGTATAATCACCATAACCTGTTGATAGTAAAGCTGCAGAACTTACCCATAAAGCTCTTGGGATTGATCCAAAAGCTTCAGGTTGTAAATCTCCCTCGACAACATAAAGTAAAGTAGCGGATAATAACATAAGGCTTAAAGTAATTAATAATGAAAAAATTAATTCATGCCTTCTATCGTATATTGCATGTAAAATGAAATTTACTGACTCACTAAACCGTCCAAATCTTAAAATACTAAATATTCTTATAGCTCTTAATAATCTTACTAAAAAACCTTCATTTATTCCTATTAAAAATAATGGGATAAGTGCAATTGCATCAATTAAAGCAGGGAGAGTAAAAATATATTTTATTTTTCCATTAAGTCCTTTGAATTTATCTATTTGCTCAACGGCTATTAATCTACAAATATACTCAATTAAAAATACTATACCAAAAAAAAGTTTTGCTGAGTCAAACAGCTGCGAGTATTGATCATAAATCAGTTTTTCTGACTCAATAACAACAAAAACACAGTTCAAGATAATGAGAAAGAATATAATTTTTTCAATTAATGTAAAATCCTTTTCTTCAAGACCAAAATGTAAGTGTTCGAATAAATACTTTGAAAATGAATTCATTTTTATATAAATTCTTTATAGTAAAAATTACAAAATGAAAATTAACATTTTTTATCTACTTTCTAAGATTAGTATAATTTTAATATGCTTGTTATGTATCTTATCCATTCTATTATTTTATAATAATGCGGTTACTTTAAATTCTTTATATATACTCATTTCTTTACTCATTATTGGCTCTGTTATACAACTTAATAAATTAAAGAAATTTACTCGAGTATTATTTACTATCATTATACTTCCCATTTTATCATATCTAATGGTAAATTTTTCTTATGATATAGTTATTCAAAAGGAATTTTTATTAATTAATCAATCTATCAGCAGCCTTATAGATAAAATCTTACTGATAACTTTATATTTTATTCCATCAATATTCATAATGATGTTTTATAAATATGAAGTATTGTCATTAAACGACAAATCAGGCACAACAATACCTGAGATAATAACATTTCTTTTTCAGTTTTTATTATTTGCAATACCATCATTTTTAGTTTTATCGTTTGTTTTTAATTTAGAACTTACAAGTATACTTGCTGCTGGTGGAATAGTTTTTGCTGCCATTGCTCTTTCCCTGCAGTCAAGTTTATCAGATTTAATTAAAGGAATTTTTGTAAATATTGAGAGACCATTTGCTATTAATGATTGGATAACTGTTGATGATAAAACAGGTTATGTAGAAAATATTACATGGAGAAGTACTAGAATAAGAACATTTCAGAATACTGAAGTAATCATTCCAAATGAAATCGTTGCAGATTCAATTTTAACTAATTGGAGCAAACAAGATAAAGAAAAAATGAGTGAAGGTTTTCATATTTTTAATAAATTATATTTTCACCCATCTCATGACCCAGAAAATATTTCAAAATTACTTTATAATGCTCTTAAAAAAGCAAAACCTGTTGATGGTAGAGAGCAATTAAATTTACAGTGGGTTCGTTTTATTGGAGCTAATGAATTTGGATTAGAATTTGTTGTTGCTTTTGATTGTACAAAGAGAATTTTAAAAAATTCGATGCAAGATAGTGTTATGATGGAAATACATAAAACTTTAAGACATGCAGGAGTTCAAATGTCTGCTGGAAAACTTTATGGAAAACTTGAAGAAGATATAGGACTGCATGCTATTGATACAAATAGAAATAGAGAAGATTTTGAAAAAAGGCAGGTTAGCGAATTTAATCCTTATAATGAGTCAGTAAAAAATAGAGTTCTCCTACAAAAAATTCCTATTTTTATGTCTTTAAATTCTGAAGATTTAGATGAAATTGCTGAAAATGCAGAAAGACTTCATTTTGAAAAAGACGATTACATTATTAAACAAAATGATTCAGGAGATTCTCTTTACGTTATAAATGACGGAGTAGTATCAGTTTACTTAGATAATGAAAGTAAAGATAAAGTATTTTTAGCCAAACTTGGTGTTGGAGATTTTGTTGGTGAAGGTAGTCTTCTTACCGGTGAACCAAGATCTGCTAATGTAATAGCCGAAACTCCTTGTATAGTAACAAAAGTTAGCAAAGATATTATAAAAGATATTTTTTCTAAAAATCCTAATGTGTATGATTATGTTGCAAATATTCTAGCTCAAAGAAAGTTAAAACTGAATAAGAAAAAAAATGAAAGTCAATTAACTAAAGATGAAAATAAAAATCTTGTTAATGATATTAAGAATGCAATAATAAATTTTTTAAAATAGAATAATTCCCTACTCTTCGTCAATTTCTTTACTAAAATCTTCTTGTAGTTTTTTTAATTCTTTCATTGCAGCCTTCATGTCAGAACTATCAAATATTTGAATATCTACATGGTTCCCTTTTTTTGAATATGATTTTTTTGTTTTAATATTAGTTTTATTTTTAAAACTGTTTACCTTGTAAGTTTTAACAGATCTTACAAAACCTTTAGGTGTTATTTCTTTGTACTCTTCACAATCAATCTGATTCTTAACTAAATTATATGTTGTATCAGAAATAATAATTTCATTTTCAGGAGCAATGGATTGTAATCTAGAAGCTAAATTTACAGAAGAACCTATAGCTGTATAATCACTCATTACACTAGATCCAAAATCTCCAACATTTGCAAATCCAGAAGAAATACCGTATCTCACTCTCAATCCATCTTTAACACCTTGTCTAATCCAGAAAGATTGCAGTTCATTAACTCGTTCTTTCATTTCCAAAGCCATGTTTATACAGTTAATAGCATCATTCTCATCTCCTAGTGTTTCTGGAGCGCCATGAAAAGAAAGTATCGCATCACCTATGAATTTATCAATAGTCGCATTTGAATTTATCGCAATTAAACTCATTTCACTAAGATAATTATTCAAGATCAGAGCAAGTTTTTCTGCTTCTAATGAATCAGATAAATCAGTAAAATTAACAATATCAGAGAAAAATATTGTTAAATTTTTCCTGACATAACTCTCTTTTGTTTTTTTTCCTGACTCTTCCTCATCAAAAATAGACTTATATACTTGTGGCGAAAGATATTTTGATAACCTATTAGCAATATTTTCTAATCTTTTATTTTTTTCCTCAATCAACTCTCTATCTTTTAATTTTTGATCAAGTAATTCTTCTTTTTCCCTTCGTAGATTATACTCATCTGTTCGATCAACAAATTGTCCTTGAATACCATTTAAAAAAGGAAAATCTCTGTTTTCAGTATATGCAGATAGTAAGGAATATACCTTAATTTCATCATCAATTTTTATTTCTATTTTAGGGATAATAACAAAACCATTTTTTTCTAATTTTTGTTTAAAATTTTTAATATATTCATCTGCAACTCCAAGCTGCTCTAATATACTAGTAAAAGGAATATTATTAACAGTTTTAAGAATAGGAAAAAATTTTTTAAAGTTTTTATTTACCCGGAGAACTTCTAAATTTCGATTGGCAAAATATGCGGCAGTTACTGCATTAGAAAAATTAAAAAAACTTAAATCAATGACAGTTTTTTTGTCAAAAAACTTATCAAGTTTCATTATTTTTTAAATTATGGGTGATGTTTAGTAATTCCGCTAATATAATCCATTATTGCTATAACTAAACCTGATAAAATAAATACAGCATGAATAAAAATCATTAAGTAAATTTCTTCTGATGTTTTTGAACCAACATCGATAAAAGCTTCTAGCAAACCGATACTTGAAATAGCAACGATTGAGGCAATAAGTTTTAATTTTAAACCTGAAAAATCTAGTTTACCCATCCACTCTGGTTTATCTTCAGATTGATTTGCTATATCTATTTTAGACACGAAATTCTCGTATCCAGCAAATATCACCATTAAAACTAAATTTCCAACAAGAGCTAAGTCAACAATATGTAATACAAATACAAGAAGTTCATTTAACGTTAGTTGATTTAAGTGTGTAATCTCATAAATGAATAACGCGATAACTTTATATGTAATAACTAGTAAAGTAAGACATAGCGCAACGTAAACAGGAGCTAAAGCCCATCTGCTTGAAAACATTGCTCTTTCAAGAAGTCCTTCAAACAATCTACGCATTCAGTATAAGTAATTTTTAAATAATATTTGTCAATTAAATTTTACTACTTACCCCATTTATAAGTAAGTAAATCATATCTTTTAGCAAAATTTAATAATAAATTTTTTGTATCTTGATCTAAAGGTTTAATTGGATCTCTGCAAAAATCTGATTTTATTACCCCACCCTCTTTCATTACTGTTTTTGTAGCTCTGAAACCACATTGTCTATTTTCAAAATTTATTAAAGGTAGAATATGATTATAAATTTCTTCAGATTTTTCTTTTTCATTATTCCAAAAATGATCAATTACTGGAGCTATTTTTTCTGGAAGCAAAGCTGAACTCATACTTCCAGAAATTCCAGCTTCTAAGTCCGGATATAAAGTAATACTTTCTTCGCCATCAAAAGGTGCATCTAATCTAGAACTGCAATTTTTAATAAGAGCTCTTATTTTTAATGCTGCGTTAGCACTTTCAATTTTAAAACAAGTTAGTTGTTCAATTTCATTGATCATTTTTGTAAGAAGAGGTACTGAAAGTTCTATTCCAGATAATGGTGCGTCTTGTACCATTATAGGTATCCCAACCTTAGAAATTTCATCAAATTGTTCAAAAATTTGATCTGCATTGCCTTTAAGTAGTGCACCGTGATAAGGCGGCATCATCATAATAATATCGGCTCCAAGTGATTTTGCTAACTCTGCTCTCGGACGCACAATATCAGTTGCAAAATGACTAACTGTAATAATAGTCTTAACTCTTCCGTCAATTTTTTTCATACAAAGTTTTGTTAATTTTTCCCTTTCATCATCTGAAAGTAAAAATTGTTCAGAATAATTAGCAAGAATACATATGCCTTGAACTTTTTGATCAACCATACAATCTAAAACTCTTTCCATACCTTCGTAATCTACTTCACCATTATCGTGAAAAGGTGTTGGAGCTACAGGCCACATTCCATAATATTTATATTTAGTACTCATATAATTTTTAATTAAATATTAATTTCCATTAATAACAATATTTTTAGTATTTTTAAAATCTTTGCTTCTTTCATTGTAAGTTATAAGCAATACTGATGAAAATACAACTATCCCCCCAATCCATGTCCATACATCTGGAGTTTCATTAAAGACAAAAAAGCCAAAAGCTGAACCAAAAATTAATCCACTAAACCACACTGGTTGCGTTACAGATAATTCAGCATATTTATATGACAAAGCTAAAGAAAGATGTAGAATTGTACCTGATATAGCACCTATAAAAACAAATATTAAAGATTGTAATGAAGGCATTTGCCAAAAATATATAGCAAGAGGTAAAGCAAAAATTGTCATAAGAGTATATTGATATGTAACCATTGTTATAGGAGAATCATCTTTAGAAACAAATTTAGATACGATAATAATTAAAGACCAGAAAGTTAAAGAAATTAGAATCATAATTGTTCCAATATTAAAATGTACAATTCCAGGTCTAACAATAATTAGCATTCCTATAAAACCAATTACTAATGCTAAAATACGATACATATAAATTTTCTCTCTAAAAATTATAAAACTAAGTAAAACAACAATTATAGGACTCAAGAAATGTAAAGCTTTAAATTGTTCAAAGGGAACATATACTAGAGCACCAAATCCAAGTATCATCATTGGAAGATTGAATAATCCACGAATAAAATAAAATTTAAAATTTTTTGTTTTATATGGAATAAATTTTTTTTTAATTAAATATGGAAAAATAATTATAAGACCAAATAAGAATCTTAGAAAACCGATTGTATAAACATTAGAATCATATTGCGCACTTCTAATTAATGACTCCATTAAAACTGCAAAAAAAGATCCTGATAAAGTCAATAAAATTGCTTTTATATTATTATTCACTAACTATTTAATTTTTACTTAATCAATTAATGCTGAACCTACAGACTTATCATTATGTGTCACAACTTATACAAATGGAATATCACAAATTTCTCCAACATATTTCTTTGAATCAATTAATATGTCAAATTCACCTTTATTAGAAAAATATGGTTTATTAATCATTGCTATTCCAATTACTTTATTGAATGTTGGAGAAAAAACAGCTGATCTTATTTCACCAATAATTTTATTATTTATAGTTAAACTAATAGCTGATCTTAAGTTTATTTTATCTAAATTAATTTTAACACCCATTAATTTTTTCTCTATTCCATTTTTTTTTATTTTTATTAAATTATCTTTTCCAAGAAATTCAATATTTGTATCTAAATTTACAAATTTTTCTAAACCACACTCTAATGGATTGTCATTTATATCCATATCATTACCGTAGGAGAGTAAAGCGCCTTCAATTCTTTCAATTAGATGAGGGCATCCTGGCTTAACATTAAACTCTTTACCTTTTTCAAATAATAAATCGTATAATTCTAATCCAGATTTAGAATTTTCTACATATATTTCTACACCGCCCTGTTTTGACCATCCAGATCTAGCAATCAAATGTTGAGTAGATTGAAAATTAAAATATTTAAAATTATAAAATTTTAAATCTAAAATCTCTTTACCAAATATTTTTTCCAATAAATTAAAAGCCTTAGGTCCTTGAACCGCCATAATATTTACATCAGGTTCAGAAATTGAAACTTGTAATTTTTTTCCTATAGCTAGACCTTTAGCAAATAACATAACATCAGAGTCAGCAATTGAAATCCACCATTTTTCATCGTTAAATTTTAATACAACTGGATCATTTATCATGCCTCCATTTTCATCAATAATTGGGCAATAATAACATTTACCATCTTTGGCATTACTTAAATCTCTACATGTCATTAACTGAACTAATTGATAGGCGTCCTTACCTTTAATTTCTATTTGCCTTTCAGCGGCAACATCCCAGACCTGAACATGATTTTTTAAATGCTCATAGGTTTCTTCAAGGCCACCTTCAAAACCAGCTGGGAGAAGCATATGATTGTATATAGTATAAGAAGTAACTCCCTGATTTTCAATTCGTGAAGAATATATAGTACTTCTTAATCTTCTTGATTTGGCAATATATTGATTAGACATGAAATTCTCGTATAGATATTTGTTAGAGTTTAGTCTACATTTAATTCAGTTAAATCTCTTTAATGTTTCAAATAAAATAATGATAGGCAAAGTAAAAAGTTAAAACTACTAATATAATTGCTATCCAAATAGACAAGTTTGTAAAAAAAGTTTTTAAACTACTATTAGAACTTAAAAAAGAAGGAAGCACTAATAAAAGAACTCCAATCATGTATATAATTGGAACTAATTTATCCATTTAGTATTTTTCTTTATCAATTAATTCACTAACAAGAAAGTTGCCAAATCCTTTTTTTGAAGCTTCTTTATAAAATGACTTTGCCAATTTAGATAATTTATTTGCATTTGGTAAATCAGAAACAAGATCATTTATATAATTTAAATCTTTATAAGTGTTATCTACTGAAAACACATATCCTTTATAATTACCCTTAATAGCTTTATTAGCAATTCTATCTAAAGCTCCAGAATTTCCAGAACCCAATCTGGCTACATCACAAAGAAGTTTTATGTTGATACCTAGTTTTTTAGCAGATTTAAAAAATTCGATAACTGAAGTGGTAGTCATTAGTGATAAAAAATTAGACAATAATTTTGCCGAAGATGCTTTTGACACATCACCAAAATTAAAAACTGACTTACAAAAAGAATTAAGATATTTTTTACATTTTGGAAAATCATTTTTCTTACCACCATAAATTCCACCTAATATACCCTGCTCACTTTGAACGGGACCGCCCATTACTCCACAAAAATTATAACTGATTTTTTTTGATTGAAAAATTTTATTCATTTTTAAGGCGCCATTCTTATCATGTGTTGTTAAATCAATTACAAGTGTATTACTATTGAGGTAATTTTTAATTTTATTTGCTACATTTATTGCAATAGGCGTATTAGTTACACACATCATCAAACAATCAATTTTAATATTTTTTATTTCACTATAAGTTTTTAATTCTTTTGCTCCAATTTTTATTAATTTATTAACAGGTTTTCTATTCTTATGAGCAAAAATATATACATTATGTTTTTTTAATAAATTTTTAGCCATACCATAACCCATATAGCCAACACCTATAAATCCTACATTACTCATAATAATAACTATAGTGAAAAAATTATTATTTGAAAGTTAATTATCAAATTTAATTATTTCTAGATGAAATAAAAGAAACTACTAAAACAATAATCAAAAGAGGAACACATAAAAGATTTATTACCGTCCAATTTGAAAAATATAATAGGAAACCAGCAGATAATGATCCTATGCCTTGAGTAGAAAAAACAATAAAATCATTTAAACCTTGTGCAGTAAATTTATCCTTTTCCTTATAAGAAACAACTAACAAACTTGAACCTGAAACAAATAAAAAATTCCAGCCAATACCAAGTAGTATTAGACCTAGCATATAAGAATAATAAAATTCAAAAAATGTATTAGTTAAAATACTTAAAAATAAAATAACTACTCCTGCATATATAATATTCGTATTTCCAAACCTTTTAATTAAATCTCCAGAAAACAAAGATGGTAAAAACATTCCTATAACATGAAATTGAATTACAATACTGGTTTCAAATAAAGTAAATTTGTTAACAAGATGCATATGTAAAGGAGTAGCTGTCATAATTATAGCCATTGTAAAATAACCAAGACCAGCACTTACAATTGATTGTATAATTTTTATATTTTTTAAAAGCTTGAAAATAGTATCGATTTGAAATTTACTTTGATTATTAGAAGTTTTTGTTTCCTCATAAAAAAGAAGAATGAAGAAAGGAATTATTGCTGTAAACGATAAGAAAATATAACTACCAAGAAATAAATTATTTGGAAAAAAATCTTTAAAATATTCAGCTAAATTTGATGAAAGTAATGCAGAGACTATACCTAATAATAAAATAATTGAGATAGATCTTGGAATAAATTCTTTTGTAACTGACTCAGATGCAGCAAATCGATACTGATTAATAAAAGCTTGGGAGCTGCCAATTAAAAAATTACCTAATGCAAAAACATAAAAATTTTCTAAGAAAATTGCAATTGAACAAAGAGTTAGTGCTAAACAACTGAGTAAAGATGAAAATAAAAATCCCTTCTGTCTTCCCCAAATACTCATAAATCTTGATGCAATAGGTGCACCTATTGCTATGCCTATAATCATTAATGTCATTGGCACTGTTGCTAATGAATCTTTCATCATTATCTGGGATGTAATAATTCCGCCTAATAAAACTACAGCCATAGGTGGAAAGGTAGCAATTGTAGAAGAAATACAAATTACAATAAAATTTTTATTATACATTAAACAAATTAATTTCTAATTGGTTATATTAATTTGATCACATGTCACTCTTTGATTTGCAATAAAAGTTAATAAGATTATTAAGTAGACAATTTTTGCTATTAAGATAAAAATAATTATGGTTTCAAGTCATGATTTTATAGATGATAAAAGAAATAAAAATATTAAAATTTATATCAACGGAAAATTTTATAAAAGAAAAGATGCCAAAATATCAGTTTTTGATTCATCTACATTGCTTGGGGATGGTATCTGGGATTCGTTAAGATATCATAACAATAATTTCATATTTCTAAAAGAACATCTAGATAGGTTATATAAAGATGCAAAGCTTATTGACTTAAAAATACATTTGACTCGTAAAAAAATTTCAGAAGCACTAATTAAGACTATCAAAATAAATAAAATGAAAACAGATGTTCACTTAAGAATAATTATTTCTAGGGGTATTAAATCAACACCCTATCAATCACCAAAAGTTACAATATCTAAACCAACCATAATCATAATCCCTGAATATAAAAAACCAGATATTAAAACTTACAAAAAAGGATTAAAATTGGTTACAGTAAAAACTATTAGAGGACCAATCAATGTTCAAAATCCACAAATAAATTCACTTAGTAAATTAAATTGTATATTAGCATGTATTGAAGCTAATAAAAAGAATGCTGATGAAGCACTTATGTTTGATATTAATGGAAATATTGCTACAAATAATAGTACGCATTTCTTCTTTGTAAAAAATAAGACAGTCTTTACCTCAACAGGAAAATATTGTGTTACAGGAATTACGAGACAAAAAATTATTGATCTATGTAAAAAAAATAAAATAAAAGTAAAAGAAAAAAATTTTAAATTAAACGAAGTATTAAATGCAGATGAAGCATTTTGTACAGGATCTTTCGCAGGAATTGTACCTGTAAATCAAATAAATAAAAAAAAATACTCATTAAAGAAAAATCCTATTACTAAAGAATTAACAAATTTTTATAATAATTTATTTTAAATGATTAATTTATTCGTTTGGTCTGGACCAAGAAATATTAGTACTGCATTGATGCGATCTTTTGAAAATAGAAAAGACACAAAAGTTTATGATGAACCTTTTTATGCATATTATTTAAAAAAAACTAACTTAAATCATCCAATGAAAGATGAAATTATAGATCACTATCATACAAATGAGGATGAGGTTATTAATTTAATAACTAAAGAAGATAATAAGTATAAAATATTTTATCAAAAACATATGACTCATCATATTTTAGATGAGACACGCTTAGATTGGATTAACAAAGGTATAAATTGTTTTTTAATCCGTGATCCTGCTAAAGTAATTGTCTCATATTTAAAAAAAAATACTTTAAAATCAATTCAAGATGTAGGTTTTAAAAAACTTTATGAAATTTTTAAATTATTAAATTCAAAAGAGCCTATAGTAATAAACTCTGATTATTTATTAGCAAGTCCTGAAAAATATTTAAAAATTTTGTGTCAAAAATTAAATTTAGATTTTGATCAAAATATGCTTAATTGGCCAAAGGGCTATAGAGATACAGATGGTATTTGGTCTAAAGTTTGGTATAAAGATGTAATTTCCTCTACTACTTTTAACAACAAAAATTCTAAAGAATATATTGTGCCAAAAACTTATGAAAATATTTATAAAGAATGTTTAGACATATATAAAGAAATTAATAAGTACGCAATTAAAGTATGAATAAAGAAAATATTCAAGAAGCATCAAAAATTTTATTTGAACATAGATTAAATAAAACTGGATTAAGTTCTTTAAAAAATCTAGAACCTCAGACAATTGATGAGGCTTATGCAATTCAAGATAATTTAAAACTTAGATACTTAGAACTGAAAGATAATTTCTGTATTGGAAAAAAAGTTGGATGCACATCTGTAGCTGCACAGAAACAAATGAATATAAAAGAACCCTTCCATGGAAATCTATTTTATCGATACAGTTCAAAAAATATTAATTTATTAAGTTCTAAAAATTTCTATGAACCCTATGTTGAGCCAGAAATTAGTTTCAGAATAAAAGATGATATAAATATTTCTAAAGCACCTTTCAAATTTAAAGACTTAGATTATTTATTAGATGGTTTATTTTGTTCAGTTGAAATAGTTGATTTTAGATTTAGAAAACCATTATCAGAGATTGGCGCCTTAAATGTAATATCAACTAATGGAGCCTCAGAATTTTGGATACGTGATGAAAATTTAATTAAAATTAAAGATGTAGATCTTAACAATTTTGAAGTAAGTTTATTAATAAATGACACAATTGTAGATACTGGAAATACAAAAAATGTATTGGATAATCCATTAAATGCAGTTCTTTGGCTGATAAACAATCTTGCAGAAAAAGGCGAGCCAATGCTTAAAGGTCAGTTTATTAGCTCTGGATCTTGCACTAAAGCATTTAGAATTTATCCTAAAAGTAAAATTAAAGCTGATTTTAATCAATTAGGCTCAATTGAATTTGAATATATTTAAGTTATTTAATTATTATGGATACAAAAGTTTTTTATAACAAATCATGCAGTATTTGTAGTTTTGAAATCAATCACTATAAAAAAACTAAGAATAATATTGAGTGGATTGACATAAATAATGTAAATGAATCAAAATTAGAAACAAATAAAAATGCAAAAGAACTTTTAAGACGTCTACATACAAAAAAAAATAATAAAGTTTTTTCAGGAGTTGATGCTTTTATTGAAATGTGGTTAGAGATACCAAAATACAGCTTTTTGGCAAAAATTATTAGAAAACCAATAATATATCAGATTTCTTGGGTTATTTATGAAGCTTTTGCATTAATTCTATTTTACAAAAACAAGAATCAACTAAATAAATTAGAAAGAATTTAAATGAACAATTATTTTGAGTTATTAGAAAAAATTGTACTTTCAGTACTTATCGTTTGTACAATCATTGCTATTGGTATGGAAATACAAGGTATGATTGAAGTTTACAAAGTTACACTTGCGGACATTCTTTTGCTATTTATATATATTGAAATTATTGGAATGATTAAAGAATACTGGGTTTCGAAAATGATAAGAATGAGCTACCCTCTTTTCATTGCAATGACAGCTCTTGCAAGAATGATAATTATGCAAAGAAAAGATGTTGATCCATCTGCCTATGTGTATGAATCTGTAGCAATATTGATATTAGCTATCGCAATTGTAGTATTAAGAGTACGTCACATGGAAATACTTAATAGGCGCTCTAAAAAACTACCTGACGATTAATCAATACTAAAATGTTTAAATCAAATATCAGCTTTGCTGAAGAGCAATTTCTATCTTATTTGCCTAAAACTGGAAAATATTATGAAGCAAATAGAAATTACAGTGAGGACAGATCTAATAATAATACTACATCTCTATTATCTCCCTTCATAAGATATAGGCTAATTTCTGAAGAACGTGTTTTGGGTGAAGTCTTAAAAAAATATGATCTTAGAGAATGTGAGAAATTTATCCAAGAAATTTATTGGAGAACTTATTGGAAAGGCTGGCTTGAACATAGACCTTCGGTTTATTCTGATTATTTAGAAGATAGAAATAAATTAATTGAAGAATTTGGTAATAAAAAATTTTATTTAAATGCAATTTCTGGAAATACAAATCTATCATTTTTTAATAATTGGGTAAATAATCTTAAAGAAAATGGATACTTACATAACCATGTAAGAATGTGGTTTGCCTCAATTTGGATTTTTACTCTGAATTTACCTTGGCAACTTGGAGCAGATTTTTTTATGCAACATTTATTGGATGGGGATCCAGCATCTAATACCCTATCATGGAGATGGGTTGCTGGTATACAAACTAAGGGTAAAAATTATTTGGCAAGAAAAAGTAATATAGCAAAATATAGTAATATTGAAATATCAGATAATGAAATTTTAAATGAAAATGCAAATCCTTTAATTGAAGAAAAAATTTATAATGTAAATGAACTACATTTAAATTCTGATTATAATCTTGAAGAGATAAAATATATTTTAATACCAACTGATGAATTAAATATTCTAAAAGATTTAA
>CACKIH010000019.1 GCA_902600225.1 uncultured Alphaproteobacteria bacterium | reverse complement strand
AAAGTGAAGATTTAGTCGAATGCCATAAAATGGTACAAAAAATGGGAGCAAAGACTATATTAATAAGTAATAATTTAAATAGCCCAATTATAAAAACATCCAATTATTTTTTTGATATAAATGCGGGAGAAGAAAAAAGTGTTGCAGCAACAAAAACTTTTGTTTTGTCTTTATTGATAATTTTAAAGCTTGTTTTTAATACTCTTAATAAAAAAGATATTAATAAGCAAATTGAAAAGCTAAGTGATCATTTAATTTTAGATAATCAAAATCAATGGAGTCCAAATATATTAGATAAAACGATAAGTAATGGATATATAATTAGTAGGGGCGTTGGATACGCAATTTCTAATGAAATATCTCTAAAGTTTAAAGAGTTATGTCAAGAAATGATAGAGCCTTTTAGTAGCGCTGAAGTAATGCATGGTCCAAAAAGCTTGATAGAAAACTCATTCAAGTTATTTACTATATCGCTTAGAGATAAAAGTGGGATGATAGTAGCAAAAGATTCTAGTCAAATTATTTCACTAACTAATCTTCACTATGAAATTACCTATGATGAAAACTCAAATACAAAATTAAGATATAAAACTAGTGAAATGATAGAATTAGATCCAATAATAGTACTATCAAAATTTTATCCATGGATTGTTAATTACTCTTTTGAAAAGGGATTAGATCCAGACAATCCTAGATATTTAACTAAAGTAACACAAACATTCTAATTTGAATAATATTGATATAGCAATTATTGGCGCAGGTTCTGCAGGAAGTATAATAGCAAATAAACTTCTGACTAAAACTAATTTTAATATAGCCCTTATTGAGGCTGGGCCTAAAGATAACAATCCTATTATTGATGTTCCTCTTGGTTATGGAATGACATTTTATAATAAAAAAATTAATTGGAACTTCTACTCAGAAAAACAAGATAATTTATTCAATAGGCAAATATATTATCCGAGAGGTAAAGTTTTAGGTGGCTCTGGCTCAATAAATGCAATGGTCTATGCAAGAGGATTAGAAACAGATTATGAAAATTGGGGTAGCAATAAGGAATGGAGTTTTGAAAATATAAAAAAAGTATACAGTTTTATGGAGCAACAAATAAATGATGATAAAGAATTTCTTACAAAAGAAAAGATTCCAGTAAATAATGTAAGTAAGCATCATCATCCAATTTTAGAATATTTTTTTAATGCTAGTAATGAAATTGGTATTAAAAAAAATACAAATTTAACTACATCAATCGAAAATCAAGTAGGTCATTATAATATTAATACTTACAATGGTACTAGACATTCATCATCAAAAGTATTTTTAAAGCCTGTATTAAAAAATCCAAGACTTACAATATTAGACAATACTCAAGTTAAAAATTTAATAATTAAAGATAAAAAAATTACTGGTATTAAAATTCAAAATAAATCAACAGAACAAATCATACAATTATCTCATGGAGCAATTTTATGTTCTGGTTCTATAATGACACCTTATTTGTTAATGCATTCTGGTATTGGTGATAAAGAACATTTAAAAAAATTTGATAAAGAAATAATAATTGATAATTCTAATGTGGGAAGAAATCTTCAGGATCATCTTGGGTTAGATTATTTATTTAAAACTCACCATCATTCACTAAATAAATCGTTAGGAACTTGGCCTGGCAGAATTACTTCTGTATTAAAATATATTTATAATAGGAAAGGACCATTATCACTAAGTATTAATCAGTCTGGGGGATATGTAAATTGGAATTCAAAACATCATTATCCCAACTTGCAGATATATTTCAATCCGTTGACTTATTCTATTACTCATAAAAATAAAAGACCTCTTCTAAAAACTGACAAATTTAATGGTTTTATTATTGGTTATAATTCTTGTCGACCAAAAAGTTTGGGTAGAGTTGCATTGAACTCTCCTAATTTTGAAGATGCTCCATTAATTGATCCAAATTTTCTATCACATGAAGAAGATATATATGATGTTAAATGCGCAATTAATTTTTCTCAAGTTTTGGCGAATACAAATAGTATAAAAAAAATAAGAAATGAAAGTGTTAAGCATGATCTTTTAAATGCTACTGAAGAAGAAATGATTGATCACTTTAAATCTAATGCAGTTTCAATATATCACCCTTGTGGTACTTGTAAAATGGATGAAGATCCTAAAAAGGGAGTTGTATCTGAAAGATTAAAAGTTCATGGAATGGAGAATCTTTGGATTGCTGATGCATCTGTTTTTCCAAATATTACTTCTGGCAATATAAATGCCCCTGTAATGATGCTTGCTAATCTTGGAAGTAAATTTATTATTGAGGATTTAAATAAGATTTAATTCATGAAAATAGTTAAACTTGAAACATTCACAAAACCATATGTAAGTTTTGTAAAAATAACAGTTGAGGATGGTTCAATTGGTTATGGTCAAATGTCAACTTATCATGCAGATATTACAGCTCAAATTTTTCATAAACAAGTAGCGCCCTGGGTTTTAGGAAAAGAATATTTTGATTTTGATGATTTAGAAGATTTTATCTTTGAAAGAGAGCATAAATTTCCAGGATCATATCTTTTACGTGCAATTGCTGGTTTAGATACAGCGTTGTGGGATTTGAAAGGTAAAATTGAAAGTAAACCTGTAGTCTCATTGATAGGAGGATCTCCAGGAAATTTAAAAATTTATGGTTCATCAATGAAGAGAGATATTACACCAGATGATGAAGCAAATAGATTTAAAAAACTCTTTGATGAAAAAGGTGTTAATGCCTTTAAATTTAGAGTTGGTTCTGAATGTGGAAGAGGAGTTGATGAATGGGAAGGAAGAACGCCTAGTATAGTAAAAACAATAAATTCGACTTTAGATAAAAGTGTAATTAAAATGGTTGATGCAAACAGTTGTTATAGCTCTGTTCAAGCAATAGAAATTGGGAAACTGTTAGAAGATAATGATGTTACTCATTTTGAAGAACCTTGTCCTTACTGGAAACCAGAAGAAACCAAAAAAGTTACTGATAGTTTGAAGATAGATGTAACTGGTGGTGAGCAAGATTGTGATCTGCGAATTTGGAGAGATATGGTTAACAGAAAAATTGTAAATATTTTTCAACCAGATGTTATGTATATGGGAGGGCTGACCAAAGCTTTAAAGGTTGCTAAAATTATTGAAAAAGGTGGTTTTATATGTACTCCACATACCGCTAATTTATCTTTAGTAACAATCTGCACAATGCATTTTTTAAAAGCAATAAATAATTCAGGACCCTATCTTGAATTTTCAATTGAGGGTGAAGATTATTATCCTTGGCAACAGAATTTATTTTTAGGCGATCCTTTTAAAATATCTAATGGAATGGTTAAAATCGAAGATACTCCTGGTTGGGGCATCGAGATTAATCCTGACTGGTTAGAGAAATCAGAATATAAAAAGACAGAAATATAAAAAATGATTAAAAATATAATTTTTGATTTTGATGGTGTAATAGTTGATAGTGAAGTTTTGGTCTCTAAAGCATTTTCAAAATATTTTAAAAAACTTGGCCATTCTTTTAAAGAGGAACAATTTTATAAATACGCTGGAAATAAAACCGTTGAAGTAATAAATTTATTATCTGCAAAATATAATATTGAAAATAAAAAAAAATTTACAAATGAAATATATAAGATTGTTTCGGAGGTCTATGCAAAGGATTTAAAATTAGTTGAAGGCGCAAAAGATTATATTAGTAAATCAGATAGAAATCATTACATTGGATCCAATAGTAATAAAGACAGAATTCTAGATGGTTTGAAAATTGTTGGTTTAGATAAAACATTTTTAAGTGATCAAGTTTACTCATTTGATATGGTTAAAAGACCAAAACCTGATCCAGATATATACTTAAAGGTTTTAAATGATAATTTACTTGATAGAGAGGAAACAGTTATTATTGAAGATAGTGGAGTAGGTGTTAAAGCAGCTACTGCAGCAAAAATAAGAGTATTTGGTCTTACTGCAGGAAAACATTGGCATTCAAATAGAGACAAAAATGAATTATTTGACAATGGTGCTTTGAATGTATTTAGTGATTATGAAAGTCTAGGTAAAGCAATAGAGGAACTTTAAATGGGACCAGATGTAAAAGGCAATCCACTGTATATTTCAGTTTATCTTTTGATAGCCTCCTACATTTTAGGCGAATTTATTTTCCCTAAATATCCACTGTTGTATATCCTTAATCTTTTAGGAATATTAATTTTAATATTAATGCCAATTGTATTTTTTTCTTCACGAAATGCATTTAACGCTCATGAAGAGAAATTACTTCCTCAAACTGAAACAAATAAAATTATAAAAACGGGAATTTATGCTTACTCTAGAAATCCAATTTATCTATGTTTTGTTTTATTTCATTTTGGTATGTTTCTTACTTTTGAAAACATTATGTATTTTATTTGTTCTATAGGATTATTTTTTTGGTTAAATAATTTTGTAATATATGAAGAGGAAAAATATTTAAAAGATAAATTTGGTGATGAATTTGAAAGATATTGTAATTCGGTTAAAAGATGGATTTTTTTCTAGTTAAAATTTATTGAAGAAATTTTATGATTTTTTTCAAATTTAATAACAATCTGAGCTTTTTTATTTAGATCCTTCATCATCCATTTAGTTATTTTCTCATAATGTTGAACAAAATATTTAATTTCATTTGAAGTCATTCTTTTTGATTTTTTGTTTTTTGATTGATTAGTTTTTTCCTGCTTTAATCGCCATTTGAAAACATTATCAAAAGAGGATGTTTTCAAAAAAATAAGTTCATCAAATAATTTAAATAATTTTTTATATTCTAATTTTAATTTATTATTATAGAAATTTCTCCATTGATATTTTGGATCTTTAATTTTTTCTAAATTATTTATATTTTTATGAAGAATTTTTTTTGGAATTTCTGAACTTCCACAACACCAACCTTCTAAGAAAAGAATATCACATTTAGTCTTAGTTATTTTAGTTGATTTAGTCGTATCATCAATCAACTTATCAAATAGAGGGGTTGTGATAGGGTATTTACTTTTATTGAATTGTTTTATATTTTTAAATAATTTTTCAATATCATGTGTTCCTGGAACACCTCGAGTTTTTAACAGTTGATGTATTTTTTTTGATAATTGTAATCGTTGTTTTCTCGATAAATAATAATTATCTAAACTAAGCAAAAGAATTTTCTTATTATAAAATTTTTCTATAGTTTTAGAGATAATATTAATAAATGATGACTTACCAATACCCTGAGAGCCTCCAAATAAGAATTTTTTTGATTTACTAGAACAAATATAATTTATGATTGGAATTAATTTATCTTCTATGTACTTTTTGGAATATTTTTTATTATATGTTTTGTGTATTTCTATTTGAATATAGTCTATTAATGCACTCATTTAATATTTATTTATAAACAAAATACTTATACATGAAATTTCTTTTTGATTTAGGTGGCGTTTTTTTTGATTGGGACCCGCATTATTTTTATAAAGATGTAATTGAAGACAAAGAAGAAAGAGACTATTTTCTCAATAATATTTGCAACGATGAATGGAATATCCAACAAGATGCTGGAAGACTTATAAAAGATGCAGAAACTGATCTAATAAAAACTTATCCTGATTATGAAGATAAAATTAAATTATATTATAAAAATCATCATAAAATGTTTAGAAAAATCTTTCAGTATTCAGTTGATGTTTTAGATGATTTAAAAAATAAAAAATATGAGTGTTATGTTTTGTCAAACTGGTCTTGGGAAACATTTCAAGATATGGATAAAAAATATCCATTCTTAAATAAATTTGATGGCCTAATAATATCTGGAAAAGAAAAATTGGTTAAACCTAATGCTGAAGTATATAAGTTAGCTAAAAGTCGTTTTAATCTAATTCCAGAGGAAACTGTGTTTATTGATGATAAAAAAGAGAATATTGAGGCCGCAAAGAAACTTGGTTTTTTAACTATACATTTAACTGACCCTGAAATAATAATCCACGAAATTAATAGATTTATTTAATTAAGCATGAATGAAACTTTTGATATTTTAGTTATTGGTGGAGGGATTAATGGTGCTGGAATTGTTAGAGATGCATCAGGCAGAAATTTAAAAGTTTGTTTAGTTGAAAAAAACAAAGTTGGTACAGCAACCTCGTCCTGGTCTACAAAATTAATACATGGTGGATTAAGGTATCTTGAAAATTATGAATTTCGCCTTGTGCGTGAATCTCTCAAGGAAAGAGAAGTAATTAAAAAAATTGCCAGTAATATAACAACACAATTACCTTTTATTATACCTTATCAAAAATCTTTAAGACCTAAATGGTTAATTAAATTAGGATTATTTTTATACGATAATATTGGTGGTAAAATAACTATACCAAAATCTTCAACTATAAATATTAAAAAGGAAATGCCAAATATTTTAAAAGATCAATTTAAAATTGGTTTCCAATATTATGATTTACAAGTTGATGATAAAAAACTTGTTCAGTTAAATGTTGAAGATGCAAAGAAAAAAGGTGCTACGATTATTCAAAATAGAAAAGTAATAGACGCAAAACGAAATAAAAATACTTGGGATATAACTTTAGATGATAATACTATACTTCAATCTAAAATACTTATAAATGCTGCTGGGCCTTGGATAAATGAAGTTTTAAGCAATGTCATTAAATTAAATTCAAAAAAATCAATTCGACTTGTAAAAGGTAGTCACATAATAACTAAAAGTCTATATAGTCAGAAAAAAGCTTTCACTTTACAAAATGAAGATAACAGAATAATTTTTGTCATACCTTATAAAGATGAATATTCTCTTATTGGCACTACCGAAACAGAAGTTGTTTCACCAGAAAACCCAAAAATTGATGAAAGTGAAATTGATTATTTATTAAATGCAGTAAATAAATATTTCATTAAACAAATATCGAGAGATGATATTGTAAATTCTTATTCTGGAATTAGACCACTTATTGAAGATTTCAAAGAAGCTTCAAAGGTTACTAGAGACTATATATTTGATTTAAATGAGGATGGTTCGCAAGCACCTCTACTAAGCATTTATGGGGGGAAATTAACAACATACAGGAAATTAGCTGAAAATGTTCTTTTAACTCTTAATAAACATATTCCCATAAATAAGAAAAACTCGTGGACTGCTGAACAAAAACTATAATTGGTATCCCTCTTAAATAACTTTTCAAACTTGGTGGGCAGAAAAGTTTTATAAGAGGAATACTTCTTATAGGAGGAAATAATATGAACCCTCTGCCCAGTGTTATAATAATTTAAAATTATGATATTTATTGAAAATTTTTAAAAAAGTGATGTATTGCCCCTTATATTAGGGGCAATAATTAATACGATTCTATTATTTAAATGCTTCGCCTGAACTATCAAATAATTGGCATCTTCCAGCAGGGAATCCTACTTTTACAGTATCTCCAACTTTGATTTCAGAATGTCCTTCAGTTTCAGCAACTAATGGCTCTCCATCTTTTTCAAGGTATAGGTAAGTAACGTCACCAAGTTTTTCGACAACAAACACTTTACTCTCCCAAGATCCATCTGCATCACCATTTACTACTAAGTGTTCAGGTCTAATACCTAGAGTTACTGAATCACCCTCTGAGGAGGATGCTGACATTTTAGAGACTGATATTTTTGACATTCCCATAATATCAACTTCTGTAGCATCAGAACTTTTGCTTAATATCTTACTTGAAATAAAGTTCATTTTTGGTGAACCAATAAATCCACCTACGAACATATTATTTGGTCTATCATAAAGTTCTAATGGTGATCCTTTTTGTGAAACGATACCTGTATCAAGAACAACAATATCATCAGCTAAAGTCATAGCTTCTGTCTGATCGTGTGTAACATAGATCATTGTTGCTTCTAGTTCATTATGCAGTTTTGCTAACTCAACTCTCATTTGGACCCTTAATGCAGCATCAAGGTTTGAAAGTGGTTCATCAAATAAGAAAACTTTTGGCTTTCTTGTAATTGCTCTTCCAATAGCAACACGTTGTCTTTGACCACCTGAAAGTTGTTTTGGTTTTCTTTGAAGATAATCTTCTATTTGAAGAATTCTTGCTGCCTCATTAACTCTTTCATTAATTTCATCTTTTGATCTTTTTTCTAATTTTAATCCAAAAGCCATGTTATCAAATACAGTCATATGAGGGTATAATGCATAAGATTGAAACACCATTGCAATATTTCTTTGCTTAGGTGGTAAATCATTAACTACCTGACCATCAATTGAAATTGTGCCTGAATTTATGTCTTCCAGTCCCGCTATCATTCTTAACATAGTTGATTTACCACAACCACTTGGACCAACTAGAACTGTGAATGATTGACTTTTTATATCAAGAGAAACATCCTTAATTACATGGACGTCTCCAAAATATTTATTAACAGTATTTATATTTATATCTGCCACTTCATCCTCCTTTGAGCGATCTTTCAAGTGTATGAATACATCATCATACAAATATAATTTTATTTAAAGGTATATTTATTGAAAAATCAATACTTTTTAGTATTTACCCTTTAACTGATCCAGCGACTAAACCTCGTATAAAATATCTCTGTAAGGCAAAAAAGATAAATAAAGGTACAGTCATTGATACAAAAGCACCAGTAGTTAAAATTTCCCAATTTTCACCTCTCGATCCAAGTAATTCTTTTAATTTTGCGGTTAATATTATTTCACTTGGAACCTGATCTAAAAATACTAATCCCACTAAAAGATCATTCCAACACCATAAAAATTGTAAAATAAATATTGAAGCAAAAGCTGGTATCGAAAGAGGAATAATTATGCGTAAAAAAATATCATAATGAGAAGCACCATCAACTTTAGCAGCTTCCATCATTTCATTAGGTAAGCTTTTTAGAAAATTTCTTAATAGAAAAGTAGTTGAGGCTAATCCAAAACCAGTATGTGCCATCCAAACACCGGGATAGGACTTAGCTGCTACTCCAAATAATGCCCCAAAATCATTATAGATTGTTAGTATTGGTATTAGAGACATTTGAAGAGGAACAACAAGAGAGGCAATTATTATTGCTAATAAAGTATCTCTTCCATAAAATTTCATCCAAGTTAAGGAATATGCAAAGAAAGAGCATATTATTAAAGGAATTAGTGTTGAAGGTAATGCTACTGCCATTGTATTAATAAAAGCTCTTCCAATTCCTTCTTTAAATAAAACTTCTCTATAATTTTCAAAAGTAAATGCAGGAGGGCTTAATGATGTAGTAAATAATCTCTTACCTTTTTTCTTTTTAAATTCTGTTTTAGATCTCCATTCATAATTTCCATCTTCATCAAGAAGCACTTCACTTTCATCTTTAAAAATTGCGATATCACCAATATTAAATTCATTAATTTTCTTTGAAGTAATTCCAAAACTTTCTATTTTTTTTCCTGAATTGTCTTCAAATAACTTTCCTTTAATTTTGAAATACCCATCTTCTTCAATTTGGCTTTCCATTCCAGACATTCTATAAATTTCATTTACTTCAGTAGTAGTTAAGGAAGTCCACCATCCACTTATAGCTAATAAATCTTTATCTCTTAAAGAGCTAATAAACAGACCAAAGGTGGGAATGATCCATATAATAACAAAGAACAGTAGTAATAATTGAGACAAGATAGATGATATTGAAAATTTCTTCATTAAATTTTTTGTTCCTGTCTATGTTTGTATAAATTCCATGCTAAGATTGGTATGACACCAATCATAATAACAATAGCTAAAACACTTCCTCTTCCCGAGTCACCACCACCTCTAAACATCCAGTCGTACATTAAATTCGCTAATACTCCGGTTTGCCATTCACCATTAGTCATAGCAAAAATAATATCAAATATTCTTAAAACAATTATTGTAATTAAGGTCCAAATCACAAGTATCGTTTGTTCTAAATAAGGAATTATAATTGAAAAAAATATTTTTAACTCACTAGCTCCATCAATTCTTGCCGCTTCAAGCATTTCCTTAGGTATGCTTCTTAACGCAGCACTAAAAATAACTAAAGCTAATCCAGTTTGTATCCAAATCATAATAGCCATCAAAAAGAAATTGTTCCACATAGGTATTGTTAACCATGCTTGTGGCTCATAACCAAGAGAAACAATTATTGCATTAAGTAGTCCAATTTGTGTATTCTCAGGTCCTCTATATTCATAAATAAATTTCCAAATTACACCAGCTCCTACAAATGATATTGCCATAGGCATAAATATTATAGATTTTGCAATTGAACCCCACCAAATTCTATCGGCTAAGTTAGCAATGACTAATCCAAAAAAAGTGCTTAATGTTGGGACTACAAGTAGCCATACTAAATTATTTAATATACTTCTTCTAAATTCAGGATCATTAATTGCCCATTTGTAATTGTATAGTCCAACAAATTCTCTTCCAAATTTATCATAAAAGCTAAGCCTTATAGTTTCAAAAACTGGATATAAAATAAAAATAAATAAAACAATAAATGCGGGTGTTATAAAAATTATGACTCTTATAGAATTTTCAAAATTATATCTTTTCAGTGTTTTATTACCATAAATATCTAAAATATAATTTGAGATATGAAAGTAGGTTATAAAAAATAATATTCCTAAAAAAACAATAAATACTAAATTCAGGATAGTCATTAGTGATTAAATATATAAAAAAAACAGGCGAACAAGTTAATTGTTCGCCTGTTTATAATTGAAAAGTTACTTAATTGCGTCCCAACTATCTTGGATCGCATCTGCTACATCTTGGGCAGACTTTCCATTAGTATAATCAACCATACCAGTCCAGAAAGTTCCAGCGCCAATAGCACCAGGCATTAAGTCTGACGCATCAAATCTAAACGTTGTTGCGCCTGTTAAAATTTCACCTAGTTTTCTAAAAGTTTCACTAGCATATTTACTTCCATCAACGCCTTTGTGAGGTGTTAGGAAACCACCTTTAGCCATCCAATATTCATGAGCTTCAGGATGCATTAAGAATTTAATGAACTCTATTGTCGCTTGGTTATCATTAGTAGCAGCTACTAATGTACCAGCTCCAAGTACAGGAGTTCCTAAATCTTTAGTTGCATATGCAGGGAAATAAAAGAAATCATAATCTACACCAGCCTCTACACCTTCAGGGAAAAATGCAGGAATAAAACTAGCTTGTCTATGCATCATACATTCTGCAGGTGAAGTGAAAAGTCCATTTGGAGCATCTCTAAAATCAGTAGTTGCTACTGCTTTAGATCCACCATTCACAAACTTGTCATTCAGCGCAAAAGTTCCAAAGAAATTCATTGCTTCAATAACTCTTGGGTCATTAAAAGGCATTTCATTGGATACCCACATGTCATAAACATCAGGTGTATGTGTTCTAAGCATGATATCTTCCATCCAGTCAGTTGCAGGCCAACCAGTTGCTGCACCTGAACCTAGACCGATACACCATGGAGTATTTCCATCTGATGCCATTTGTCTAGTTAATGCAATTAGCTCTTCCATAGTTCCAGGAACTTCGTAACCATTATCTTCAAAGTTATCTGGTGAATACCAAACTAAACTTTTTACGTTTGTTCTAAAGAAAATTGCATTAAATTGATCATTACCATTTTCATCGGCATAAGTAGAAAGATCAACCCATGATTGTCCAGCAGCATAGTTATCTAAAACCATTTGCTTAATATCATCTCCAAGAGGAACTAATCCTCCCATAGCTGCTGCGTTTGCAGCAAGACCTGGTTGTGGAAATACAACCAAATCAGCAGCACTTCCAGCTTTTAGATCGATCATAACTTGTTGTTCAAAACTATCTGAACCACCATACTCAAAAGTTGCTCCTGTAGCTTTCTCAAATATAGCACCAACTTCTCTCATTGTTTCTTGTTCTGGTGACAACCAAGGACCAAACATAACTACTTTTTGTCCAGTTAAATCTGGACCAGAATATTTGTGTCCTCCAGCATAAGCTGTGAAACTTAGAAATAATGAAGAAAGTATAATTAATAAATTTTTTATTTTCATAATTCCTCCGTAAATAATAATTAATAATTATCCAAAACGTTTTGGTTGTCAATTTATATTATCTGGTTTATGGAAAAAAATATGAATATTAAAGAATTAGCAAAAAAGCTTGATTTATCAATAACGACAGTTTCAAGAGGTTTAGCTGACTATTCAGATGTAAGTGAAAAAACGAAAAAAAGAATTAAAAAATTTGCTGAAAAATATAATTATAATCCTAATCCTTATGCTGCAAATTTAGCATCACGAAGCTCCAAGAACCTGGGATTCATTCTGCCATTATATGGGTTAAATTCATCTCCTCTAAATCAAATTTCATTTATTCAATTTTTATCAGGAATGTATTCTAATCTCTCAAAAAATAATATTCAGCTGTCAATGCTCATGGCAAGAAGTCAAAATGAAGAAAAATCTTTATATGAAAAACTTATTGTAGAACAAAAAGTAAGGAACATCATTATAAATAATTTAAGAATTAATGATAGCAGGATACCACTTTTAAAAAAAAATAAAGTTAATTTTGTAGCTTGGGGAAGAACACAAAATTTAAAAAATTATTCATGGGTAGATTTGGATAATAATAAAAGTATGCAAATTATTTTTGATCACTTAATAAAAAAAAATCATGAAAAAATTGCATTCATAAATATTAATAAAAAATTTAATTTTGCTTATCAAAGAATGAAAACTTATTTTAGTGAATTAAAAAAATATAAAATTAGTTTTGATAAAAACCTATATATTGAAATACCCAAAAATGATTCATTGTTAAGTGAGGCAGTTACAAGAAAATTGTTAAAAAATAAAAAAGTTACTGCTATTATATGTTGTACTGAATATATTGCGGCAGGTGCAATACGTGCGTGTAATGATCTAAAAATAAAAATTGGCCATGACATTTCTCTTATTACGTATGATAGTTTAATAGTAAGTAATTTAATTACACCAAAAATAACTTCAATTTCTCATCCCACAGAGGACTTAGGTTACAATGCAGTAAAGTTATTAATGAGTAAGAATGGTAATGATTCTAAAAATAATTTTTATATGGCTAAGCCTACAATTATTGATAGAGATTCAGTAAAAAAATTGTAACTATACTTATATTAGGAAGCAATTTCTTTTTGAATAAAATAACTGTTATCTTTATGCTGTTTTATTATTGCTGGAATTATTTCCTTATAAGCATCATACAAACTAGAATTAGCTTTTGGTAATTGATCTTTAATTAAATTACTCAACTTAGGTAAGTTGTATGACGGTACGGAAGGAAACATATGATGCTCTACGTGATATTCCATGTGCCAATATAAAAAGCTAAATATAGGATTAAAACGTACAGATCTAGTTGTGAACCTATGATCTTTTATATCTTCTGGCAAACCTATGTGTTGAGTCATATTAAATATGTTAACAATGTTGCCCCAGTATCTAGGAAAAAATATTAATAATGCAGGAAGAGGGTTCATTAAATAAAATGATAGAGCAAAAGAGGCGATCCATAAAGAAACATGTATTCTTGAAATAAGACGACATTTCCAAACTTCATCTTGAGGAATACATTCCTTCATAACAGGTGTCGTCATTCCTAACGCGTGCTTGATAGTTTCAAATTTAAATGAGTCCTTGAACTTAATAAGTTCATAAAATGGAGCAAAACTAAATAGGAAACTTCTTAGACTTGGATATTCATGGAATAATGCTGCTTCAAAATCATGAGGATCAGCAACAGAAGAAGTATTGCTATGGTGTCTAAAATGACTCCAAGTCCATCTAGTTGGTTCAAAGTCAGTCATAAAAGAACCAATTTGATAAAAAAATTCATTTAAAAATTTTGATTTGAATGCAGTTCTATGTCCGCATTCATGCCAAATTGGATTACTTGAATAAAAAAGAACACCGTAAAGCCATAACCATAAAACTGTCCACCATGTTCCCCATGTAGCTACGGACATATATCCAAAAATAAATAAAAGAATAAAATATATAGTTACATGCTGTAATCCTTTTAGATCACTTTTTTTTGATAACTCTTTAAGATCTTTTTTACTTATTTTGGCTCTAAACCATTTGTCATCAACATTATCTAATTTTTCTGACATGTATTTTCCTTTATAAAATTATTATGAGATTTAAAAGACAAATATTAACTATTTTGTCTCACTAAATGTCTACCCAACTTCCTATTTCATTACTTTCTTTACATTTATCAATAATATTTTGAATTTTTGCACCTTGATAAAAATCGGGCTGCATATTCAAGTTTGTTTTTATTGACTCTATAAAGTTTTGATAATTACTTGGAGTTTTTGGACATTCAATAGTATCCCAAGCCATTTTATTGATATTTTCATCAATACAAATATGCAATGTAGACCACTTAGTCCTTTCCTCATCTAGTTCAACTTTTAATGCACCTTTTGTACAAAATACTTCTAGAATTAAAGAGTTTGCATGTCCAGTTGCATATCTTGTATTAGTTATTGTTCCAATAGCTCCATTTTCAAATCTAACTAATGAATTGAAACCATCATTAGCATCTAATGTATATTCTTTTATTTTATTTCCTTTATCGAAGTAAGTTTTTAAATCAGTACATATTTCTTTTATGTCACCTACAGCATTAACAGCAAAATCAAAAATATGAACACCTGTATCTCCTAAAGCACCGTTACTTCCATGTTTCGTTGATAGTCTCCACAGCCATTTGTCTTCTTCTTTCCAATCACCCCATTTATTACTTGTAAGCCAAGACTGATAATAACAAGCACTAACATGTCTAGGATTTCCTATTTCTCCAGATTTTAATATTTCAACTAATCTTTGATATGCACTTGATTCCCTATACGTAAAATTAACCATATTAATTTTTTTAGATTGAACTGCTGCATTTACCATATCTTTTGCATCACTATAATTTTCAGCAAGTGGTTTTTCACAAAAAACATTATAACCACTTTTTAAAATTTGTAGTGTAGTCTCTTTATGAAACCTATCAGGTGTTGTATTGCTAATACCATCAAAAGTTTTTTCTTTTTCGAGCATTTCTTCTAAACTTAAATATCCTCTGATATCTGCATTTTTGTTATTTGATAAAAATATTTCTAAATTTTTTTGATTTGTATCACAAACAGCTTCAACATTGACATTTGGCATATTGTTAAATTCATCAAGATGTCTTGAAGAGATATTTCCTGTTCCAACAATACCAATTTTCATTTTATTTTTCTTCTGTTGGATGTCCTACACTAAAACCTTTCTTACTAATCTTTTCAATAGGTTTTGGTCTATTACTTTTGGGAGTTGGAGAATGTATATCTTCCCACAAAACTTTATTTTTCTGTTTTACAAAATGTATTGCATTTTTAATTACGATTTGCACATTTATATTATGATAAGTTGGATATGCTTCATGACCTGGTCGAAAATAAAATATTTGACCATTTCCTCTTCTATATAATAAGCCAGATCTAAAGGTTTCTCCTCCTTCAAACCAACTAGTAAAAAGTGTTTCATCTGGAGATGGAACCTGAAAAGGCTCACCATACATTTCTTCCATTTCTAGTTCAAAATGCGGTTGTAAACCCTCGCAGATAGGATGGCCAGGATTGCATATCCATAATCTTTCTTTTTCACCGTATTCTCTCCAAGTTAAATTACAATTAGTACCCATTAATTTTTTAAATATCTTTGAATGATGTCCGGAATGTAATACTATCAAACCCATTCCTTCAAGAACTCGTCGTTGTACTAAATCAACTGTTTTATCTAATACTTCGTCATGCGCTTTGTGGCCCCACCAAATAACAACATCACAATTTTTTAATAATTCTTCACTTAATCCATTTTGATCTTCTTTGAGCGTAGCAGTTTTAATTTTTAAACTATTATCAGTTGATAAAAAATCTTTTATGCATCCATGAATTCCCTTGG
Source organism: uncultured Alphaproteobacteria bacterium (assembly GCA_902600225.1). Taxonomy (GTDB): domain Bacteria; phylum Pseudomonadota; class Alphaproteobacteria; order HIMB59; genus CACPNW01. Next base: position 6,219 of record CACKIH010000019.1, on the reverse strand, counting down.
GATAAATTTTTTTAACTTCTTCATTTTCTACTTCATGAATATTTTCATTCCAAATTATAACATTAGTCATTCTAGTATTATCTAACTCTTTCTCCGTGTAACCGATGTCCTAGTAATGCTAGCAATATGATTAATCCGTTAAAGAATTGTCTCCACTCACCACTCCAGCCAATGGCAATAATTCCTATTTCCATATAGGCAATTATACCAACGCCAAATACTGCTCCAATAATAGTTCCTAACCCTCCCCAGTAAGGAGTGCCGCCAACAAAAACAGCTGCTAGAGCAAGCAATAAATAACCAAATCCTTGAGTAGGGAAAAATGTATAAGTAATCATTGTTGTAAAAATTCCACCAATAGCAGAACCAATACCTACAAACATGAATGCTTTAATCTTAACGGCATTTACATTAATACCCATCTGTTCAGCGCTAACAGAATTATCTCCTACATGCTGAATATGAATACCAAAAACATGTTTATTAAAAAAATAATAGCAAAAAATTACAAATATTGCTGCCCAAAAAATTTGCATTGGGAAGCCATAAAAATTTCCAACTAAAAGAGGGTAGATCCAGTGGCTATCTATTTCCATAATCGTAATTGATCTGCTGTTAGATAATAAGAGAATTACACCTCTCAGTAAAAATAATACTCCAAGAGACGCAACAAGAGAGGAAAGTCTAAATACAACAATTAATGTTCCAACGAGAGCACCAATAGCTGCTCCAGTAAAAATACCAAGTACTAAACAAATAGCTGGATCAACTCCATTTTTAACAAGTAGAGCAAATACGTAAGCTGCTACAGCGTAAGTAGAGGCAAAGGAAAGATCTATTTCGCCAGATGCAACTAGAAATACTAATGGTATAGTTAAAAATATCAAAGTTGGCATCATTACAAATACTGATTGATGAAGGTTAGGTCTTATCCAAGCTTCTGGTGCACCTACTAAAAAAATTACCATTAAAAGTACAAAATATCCAATGCTTCCTAAAGCTCTTCCATTTCTGTGAAAGTAATTACTTAAATATGAATTATTATTGCTCATTAGTGTGCTCCTATAGTATCTCTCATTATTTTCATGAGTTCTTCAGGAGTAGATATGTCATTCTTATTGAGTTGATGAACGACTTCTCCTCTATCTAAAATTACAAATCTATCTGATATGTCGTATACATGATAAATATTATGACCAATAAATAGAACAGATCTATTTGATTTTTTTACATTTAAGACAAAATCAAAGACTTTCTGTGTTTCATTAAGAGATAAGTTATTTGTTGGCTCATCAAGAACAATTAATTCTGCTTTATTATAAATTGCTCTTGCAATTGCTACGCCTTGTCTTTCACCTCCAGATAAATTTCCAACTGGAGATTCAGCATTTATTAATTTTGATGTAAAACCTATTTCTCTAATTAATCTATTTGCTTCAAAAATTTGTTCTTTTTCTTTTATAAAACCAAATGGATATCGAAGTTCCTTACCCATAAAAATATTTTTAACTATCGATTGTTGTGGAGTTAAAGCTCTATCTTGAAAAACAGTTTCTATACCAGACTCTCTAGCCTTCAGTGCATTCCAAGCGTTTACTTTTTTTCCTCTTATAAGTATATCACCTTCATCAGGACTATAAACACCTACTAGTGTTTTAATTAATGTTGATTTACCTGCGCCATTATCACCAATTAAACCTACAACTTCACCCCTGGTTACATTTAATGATGCTTTGTTTAGAGCAGTGATACCGCCAAATCTTTTTGTAACATTATCTAATTCAATGATATTTTCCATAAATTTTGAAATGCTAACCCATCAAAATGGGTTAGCAATATATTTACCTATCTTAAGCCTGCATCAGCAAGAGCTTTAACAGCTTGATAGTTATTTGTATCAACAAACCCTGCACCAGTATCTTGGTTTATTGCGCCAGTACCAAGTACAGCCGTTTGACAAAGTGATAACACTGGAAGATACCCTTGAAGGAAAGGTTGTTGATCAGATGTTAGATGAACATATCCTTTTTCAAACGCCGACATAATTTGTGGGCTAGTATCAAATCCAATTTGAAGTAATTCATTTGGTCCATAACCAGCAGCTTTGGCAATACCTTCTGCAACATTCATTACATCACTTCCAGAGTGAACAATTACTTTTGTTTCAGGATTTGCATTTAACGCTGCTGAGAAAACTGGGATAGTCATATTCGGATCTGAAGCATAAGCTGGTTGTCCATCAAGAACAGTAACTGTCATTCCGTGTTCTTCAAATATGATTCTTGCACCATCTTCTCTTTGAGCTCTAGCGTAATCTCCAATAGGAACCATTACTATAGCGTGATCTCCAGCTTTGAAACCAAATTGCCTAATTGCTTCTCTTGCAAGAGCTTTACCTTGAGTTGCTAAATTTGCTCCTACGTATCCGCCACCAAATTTTGCTCTTACACCTGATGGATCAACGTTTTGATATGTCATTAGAATCCCTTTTTCAGCAGCTTGTTTTGCTAAAGGCATTAGCGCTTCATCGCCAGGGTGCCCCATCATTGCAATAGCATCTACTCCAAGTCCAACTGATTCTCTAAGTTGACGGACCATTTTTTCAAAATCCCATTCTGAGTAAATAATTTCAGCATCTGCGCCCGTATCTCTTATTGCATTCATTGCTCCTGCTGCAACTATTCCAGCAAAGCCACCAGCCTCAGGACCGCCAGCATAGAAATGCATTTTTACGTCTGAGCACCATTTTTCACCAAGATCTTGTCCAGTTGGAGCAGCATATGCATGCATAGAAACTGGAAGAAGAAAAATTGTGATTAAAAATAATTTTATAATTTTCATAATTCCTCCCATGAATTAATTTAAATATTATAATAATGTTGTTAAACTAAAAATACCTGTGAATGTCAACTAGTACAATCTTTTACTTATTCTTTTAGTTTGTCCGTGACTATAAACACCATCAACACCACCGTCTCTCCCATAACCTGATCTTTTATATCCACCACCTGGAAGATTGGTACCATCTACAAACCAATCATTTTGCCAAATTATTCCTGCCTGTATCCTATCTGCTGTCCATTTTGCTTTTTGATCATCAGCAGTAAACACACCAGAGGCTAATCCATATTTTGTTGAATTTGCAATATTTATAGCTTCTTCTTCATTTTCAAAATCAAAAATAGATGTAACTGGACCAAAGATTTCCTCCTGCGCAATTGTTGCTTCAACTTTAACATTATCAAAAATTGTTGGTTGATAAAAATTGCCATCATCTCTATCAGCTTTATCTCCCCCTAATGTTAGGGTTGCACCAGATTGTATTCCTGATTTTACATAATTCGAAACTCTTTGCATTTGATCAGTTGAAATAAGAGGTGTTACTTGTGTTCCATCTTCGTCACCAGCACCAACTTTTAATTTTTGAGTTTTAGCTACAAGCTTTGTCATATATTCATCTTTTATTTTAGGATGAACAATTACCCTCGACATTGCTACACATATTTGTCCTGCATTAGGTTTAAAAATTCCTTTAACAGTACTATCAACAGCTTTATCAATATCCGCATCAGGATAAATAATAGCTGCAGACTTTCCACCTAATTCAAAATGCGTAGGTATAATTCTATCAGCTGTTTCCTTTAAAATTTCTGATGCAACTTCTGGAGATCCAGTGAAAACGATATAGTCACAACCTGAATGTTGAACTAGCTTTCTTCCAGTGGTTTCACCATAACCATGAATAATATTAATAATTCCTTTAGGGACACCAACTTCTTCAAATATTTGACCATAAAAATTTGAAGAAATAGGACATAACTCAGGAGGTTTAATTACAATAGTATTGCCAACAATCCAGTTTTGCGCAACCATTCCAGAAAACAAAGAAACAGGATAATTCCATGGAACAATTTGTAGTGCTACTCCAAAAGGTTCTAAGACAACATAATTTAAAGTATCATTTCCTGATGGGATTAATTTATTTTCTATTTTATCTGTTAGTCCGGCATAGAAGTCAAATGTATCTGCTGCCCCTTTAAATTCATCTACACATTGTTTGATTGTTTTACCATTTTCTTGACTTAAAAGTTTACCACCTTCATCTTTTCGTTCCCTTAATTTTTGAGCAATTGCTCTCATCATATTTGATTTGTCTTTAGAGTCCATATCAACTAAAATTCTTTTATCAAAAGCTCTTTTAGCTGCTTGGAAGGCTAAATCTATTTCTTCATCCAGCGCTTCATCAATATTTCCTACAATTTTTTGATTTGCTGGATTTAAAACAGGAATATTCCTTTTTGATATTGAATCAATAAATTTACCGTCAATAAAATTTCTTAACTCCATATATTATCAATAAAACTAAAGTTCAGGAAGTGTCAAGTATAGTTTAATTATTTGGAACTTGAACTGGTATATAATAATCTGGATTTTTAGATTTTTTAATAACAGCTGGAATTATATCTTTATATGCAGAGTATAAAGTTTGTGGTTCTGGTAACTGATCTTTTATTATTTCATACAATTTTGGAAGATTGTAAGATGGGACCATTGGAAACATATGATGCTCAATATGATATTCCATTTTCCAATATATAAAACTAAATACAGGGTTCAATCTTACAGATCTAGTAGATAGACGATGATCTTTTGTATTTTCTTGTAAACCCATATGTTGAGTAATACCCCAGATACCATTGAAAGTTGCAAAAAATTTTGGGACTAAAAATAATAATATTGGTAATAATGAACTAAAGTAAATTGAAGAAGCAATTATTGATATCCAAAGAAAAACAAAAATTCTTGAACTATTAATACATTCTTGAATTTTATCTTGAGGTATACAATCTCTCATTACATCTGTTTTAATTCCAAGAGCATGTTTGATAATTTCAATATAAAGTGATTTATGGATTGTAAAAAATCCAATTCCAGGAATAAAATTTATTAAAAAACTAAAAAGTGTGTGTTTAGAAAAAATACTTCCATCAGCTTCATAATCGTGAGGATCGACTGAAGCGGTATAACTATGATGTAGAGAATGACTCCATCTCCATCTAACAGGTTCAAAATTATTCATAAAGCTTGCAATATGATAAAAGAAATCATTTAGCCTACGTGTTTTAAAAGCCGTTCTGTGGCCGCACTCATGCCAAATAGCATCTGCTCCTCCCCAGAACATACAATACGCAAGATAGAATGGTACAAACAACCAAGTTTGCCAAAAGTAAGTTGATAAAATTCCTAGAATAGTAAGTGATATTGTAAAAATTATAATATGTTTCCAGCCCTCGTAATCAGTTCTTTTAGAGAGCTTTTTAAGTGTTTTGCGATCTATGTTTGCTCTGAACCACTCATTTGAAATATTATTAATGCCAGTTTGTATTATTTGGTCATTAGACATATTTAATTGTAAATAATAAAATAATTACATTTTTCCAGTATTTTTCTCAATATAATTTATAACAAACTAGCAATAATTAGTTTATTTAACAAAATAATAGATACAGTCGTAGCATAATGAATATTACAATCATTGGAACAGGTTATGTTGGGTTAGTTACAGGAGCATGCTTTGCTGAATTTGGCTATTCTGTAACTTGTTTAGACAAAGATAATAAACGCATTGAAATGCTTAAATCAGGGAAGTGTCCATTTTTTGAACCTGGTATGGACGAACTTCTAGACAAGCATATCAATAAAACAAAATTAATAACTTTTGCATCAACAATAAAAAATAATTTAAAGAATACAGATATAATTTTTATTACTGTAGGAACTCCAACAAGAAGATTAGAGGACGAGGCTGACTTAAGTTTTGTATGGCAAGTTGCTGAAGAAATTGCTGAAAATATTAATAAATATTGTTTAGTAGTAACTAAGTCCACAGTTCCAGTTGGAACTACAAGAGAAGTAAAAAAAATTATTTCAAATAAAATTGATCAAAAGCTTTTTGATGTTGTGTCTAACCCAGAATTTCTTCGAGAGGGATCTGCTATAAATGATTTTGTAAGACCAGATAGAGTAGTTATTGGAACAGAAAATAAAAAATCTGAAAATATTATGAAGGAACTTTATAGACCTTTATTTCTTAAAGAAACTCCAATTGTAGCCACTTCTATTGAAACTTCAGAAATAATTAAATATGCATCTAATAGTTTTTTAGCAACAAAAATAGCTTTCATTAATGAGGTTGCTGATTTGTGCGAAGTTGTGGGT
>CACKIH010000018.1 GCA_902600225.1 uncultured Alphaproteobacteria bacterium | reverse complement strand
AGTTAAAAGTTGTAAAAATTTAAATTTAATTAGTATTAGTTGTCATATTGGAAGTCAAATTAGTAAAATTGAGGCCTATAAAAATACGTTTTCTCAAATGAAAATGGCTGCAGATAAGTTTATTGAATCAGGTGTTAATATCAAGCATGTAGATTTGGGTGGAGGTTTTCATGTTAAATATGAAGATTCTGATCCTGACTTCAATATTGAGTTAGTAAAAGAAGAACTTGATAATTGTTTTACACAAACAAACTATGAATTATCGTTTGAGCCTGGTAGGTATTTAATTGCTGAGGCTGGAGTTACAGTTACTTCTATTGTTACAATTAAAAATAATGGAGGTATAAATTATTTAATTGTTGATGCAGGAATGAATACATTGATACGTCCAGCCATGTATGGTGCACATCATCAGATATTAGCGATAAATGTAAAATCAGAGGAATTTATGGATTATGCTATTGCTGGTCCAATTTGTGAAAGTTCCGATGTTTTTTTAAAAAATATTAAATTGGCTAAACAAAAAATTGGCAATCTACTGGTTATAAAAAATACAGGAGCCTATGGAAAAGTAATGTCTTCAAATTATAACTCCAGGCCATTGCCCTCTGAAATTTTGGTACACAATGATAATTATGCAATTATTTATTCTCCAGAGAAAATTGAGAAAACAATTGAAGCTGATATTATTCCGAGTTGGTTGTAACTAATTTAAAGTATTGTGTATAATTTTAGCTAAGTCTGAAATTATCAAATTTAAATTAAAGAAAAATTCCCTAATATAGAAATCAATAATAATAAAAGTATTTACACCGTAGGATCGATAAATCCATATTGCTAAAATTACAACTATAGCTAGAGCAATTACTATAGTTGAATTAATAACACTTGGTTTTTCTTGTCTTACAACTGTACTTGGTAAATTTCTGACTGGACCTTTTTCTAATTTTTCTTTTTGGTTATTATTTTTTAAATTTTGATCTAATTCTTCTTTTTTTGTAGACGGGACTGATGATGTAATGTCAGTATCATCTAATTCTTGAAACCATTGATGATTACAATTTGCGCATTCAACCATTCTACCATTTGGTTTAAGATCTGCAGAATTTACTAAATACTTGAATTCACAATTAGAGCAAACAATGAACATAAATTATATATAGATCAGTCAGGCTAGTATATAAAACAAAATCATTAAGTATGTTAATTTTAAAAAGTATAATATTTTATATTTCCTTGGTTATATGGACTGTGTTGATGGGTATTGTGTGTTTACCTTTTCTCTTATTACCAAGTTATTTACTTAAATATCCAACCAAACTTTGGATACGTGTTATTTTTGTTTTTCTTAATCTTATATGTAATATTAAACATAAAATTGAGGGTTTAGAAAATATTCCAAATGAAAGTGTCTTAATTGCGTCCAAACATCAGTCCGCATTTGAGACACTCGCACTCTATTACTATTTAAAAGATTGTTTTTTTGTCCATAAAAGAGAGCTTTTCTTTATACCAATTTTTGGCCAGTATTTATTCAAGTCTAATATGGTTGCAATTAATAGAGATGGTGGAACAAAAGCTATGAGAGATATGTTACAAAAAGTTCAATCAAAATTATCTTTTGGATCTTCAATTATTATTTTCCCCGAAGGAACAAGAAAGCTGCCTGGGAGCAAACCTGATTATAAGACAGGTTTTATTGGAATTTATAATCATACAAAAAGAAAAATCCTTCCTGTAGCTTTAAATTCAGGCTTATGTTGGCCAAAACAATCATGGGTATTAGAAAAAGGATTAATTACTATAAAATTTTTACCAACAATTGATGAAGGTTTAGATAAAAAAGTTTTATTAAACGAAGTTCAGAGTAGAATAGAAACTGCTTCAAATTTATTATTGGATAACTAATTCTTTTCTGTGGGATCAAAAGTTCCTGCTTGACCAATCTCTTCAATAATTTTTCTAATTTCTTTTGATTTTATAAATTTTTCTTCCAAATATTTTAAATCATTATTTCTTATTGCTTTTTGATACGTAAGTAGATCTTCACTGAAACGACCAAGCATTTCTAAAACGGCTTCTTTATTTTTTTCATAAACATCACGCCACATTACTGGATCACTACCTGCCAATCTTGTGAAATCTCTAAAACCTGCAGCTGAATATTTAATTACTTCATCTTTCATTTGAGATTCAAGCTCTGTTGCAGTTCCTACGACAGAATATGCGATGAGTTGTGGAATATGAGATGTCATAGCAAGTACTCTGTCATGACGTTTAGGTTCCATGATTTCTATATTCATTCCGAATGACTCCCAAATATCTGAAACTGATTTTGTTATCTCACTCTGAGTTTCTGTTGGGGTCAAAATACAATACCTATTCTCAAACAGCTTTGCGAAACCAAATTCTGGTCCACTTTTCTCTAACCCAGCAATAGGGTGGGCAGGAACAAATGAAATTTTTTTATTATTAATTGATTCTTTAAAATCTTCTATAACACTTACTTTTGTTGAACCAACATCTGTTACTAGTGTTGTTTCATTAACATAGCTATTCAATTGCTTAAAAATATCCCTATATGAACTCAAAGGTGTACAAATAAAAATAATATCAAATTGTTGATCATATTTATTTAAATCACTCTCTATTGCATCCACAAGATTTAAATTTTTTGAAATACTTATTACCTCACTATCTCTATCAATAGCAAAAATTTTTTTTGATATTTGTTTTTCCTTTAGTGCCCTCGCTATGGATGATCCAATTAATCCCATACCAATGACCAGAGCTGAATCATAAGTTATTTTAGACATTAAATTTCTTCAAACTTTCAACTGTCAAATCCATTTCTTCTTTTGTACCAATACTAATTCTCAAAAAATTGGGCAGATTATAACTATTTAAACGCCTTATAATAATGCCATCATTCATAAGATGATTACTAATTTTCTCAGCTTCTTCTTCTGAAGTTTCAATTAAAGTAAAATTACCTTCAGTTTGTCTGGTTTTTATATTTAGGAGTTTGAGCTCTTTTTCAAACCAATCTTTAATTTCAGAATTTAATTTAACAGAATTTTCAATATGTTCTTTATCCTCCAAAGCTTTAATTGCAAGAGACTGTGAAATAGTTGTCGTATTAAAAGGAGGTTTTATTTTATTAATTATATCAGCTATTTTTTGACTGGTATAACACCAGCCTACTCTTAAAGCTGCGAGTCCATATGTTTTTGAAAATGTTCTTGTTAAAATAATATTCTCATATTCATCCGTTAAACTAAATCCTTTATCATAATCGTCTTTTTGCACATATTCGACATATGCTCCGTCTATAACAACTATAATATTTTTAGAAATACTATTCATTAATTTAACAAGTTGGTCTCTAGACAAATAAGTTCCGGTTGGATTATTAGGTGATGCAATATAAATTACTTTAGTAGCGTCATTTGTTTGATCTATGAGATTTTCAATATTTAAATTGAAATTTACATCTTCCTTAATTTTTTTTGGAACTGCACCAACTACTTTGCTCACAATTGAATACATCTCAAAGCCATGGTTTGCGTGGAGAATTTCATCGCCATCTTGACAAAATGCCAAAGCTGCAAATAATAAAACTTCATCTGAGCCAGAGCCAAGAATAATTCTATTACTATCAATAGAAAAATTTTTAGCTATTGCCTCTCTTAATGATGATCCATCAATTTCTGGGTATCTATGTAAATCATGATTTATATTTTTTGTTTCTAACAATTCAATTGCTTTCGGTGAAGCACCATAGGGATTTTCATTTGAAGAAAGTTTGATAACTCTTTTATTATTATTTAACTTTGCCTTACCACCTTTATAAACATTAATGTTTTCTATAGATCTTTTTGATTGTATATTTTCTTTAGTCAACTTCTGAAGTTTTTCAGAAGATTGAAAAATTTCTCTCCAAAGTCTAACAATGGTATCTTTCGGATAAGATCCTGTAAATTTAGAGCTTAATCTGTCGAGAATTTTTTGTTCTCTATCTAGATCAACAACAGAATTATCTTTTTTGTGTTTTCCTATTTCTAAAACAATTTTAGATCGATTAGATAATAAAGATAAAATTTCATCATCAATGTTATTAATTTTGCTTCTTAAATTGTCTAATTCTTTATTTTTCATAATTTTGGACGTTTCTTTACAAACTATCTTACGATAAATCAAAATAAAGTAGTATTTAATTTAAAAAATGACGATTTATTGACTTAGAAAGATATATAAATATAAGACCGATTATCACCGATTTGAGACAGCTTGCGGGTGGAGCAATAATCAGCTAAAGCGTTTACACTCCTCCTTCATTCTTTCAAATAGTGTTAGACTAAAAAGATATGAAAACAAAATTTACTACTGACACAAAACTTGAAAGCGAAATAGCCTATTTCGAGAATATTAATTTAAAACTAGAATCAGCAGATATAATAGATAGTTTTAAACTAGCATTCAAAACATTTGGCAAATTAAATGCTGATAAAACTAATGCTATTCTTGTTTGCCATGCTTTAACTGGAGATCAATATGTTGCTGGGAATAATCCCATTACTGGAAGAGAAGGTTGGTGGTCTAGAATGGTTGGACCTAATAAACCAATTGATACAAACAAATTTTTTGTAATTTGCTCAAATGTACTCGGCGGTTGTGCTGGCTCAACTGGTCCTAAAGAGTTACAAAATGGAAGTGATGTTGCATATGGTGGTAATTTTCCTTCCGTAACAATAAAAGATATGGTGAAGGCTCAATCTTTATTGATTGAAAGTTTAAATATAGAGAAGTTATTTTCTGTCATTGGTGGTTCGATGGGAGCAATGCAAGCACTTCAATGGGCAATCGATTTTCCAGATAAAATTTTAAATATAATACATATTGCAGGCGCTTTGAAACATTCAGCTCAAAATATTGCATTTCATGAAGTTGGGCGACAGGCAATTATGAGTGATCCTATTTGGAGAAATGGAAAGTATTTTGAAAATAATGAAGTGCCTGAAAGAGGTCTATCAGTAGCAAGAATGATTGCGCATATCACATATTTATCCGAAAATGCGATGCATAGAAAATTTGGTAGAAAACTTCAATCAAGAGATATTATTTCTTTTGGATTTGATGCTGATTTTCAAGTTGAGAGTTATCTCAGATATCAAGGTAAATCATTTGTTGAAAGATTTGATGCAAATTCATATCTTTATTTAACAAGGGCTATGGATTATTTTGATCATGATGAAACATTTAGAAAAAATATTGAGTTTAGTCATAATCAAAATAATCATTTAAAATATTTAATTGTCTCATTTACCTCAGATTGGTTATTCCCTACAATAGAAAGTAAAATGATTGTAAATCAATTAAATTCTCTATCAAGAGAAGTAAGCTTTCTAGAAATTGATACTGATAAAGGACATGATAGTTTTTTATTAGAGGAACCACAGTTAGATGATGTAATAAAAGGTTTCCTAACAAACAACTTTGCGAAGATAGATGAATAAAATTAATAGCATAAGAAAAGATTGGTCTCTTATTGAGACACTTATCGCAGAAGATAGAAAAATCTTAGATATTGGATGTGGTGATGGCGGTCTTATGGAACAATTAGAAAATAATCGTAATGCGATAACTCATGGCATTGAATTAAATAGAGATCTAGCTGCAAATGCTATCGCAAGAGGTTTCAATGTTGTACATGGAAATGCCGAATTGGATTTGTCCCAATATTCAAATAATAGTTTTGATTATGTAATTTTAAGTCAAACTTTACAAGCAATGATGAAGCCGAAAGATATTCTGTCTGAATTATTAAGAATAGGATCAAAAGCAATAGTTTCTTTTCCTAACTTTGGACATTGGAAAATAAGATTACAGCTTTTAATATCTGGAAAAATGCCAGTAACAGAAAGTTTACCTTATACATGGTATGACACACCTAACATTCATTTTTTTACAATTAAGGATTTTTTGAATTTGTGTAATGAAATGAATATTGTGATTGAAAAAAGTATTGGATTAACATCAAAAGGTAAGCAATTTGATATAAGTGAATCAGTTACTGGAGTTAATTTTTTCACTCACGAAGCTATCTTTTTATTAAGTTATAAAAATTTTGAACCAATAAAAATTATATCATCAAAAAAAGTTTTTGCAAAAAATTCTGTTATTGCAAATTAGTTATTAGATGAAAGTTGAAATTATAAATCAATTAAAAGATAACTACTCTTTTGTTTTATATAATGACATGCTTAAGAGCTGTGTTATAGATCCTGCTGATAGTAATCCTATATTAAATTATGCTCTTGAAAACAATTTAACCATAGAAGATATATTTATTACACATCATCATAAAGATCACACATCAGGTGTAAAAGGAATACTTAATGCTTTTCCAGAAGTTAATATACACTCTCCAAGTTCTCAGATTGAAAATACAAGATTCGTTTTACGTGATGGAGATGAAGTCAACTCCTGCTTAAATACATTTAGAATAATAAAAACACCTGGGCATACATTAGATCATATAATTTACTATGATGAAAACAATGGTGTTTTATTTTGTGGTGATACACTATTCAGACTTGGTTGTGGTCGTGTATTTGAAGGAACATTAAATGAAATGTTTAACAGTTTAAAAAAAATCAATGAGTTAAGTAAAAATACAATTATTTATTGTGGTCATGAATATACAATAGGCAATTTAAATTTTCTTGAGAAAACACTCAAAAAAGAAAGTGCTTATTTGACAGTTAGAAACAAAATTAATGATGATTTAAATAATAAAGGAAAATCCGTACCTTTTTTATTAGAAGATGAAAAACAATATAACTTATTCCTGAATCAAAATTCAAAATTAGGTACTATAATTAAAAAAGAGCTTGGTTTTACAGACTTTGAATTATTTGCTTATTTGCGAAAAGCAAAGGATAGCTTTTAAGGTCTTTATTTCCAGTATTTACGCCATATTTTTAATTTGACTATTAGCATAGTTCACTATAAACCCCGCCATCAAAAGATATGTTAGCAATTTTCAAAACTGGTGGAAAGCAGTACTCAGCAAGAGCTGGCCAGATTCTTAAAGTAGAAAAACTTGAGGGATCCAAAGGTGATAAAGTGTCTATTACTGATGTATTAGCGATCAGTGATCAAAGCGCAAATAGCTTAGGCGAGCCATTACTAAAAGATGCTTCAATTGAAGCAAAAATTGTTGATCAAATCAGAGATAAAAAAATAATAGTTTTTAAAAAAAGAAAAAGACAAAATTACAGATTAACACAAGGTCATAGACAATATCTAACTGTATTAAGAATAGAATCAATTTCTTATGGTGGAAAAAAGTCCACTGCTGAACCTGAAACAAAAAAAGTTAAAAAAACTGAAACTAAAGTTACTAAAGAAAAAATTGAGTCTAAAGAGGTAAAAGTTACAAAAAAGAAGACAGTTGCAAAAAAAGCAGTAAATAAAGCTTCACCTACTAAGAAAAAATCAGTAAAGAAAACTGTTAAAACTAAAAAAGAAGATAAATAATGGCAACGAAAAAAGCAGGTGGTAGTTCTAGGAATGGAAGAGACTCGGCAGGTCGAAGACTTGGTGTTAAGAAATTTGGCGGTGAAAACGTAATAGCAGGAAACATTATTATTAGGCAACGAGGCACAAAGTTTCATCCAGGTGATAATGTTGGTATAGGTAAAGATCACACAATATTTGCTACAATAAATGGAAAAGTGGCTTTTAAAAAAACAAGAGTAAGAACTTTTGTATCAGTTGTTCCCACAGAACAATAATCACAATTAATTAAAAATTTATTATGAAATTTTTAGATCAAGCAAAAATATATATTGCTTCAGGTAATGGTGGAGATGGCTGTGCTAGTTTTCGTAGGGAAAAATATATTGAGTTTGGTGGCCCTAATGGAGGCGATGGAGGCAAAGGTGGAAATATTATTTTTAAGGTTGATGATAATTTAAACACACTAATTGATTTTAGATACCAACAACATTTTAAAGCAAAAAAAGGTGAAAATGGAAGGGGAAAAAATCAAACAGGAGCGAATGGAAGCAACATGGTTATTAAAGTTCCACCTGGAACAGAAATTTACAATGAAGATAAAACAGTATTGCTAACTGATCTAACAAAAATTGATGAAGAATACATTTTATTAAAGGGTGGTAACGGTGGTTTAGGAAATAATCATTTTAAATCATCAGTTAACCAAGCTCCAAGAAAATTTACAAAAGGTGAATTAGGAGAAGAACGATGGATATGGTTATCACTCAAATTATTTGCAGATATAGGAGTAATAGGCTTACCTAATGCAGGTAAATCAACTCTGTTATCGACAATTTCTAATGCTAACCCAAAAATTGGGGATTATCCATTTACAACCTTACATCCTGTACTTGGTACAGTAAAGCGATTTGATAAAGAAATTGTATTAGCAGATATCCCTGGTTTGATTGAGGGTGCGCATGAAGGAAAAGGTTTGGGAGATAAATTTTTAGCACATATTGAGAGATGTAAATATTTACTTCATTTAGTAGATATAAATGACGAAAATTGGTACGAAAACTATAATACAGTAAGAAACGAAATTTCAAAATATGGTAAAAAAGTATCTTCAAAAAAAGAAATAATTGTTTTAACCAAAATTGATTTACTCAATGAAAATTTAGAAGAAAAAAAAATTAAAATTAATCAAAAGTTAAATTCTGATATTCTTTTTATATCAAGTTTTAATAATGAAGGTATAGATGATCTAATTGATTATTTATTCAAATATAATGAAATCACAAATGATTAAAAAATATAAAAAAGTAGTTGTAAAAATTGGTTCAAATTCAATTGTTGATTCGAAAACAAAAAAGATCAAAAATAGGTGGTTAGATAATTTATGTAAAGACATTGCGGAATTGAATAAAACAAAAAAAATTGTAATTGTGTGTTCTGGTGCTATTGCACTAGGTTCAAAAAGTATTTCAAATACAAAGTTAAGAAAACTAGAAGACAAACAAGCAGCAGCTTCAGTCGGTCAAATTGAATTAGCACATCAATGGAGAAATAAATTAGGAAAGTACAAGATAGGTGTTTCTCAGATTCTTTTAACACTTGAAGACAGCGAAGAAAGGCGACGATATTTAAATGCTAGAAACACAATATCATCCTTGCAAAACAAAAATATAATTCCAATCATTAATGAAAATGACACAGTAGCTACTGAAGAAATTCGATACGGTGATAATGATAGGCTTGCAGCCCGAGTAGCACAAATGATTGAAGCTGATTTATTAATTTTATTAAGTGATATTGATGGGTTATATCAAGGTAATCCAAAAAAAGACAAAAATATCAAAAAAATTTCAGAGGTATTTAAAATTGATAAAAAAATTGAAAAACTTGGTAATTATCAATCTTCTGAGCTAGGTAGTGGAGGAATAGCCACTAAAATTTTAGCAGCAAAGATATGTGCTGAAAATGGATGTGCTACAATAATCACTAATAGTGATAAAAACAAACCAATCAACAATATTAATAATAAAAATTCAACAATTTTTTATCCCTTAACTTCTACAAACTCGTCCAAAAAGAAATGGTTACTAAATCATTTAAAACCATCAGGATCGATTATTATTGATACAGGTGCTAAAAATGCAATTTTGAAAAATAAAAGTCTTCTTCCTGCAGGTGTAATAGATATCAAAGGAAGGTTCAAAAGGGGCGATGTAATTTCTATATTAGTCAAAAATGGTCAGAAGATAGCTATAGGTATATCAGCTTATGATTTTAATGATGCAAAAAAAATTATTGGAAAGAAAAGTGAAGAAATTTATAAAGTTTTAGGTTTTGAAGGAAGAGATGAAGTGGTACATAAAGATAATTTAGTTAGGCTTTCTGCATGAGTATTGAAAATAATATTATTGAATTAGGCAAAAGAGCAAAAACTGCCTCTCTAAATATGAAGGTTTGCAACAGCGATCAAAAAAATCTTGCTTTAACAAAACTCACTAAAAATTTAGATAAAAACAGAGATAAAATTCTTGAGGCTAATAAGATAGATTTAGAAAATGGAGAAAAAAAATCTTTAGCTAAACCTTTAATGAATAGACTTACATTAACAGAAAAATCTATTCATGGATTGATTACATCAATTGAAGATATAATTGAAATACCAGATCCTATTGGTATTACACTTGAAAAATGGGAAAGACCTAATGGATTGCAGTTTCGTAAAATTTCAACACCGCTTGGTGTATTAGGTGTAATTTATGAATCCAGACCAAACGTCACTGTTGATGCTTCTTGTCTTTCCATAAAATCTGGTAATTGTATAATTTTGAGAGGTGGTAGTGATAGTTTTCATTCCTCTAAAGAATTGGTAAATAATATTACAAATGCTTTCACGGACGCTGGCCTCCCTGAACATTGTGTCCAAATGATTAATACACCTGAAAGAGAAGCGGTTGATCATTTGCTTAGTATGAGAGATTACATTGATGTAATTATTCCTAGAGGTGGTAAAGGTTTGATTGAAAAAATTAATTCGGCAAGTAAGATTCCTGTCATCAAACATTTAGATGGTATATGTCATGTGTATGTAGACAAAGATGCTGATTTAAGTATTGCAGAAAAAGTGGTTTTTAATAGTAAAATGAGGCGTCCTGAAATTTGTGGTGCTGCAGAAACACTTTTAATTGATGAAAAAATCAAAGATGAAGCAATGAAAATATTAAAACCTCTAAAAGAAGTAAATTGTGAAATTCGAGGTGATGAATATATTCAGTCTTTAGATAGTGATTTTAAAACTGCCAGTGAAGAAGATTGGTCATTAGAATATTTAGATAAAATTTTATCAGTAAAAATTGTTTCTGGTGTTGAGGAAGCAGTTAAACATATAAATGATTATTCTTCTGGACATACAGAAAGTATAATTACAGAAAGTGAAAAAACCTTTGAAAAATTTTATAATAAAATTGACAGCGCAATAATACTTAAAAATGCATCCACACAATTTGCAGATGGTGGTGAATTCGGTTTTGGTGCTGAGATAGGAATCTCAACTGACAAAATACATGTAAGAGGACCAGTGGGAACAAAACATTTAACCACATTTAAATATGTAGTTAATGGCAATGGCCAGGAAAGACCCTAATTGAAAAAGATCGGACTTCTTGGAGGATCTTTTGATCCACCACATCGCGGGCATCTATTTATTTCCAATGAAGCTAAAAAAGTATTACAACTTGATGAAATTTGGTGGTTAGTTACACCTCAGAATCCTTTAAAGATTTCAAAACCCACAACATACGAAGAAAGATTACAAAATTGTAAACAAATTACAAAAAATTTTCCTATAAAAATATTAGAGGTAGAAAAAAAAATCAAATCTCAATATTCTTATCAAACAATTAAATTTCTAATTCAATATTATAAAAATATTAAATTTTTTTGGTTAATGGGTGCAGACAATTTAGTTAATTTCCACGAATGGGAAAAATGGCAATCAATTTTTCATATTATCTCTATTGTTATTTTTAGAAGACATGGATATAATACAAATGCTTTGAAAAGTGTTGCAGCAAAAAAATTTATTCATAATAAATATATAGCTAAAGACATAGAACCTGTTTCAAGAAAAATTCCTGCATGGACATTGATACAAAATAAAGAAATTAAAATTTCATCATCTGAAATTAGAAATCAAAGAAATAAATTAAGAGGTAAATATTAATAAAATTACTTCATTGACAGAAAATATTGTATCAATACTAAGTGATGCAAAAGCTGAAGATATAAAAGTGATTGATTTATCTAATAAGTCATCTGTTGCTGATGCCTTTGTGATTGCTACTTGTAGATCAACTAGACATTCAGATGCGACAGCAGACGAAATGGTCAAAAAACTAAAAAAGGCAGGGATAAATTGTCCTAATCCTGAAGGACGACCTCAATGTGACTGGATAATTGTTGATGCAGGTGAGATCATTGTTCATTTGTTTCGACAAGAAATTAGAGAATTATATGCATTAGAAAAATTATGGGAAGTAAGCTTTGATTCTTCACAAACTAAACTAGCTTAAAATATATGATAATTTCAAAAAATGTATTTTTAAAAGTAATACTTCTGTTCACCCTCATTACACTTCTTGCACCTAAAACATTTGGATCTTCTTCAGATGAAGAAAAATATAAATATTTAGATCTATTTGGACAAGTATTTGACAGAGTAAGATCTTCCTATGTGGAAGAGGTTACGGATCAAGAATTAATTGAAAAAGCGATTGATGGAATGTTGTCAGGTTTAGATCCTCATTCTGGTTTTATGAATGAAGAAGTATTTCAAGAAATGCAAATGGATACAGAGGGTAAATTTGGTGGATTAGGTATTGAAATTACCATGGAGGAAGGTTTTGTAAAAGTTATAGCACCTATAGAAGACACACCGGCATATGATGCTGGAGTTCTTGCTGGTGATTACATTATTCAAATAGATGAAACACCTGTTTTTGGACTAACGCTAAATGAAGCTGTAGAATTAATGAGAGGAAAAAAAGGTGAGCCAATAGTAATCACTATTTCTAGAGTAAATACTGAACCTTTTGAGATTGAAATTGTTAGAGACTATATCAAAATTAGATCAGTAAAAAGTGAAGTACTTAACAATATTGGATATTTAAGAATAACATCTTTTAACGAACAAACAGAAAGTGGTCTTCTAGACGCAATAAAAAAAATTGAAAAAGAAAATAAAATTAAGGGTTATGTTTTAGATGTACGATCTAACCCAGGAGGCCTTCTTACGCAAGCAGTTAAGGTAACGGATATATTCTTGGAAAGAGGAGAAATTGTTTCAACAAGAGGTAGAGATAAAAAAGATATAAAAAGATATCGTGCAAAAAAATCTGATAGAACTAATGGAAAACCACTTGTTGTAATTATTGACGGTGGTTCCGCATCTGCTTCTGAAATTGTTGCAGGTGCTCTTCAGGATCATAAAAGAGCAATCATTATAGGTACACAATCTTTTGGAAAGGGGTCAGTTCAAACGATAATTCCTTTTCAAGTTTCAAATAGCGATAATTTAACTGGTATAAGATTAACCACAGCTAGATATTATACTCCCTCGGGTGAGTCAATCCAAGGTAAGGGTATTGTACCAGATATAATAATTGCACAGGGAGAGTTTGAATCTTATGATTATAAAAGATTTTCTGAATCAGATTTAAAAGATTCCCTTGATAAAAATAACGAAGAAGATGTTGAAGAAAATGAAGATAATGAGTTAACTGAATTTGAAAAAAGACTAGAGATTGACTATCAACTTCAGAGAGCATTTGATTTAGTAAGGGGTATTAGTTTATATAATCTAAAAGAAGAATAAAATGAACCCTGAAGACATCACTAGGAAAATAAAACCTACTGTAAGATCAAACAAAAACTTCTCAAAAATTTTTTGTATAGGTTCAAATAAAACTGGTACAACATCATTAGCTGCTACACTAGAAATATACGGATATTCAACGCCAAACCAAATTAATCAAGAAATGGAAATATCAAAACAAACATATTTAGGTAATTATTTACCACTCAAGGAATTTGTAAACAAATATGATGTGTTTCAAGATCTTCCATTTTCTATTGATAATTATTATATTGTTGCTGACACATTATTTCCAAACAGCAAATTTATTCTCACTGTAAGAGATCCGGAAGAATGGTTTAATTCAATGCAAATATATGACAAAAATAAGTATAATATTAATGATTTAGATAAGATCAAAGAAGAGGATATTAATGATAAATTTAACTATCTTTTTGAAGGTTATAGAAAGTCAACTATGCAAAAATATATTTCAAGGGTTGAAAATAATAAAGTGATATATGACTGGAACCTTCTTTATAATAAAGAGAGATATATTAAATATTATAATGAAAGAAATAATCAAATAATAAAATATTTTAATAATAGAAAAAATGATTTTTTAATTTTAAATTTAAAAAAAGACAAAGATACAAAAAATTTATGTGAGTTTTTAAATATACCAACTAAATTTAAATTTGATTTTCCACATTTAAATAAATCGAGTTAATTTAATGGAAAAAAAATATAGAAGATGCGTGGGAATGATGATTCTCAATGAAAAAAATCAAATTTTGGTAGGTCGAAGATTAGATCATCCAAGTGGATATTGGCAAATGCCTCAAGGTGGTATTGATGAAAATGAAAATCCTGAAGAAGCAGTTTGGAGAGAAATGATGGAGGAGATTGGTACAAATAATGCATCTTTAATTACTTCATCTCAAGAATGGATTTCTTATGATATACCTTCAGAAACACTCAAGACATTACCTTGGGGTGATGAATACATAGGTCAAATTCAAAAGTGGTTTTTATTTCGTTTTACAGGAATTGACAACGATGTAAATGTAGGGACAGAAAATCCTGAATTTAGTGAATGGCAATGGATGGATTATGATGAAATTAGCCAAAACGCAGTACCATTTAAAAGAAATGTTTATATAAAAATTCAAAAAGAATTTAGAAGTAATTTAGTTAAAGTTTAATTTAGAAAGAAATTAAATCTTATCGTAATAATTTACATTAATTGCTTCTAATTTTGCTTTAGCTACAGAAAGTTGTTCCTCTGATTCCTTACCATCTTTATTTTCTAATTCTTGTATTTCTTTTTCAATTGATGTTTTTTCTAAAGAATTAACTTCAACAACACTTTCTGCAAGAACAATGCATTTTTCTGGATTGATTTCTGCAAAACCACCAGAAACAAAAAAGGATTTAATTAAATTTTTATCTTCGCTGTATACCATTACTCTTCCTGGTCTAAGAGAGGACATTACCTTGCTATGTCCTGGTAAAATACCTAAGTCACCATCTTTACCAGGGACAATTATAGTACCAACTTCATCGTTGAACACAAGATTTTCTGGAGAAACTAAATCAAAAGAAATGGTAGCCATTATGCGGCTTCAGCTTCTAATTTTTTAGCTTTTTCAATTGCTTCATCTATGCCGCCTACCATATAAAATGCTGCTTCTGGCATATGATCATATTCTCCTTTTACCAGTCCATCAAAACTCTTAATAGTATCTTCAAGATCAACATACTTACCTGGTGAACCAGTGAAAACTTCTGCTACAAAAAATGGTTGGCTCAAAAACTTTTCAATTTTTCTTGCTCTAGCAACTGTTAGCTTATCTTCTTCTGAAAGTTCATCCATTCCTAAAATAGCAATAATATCTTGAAGACTTTTATATGTTTGTAAAACTCTCTGCACTTCTCTGGCTACTCTGTAGTGATCATCACCAACAACTTGTGGATCTAAAATTCTTGAAGTAGAATCTAGTGGGTCAACTGCTGGATATATTCCTTTTTCAGAAATGGCTCTATTTAGAACTGTTGTTGCATCCAAATGTGAAAAGGATGTAGCAGGTGCAGGATCCGTTAAGTCATCCGCAGGAACATAGATTGCTTGCACTGATGTGATTGATCCTTTTTTTGTAGTTGTAATTCGCTCTTGAAGGGCACCCATATCAGTTGCAAGTGTTGGTTGATATCCAACTGCAGAAGGAATACGTCCTAGGAGAGCTGACACTTCAGATCCAGCTTGAGTAAATCTAAAGATATTGTCTACAAAAAATAAAACATCCTGTCCCTCTTCGTCTCTAAAATATTCTGCTTGGGTTAATCCTGATAGAGCAACTCTAGCTCTTGCTCCTGGTGGTTCGTTCATCTGGCCATAAACAAGCGCAACTTTTGAGTCCTTACCTTTTAGATCAATAATTCCTGACTCAATCATTTCGTGGTACAAGTCATTACCCTCACGAGTTCTTTCGCCTACACCAGCAAATACAGAATATCCTCCATGAGCCTTGGCAATGTTATTAATTAATTCCATAATTAAAACTGTCTTACCAACTCCAGCTCCACCAAATAACCCAATTTTACCACCTCTTGCATAAGGTGCTAGTAGATCAACTACTTTAATTCCTGTTACTAGAACTTCAGTTTCTGTTGATTGATCAACAAACTCTGGCGCTGGTCTATGAATAGGATAAGATTTACTCGTTCCAATGTCGCCTCTTTCGTCAACTGGCTCTCCTACAACATTCATAATTCTACCTAAAGTTTCTGGGCCTACAGGCATTGAAATGGGGGCACCTGTATCAGTAGCTGTTTGACCTCTAACTAGTCCATCTGTTGTATCCATAGCAATTGTACGAACAGCATTTTCTCCTAAATGCTGAGCAACCTCTAGCATTAATCTTGTTCCGTTGTTGTCAACTTCTAGAGCGTTCATGATTGCAGGAAGTTCACCATCGAACTCTACATCAACTACAGCTCCGAGAACTTGTGATATTTTTCCAGTTAAATTGTTAGCCATATATCCCCCTTTATATTGATTCAGCTCCAGAAATAATCTCTATTAATTCTTTTGTAATGAACGCTTGTCGCGTTCTATTATACTTTAATGTTAAACTATCTATCATTTCACCTGCGTTTCGGGTTGCGTTGTCCATTGCAGCCATTCTTGCTCCCTGCTCCCCTGCATCACTTTCCAAAAGTACTTTAAAAATTTGAATAGAAACATTTTTTGGAAGTAAATCCTTTAAAATTGTTTCTTCATCAGGCTCATAATCATAAATTGCATTTGAAGAATTTTCTTTTTCTTCTTCCTTTTCAGAATTTGAAACGTCTAATGGTATTAATTGTTGTTGTGTTACTTCTTGAGAAATAGCTGATTTAAATTTATTAAAAACTAATATGCATTTATCAAATTTACCTTCAAAGTATAATTCTTGAAGCTTATTAGAAATATTTAATGCAGACTCGTAACCAGTACTTGAAACATTTAAGTCGACAAAACTCTCTATAATTTGATCCTTCATTACTCTATTAAAAAAGTCTCTACTTTTTTTCCCAACTGGCATTAGTTGAACTTTTTTTCCATTACCCTCAAGTGATTTAACTAACTTAAAAGTTTCTCTATTTATGCTGCTGTTAAATCCACCACATAAACCTCTATCAGCACTTACTGGAACTACGATATAATTCTGATCATTGCCAGTACCTGTTAAGAGTTTAATTATACCTTCCCCAGATGCAGCAGATGATGCAAGAGAGGAAAGCATCTCCTCTAGTCTTGATGAATATGGTCTTGCTGCTTCAGCTTTTTCTTGTGATCTACGTAACTTACTTGCAGCAACCATTTTCATTGCTGATGTAATTTTTTTTGTAGATCCAACTGAATTGATCTGAGTTTTGATATCTTTTAAACTTGGCATAGGTTAGTTACTTGCAAACTTTCCAACCAAATCATCTAAGATTGATTTTAATTTATCATCATTTTCTTTAGATAATTCTTTTTCATTAGCAATTGCATCTAATAAATCACTATGCTT
This sequence comes from uncultured Alphaproteobacteria bacterium, assembly GCA_902600225.1. GTDB lineage: Bacteria > Pseudomonadota > Alphaproteobacteria > HIMB59 > CACPNW01. The sequence goes on along the minus strand of CACKIH010000018.1, from coordinate 4,943 downwards.
AGTTCTAATCTCATTTAAAACTTCTGCTTCAAACTTGACTACATCGCCTACTGCAACTTTATCAAGATATCCGCGCACACCAGCATAAATAGATACAACTTGCTCTGAAACAGTTAGTGGTGAATACTGACCTTGTTTTAAGATTTCAACTAGTCTTGCACCACGATCAAGTAATTGTTTCGTTGAAGCGTCTAAGTCTGATGCAAACTGTGCAAAAGCAGCCATCTCACGATATTGAGCTAATTCAAGTTTTACAGGACCAGCAATTTTTTTCATTGCTTTTGTTTGAGCTGCAGAACCAACACGACTTACGGAAAGACCAACGTTAATCGCAGGACGAATACCCGCAAAAAATAAGTTTGTTTCTAAAAATATTTGTCCATCAGTAATGGAAATAACATTTGTTGGAATATAAGCAGATAAATCTCCTGCTTGAGTTTCAATAATTGGAAGGGCGGTCAAACTTCCACCACCATGTTCATCACTCATTTTGGCAGCTCTTTCTAAAAGACGACTATGAATGTAAAATACATCTCCGGGATATGCTTCACGTCCAGGAGGTCTTCTTAAAAGAAGCGACATCTGTCTGTAAGCAACAGCTTGCTTTGATAAATCATCATAAACAATTAATGCATGCATACCATTATCTCTAAAATACTCACCCATTGTACATCCAGTATAAGCAGATAAAAATTGCAAAGGTGCAGGCTCGGATGCAGTTGCAGATACAACAATTGTATATTCCATTGCACCATTATCTTCTAGTGTTTTTACAATTTGAGCAACTGTTGATCTTTTCTGACCAATTGCGACATAGATACAGTATAACTTTTCTTTTTCATTATCTGATTGATTTACAGATTTTTGATTTAAGATTGTATCAATTGCAACAGCAGTTTTACCTGTTTGTCTGTCACCAATGATTAATTCACGTTGTCCTCTTCCAACTGGAACAAGAGCATCAAGTGCTTTAATACCTGTCTGCATAGGTTCAGATACACTTTGACGAGGAATAATACCTGGGGCTTTTAATTCAATTCTTCTCTTTTCAGAAGATTGAATAAGTCCTTTTCCATCAATAGGATTGCCTAGACCATCAACAACACGTCCTAACAATTCTTTTCCAACAGGAACGTCAACAATTTCTCCTGTACGTTTAACTGTATCACCTTCTTTAATTCCGGTATCATCACCGAAGATTGAAACACCAACGTTATCCATTTCAAGGTTGAGGGCCATACCTTTAATGCCACCTGGGAATTCTACCATCTCTCCAGCTTGTACTTGATCAAGACCATACACACGTGCAATTCCGTCTCCAACACTTAGTACTGTTCCAACCTCAGCAACATCCGCTTTAGTTTCAAAATTAGCTATTTGGTCTTTAATTACAGAAGATATTTCTGCAGCTTTAATTTCCATTATGCCCCCTTCATTGCAATTTTAAGTTTATTAATTTTATTAGCTATAGATGTATCAATCATTTTGGAACCAACCTTAACAATTAAACCACCAATAATGTTTTCATCAACATCAAAATTTAAAGATAATTTTTCACCTAAAGATTTTTTAAGTTGATTTGTAATATTATTTTTTTCATCATCAGATAATATGTTTGCTGATGTTATGTCAGCAGTAATATCACCTCTTTTTTCGGAGTTTATTTTTTTAAATTGTAAAATAATAGAAGCGATATTTGAAATTCTTTTATTGTTATCAAGAACTTTTAAAAAAGTTGTCGTAAGATTATGTAAATTTGCTTCAGAAAATAATTTTAATAAAATATTAAGTTTCTCATCAGAATTTACTAATGGACTTTTAATAACCTGTCTTAATTCTGAACTTTCTTTCAATGCTTTATTCACTAATTCAAAATCTTTTAGAATATCATCAATGCATTTTTTTTCAGAAGCAAGATCATAGAGAGCAGCTCCGTACCTTTCCGATATAAGATCTCCAGATAATGTATTAGATGCCATAAATTAAGTTCATAAGAAGTTTAGAGATAGGCTATTAACACATCAGAAAAAGTAGGTAAACTGTCAGTTTGTGCGTCAAATGAGTTAAATCGAAGATATTTTTAAAATTGTGGGTAAATTACATAAATGAGTAGGGATCGACATCAATAATTAACTTTACAGAAGAAGGTAATTTAGTCTTTTCGACAATTTTTTTTGTGAATTTATTCAGATTTTTTCTACTATTGCTCTTCAATAATATTCTGTATCGATATTGTCCTCTAAGTAAAAAAATTGGAGCTTCAACTGGACCTAGAATTTTAATATTTTCACTATTTAGATCTTGTTGAGCCAGTCTTGAAGCTTGTTTAAGAACTAAAGCTTTTGTATGACTAGAAAGAATTATTGAAGTCATAAAACCAAAAGGAGGAATATTAAAATTCTTTCTCTCTTCTAAAGCTCTTTCAATAAAAGCTTCTCTTTCTCGCAGTTGAATCGACTTAATTATTTCTTGGTCTGGAAAATATGTTTGAAGAAAAACTTTACCAATTTTTTTTCCTCTACCAGCTCTTCCTCCAACTTGCTGAAGTAGGTTAAAAGTTTTTTCTATAGCTCTAGGATCACCACCAAATAAACCTGCGTCCGCATCAACGATTCCTACTAATGACAAATTTGGAAAATCATATCCTTTTGCCATAATTTGTGTGGCTACAATTATATCTATATCTTTGTTGTTTATATCAGTAATAAATTTTTTAATTTTGTTTGGTGTATTAACATTGTCGCTAGACATGATGGAAATATTTTTCCCAGGAAAGAATTCTTTTAACTCCTCTGCAACTCTCTCAACTCCAGGACCAACAAATTTTATACTATCTTTTTCATTACATTGAGGACAATCTAAATTTAATTTTTTTATAGTTCCACATTGATGGCATAAGAAAACTTTTTTGTGTTGATGCATAACCATCCATGATGAACATTGATCACATTCGTATCTAAATCCACAACTGTTACATAAGGTTAATGGAGAATATCCTCTACGATTTAAAAAAATAAGAGTTTGTTCCTTATTTTCTAAGCACTGAGAAATAGAATCTATAATTGATTGTGATATCCATTTATCTTTATCAAGTTTATTTTTATTTAAATCAATTATAGAAATTTCAGGTAATGGAGTTCCAGAAAATTGTTTTGATAAATAGACTTGATCATATTTTTTAATTTTAACATTATTTATTGTTTCTAAAGACGGCGTTGCCGAGGCTAATAATATAAAATTTTTTTCAATTTTAGCTCTTACAACTGCAAGATCTCTTGCTTGGTAACGTATATTGTCCTCTTGTTTATAACTAGAATCATGTTCTTCATCGACAACAATTAATCCTAAGTTTGTAAAAGGAAGAAACAAACTTGAACGAGCGCCAATTACAATTACTGGATCTCCAGCAAAACATTTATGCCAAATTTTTTGCCTATTTTTTTTTGTAATTTTAGAATGCCACAAACACACTTCCATTCCAAAACGCTTCTTTACTCTTGTCTCTAATTGTGGTGTTAGGCTAATTTCTGGAACCATTATTAATATTTGTTTTTTTTCTTTTAAAAATTTATCTATTATTTCAAAATATACTTCAGTTTTACCAGAGCCTGTTACACCTTCTAATAAAACAGGTTTATTTGATTTATTAAATGAATGCGTAATTTTTTTGAATGAATTTGCTTGCTCTTCACTCAAGTTCACTAAAGAAGGTTTGGTGTTTTTGAAACTATCTAATTTTTCATTATCAAATTCAACTATATCATTATTAATAAGAAATAATTTTAAAACTGCTCCTAGTGGAGCTAAAGTATAACTTGCAATCCAATTTATAAAATCGATTGAAGAATTCTGAAGAATAAGATCATTACAAATTTTTGTAACCTCTTTAATTTCGTATCCAGGATTTTTAACATTCTTCTTCCAAATAATTCCAGCTTCTATTTTTTTTCCAAATGGAACTAAGACTACTTGACCAATTTCAAGTTGCTCATTTGTTGAAGAATAAGTGAAAACTTTGTCGAAAGGTCTTGTTACTACTACATCGTACAACATTATATTTATGTATTTTTTATATGTTAACTTTCTAAATAACTTGTATATGGTATACAACAAACAATGAAATTTTTTATAGACACTGCCGATATACCTGAGATCGAAGAGTTAATGCCTAGTGGGTTAATAGATGGTGTTACGACAAACCCATCTCTAATTGCAAAAAGTGGTAAAGATATGGGAGAAACAATTAAAACAATTTGTTCCATAGTATCTGGTCCAGTAAGTGCAGAAGTGACAGCAACGGAATATAACAAGATGCTTGAAGAAGGTGAATACTTAGCATCATTAGCTAAGAATGTTGCTGTAAAAGTTCCTCTTACACCTGATGGTCTTCAGACATGCAAAGCTCTTAGAGAAAAAGATATCATGGTAAATGTAACATTATGTTTTAGTGCTGCTCAAGCATTACTAGCCGCTAAGGTTGGTGCAACATTTATTTCTCCATTTGTGGGAAGACTCGATGATATTGGTGAAAAAGGTATGGATCTAATTTCAGATATAGTAATAATGTATGAAAATTATGGATTTGATACGGAAGTATTAGTTGCTTCAGTAAGAAATACTCAACACCTTATTGATGCAGCTGTGATTGGTGCCCATGTTTCAACTCTACCACCTAAAGTTATTCACGAATTATATAAACATCCTCTCACAGATAAAGGACTGAAAGCATTTCTTGATGATTGGGCAAAAACAGGACAGCAAATCTTGCCAAAATAATCGTCATGGCGTTTGAAGATGAAATTAATGAAAAACAAATAATAAATTTTTTAAAAAAAAATAAAAATTTTTTTATTAAAAATTCAGAACTAGTTAATGAACTAAATTTTCCAACCATAGATAATAGTTCAGGTAAGGTTGTTGATTTAGAAGCTTATAGATATAAA
>CACKIH010000017.1 GCA_902600225.1 uncultured Alphaproteobacteria bacterium | reverse complement strand
TTACCTCAGGGGAAGGAGGCTTAGTTTTGTGTAAAAATTATAGAGATTATAAAATTTTGTTATCTTTAAGATCACATGGTTGGTCTAGAGAAATAGATCACTTAGAAAAAAATAAATCTAAAAGTTTTAATAAATTATTTAATTTCATAAATCTTGGATATAATTTAAGATTAACAGATATACAAGCTGCACTTCTATTTAATCAAGTAAAAAAAATAGATAAGTATAGAAACAATAGACTACATAATTATAATCTTATGCATGATGTATTTAGAAAGGACAAATTCCTCAATGATAATATAAATTTTGTTACAAATTATAGCAAATCAGAAATCAGTTGGTTTAACTTTCCAATAATTTTAAAAAAGATAAAAAATAAAAAAAGAGATATTATTTGTGAAAAACTTTATAAGTTAGGTATTGAAACAAGACCTATAATAAGTGGTAATTTTGTAAAACAAAAAATAATTAAAGAAAAATTTAAAAGTTTTGCAAAACCTCAATTTCACAATGCTGATAAAATACATACATCTGGTTTTATGTTGGGAATTTCATCAAAAAAAATAGATTTAAGAGTAATCATTAGATTAGCAAATGATATTAAAAAGGTTATTAAAGAAGTAGATTAGATTTTGAAATCTTAATATATCATGACTTTTTTTTCATTTTTCTATTTTTCTGTACCATTAATTATTATTGGATATGGATTTATATTTTGTAAATTAATTTTAACTAATACTAATAAATCTAATGATTTAGGTTTTTTAGGTTTAATGGGTTTTTTAACTCTTTATTTTATTTCAAATTTATTTCATTTTTTTTTTACATTTTTAGACTTCAATATTTTAAGTATTCAAATAATTGGCATAATACTTTTTTTTTATGCTTTTATTACTAATCAATTAAAAAAATTAGAGATTACTAAGTTGATAATTTTGAGTGTTATTTTATTGCCATTAGGAATTATTGCTGAGTCTAATGAAGATTTTTATCACTATTATTTACCATATATGAAATACTTAGAAACTTCAAAAATAATTTTTGGACTGGTAAATATTAATGATACTTTAGCCTATTCATCAAATAGCCTGTATGATATTTTGGTTTTATTTAAACATCCTTTCTTATTTAAAAATTCTTACTCAATTCCAATTTTATATTTTTATATCTTCTTTCTAATTTTTATTTTTAATAAAGTAATAAAAACAAAGGATATTTTTTATTATTTGATATTAATATTATCTATAATAGCGTTTTCAAGTTTAAGAGATTTTGGCACAAGTATACCACCACAATTGATTTTAATAATGTGCAGTGTATTAATTTATGAATGTATAACATTAGGGTATAGTAATAGAAAAATTTCTTTTTTACTGTGCCTTCTAACGTTGGCAATTATTTTAAGAGTAAATAGTGTTATAATATTACCAATATTTTTATTATTAATTTATTTTTATTATTTCAAAATTCCTAAATATATAAAAGAAAATTATTTATTGGTTGTTTGTTTATCTATAATTATTTCTTTTTTTATAGTCAAAAATATTATTCAATCAGGATGTATAGTTTATCCAATACACAATACATGTTTTACAAAATTAACTTGGGGTATTGATCAAAAAATTGTAATTCAAAAAAATAAAAAGCTTCAAGCTGATTCAAAAGGTTGGCCTTTTTATGCTAAAGATCATTTCAATATTAAAGATAAATTTGTTTGGAAAAATCTGAAAAGTGATAATTTTTTTACATACAGTGAGTATGCTGATACTACTCCTTTTTTTTGGCTGAAATATTGGATTAGAGATTCTAATTATAAAAAAATTATAAATTTACTTGCATTAACGTTAATTATTTATTTGTTATTAATAATAAATTCAAAAAAAAATATAGAATCAATATTAGTTCATAATAATTCAAAATATTATTTATTAATTTTATCTTCATTTCTTTCTTGTGCATTATGGTTCTATTTATCACCTCAAATTAGATATGGAGGTGCTTTTTGTTTTGTTTTTACTTTTTCACTTTTGTTTAAATATTTTAATAGTATTGTTAAAAGACATATTAAGACCACAAATATGGTTATATTAGCGTCAATAGCCCTTTTTTACTTAGAATATAAAAATATAAATAGAATTTTAAATGATTTAAATAATGAATTAATTCATGATTATCCATGGCCAAACTTACATCAGCTAAATATTAATGAAGATTATATTAATGATAAAAAAAACAATTTAAATTTTTATAAGAGAATTTATTCTAAGAAACTATTATTTGATAATAATAGTGATTTTATTTTAATGTGTGGTAATGTGAAATTTCCTTGTATTCCTGATGGGAAAGAAGTTTGTTTAGGAAAACAAACAAAGATATATGGATACATGATTTATAGCCGTAAATACAATGATTCTTGTTATAATTTTATGAACAAAAATATTTTATATTAGTATGCATGGCGGAGAGAGAGGGATTCGAACCCTCGGTAGTATTACTACTACACACGCTTTCCAAGCGTGCTGATTAAACCGCTCTCACATCTCTCCTTAAATAAAAATAAATTATAGTTTTAATTTAATAATACTTAGAGCTTATTTGGTTTATTAATATATATTATAAATATTTCTTATATTGTAAATGAAAATATAAAAAGATGAAAATATCACTTTCAATAATTATTCCAGTATATAATGAAGAAAAAACAATTACAAAAATTTTAGATAGAGTTAGTGAACTTAAAAAAAATACTAATTTAGAAATAATAGTTGTAAATGATGGATCAACCGATGGAACTTTAAACAAATTAATTGAAGGTAAAAAATTATATAATAAATTAATTAATTTAGACAAAAATTTAGGCAAGGGTAAGGCTGTAATTGAAGGATTAAAAATAGTAAGTTCAGAATATATTGTAATACAAGATGCAGATTTGGAATATGACCCAAATGATTTGGTTTTATTCATAAATAAAGTTAAAAACTTTCAGGCAGACTTAATACTTGGCAGTAGATTTATTGGGAATGAAAGAAGTGTTTTACATTTTTGGCATATGTTAGGTAATAAATTTATTAGTGCTTTATTTAATTTAATAAATAATACAACTTTTTCCGATATCTATTGTTGTTATATGCTTTTTAAAAAAGAAAACTTAGATATTAAAAAATTAAAATCTTTCAGATGGGGTCAGCATGCTGAAATCTTAACTTATGTTGTTAGCAGATCAAAAAAAATATATGAAATTGGAATTAATTATAATGCTAGAAAATATGACGAGGGTAAAAAAATTCGTTATTTTGACGTGTTTTCAGTAATTTATTGGATAATAATTACAAGAATAAAAATATTTTTTTGATATGAAATGTAGAATTTGCAAATCAGATAGAACAAAAGAAATTTTAAATCTTGGTAAGCAGCCATTGGCTAATAAATATCCAAAAAATAAAAATGAAATTAAGAAAGAAAAAAAATTTGGCTTATCAATTTTTTTTTGTGCAAAATGCCAAACTGCTCAGATTAAAAATATTGTTAGTCGAAAATTAATGTTTGAGGAGTATTTTTACTTATCATCAATTAATAAAGGATTAAAAATTCATTTTTCAAAATTAGCTAGAAAACTTAAAAAATCAAAATTTGTTGTTGATATTGGTTCAAATGATGGAATATTTCTAGAGCCTTTGAGAAAAAACAAAGTTAAATGTGTTGGAATTGATCCTTCTATAAATATTGGAAAAATTGCTAACGATAAAGGACTAAAAACATATATTGATTTTTTTGAGAAAAAAGTAATCAATAAAATAATACAAGAGCATAAAAAGCCAGATGTATTAGTTGCTTCAAGTATTGTTACACATTTAGAGAATCCAATTAAGTTTGCTAAAAATACTAAATATTTTCTTGTGAAAAATGGTATTTTAATAATTGAAATAGAATATTTATATAAGTTTATAAAAAATTTAGAATATGAACGTTTTTATTTTGATAGACCATTTTATTACTCAGCTAATTCAATAGATTATATTTTTAAATCAATAGGTATGAGTTTATACGACATTGAAATAGTTAGCATTCATGGAAGTTCGTTAAGGTTGTATATAAAAAATTCTGAATTTGTTAAAAAAACAAAAAGATGTAAAGAAATTTTATTAAAAGAAAAAATTTATTTAAATGTTAATTCATTAATAAAAATTAATAAAAAAATTATTAGTGAATCTAGAAAATTTAGAGATAGATTAATTAAGTTAAACAAAGAAGGAAATACTATAATAGGTTATGGTGCTCCAGCAAGAGTTTCTACTATTACAAATTTCTCAAATATTAATAGTAAATTAATTAAATATATTATTGATGATAGTCCAATAAAACAAAATAGGTTTACTCCTGGAAGTCATATAAAAATTGTTAGTAAAGAAAAAAATTTAAATAAAAATATAAACATTGTAATCGTATTTGCTTATGAATATTTGAAGGATATTAGAAAAAATTTTAAAAAAATAAAAGTCAAATTTTATAAACCCATACCATTTAAAGTATTATTATGAAAGATTTCTTAGATAGTGATATTGAAATAATTTTAAAAAACACAAAAGAATTAGTGAAATATTTTGAAAACAAAAGTATATTATTAACTGGAGGTAATGGATTTATAGGTAAATATTTTGTAGAAGTTTTTAAAAGGCTAAATAGGCAACTAAAAAAACCAATCAAATTGGTAGTATTTGATAAAAATACACGTAATTTTAAAATTGATAAAAATATAGAATTAATTAAAAAAGATCTCTCTAAACCATTCATTATAAATAAAAAATTTGATTTAATTATCCATGCCGCAGGTATTGCAAGCCCGTTTTACTATCGTAAAAATCCCCTTGAAACAATTGACGTAACAATAGAAGGCATAAAAAATTGTTTAAATTTAGCTAAAAAAAATAAATCTAAACTATTTTATTTTAGTACTAGTGAAATATATGGAAATCCAGATGAAGTAAATGTTCCAACAAACGAAACATACAACGGAAACGTAACTTCTATAGGACCAAGATCTTGTTATGATGAAAGTAAGAGATTAGGAGAAACTTATTGCTACATACATAATAAATATTTCAAAACTCATACAAATATAATTAGACCTTTTAATATTTATGGACCGGGAATGAAACAAAATGATTATAGAATTTTTCCAAATTTCATAAGTAATATCTTAAAAAATAAAGAACTTAGTATTTATGGTTCTGGATCTCAAACAAGAACTTATTGTTATATTACAGATGCTATTGAAGGTTTTTTAAGAGTTATGTGTTTTGGAAAATCAGGAGAAGTATATAACATTGGCAATACAAGACCAGAAATATCTGTAAAAGAAGTAATAAAAATTTTGGAAAAAATTCATATAAATAAAATAAAATCAAAGCAAATTAATTATCCAAAATCTTATCCTGAAGACGAACCTCTGCGAAGATGTCCTGATATTTCCAAAGCAAAAAAACATTTAAGTTACAAACCAAAAATTTCATTAGAAAATGGTCTTAAAAATTATTTATTTTGGGCTTCAAAAAATTACAAATTTTAATTTATGGTTTTGAGGCTAGGTTTAGTTGGTTGTGGAAAATGGTCTAATGTTATCATTAATGAAATATATAAAAATAGAAATTTTGAATTAAAATATGTGGTATGTAGAAATGATAATAAAGTATTTTCTGATTCTATAAAAGTTTATAGAACAGTCGAAGAAATGATAAAATCAAAAAATCTTGATTGTTTATATGTTGCATCCTTACCAAAAGTAAATATTGAAGTTATAAACTTATTAATTTATCATAATTTACCTGTTATTTTAGAAAAACCCATAACAGATAGTTACAAAAGTATAATAAATTTAACCAGTATTATTAAAAAAAACAAAATTCAAACTATTCCAAATCTTAGTAATATTTTTTCAGAGTGTACCAATGTAATTGATGATTTTATTAAAAAAAATCACAATAAAATAAAGAAAATAATTATTATAGAGGGTGGCAGAGGGCCATTTCGAAAAAACATTAATCCAGTTTGGGATTGGGGTTTTCATTCTCTTTCATTAATATTCAAATTATTCAAAAAGAATCATATTTCTGAATTAAAATATAAAAAAATCAAACAGAAAAGCATATCGGGAAAAGGATTAATATCAAGATTTAACTTTACAATAAATAATTTTATAAGTGTTAAAATAATAACAGGAAATTTGTTTCACACCAAAAAAAGATTTTTTAAAATAATTTTATCAAATAAAGAATTTCTAATTTGTGATTTTGTAAAACATGAAGTTTACATAAATAATATTTTGGTTCATAAAAATTTACAAACACCGCTAGAATCAATTTTAAATAATTTTGAAAATATCATTAAAAAAGCAGATTATTCTCTGTCCAATGAGCTATTAGATATTTCATGCAAAACTATTAAAATTTTAGATAAATTCAATAAATGCTAAATAAAGAAAATATGTGAATACACTAAATTATTTAATATATCCTTTTCATACTCTATTACAAAATACGCACGATTTATTCTTACAATAATTCTTTTATACTTTTGTTTAAAAAATATCTTAAAATATAATTGGTATTTTCAGAGATATGACACATGGCCCCTAATAATCAATGGTAAATTGATTAATAGGAAAGAGAGTTAATTATCATTCATTTTTAAAGCGTTTAGAAAAGTATTCTGCGGTATATCAACTTTTCCAAATTGTCTCATTCTTTTCTTACCCTTTTTTTGTTTATCCAGAAGTTTATTCTTTCTAGTTACATCACCACCATACAGTTTTTGTGTTACGTCTTTTCTAAATGATGCTACGGTTTCTCGTGCGATTACTTTACCACCAATAGCTGCTTGAATTGCAACTTTAAATTGTTGTCTAGGTATTAAATCTTTTAACCTCTCACACAACGCTCTACCTCTTTGTTCAGATCTATCTTTGTGAACAATTAAAGATAGTGCATCAACTGGATCTCCATTTATAAGTATACCTACTTTAACTAAATTATTTTCTTCATAACCTGTAATTTCATAATCAAAACTTGCATATCCTTTGGTGATTGACTTTAATCTATCATAAAAATCAAATACGACTTCATTCAATGGAAGTTTGTACTCTACTAAAGGTCTATTACCTGCATAACTCATATTTAGTTGAATACCCCTTTTAGAAGTGCATAATTCTAGAACTGATCCTAAAAATTCTTCAGGTACAATTATTGTAGCCTTTATCCAAGGTTCTGAAATATTTTCTATTTTCACTGGATCTGGCATGTCGGTAGGATTATGTAGATTTACAGTTGATCCATCTTTCATTAATATTTTGTAAACAACTGATGGTGCAGTAGTTACGAGTTCTAAATTAAATTCTCTTTCAAAGCGATCTCTAATAATTTCTAAATGTAGTAAACCTAAAAAACCGCAGCGAAAACCATAACCTAAAGCAGGACTTACTTCAGGTTCATAAGAAAAACTAGAGTCATTCAAAGCAAGTTTAGACATACTATCTCGCATATGCTCATAGTCATCAGAATCGACAGGAAACATTCCACAAAAAACTACTGGTTGGGATGGTTTAAAACCTGGGAGAACTTCTTCAGTTGGAAGCTTGTCATCTGTTATTGTATCACCAACTTTACAATCAGAAACACTTTTAATACCAGAATTTATGAAGCCAATTTCACCAGGTCCAAGTGTATCAACTTCAGTGGCCTTAGGAGAAAATATACCTACTCTATCAATTGTATATGTGGCACCTGTTGCCATAAATCTTATTTTCTGACCTTTTTTTAGCTCTCCATTTATAACTCTTACAAGTACCACAACACCAAGATAGCTGTCATACCAACTATCAACTAACATACATTTCAACTCTTTACTTATTTCACCCAACGGAGAAGGAAGAAGTGTTATGATTTTATTTAATAAATCTTCTATGCCTGCACCTGTTTTTGCTGAAACAAGAGAAGCATTGTCTGTTTCAATACCAAGCACATCTTCAATTTGTGATTTTATTTTATCTGGTTCAGAAGAGGGAAGATCAATTTTATTTAGAACAGGTAAAATTTCATGATCATTATTAATCGCTTGATACGCATTGGCTAATGTTTGTGCCTCAACACCTTGTGTAGAATCAACTATTAATAAAGACCCCTCGCATGCTGCTAAAGATCTTGATACCTCATATGAGAAATCAACATGACCTGGAGTGTCCATAATATTAAGTATATAAGTCTTTCCATCATTTGATTTGAAGGAAAGTCTAACTGTTTGAGCTTTTATTGTAATGCCTCTTTCTCTTTCTAATTCCATTGAGTCTAGAACCTGTTCTTTCATTTCTCTATCAGTTAAACCACCACAAAACTGTATTAGTCTATCGGCTAACGTTGATTTTCCATGATCTATGTGAGCAACAATTGAGAAATTACGAATAGAACTAAGTTCTGTCATTAGTTTCTTATAGATGCATCAAGAGATTTAGATATTTCATCTATTATTTTATTTGATAATTCCTCAATTTCTTGATCATTGAATGTTTTATCTTGAGGTTGAAGTAAAACCCTAAAAGCAATACTTTTTTTATTTTCAGGAAGTTTATCTCCATCATAAACATCAAATATCATTACATTTTGAATTATATTTTTATCTATTTTTTTTACTTTTTTAATTATCTCACCAGCCTTTACTTCTTTTGGGAAAAGAAAGGCAAAGTCTCTTTCAACCATTTGATAGGGATTGTTAGTAAAACCTCCTTTTGAAGAAGATTTATTTTCTTGAAATTGTGAAATATTCTCCAAATATATTTCAAAACCATATACCTTAAAATTAACATCCATTGTTTTTAATAGAACTGGATGTAATTCTCCAAAATTAGCTATTTTGTTTTTACCAAGCCTCAAAGAAGATGATTTGCCAGGATGATAAATTTTACCTTCTAATTTTTCATATAGCAAATTATCTATAGGTACATTTAAATCAGCTAAAATAGAAAATAAATCAGCTTTTATACTAAAGACATCAATATTTTTTTTATTTGATAACCAATTTTGTTCATCAGATGAGCCATAAGCTATAGCAGTGGCAACATTTTCTTGTTGGTCAGGTAGTGATTTAGAAAAGTTTGGACCTACTTCAAATATTTTAGCTCTCAAGTACATTCTTGCTTTATTTTGATTTATTGCTTCTAATAAATTTGGAAGCGTAGATGGTCTCATCGTATTTAAATCGTTACTTATAGGATTTTTTAAACTAATTATTTCATCTGATATAATTTTTGCATTATTTTCATCCATAAACGACCAAGTTACAACTTCAGAATATCCATTCAGAGCCATAATTTTTTTACTTTTATAAAAAGTTTTTGTTTTGGTATTTAAAATCTGCTTTTTTTCTTCTTGATTAGTTACTTTTTTAAGAGGAATTTTATTATAACCATAAATTCTAATTATTTCTTCGACGATATCTGCCTCACCAACAATATCTGGTCTAAAAGTAGGACTTTGAATTTCAAATTTTGATTTTTTTTCATTAACAGAAAAACCAAGTGAAACTAAAATTTTTTCTTGTTCCTCATTATTGATTTCTATTCCACCGAAAGTCTTCACTTTATTTGTATCAAACATAAATGGTTTACTTTTTTCTATATTAATTTCTGAAGAGACAAATTCGCTAACTTCACCACCACATAATTCTAAAATCATTTGAGTTGCAGCATCTACACCCCAATAGATGGAATCAGTATCTATCCCTCTTTCAAAACGGTAACGTGCATCACTTTGAAGATTTAGTTTTCTTCCAGTTTTAGTGACAGAAACCGGATCAAATAAAGCAACTTCTAGAAAAACATTTTTGGTTTCCATACTACAACCACTATCAAAGCCACCCATGACCCCACCAATTCCATGAAGTTTATTTTCATCATCAGAAATGACAATCATATCACTATCACATTTATAATTAACTTCATTTAGTGCTAAACACTGTTCATTTTTATTGGCTAGTCGCATTGTTAAATTGCCTGAAACTTTGTCAGCATCATAAACATGTAGCGGTCTTCCCAAGTCAAAAGTAATGTAATTTGTAATGTCAACAAGAGCTGAAATAGGCCTTAATCCGATTGCAGTTAATCTATCTTGAAGCCATTTAGGGCTTTCTACATTTTTGACATTTTTAAAATATCGACCTGCTACTCCAGGACATAAATTATTATTTTGAAATTCTTTTTTCCACTTAATAGGGCTTTTTATTGATTCTTTTGATTTTTTATAATTTATGTCTTTTAATTTACCAATTCCTGCTGCCGCTAAATCTCTTGCTATACCTCTGACTGATAAACAGTCAGATCTATTTGGAGTTAAATTAATTTCAATAATAGGTTCATCTATTGCAAAAATTTTACTAAATAAATCACCAATTTTATAATTATCTTTTACTTCAATAATTCCATCATGTTCATCAGAAATACCCATCTCTCTTTCTGATACTAGCATTCCACAAGACTCAACTCCTCTTATTTTGGTTTTTTTTAAATGTAAGTCTGTGCCAGGAATATAACTATTTTCGGGTGCAAAAATCCCTAGCATCCCTTCTCTAGCATTTGGAGCACCACACACAACTTGAAAATTTCCATTTATTGTTTCAACCTGGCATACTTTAAGCTTATCTGCATCAGGATGTTTTTCTGCTTTTAGAACTTTAGCTACTGTGAAATTCTCAAATATTTCTGATTTATCTTCTACACTTTCAATCTCTAGACCAATATTGGTTAAAGTATCTGTTATGGTATTTAAATTTTCAGAAGTATCTAAATGATCTTTTAGCCAGTCTAATGTAAATTTCATTTATAGCCCTGATCGTGTTTGATTATCTAAAATACTAAAACCATAATGATCCAGCCATCTATAATTTGGATCAAAAAAACTTCTTAAATCTGTAATGCCATATTTAAGCATCGACAAACGCTCAATTCCCATACCAAAAGCAAAACCCTGATACTGTTTTGAGTCAATATTACAATTATCTAAAACTATAGGATTGACCATTCCACAACCCAATATTTCTAACCATTTATCTCCTTCACCAATTTTAATTTTATTATTTACTTTGGTATAAGCTACATCCATTTCTGCACTAGGCTCGGTAAAAGGAAAGTAACTAGGGCGAAAACGGTATTGTAAGTTTTTTACTTCGAAAAATTCTTCTAAGAATGAAACGAGTGTTGATTTTAAATCAACCATAGTAGAACTTGTATCAACGACTAAACCTTCTACCTGATGAAACATAGGAGCATGTGTAGCATCTGAGTCACTTCTATAAGTTCTACCAGGCACAATAATTTTAATAGGTGGTTTTGTGTTGAGCATAGTTCTCACTTGAACAGGACTGGTATGGGTTCGAAGAACATTTTTGTCTCCATTATCCTGAACATAAAAAGTATCCTGCATTTCTCTTGCTGGATGATGTTCTGGGATATTTAAAGCTGTAAAATTATTAAAATCTGTTTCTATATCTGGACCTGTTTCCACTGCATAATTTAAATTTCCAAAAATTTCTATAATATTAAATATTGTTTGACTAATTGGGTGTATTTTTCCTTTTTCAGAAATATTAGGTGGTAGAGTAACATCAATTGATTCTAAATTAATTTTGTTTGAAATTTCAATATTTTCAATTTCTGTTCTTTGGTTTTTAATACCTTCTTCAATTTCTTTTTTAATAATATTTAATTCCTGTCCTTTCGATTTTTTTTCTTCAATCGACAAAGAGCCTAATCCTTTTAAAGCTTCAGGTATTAATCCTTTTTTACCTAGATAATATAGACGAATTTTTTCTAAATCTTCGAAGGATTTTGAAGCTTTAATTTTTTTTAGAACATCAATTTTATTTTCAGCAAATGCCATTAATATCTATTATATTTTATTAATTAAAATTATCTAGCAGATTGAGCTTTATCAACTAAAGCTTTAAAAGCCTCTGGCTGGTTAACTGCAAGATCCGCTAAAATCTTTCTATCTATTTCAATAGATGATTTTTTAAGACCAGATATAAATTGCGAATATGTTAAACCATGAAGTCTAACACCAGCATTGATTCTTTGAATCCATAAACCCCTAAAATCACTTTTTCTTTTTTTACGATCTCTATAAGCATATTGCATACCTCTTTCGACAGCCTGCACAGCAACTCGAAAAACATTTTTTCTTCTACCGTAATAACCTTTTGCTCTTTTAATTACTTTTTTGTGTCTAGCTCTTGCTGTAACACCTCGTGATACTCTTGCCATTGATTTCCCCTTACTTGTTGTATGGTAACATATGATCAATCAAAGCAGAATCACCTGGTGACATAATTGCAGATCTTTTCGTGTTACGAATAAATTTATTGGAACGTTTACTCATTCCATGTCTCTTTCCAGCAGGTTTAAATTTAATTTTACCAGTACCTGTTCTAGAAAATCTTTTTTTTAAACTACTCTTAGTTTTAAGCTTGGGCATTACTATCTCCTATATTGTAAGTTTTCCCGTTAGGCTGCCCCGCAGGCCATAACAAGTTTTGAAGGCTTATACTGATAATTGAGTATTTTGCAATATGTAGAATTATTTAGCAACTTGAGGGACAAGTATCATCATTATTTGTCTTCCCTCAAACTTAGGAGCTACTTCAACTTTTGCATATTCTTCGACTTCTGAAGTTAGTTTTTTTAGAAGATCAAAGCCTAAATTTTGATGCTCCATTTCACGTCCTCTGAAACGCATAGAGACTTTAACTTTATTACCACCACCTATAAACTTTGAGAGTGCTTTAATTTTAACATTATAATCGTGGGTATCAATGCCAGGTCTCATTTTAATCTCTTTAACTTCAATTGTTTTTTGTTTCTTTTTTGCTTCTTTCTTACTTTTTTGCTCTCTATATTTTAATTTACCATAATCTATAATTTTACAAACTGGTGGATTAGCTTCAGGAGACACTTCAACTAAATCAAAACCTTCATCTTCTGCTTGAATTAGAGCTTCACGAATGCTTAAGATCCCCATTTGTTCACCACTACTTGATATTAGTCTGACTTCACTTGCAGTAATCTGCTCATTGATTCTTGGACCAGTATCTTTCTTTGTTTTGAAATTTACAGCCAAAATTATATAGAGATTGAGTTAAAGCTATTAATTAATAGCATATTAGGAAATTAAGTCTTTTGTCATATTTTGTTAGGATATAATCTCAAATGAATTTAAATTCAAGGGCTGATTTTAAAAAATATAAACTGTTTTTTAAGTTATTAAATACACTTTATGAAAATTTGTTTAATTAGAAACGATAAAATGGGAGATATGATCCTTACTCTTCCAGTTGTTCAAGGACTAAAACAAGCTAATCAGGATTGTAAAATTGATATTGTATGTTCTCAAAAAAATCAAAAAATATGTAAAAATTATAAATCTATTAACAAAATTTTTTTACTTCAAAATAAATATTATCAAGTCTTGAAAATAATTTCAAAATTAAGAAATGAAGATTATGATTATATTTTCACATTTAGCCCTGGTATATTCAGTATATTAATATCAATTTTTTCTAAAAGTAAAATAAAGTCATTATTAATTTTTAAATCTCGATACAAAAATAATTACATGAGTAAATTTTTTGATAGAATTTTGGGTAAAATCTTTTTTACTCACTGCTTAATAATCGATCGTCAATTAAGATATTCCAAAAAAATCCCAATTCATCAAACAAAAATTATGATGGAGTTAGTTACTAAAAGTGGATTAAGTTATAATAATACTGCTGAAATTAAGAATGAATTAGGATTTAATAAAATAGAAATAAGTTCTAAGAAATTATGCTTAATTCACCTGTCTTCAAAATGGATCAATAAATATTTTTCAGAAGAAAACTTTATTAAACTATTAGACAATCTTAAAAATTTGAAAATCAATATTGTAATGACAACTGATGGAACATCAAAAAATGTATTCTATAAAATATTTAAAAAATATGAAATTATTACTAATGAAGAGTTTGAAAATCTTAAAAGTATAAATAATATTTTAATCTTAGATAAATTAAATTTTGATAATTGGACATCAATAATAAACTCTTCAATATATGTAATTACACCTGAATGTGGATGCACACATATTGCATCACTTTCTGAAACGAAACTTTGTGTTATTTATGATTCAGATAATCTTCCAGGTATGATTGCAGAAGAATATGCACCATGGAAGAAAAAATATACTAAACTATTCTCTAACAACCAAAATTTAGAAAAAGAATTAATTTCATTTATTGATTAATTTACTATCTTGTAAAAAATCTAAAACTTTTTTTACTGAAATTGAGTCCATTGTATCAGTCAGAATCGTATAAGCATTTTTATATTCAGATAAGTTTGATTTTGAGATAACATTATCTTTAGCTAAAAAAAGAATAGGTGAATTACTTAGAGCTGCTATATGACCTGGGCCAGTATCATTACTAATTATAAAATCACTTTTTTTAGCGATGGAATAGATGATTTCAGGAGGTGATTTATCGCTTAAATCAATAACCTTCTGACATGCATTATTGATCGTTTCTACTGTTTGTTTATCTGATTTTTGCCCAATAACACAAATATGATATCCTTTTTTTTCTAGAGTACTTGCAAGTATTGCAAATTTATCTGGTGACCATTGCTTGTCCTTACCTGATTTAGAAACACCAGGTATCATTAAGATTATTTTATCTTCATTAATTGCCATAATATCTCTGGAAAGCCAATCTACATTTTGATAAATTTCATTTACTCCAAGTAACTTTAGTTGATTGTATAATCCTTGTTGTGGAGATTCAGTTCCTTGTGGAGGAATTACATATTGAATATCACAATTAGAACGAGATCCGTTAACTTTTACTTCTGAAATAAATTTTAAGAATAACCAATAATTATTTGTTCTTTTAGAATTCTGTAAATCTATGATTAGATCGTATTTATTTTGATTAATTTTTAATATAACCTTAAGTGAATCAATTATTCCTTTTCTATTATCTTTAAAAATTGAATTAAAATAATTTGAATTGCTTAAAAAATTTGCGTATTTTTCTTCAGTTAGCAAGTCAATAGTGGCATTACTAAAAAATTGCTTAATTGATGCCATAGCAAGTATAGAAAATGCAATATCACCAAGTGATCCATGCTTTACAACTAGTATTTTGTTAAATTGACTGCTGTTCATATAAGTCTACGTAACTTTGTACCATTTGGTATTTTGAAAATGTTTTTGATATATAGTCTTTACTTTCTAATGAAATATTAGAAAATTTTTCTTTATCTATTTTTATAATATTTTGAAGTTTTATGTTTATTTCATTATATTTATGAGGATCTACTTTATAAATATCATCTAATTTATTGAGCTGATCTTTAACACCACCATAGTTAAAGGCTAGTACCCTTTTTTTCATTATTAATGCTTCGCTTATAATTCTTCCAAAGCCTTCAGCTTGTAAAGGAAAAGAGGTAATAATTGATGATAGGTAATATAAAGTTTTCAAATCATCTCTTGGTAGGTTGCCTATAATCTTACATTTATGACCAAGGTTAAAACTTTGAATTTTATTTTGTAGTTTCTCTGTATAAGATTGATTTTTTGTATCACCTGCAAAATAAAGTAAAAAATTATCATTTTGCATCTTATTAAATATATCTAAAAACTCAATTTGACCTTTCCAGTTTGTTAACCTTGCAGGATATAGAATAATATTTTTTGAGGTATCAATTTGATACTTATTTATTATATTTTCTATTTGAGAATCTAAAATTGGTTTTTCAAAATATTTAACATCAACTCCTCTATTAATCACTTTAATTTTATTTGAATCCAAATTGTATTTTTTACTAATTTCATTTTTTACATAATTTGAAATAGCAACAATCTGATCAACTTTGGATAATTGCTTATTATAGATTTTTTTAAAATAAGAATTACCACTATACACATTATGAAATGTAGATATTGTTTTGAAGTTTCTATTTTTTATAAAACTTAAAATCCATGCTGGTGCTCTTGATCTTACATGAACAACATTAATATTTTGATTAAAAATTAATTTTTTTAATTGATTAGCAATTAATGGATAAATAAAAAAATTTTTTGAGTTAACTGGTAATTGAAAATGATCAGTATAATTTTTATCAATTTCCTTAATTAAACGCCCTCCATTTGAAATAATATTATTTTTTAAATTTAATTCAGATAAATAATTTGCAACTTCAATAGTGCCTCTTTCGACACCACCAGAATCTAAAGAGGGAAGAATTTGAGCGACATTAAATGATGACATTTTATTAAAATATAAGTATTTGTATCAAAGATGCCTTACTTTATTAATAAGAAAAAAGAAAGAATTCGCTATAAATCTATAAAGGGTAAGGGGCCTGGTATAATCTTTATCCATGGCCTTAACTCAGATATGAGTGGTCAAAAAGCTTTGTCTTTAGAAAGATTTGCGCGAAAAAATAAATTGCGGTTTATCCGTTTTGAATGCCGTGGTCATGGTAAATCTGATGGAAAATTCGAAGATTTTACAATTTCAGATTGGAAGAAAGACTTAATTGATATCATTGATAATATTGCAAAAGGACCGCAAATTCTGGTTGGTAGCAGTATGGGTGGATGGTTAATGTTTTTAGCAGCCAAGGCAAGACCAAAAAGAATTGCTGGATTAATTGGCCTAGCGGCAGCACCTGATTATATCGATGGGTTCTACAAAAAACTCCCTTTAAAGAAAAAACAAGAAATGAAGAAAAAAGGAATTATTAAATATTCCTCCTACGGGTTTAGTTATCTTATAAAAAAGAAATACATTATTGAAGGTAGAAAAAATAAAATTTTAAATAAAGAATTCAAATGGAATAAACCCTTAATTTTAATACAAGGACTAAAAGATAATGTTGTCACTCCAGATGTTCCAGAAAAAATAGTAAAAAAAATTAAAGGAAAGCAAATCCAAATAAAATTATTAAAAAATAGTGATCATAGATTATCCGATCCATTTGATTTAAAGATAATGAATGATTCTATTCAATCAATAATAAAAAACTAAGCAGATTTTTCTTCTTGAATTAATACAGGTTGATCAAATTTATTGATCATTTCTTTTGGAACAATCTGCCAGAAGAGTAATTTCTCATTTTCCCAATTTTCGAGTAAATTTTTTGCATACATTGAATTTGTTTCCTTGATATGTTCTTCAATTTTTTGATATAAAACTTTTTCCCAATAATTTGTCATTTGTTGTTGATAGAAAATATCCTCAAGATTAATTCGAAGTGGTAGAGTTCCTTCTTTATCGTACACAAATGCCATACCTCCAGTCATTCCAGCTCCAAAATTATTTCCTACTTCGCCAAGAATAACTGTACTTCCTCCAGTCATATATTCACATCCATTATCACCACATCCTTCAATAACAGCATGTGCGCCAGAGTTTCTAACAGCAAATCTATCACCAGCAGTTCCAGCTGCAAAAAGTTTACCACGCGTTGCTCCATATAGTACAGTATTCCCAATGATAACATTTTTGTTTGTTTTTAGTTGTGAAGATGAGCTTGGTTGTATAACAATTTTACCCCCTGATAATCCTTTTGCAACATAATCGTTAGCGTCACCAAAAACTTTAAGAGTAGTTCCTTGCACACTCCATGCTCCAAAAGATTGTCCAGCAGAACCATGAAAATTAACTGTAAAGAAATCCTCTGGAAGAGAACTCATTCCTTTTGTAGTAGTAATTTCTGATGCAAGTCTTGTACCAATAGCTCTATCAGTATTTTTGATATTATAGTTTAGTTCAATTTTTTGATCTGTTTCAAAGAAAGACTTAGCGTCGCCTATGATTTTAATATCAAGGCTATCGCTAACTTTATTAATTGTATTTTTCTTTATGTCAAATTCTCCAACTGATGAATCAATGGTTTGAATAATTGGATTTAAATCTAAATCATCAAGATCAGAACTTCCTCTACTGACTTGATATAAAAGATCAGATCTTCCAACTACTTCATCAAGAGAAGAAAAGCCTAGAGATCCTAAAATTTCTCTAACTTCATCAGCAATAAAACTAAAAAGATTAATTACTTTTTCTGGTGTTCCGGTAAATTTTTCTCTAAGTTTTTCATCTTGTGAGCAAACTCCAACGGGACAAGTATTTGAATGACATTGTCTAACCATGATACAGCCCATAGCAACTAAACTTGCTGTACCTATTCCATATTCTTCTGCCCCAAGCATAGCCGCAATAACAATATCTTTTCCTGTTTTCAAACCCCCATCAGTTCTAAGAACAACTTTATCTCTTAAGTTATTTAGAGATAGAACTTGATGTACTTCACTTAATCCGAGTTCCCAAGGAAGTCCTGCATACTTAATACTTGTTTGTGGGCTTGCTCCAGTTCCACCATTGTGACCAGAAATGAGTATCGTATCAGCTTTTGCTTTTGCAACACCAGCTGCGACTGTTCCAATCCCTGACTGAGCAACTAACTTAACGCATACTTTAGCTCTTGGATTAATTTGTTTCAAATCGTAAATAAGCTGAGCTAAATCTTCGATAGAATAAATATCATGATGAGGAGGAGGACTAATAAGCGTCACACCTTCGGTTGAATGTCTTAGTTTAGCAATTAATTCTGTAACTTTTCCTCCTGGCAATTGTCCACCCTCACCAGGTTTTGCACCTTGTGCAACTTTAATTTCAATTTCTTCACAATTATTTAAATATTCCGCTGTTACACCAAATCGTCCACTTGCAATTTGTTTGATTTTTGATGATGCGTTATCTCCATTTGGCTTAGGTTTAAATCTAATCGGATCTTCACCACCTTCACCTGAATCAGATTTAGCTCCTATCCTATTCATTGCTACAGAAAGAGTTTCATGCGCTTCTGGACTCAGGGCTCCAAGTGATATTCCTGGTGCAACTAGCCTTTTTCTAATTTCTTGAGAAGGTTCTACTGTGTTAGAGTTACTATTATTGTTATTTTTTTTGAAGTCTAAAAGATCACGAATATTTATAGGATCCATTTCATCAATCATCGAAGAATATTTTTTAAATAAAGAATAATTATTAGAAGTTACTGCAGTTTGAAGCATGTGAATTGATCTTGCTTCAAAAGCATGTTTTTCACCACCAAATCTATAGCGATAGTTTCCTCCAATCGGCAGCGTAATAACACTTTCTTCATAAGCATTATCATGAGCTAATCTTGATCTTCTTTCGATACCGCTGATACCGATACCGGATATTTTAGAACTCATAGAAGGGAAATATTTGCTCATTAAATTTCTACTGAGTCCAATCGCTTCAAAATTACAACCACCTCGATATGAATTAATCACTGATATTCCCATCTTACTCATAGTCTTAAGCAAACCATTATTTATAGAATTAATAAATCTCTCTACACATTCTTCATATGAGAGATTTTTAAATAATCCTTTTTTATGTCTTTCCGCTATAGCTTGTTGTGCCATATATGCATTCACACTTGTTGCTCCAACTCCGATAAGCACTGCAAAATATTGTACATCTAAACATTCTGCAGATTGAACATTTAAGGAAATAAAAGTTCGAAGATTTTGTTTAATTAAATGATGGTGAACAGAACTTGTAACTAATATCATAGGAAGAGCTATTCTTGTTTTAGACATTTCTTTGTCACTTAAAATTATATGAACATACCCCTCTCTAACAGCTTGTTCTGCTTCTCGGTTTATTCTTGAAATTTCTATCTCAAAATTATTTTCAGGATTTGTTTTATCCATTGTTGTGTCAATGATCTTCACACTATCTTTCATATATCTTCGCATAGATTTGAATTGCTCAATTGAAAGAACAGGAGAATTCAATTGTAAATGATCGCATTGATCTTCATCTTCATCAAGAATATTACTTAAGTTTCCAATCCTAGTTCGAAGACTCATAACAACTCTTTCTCTTAATGAATCAATTGGTGGATTTGTAACTTGACTAAAATTTTGTCTAAAAAAGTGATGAAGTCCTCTATATTTATTTGAGAGCACAGCTAGTGGAGTGTCATCTCCCATCGATCCCGTTGCTTCTTTTTTTTCAGCAATCATCGGATGAAGTATTAATTCTATGTCTTCTACTGACCAGGCAAAGCATGCCATTCTTTTTCTTAGATCTCCAGAGTCTAAATCTCTAAATTCCTCATCAACAGATTGAACAAGTTTATCAATATACGTAATTTTTTTAGTCCAATCACCAAATGGTTTAGTTTCTGCTAAATACTTTTTTATCTCATGATCTTTAAAAAATTTTTTCTCTTTAAAGTTGACCGCTATTAATTGACCTGGCCCTACCCTACCTCTTTCTACTATTTCATTTTCTTTAATATCAACCATTCCAGTTTCAGAACCAGCAATGAGAAGATTTTTTGTTAGTGTATATCTTATAGGTCTAAGGCCATTTCTATCCATTCCAGCAATGGCCCAATCACCGTACGCGCCACATATTGCTGCTGGACCATCCCATGGCTCCATAACTGCTCCACCATAAGCGTATAAATCTTTTATTTTTTTTGGAAAATCTCTTCTGTGGGACCAAGCTTCTGGAATTGTTATTATTTTAGCCATAGGTAAAGAACGATTAGCTTTAACTAATAACTCTATTGTTGAATCTAATGCAGCAGAGTCAGACGCTTTAGCATCAATGATGGGTTTTAAATCATCTACATTATTGCCAAAATTTTTATGTTCCATTCTTGGCTCATGCGCAGCCATCCAATTTTTATTACCTTTAAGTGTATTTATTTCACCATTATGCGCAATCACTCTAAAAGGCTGTGCTAAAGACCAAGTGGGAAATGTATTAGTTGAATAGCGCTGGTGATAAACTGCATATCTAGAAATAAAATTCTCATTTTGGATGTCTGGATAAAAATTGGAAAGCTGTTCTGCTAAAAACATACCTTTATAAACAATGGACTGACAAGATAGTGAGCAAATATAAAAGTCTGAAATATTTTGATTTCTAATTTCTTTTTCTATTCTTTTTCTAATTATAAAAAGTTTATTATCAAATTCTTTTTCATCTTCTAGTTCTTCATTACAAATTAGTATTTGTTCAATTTCAGGCCTTGTTGCTTTTGCTTTATCACCAATAATCGATGAGTTAATTGGAACGTGTCTCCAACCATATATCTTCAAACCTTCTTTAATTATTTCAGATTCAACAATTGTACGAGCGTTTTCTTGAGCGGCAAAATCTGTACGTGGTAAAAAAATCATGCCAACCCCGAAAGGTAAATCATTAGGAGTGTGGCCAGTTCTTTCTATTTGTTGGGTAAAGAAATTCTTTGGTATGGATAACTGTATTCCTGCACCATCACCTGTTTTACCATCAGCATCAACTGCTCCCCGGTGATACAAAACTCTTAAAGCTTGAACTCCTAACTCGACTATTTCTCTTGTCTCAGATCCATCTAAAGATGCTATTAATCCAACACCACATGATGAATGTTCATCTTGTTCATTATAAACATGATTTTCTTCTAAGAATTTTTTATCCTTTTTATACTTTTCAATAAGGTGATTAGGCATTTACTGCTTTCTTATTAATATTATTTTGATCGGAAAAATTATTTTCTAAATATGCATTAATATTTTTTGCTGCATCACGACCATCTTTGATTCCCCAAACAACTAAACTTGCACCGCGAACAATATCTCCAGCAGCAAATACTCCATCAATTGATGTCATCATATTTTTATAATTAATTTTTAGCGTACCCCATCTTGTAACTGTCAGGTCATTGTAATCAAAAAGCTTAGGTAAATTTTCAGGTTCAAAACCTAAAGCTTCTATAGCTAAATCAACATCTAGCTCTTTTTCCGTACCTTCTTTTGGCTCTGGCTTTCTTCTACCTGACTCATCTGGTTCTCCGAGTTGCATTAAAACGGTTCTGACATTTTTTAATGACCCGTTTCCCGAATATTCAGTTGGTAAAGTCAACCATTGAAAATCGACGCCCTCTTCTATTGCATTTTGAACTTCTCTTTGCGAACCGGGCATGTTTGTCTTATCACGTCTGTAAAGACACTTAACAGATTTTGCTCCTTGTCTTACAGCCGTTCTAACGCAATCCATAGCGGTATCACCTCCACCAATGACAACTACATTTTTTCCATTTGCGTTTAATCTTCCATTTGTGAAATCTTCAACTTTATCTTTTAAACCAGTCTTGTTACTCGCTATTAGGAAATCTAAAGCTGGTACAACATTATTAAAATTTGATGTATTTAGATTGATTTCTCTAAATTTGTAAACCCCGGTTGCTATGAGAACTGCATCATGCTTAATTTTAATATCTTCAAATGTAATGTCTTTGCCAATATCGCAGTTTAGTTCGAACTTAATTCCACTTTCTTTAAGTCGATTTGTTCTTCTTATAACAATATCTTTTTCTAGTTTAAAATTTGGGATACCATAAATTAAGAGACCTCCTGGTCTATCATAGCGATCATATATTGTAACTTGAAATCCTTTTTTACGAAGTTCTTCTGCTGCAGCTAATCCAGCAGGACCAGAACCTATGATTCCAACACTTTGATTTCTTTCTTCAACTGGTTCTATATTTTTAACCCAACCTTCTTCCCAAGCTTTATCTGTAATATATTTTTCTATCGATCCTATAGTAACAGTGCCGTGGCCAGATTGTTCAATTACGCAGTTACCTTCACACAAACGATCTTGAGGACATATACGACCACAAATTTCAGGCATGTTATTTGTAGAGCTGGAAATTTCAAATGCCTCCTGCATTCTATCTTCAGCAGTTAGTTTTAGCCAATCTGGAATATTATTATGTAAAGGACAATGAACTTGGCAGAAAGGAACACCGCATTGAGAACATCTGGAAGCTTGTTCTTCTGCCTTTTGTGAGGCATATTTGGCGTAAAT
>CACKIH010000016.1 GCA_902600225.1 uncultured Alphaproteobacteria bacterium | reverse complement strand
TTTTTTAAATTATATTAATTATGGTGAAGATAGAAAAATAAATATCGAATTTGTTTCAGCTAATCCGACTGGACCTTTGCATATAGCCCATATAAGAGGAGCTGTATTTGGAGATGTATTAAGTTCTCTTTATACTAAAACAGGTTTTGATGTTACTAGAGAGTATTACGTTAATGATGCAGGTTCTCAAATTGATAAATTATCAAACTCTCTTTTGAAGCGATATTTACAATTATTTGATAAAAAAATTGAGTTAGAAGAAGATGAGTATCCTGGTGAATACTTAATAGAAATTGCAAAAAAAATTAAAAATGAAGATGGTGATAAGTGGTTAAATTTTCAGCAAGAAGAAACTATTCAATATTTTAAAAATTTTGCATTAAAAAATATACTTTTAAGCATAAAATCAGATTTAGAATTAATAAATATAAGATTTGATAAATTTACTCATGAAAGTGAAATAGAAAAAAGTAAAATTATTGACGAACTTTTTTCAATCTTAGATGAAAAAAAATTACTATATCAGGGTATTTTAGAGAAGCCAAAGGGTGATGATTCTGATTGGGAGCCAAGAGAGCAATTATTATTTAGATCCTCTAAATTATTAGACAATGAAGATCGAGCATTAAAAAAATCAAATGGTGAATGGACATATTTTGCTAATGATGCAGCATATCATTTAGATAAATGTAAAAGAAATTTTGATAGATTAGTAAATATTTGGGGGTCTGATCATATTGGTTATATTCCAAGAATGAATTCATTAATTAAAGCTATTAAAGATGATGAAGCTTATTTAAACATTTTAACTTGTCAGATTGTAAGTTTGATTCAAAATAAACAAAAAATTAAAATGTCAAAAAGGTCTGGAAATTTTGTGACATTAGCTAACGTTTATTCTAAGGTTGGAAAAGATCCTATAAGGTACTACATGATTTCTACTAAAAATGAGACAGCAATTGATTTTGATTTAGATGCTGTTGTTGAAAAAAATAAAGATAATAAAGTTTTTTATTGTCAATACGCACACGCTAGAGCTTCATCAGTAATTAATAAAGCGAACGAATTAGGTATAAAAATTAAAAATGATTATAATTTTTCTGGTATACAAAATCTATCTGATGAGGAGGTAAAATTAATCAAAAAGTTAATTTGTTATCCTTATTTATTATATCAATCATCATATTATAATGAACCACATAGACTAATTAATTACTTAGAAGAAATATCCTCTGATTTCCATTCAATTTGGAATAAAGGTAAAGATAATGAATCACTTCGTTTTATAGATGAAAAAAATGCAGAAAAGACAATTTCAAAAATATTTTGGTTGGAGTCATTTAGAGTTATTTTAAAAGATATATTTTCAATTATTGATATAAGCGCACCTGAAACAATGTAATGATAAAAAGAATTATTTTTAAAAGAAAAAATAATTACATTTTAAAATATTCTTTATTATTATTTCTATTTATTATTATTCTTTATCTTATCTCATTTTATTATTTTAGTAATAGGGAGTATTTTGTCATTCCTAAATTTACTGATAAATATTTTATTATTCCTACTAATAAAGAAGGTGAAGTTGTTGATTATTTAGACAAGAAAAGTTTAAATAACATAGCTAATGAAATTAAAGATTTTGATTTTAAAAATATAGACGAACTTGATTTTACAATTCAATTATATAGCAATGATAATTTTGAAAATATTAATAAATATTTGAACAATTTATTAGAAAATAAAAAAGCAATTATAGATCATGAAGATATTTTTGTTTTTTATAAAAAAACTGAAATAGGTACTCAATATTTTATTACCTATAAAAATTACATCTCTAAGAATAATGCTTCTGAAGCTTGTGATTTATTAACCATTGTTAAGAGTTGCATAATACTTAATTTACAAGATTAATAATATTGAGAGAATCTCAATAATTTTATATAAAAAGTCGTGCTAAATGTTCCAGATACAGAAATAAAAGAAAGTCAATTTAACCTATTATTAGACAATTTTGAGGGTCCTATAGACCTTTTGTTGGTTTTGGCTAGATCGCAGAAGGTTGATTTATCTGATATATCTATATCCGAGTTAGCTGATCAATATATTAATTTTATTAATCAATATAGAAATATTCATATTGAAATAGCTGCTGATTATTTAGTGATGGCAGCATGGCTAACGTATTTGAAATCAAGATTACTATTACCAAAAGAAGAAAAAACAGATGAATATACAGCCGATGAGTTAGAAGAGGCTTTAAAATATCAATTACAGAGACTAGAGGCTTTTCAAAATATTTCTAAAATCATTTATTCAAGACCTCTTGTTAATAGAGATGTATTTTATGGGGGGTCATCTGAAGGTCTCAAAGTTAAATATAATATAAATTATACTTCTAATTTATACGACTTACTAAAATCATATAGTCAAATACTTAAATCGAATGAACAGGTTAAACAATTAACTATTGAGTATTCAGAACTTTATTCAGTTGATCAAGCAGTCAAAAGATTAAAAGGTATTTTTGGAAATATTACAGAATGGACTAATTTTTTAAATGTAATTCCAAATTTAATTAAAGCTAATAAAACAATTAATAAATCCATTATCTCATCTAATTTTGTTGCTTCTTTAGAATTATCAAAAAATGGCTTTGTTGATTTAAAACAAGATGAAAGTTTTGGGAATATTTATATAAAATTTAATCAAAATGGATAATAAAGATATTAAAATTTTAGAAGCAATATTATTTGCATCAGGTGAGCCACTTGATGAAAACGATTTAAAAGAAAAAATTAAAGATAAAAATAATATAAGTAAGTTATTACTAGAAATTAAAGATTTTTATAAAAATAGAGGTATAAATTTAATCAAAACTGGCAACAAATGGTCTTTTAGAACTGCAGAAGATCTCAGTGATGAATTAACTATTTTTAAAACACAGAAAAGAAAATTATCAAGAGCAGCACTAGAAACATTATCTATAATTGCATACCAACAACCAATAACAAGATCAGAAATTGAAAATATTAGAGGTGTTCAAATGGGTAGAGGCTCTCTAGATCATTTGATGGAAATAGGATGGATACGTCCTTCAGGTAGGAAAAGTATACCTGGTAAACCTACTTTATGGTCTACCACAGATTTGTTTGTTGAACATTTTGGATTGAATAGTTTGTCTGATTTGCCTAATAAAGAGGAGCTAAAGGCAAGTGGTTTTCTAGATAAACGTGCTGCGATTGCAACTATAAGTGATCTTGCTAAAAATGATGAAAATTTACAAAGTAATGATATTTTAGAACAGGATGATGAAAATAATATTGATGATTTTATTCAAAATACTTAGTTAACTTATTACTTCTTGTTTTTTTCCTATAGTTTCCGTATAAGCCCATTATGACACCTAGTATTTGGCAATTATTAATTGTACTCGTTATTGTTCTACTTCTTTTCGGTAGAGGTAAAATACCTCAACTTATGGGTGATATGGCAAAAGGAATCAAATCATTCAAGAGAGGAATGTCTGACGAAGAAAAAAAAGAAGATAAAAATTTAGAGAATAAAAACGACGAAGAAAAGTAAATATAATGTTTACTTTTGGTTGGAGTGAAATTTTCTTAATTGGGATAATAGTCGTTGTTGTTATTGGCCCAAAAGATCTTCCAAAATTCATTAAACAAGTTGGATCTTTTACTAAATATATTAAAAAAATGTCTTCTGAATTTAAGTCATCTATAAATGAAATTGCTGAGGAGGAAGAAATTAAAGAATTAGCTAAATCAGTCAAAGAGGTAAAAAAAATAAAAGACGGCATTAATATCAAAAAAAATTTTGAAAACGAGATTAAAGAAGTTCAAGAAACAGTGAAAATGACCGAGAATGAATTTTCAAAAAAAAATTAATTTATTATTTTTGTAATGGCTGAAGAAAAATTTGAAGAAATGTCTCTAATAGGGCATCTCACCGAGTTACGAAAAAGACTACTATGGAGTTTTTTATATATTTTATTAATCTTTATTGTTTGTTTTTACTTTGCAGATGAATTATTTGCCTTTCTAGCCAGTCCTTTAGTAGAACTATTTGATAAAGATAAAGGTCAAGGTTTTATTTATACAGCTTTACAAGAAGCTTTTTTTACAGAATTAAAAATAGCTTTTTTCTTTGCTTTATTTTTTTCATTCCCATTAATTGCAATACAAATATGGAGATTTATTGCACCAGGATTATACAAAAAGGAAAAGAGGGCTTTTTTACCCTATTTAGTTGCGACACCAATTTTATTTTTCGCAGGTGGATCAATGGTTTATTATATTATTGCGCCATTGGCATGGTCTTTTTTCCTATCTTATCAAAACCTTGGTTCTAGTGGAGTTCCTATTCGATTAGAAGCTAAGATGGGAGAATATTTATCCCTTATGATGCGATTTATTTTTGCTTTTGGTTTAGCATTTCAGCTTCCTGTTGTTTTATCTTTAATGGCAAGAGTAGGGATGGTTACTTATGAATCACTTAAAAAATTTAGAAAATATGCAATTGTATTAGCATTTTTATCAGCTGCATTCTTAACTCCACCTGATCCATTTAGTCAAATAAGTTTAGCTCTGCCAATTATATTTTTATACGAAGTTTCAATTTATATTGCAAAACTAATACAAAAAAATAAAGATAAGTAATGCATAATATTAATTTTATCAGAGAAAATCCAACAGAGTTTGATAATTATATGAAACAAAGAGGTGAGCATCCAATATCAAATAAAATATTAGAACTAGATAAAGTTAAAAGAGAAACTCAGACTGTCCTTCAGAACCTTTTAGCAGAAAGAAACTCTATTTCAAAAAATATTGGTAAACTTAAAAGTGAAAATAAAGACACTTCATCAGAAATGAATAAAGTTGATGAAATCAAAGATAAAATTAATAATTTAAAGGAACTTGAGACTATTAAAGACGAGGAGCTAAAAACTATCCTCTCAAGACTTCCAAATATAGCTGATAAGACTGTACCTATAGGAAGCAATGAAGCAGACAATACAAAATATAGAGAATGGGGTGAAAAACCAGAATTTGATTTTAATCCTAAAACTCATTTTGAATTAGGGGAAAATTTGGGTTTAATGAATTTTGAAACTGCATCTAAATTATCAGGATCTAGATTTGTTTTATTGAAAAATCAACTTTCTAAGCTGGAAAGAGCAATAGCAAATTTTATGTTAGATAAGCATACGAATGAAAATGGTTATATTGAATATAATTTACCTTTTTTGGTTAAAGATTCTGCTCTTTTTGGAACAGGGCAATTACCTAAATTTGGTGAAGATTTATTTACTGCTGGGGAAGATCATTGGTTAATACCAACTGCTGAAGTTCCTTTAACAAACATGGTTAGAGAGGAAATACTTAACCAAAATCAATTACCCATGAGAGTAACTTCTTATACCCCATGTTTTAGATCAGAAGCTGGTGCTGCTGGTAAGGATACTCGCGGTATGTTAAGACAGCATCAATTTACTAAAGTTGAATTAGTTTCAATAGTAGAGCCGCAGCATTCACAAGATGAATTAGAAAGAATGCTTGAAAGCGCTGAGAGTATTCTTCAAGATTTAAATATTCATTATAGGATTATGACTTTGTGTACTGGTGATATGGGCTTTTCAGCATCAAAAACATACGATATTGAAGTGTGGCTTCCAGGTGAAAATACTTATAGAGAAATTTCAAGCTGCTCAAATTGTAATGATTTCCAAGCTAGAAGAATGAATACAAGATATAAATTAGAAAATAAAAATATTTTTGTTCATACACTTAATGGATCCGGCTTAGCAGTAGGAAGAACACTAATTGCTATTCTTGAAAATTATCAAATGAAAGATGGAAATATTAAAATTCCAGAAGTTTTGAAAAAATATTTCAATAATTCTGATACTCTTATCTAGTGCTTGATGTAAGGAAAATAAGATTAATACTCGAGTTACGAGAGTCAGGTATTAGTAATGCTGAAGTTCTGTCTGCAATTGAAAAAATTCCAAGAGAAAAGTTTATTAGTGAAGCTTACAGAAATCAAGCTTATGAAAATATAGCTTTACCAATTGAAAATAATCAAACAATTAGTCAACCCTACGTTGTAGCAAGGATGACTGAATTACTTGATGTTAAAAGTAACCACAAGGTATTAGAAATAGGCACTGGTAGTGGATATCAGTGTGCAGTATTATCAATCTTGGCAAGGCGTGTGTACACTATTGAAAGAATTAAAAATTTACATGCAGGTTCTAATAATATTTTTGAGAAATTAAAATTAACTAATATTGTTTCAAAATACGATGATGGTAATAATGGTTGGATTGAACAAATACCTTTTGATAGAATAATATTTACAGCAGCATCAAAAAAAATAAATAATGAAATTTTTTCTCATATTGAAAATGAAGGAGTCATTGTTTGTCCTATTGTTAAAAATAACAAGCAAATACTTGTAAAATATATAAAACAAAATAATAAAATTATTTCTGAAGAATATGATGATGTTTTATTTGTTCCAAATCTTCAAGGTGTAGTATAGCTACTTTGAATATTTCGAATTTTATTTGAAGAATAAAAATAATATAAGATACCAATTATCCAATGAACGAGAGTTAACCCAATAAACATATAGATATAGTTTTCTTCTATAAAATTATTTACAAATAATATTACAATTATAGGCACTAATACAAACCTAAGTATGGCCATATACATTACTATTATTGCTTTTTTTAGCCCTTGGAATGAAGCATTAGAAATAAAGAAGAATGGAAAAGCTGGAAAACCAAGTGCGTATATTTTAAGATATATTGATCCATAGTAAATTACTTCTTTATCATCAGTAAATAATCTCATTGAATCTTCTGCAGTTATAAATAAAATTAATCCTGCTATAGTTAATATTATTACACCAGTAATCATAGCTTTGTTGTAAGTTTCTAAAATTCTTTTATAGTTTTTAGCACCAAAATTCTGACCCACAATTGCGGTTACTGCTGTACTTAATCCTAACAAGGGTAAGAAAAGCAGTTGTTCGTATCTTCCAGCTGAGGAAAAACCTGCAATTGCATCATTACCAAAACGACTGACAAAAAATAATAATATATATGATCCGAGAGCAATCATCATCAATCCTAATGCCGCTGGAATAGCCTGAAATGAAATTTCCTTAATTAAACTTAATTTAGGAATTAAATAATTATTTTTAAAGTTTTCAAAAATCTCTGTTCTATAAATTTTATATAATAAATATAACAGACCAATTATTTGAGACAGTATGGTAGCTATTGCTATTCCAGTTATACCCATTGGCATAAATAATTCAAAATTAATTATTTTTCCTGTAATTAATATTGGATTTAAAATTATATTAAGAAAAAAACTAAAAATTAAAACATTTCTATAACTTTTAGTATCTCCTTGAGCTGATAAACAAGAATTACATACCATGAGTAAAAGAATTATGACTGATCCTAAATAAATTACGTTCATATACAATGATGAAAGTTTAAGGGTTTTTGGATCAGCATTTATAGATTCTAAAATTATGTTCCCAAAATAAAGTCCAAAAATAGTTATACCTAAGCCTACTAAAATTGTTACAACAAAAGATTGTGAAAATGCATGACTTGCTTTTTTAATATTTTTTTCTCCTAAAGAATTAGCAACATTACTTGTTGTAGCTATGCTCAGTCCTATTCCAAGTGCAATAATTATAAAATATACAGGAAATGTTTGACCAATAGCTGCTAAAGCTGTTTCAGAAATCATTCTACCTGCAAAAATAGTATCAACTAAAGAATAGAGATTATTAAATATAGTTCCAATTGAGGCTGGCAAAGCAATTTTTATAAATAACTTATAGATATCTTCATCAAGTAAATTAATTTTTTTCATATTTATAAATATCTTAATTTAAACCTAGTACTATTTTCCTCTTGTTTTAAAATATCTTGAATTTCGTGTATAACCTCTTTGAGGTTTTTTATTATAGATCTATTTGAAAAATTTATTAATAATAAACCACTTCCTTGCATTCCAACATTGTCTCCATATTTCATAATAGGAACTTCAACATTGATAATATTACTTATACCTTTTTTTCTAATATTCTGAATAAAGGAGTCATTTTCCAAAATATTCAAAACTGGATACCATATTATGATTTTGGAATTTGAAAATAAATTATCAATATTATTTAGTATCTCCTCTACTTTTTCAAAATCATCTTTTATTTCATATGATGGATCTATAAATAAAAAATAATTCTTCTCTTTATTAACTTTATTAAATATAAAGTTAAATCCATCAGCATTTAAAATTTTAGCATTGGTATATTTGTTTAAGTTTTTTTTTAATAATTCATATTCATTATTGTGTAGTTCACAAAAAAATAATTTATCTTTTTCATTAGCTATAGACGAAATAAATATAGGTGATCCAGGATAAAAATTATTTTTTCCAGTAATTTTAGAAATAGTTGAAAGATAATTTCTAATTAAAAAATTATTACCTTTGTAATTTTGTATCTTTTTAATTCCTTCTTTATACTCTTTATTTTTATCCATATACTTTGATATATATTTATAAATTCCATTACCAGAATGAGTATCAACATAACTTATTGAATTATTTACTTTTTTTTCAAGATTATATAAGTAAAGCATTATAATGTGTTTCATAACATCTGCATGATTTCCAGCATGATATCCGTGTTTATAGCTAAGCATAAAAATAAAAAAAATTGTTGAAATTAATTTCTTATTAGTTATTTAAAGTATTAAATTAATCAATATACAATATTTATATAAGTTAAATAAATTTAATCCCCCATAATAAATAAGGAGAATACAATATGCCAAGTGGTAAAATTAAATGGTTTAATCCAACCAAAGGTTATGGATTTATAGAAAATGATGATGGAGGAAAAGATGTTTTTCTTCATGTTTCAGCTTTAGAAGCTGCTGGTATTGATACTTTAGAAGAAGGTATGCCAGTTGAGTTTGAAATCGGTGAAAACCGTGGAAAAGAAAACGCTATTAATATTAAGAAAAAATAATATTTAATTGAATTCAAACAAACTTTTAGAATGGATTGGCGTAACTACAGCAATCCTTTATTCCTTACTAGTTGCATTTAACATTGGATTAGAATTTATTGGCTTTTCATTATTATTGCTATCAGCATTATTAATCGGAATCTGGTCCTATAAATTAAAACACAATGGAATATTGTTTTTACAATTTTTTTACGCTGGTGCAGGTATTATAGGAATGTATAGATGGTTTGGATAAAAATATTTTTTTTATTTTTACTTTTAAATTCTTCAATTGCATATTCTTCTGAATTAAATGAAGAAGAAGAAATGTACTTTAATTTTGTTGATTTAAATAATGATGGAGTTATTTCCTATGAAGAAATTGAACAATCATTAAATTTACTCTTTCAAATTATAGATCTGAATCAAGATAATAAAATTTCTCAAAATGAGATAAATGAATTAAAAAGCATAATTGAAACTTTAAGATGAGTATTTGGGGAAGAGTTATAGGCGGAGCAGCAGGATTTGCATTAGGAGGACCTATAGGGGCTATCTTAGGTGTAATGGCTGGTGGTGCTTTTGACAGAAGATCTAAATCAAAATCATCATTTAACTTCAATCGAATAAATAATAATCAAAAACAACAAATTTTTACATTAAGTTTTATTATTCTAGCTGCAAAATTAGCTAAATCAGATGGCATTGTATCAGATGATGAAATAAGAGCATTTAAAGAAAAATTTAAAGTTCCAAAATCTGAAATTCCTAAAGTTGCAAAAATATTCAATGAGGCAAAAAAAGATACGTATGGTTATAAACAAATAGCAAATCAAGTAGGAGATTTGTTTTCAGCTAATAAAATTTTATTGGAAGAATTATTAAATAATTTATTTTATATTGCTGCATCTGATGGAAAGGTATCTATTAGTGAAATAGATTTTTTAAGATCAATTTCTAAATCGTTTAAATTTAGTGAAAAAGATTTTCAAAGAATTTTTCAATCAAATTTAAAAAATAGTGAATCTGATCCTTACAAAATATTGGGCGTGAATCGATCAAGCACTGATAATGAGATAAGAAAAAAATGGATTAAATTAAATAAAGAACATCACCCAGATAATTTAATTGCCAAAGGTATGCCGAAAGAATTTATTAAACAATCTAATAAAGAATTAGCGGCTATTAATATTGCTTACAATAAAATTAAAGAAATTAGAGGAATTTCTTGATACCTAAAGATTTATCTGTCGATAATATTAGTAAAATTTATAAAAAAATTAGACCATTTATTAATCAAACCCCTTTTTTAAAGTGTCCTGATGATATTGATAATTATTTTTCTACAAATTTATTTTTTAAATGCGAATTTTTACAAAAATCTGGTTCATTTAAGGCAAGAGGTGCTATTAATAATATAATTTCTCAAGATCAGAATAAATTTAATAAAGGAATTACAGCAGTTAGTGCTGGAAATCATGCGATCGCTGCTGCATTCGTGGCCAATCAATTTAAATTGAAAAATAAAATTTTCTTATACGAAAGTGCAAATAAATATAGAGTTCAAACTTGTAAAAATTATGGTGCTAACATTATTTTTACAAATCCCAAACAAGCTTTTCTTGATGCTGAAAAAGCTAAAAATGAAGGTTATTATTTTATTCACCCTTTTGACGGCCCATTGACATTACAAGGTAGTGCTACCTTGGGATTAGAAATTGTAGAATATTTAAAATTAATTAATACTAAAATTGACAATTTACTAATTTCAGTTGGAGGAGGGGGATTAATAAGTGGTGTTTCATCGTATATAAAACAATTTTATCCTAAGATTAAAATTATTGGTGTTGAACCTGAAAATGCTAATGGTTTAAATCAAAGTTTAAGAGCTAACAAACCACTAAATAATATAAATGTAAATAGTATTGCTGACAGTCTTTCAGCACCTTTACATATGCAATATTCTTTTGATGTAGCAAAAGAAGTAATTGATGAAATGGTAACTGTTTCTGATGATGAAATGAAAAAATTTATGGTTTTTTGTTATAAAAAATTTAAGTTATTTCTTGAGCCTGCATGTGTTGCTGGACTTGCTGCTTTAAAATATAAAATCAATAATAAGTTTATTGGCAAAAATACAATGGTAATATTGTGTGGCTCAAATATTGATAAAAAAACATGGTCAGATTTAACTAATTAATCTGGAAAATATAAAATACCACCACTTAAATTTTTTTTCACACCTGTAGTATTTTTATTACTTATTTCTAAATTTTTAAATGATCTCATGCCAATATACGCAAACATTTGAGCCTCTACTAAATCACCATTTATTTTATATTTATCAATAAGTTCAATATTTTTATTCAGTTTATTCATTAATATTTCTTTGAGTAATTTATTTTTTCTTCCTCCTCCAGTGAGTAAAATTTTTTCAATCTTAAATTTTTTATTTTTTAATAATTCTTTAAATCCAATATAAGTCATGTAGTTAGCTGTCATTAGTGCATCATATTTGTTCAACTTAATTAGTTTATTAAAGTAATATCTAAAATAATTTCTATCTAATGATTTTGGGAACTTTTTCTTAAAGAATTTATCTTTTTTAAATTTTTCGATTAATTTATTATCAATCTTACCTTTTCTTGCAAAATTGCCGTCATTATCAAATTTTTTTTTAAAAAAATAATTGCAAAGATCATCACTTAAGCAATTTGCAGGTCCTATATCCGATGATAATAATGTTCTTGAAACTACAGTTGAAAAATTTGCTATACCTCCAAGATTTACTATAATCGCTTTTTCCTTAAATTTTTGTATTAAAAACTTATGATAATATGATCCGATTGGTGCTCCCTGACCACCATTTTTAATATCATTATCTCTTAAGTTACTTATAGTTTTAACTTTAAGATTTTTTGCAATTTTTTTTCCATTTCCTAACTGAATTGATATTTTATTTGATGGGTCATGGTAAACAGTCTGTCCACTAATTGATATTAAATCGATATTTTTTTTATTAATTTTTTTTTGTTTCAGAAACAAAATTATTTTTTTTTCTAAAATATCTGTAACGAAATCATCCTCTTTTAAAAAATATTTTTTAATTTTATTGTTAGTTTTTGGTTTATTTATTATTAGATTGTTTATTGTTTTTTGATAATTTTTATTAAATTTATATGATTTTTCACATTTAATTTTTACAAAGTCAGTCCCATTTGTATTTATCAAACTGATATCAACGCCATCCATAGATGTACCTGTCATAACTCC
Source organism: uncultured Alphaproteobacteria bacterium (assembly GCA_902600225.1). Lineage (GTDB taxonomy): Bacteria > Pseudomonadota > Alphaproteobacteria > HIMB59 > CACPNW01. The sequence continues at coordinate 11,273 of CACKIH010000016.1, read as the reverse complement.
TAAGACATTAAGTTTTGAATTTTTACTCATTTTTAATCAAATTTAATTTTGCACATTTTATTAACAAACATATCAACAAAAAAAGATTATTTATTTTTAAAAATACATTTTTTTATTGATTGATAAATAACTAATGGATAAATTATTTTTAATTATTACACGCAAAGGTAATAATCAATTTAATAAAAGGAAACAATTATTAAATTGTATCGGGAGGAAATGCACGATACACAAAAGGGACCTAGCTTGCTGGGTCCTTTTTTTTGTTTTATGTACAAATCTAATAAATAAAGTATCAGACATTCCATAATGATAACAAATTATGAAAGAATTTTAGATGTTATTTTAGATGATCTTATCCCATTAACAAAAATTTCAATTAATGAAGGAAATAAAATATTTGGCGGATTTATTGTTAAAAAATCTGACCTAAGTCTTGTTTGTCTAGGTACAAACCAGGAAATCAAAAATCCTTTATTTCATGGAGAAATTTCAACTCTTTTTAATTTATTTGAAAAAAAACTGTTTAATACAAAAGATTATTATTTCATAAGTACACATCAGCCTTGTTCTATGTGTTTATCAGCTATAACCTGGGCCGGATTTGACAATTTTTATTATTTTTTTTCCTATACTGACACAAAAGATGGTTTTCATATCCCGCACGATCTTAAAATTTTAACGGAGGTGTTTAAGATCAAAGATGGTAAATACAATATTAATAATGATTATTGGGAGAGTTACTCAATTTTATCAGAAATTAAAAGATTAGGCATAGAGGACTCATTATTAGATAAAATTCATCAGATTAAAGAAGAGTACAAAAAAATGTCAGAAATTTATCAAAAATCAAAAATTGATAATAAAATTCCCCTAAATTAATTGTTAAATTGTAAAAATAAGTATACTAATAATTAACGGGAGATACTGAAATTTCAGAGCCGAAGGAGCAACGACCCGGAAACTCTCAGGCACAATGGACCGTTAAAAAAAAACTCTGGAAAAGAGCATTTAGCTCTACCGAAGGTGAAAAGCTCTCAGGTAAAAAGACAGAGGGGTAGCTTGGAGAATTTATTTGAACCAGTTGCCAATAGATATTCCGTTGAAAAATTTTCATCAAAATAATGGTGCAAAGATATTGCCATTTGCAGGTTTTAATATGCCTATTAATTATAAAACTGGAATAATTAATGAACACAAAAACGTTAGAAATCACTCAGGTATTTTTGATGTTAGTCATATGGGGCAAATTTTAATTGAAAATAATGAATCTTATTTATGTAAGCTAGAAAAATATATTCCATTACAATTAAATAAATTAATTAAAAATAGATCGCATTATTCATTTTTGCTCAATAAAGATGGTGGTGTTATTGATGATCTAATTATTTCAAATATTGATATTAAAGATAAGTCATATTTGTATATTGTTTATAATGCATCTCGAAAAAAAGAAGACGAAGAAATATTTATTTCTTGTGCTCCTAATGCAGAAAAAATTTATAAAAAAAATTGTTTATTCGCAATCCAAGGGCCTGATTCTATTAATGTTTTAAAAAATATTATTGATATTCCAAATAATATGAATTTTTTTGATATTTTAATAAGTAAATACAATAACAAGGAAATAATAGTAAGTAGATCAGGTTATACTGGTGAAGATGGTTTTGAACTTTCTATTCCAAATGAAAGTGCAGAAAATTTAATTACTCATTTACTTAAAAATGAAAATACAATGCTTTGTGGGTTAGGTTCTAGAGATTCATTAAGACTCGAAGCTGGATTAAGTTTATATGGTCATGAATTAAATGAAAATATTACACCAATTGAAGCAGGTTTATCATGGGCTCTAGATAAAAAAAGATTAGAAGATAAAAATTTAAATGGAAATAAGATTTTATCTGATCAATTAAAAAATAAATTATCAAATAAAAAAATAGGTTTAATTTCAACCAATAAATCAATGCTAAGAGATGGAATGACGTTATTCGATAATAATAATAATGAAGTTGGCAAAATTACAAGTGGATGTTTCTCTCCTAATCTTAACAAATCTATCGCTATCGGTTACATAAAATCTGAATTTAATACTGATAATCCAATTTTTTGTGAAATTAGAAAAAAATTAGAATTAGTAAAAATTAACAATCTACCTTTTGTAAAAAAAAATTATAAAAAAAATGGGAGCGTATATGAGTGAAAAAAAATACACAAAAGATCATGAATGGGTTTCAATTGAAAATGAAATTGCCACAATTGGTATTAGCAATCATGCCCAAGAATCTCTTGGCGATATTGTATTTATTGAATTACCATCAGTTGGAAATTCGGTTAAAGCTAAAGATGAAATATGCGTCGTTGAATCTGTAAAAGCAGCTTCTGACATTTATGCTCCAATTGATGGTGAAATAATTGAAGTTAATAATAATCTAGAAAATGACGCTGCTATTATTAATCAAGATGCGGAAAACGAGGGATGGATTTTTAAAATGAAAATTTCTGATTCAAATCAATATTCTGATCTTATGTCAGAAGATGAGTATAAACAATTTTTGGAACAATAGATGATTGAAATAGATAAATTTGTTAGCAGACATATAGGGCCTAGAAATGAAGATATTGGAGAAATGCTCAAATTAATAAATTGCTCTTCATTAGATGAATTAATTGAAAAAACTGTACCTAATCATATCATTTTTAAAGATAAACTTAAATTTAGACCTGGTATGTCTGAAGAGTTTAATAAAATTAATACTCAACTTTTATCTTTAAAAAATAATTTTAAAAAAACTTATATTGGAATGGGTTACTATAATACTATTACTCCCAGCGTTATTTTAAGAAATATTCTTGAAAACCCAGGATGGTACACTGCTTACACACCTTACCAACCAGAAGTAAGTCAAGGCAGGTTGGAAATGTTAATGAATTTTCAACAAATGATAATTGATTTGACTGGAATGGATATTGCAAATGCATCTTTGCTTGATGAAAGTACTGCGGCAGCTGAGGCTATGATGATGGCTTTTAAAATTAAAAAAAGTACAAAGTTTACTTTTTGTGTTCAGAATAAATGCCATCCACAAACACTATCTGTCTTAAAAACAAGAGCTAAACCTCTAGGTATAAAAATTATATTTGATAATCCAGATAATGATACATTTGGTTGTTTAATTCAAAATCCAGATACATACGGAGAAATTGCAAATCTCAATGATTTAATAAATATAAATAAATCTCACGATGCGTTATCAATCATAGCAGCTGACATAATGAGTTTGGTAATTATGAAATCACCAAAAGATTTTGGAGCTGATATAGTTGTTGGGAGTACACAAAGGTTCGGTGTTCCTATGGGTCTAGGAGGCCCTCACGCAGCATATTTTGCAACATTAGATGAATACAAAAGAATGATACCTGGAAGACTAATTGGCGTGTCAGTTGATCGTACTAATAAAAGATCTTACAGAATGGCTCTTCAAACACGTGAGCAACATATTAGAAGGGAAAAAGCTACAAGTAACATATGTACTGCACAGGCCTTATTAGCAATTATATCTGCTTCATATGCAATATATCATGGTCCAACTAGATTAAAAAATATTGCTAATGACATTCACTATAAGTCTAGATATCTAAAAAAATCATTAGAGATATTAAATTTTGAAGTAAAATCTAAAAATTATTTTGATACCTTATTAATTAAAGATTCAAAATCAAAATACTGGGTAAATAAATCAATAGACAATGGTATCAATTTTAGATTTGTAAATGACGATCACTTTTCAATTTCCTTAGATGAAACTACATCACTACAAGATGTAGATAATTTAATTAAATTTTTTAATGAAAATAATATTGAAATATATGCTGAAGAGATCGAAGGTAAAATTGAAAATTCAATTTTCAAAAGTGATTTAGAAAGAAAAGACAACATCTTAACTCATCCAGTATTTAATATCTATCATTCTGAAACAGAAATGATGAGATATTTAAAAAAACTAGAAAATAAAGACGTTGCTTTAAATAGATCAATGATACCTCTTGGATCTTGTACTATGAAATTAAATGCTGCATCTGAAATGCTTCCAATTACTTTACCGGGTTTTTCAAATGCACATCCATTCTTAGAACCCCATCAACGTGAGGGATATAATGAAATGATGAGTGAATTAATATCAATGTTAAAAGATATTACTGGTTTTGACGCAGTTTCACTTCAACCTAATGCCGGTGCACAAGGTGAGTTTGCTGGTTTATTAGCTATTCAAAAATATCATGAAAAAAATTCAGATACTAAAAGAAATATTTGTATAATTCCTAAAAGTGCTCATGGAACCAATCCTGCCAGTGCACAGATGTGCGGTATGGATATTTTAATAGTAAACTGTGATGATAAAGGTAACGTTGACTTAACTCACTTAGATAAAAAAATTAAAGAAGCAGGAGATAAATTATCTGCTTTAATGATTACATACCCATCAACACATGGTGTATTTGAAGAAAGTATTGTTGAGATTTGTAAAAAAATTCATGATGCTGGAGGACAAGTGTATCTAGATGGTGCCAATTATAATGCAATGGTTGGTGTAGCTAAACCAGGTAAATTTGGACCTGATGTATGTCATATGAATTTGCATAAGACATTTTGTATACCTCATGGAGGAGGTGGGCCTGGAGTTGGAGCAATAGGATTAAAAAAACATTTAGCAGATTTTGCTCCTGGACATCCCATGTTTAAAAATGAAATAGGTTTAACCACTCAGGAGGCAGTTTCAGCTGCACCTTGGGGAAGTGCATCTATACTACCTATTTCATATTCTTATATATCTATGATGGGTGACGATGGTTTAAAATTAGCAACTCAAGTAGCAATATTAAATGCTAATTATATTAAAGAAAGATTAAAAAATTATTACCCTATTTTATATACTGGTAAGAATAATATGGTAGCTCATGAATTCATTATTGATATCAGACCATTTAAACAAGAATTAAATATTTCAGATGAAGATATTGCTAAAAGACTAATCGATTATGGATTTCATGCACCCACAATGTCTTTTCCTGTTCCCGGCACTCTGATGATTGAGCCTACTGAAAGTGAATCAAAAGAGGAACTAGATAGATTTTGTGAGGCAATGATTTCTATTCACAATGAAATTACTATGATTAGAGATGGTAAATTTGATAAAGTAGATAATCCTATAAAAAATGCCCCTCATACCATTGAAGAAGTATCTTCTGACAATTGGGATCACAAATATTCCCGAAAAGATGCTGCCTACCCGCATGCTTATTTAATAAATAATAAATACTGGAGTCCAGTTAGTAGAATTGATAATGTATATGGTGATAGAAATTTATTTTGTGTTTGTCCTCCAATTGATGAATATGAAGAGGTTAAAACAGGATAATTGCTATTTATCAATTATTTAAAATATTAATTTAATAATAAGTATGATTTATATTAATCTTATTTTAGTTTTTTTAGTGCTTGTCGCAATACATGAGTATGGTCATTATATAGTTGCGAGATTGTTTAAAGCTGAAGTTACTGATTTCTCAATTGGATTTGGTAAGCCCCTTTTAAAATATACAGATAGAAATGGCACAACATGGAAATTATCTCCAATTCCATTGGGTGGATATGTTAAAATCAAAGGTCTTGATAATATATTTTCTCCAAACCATAATGATGAACTAGGATCCTTTCAATCCCTTACACTTTTTCAAAAGATATTAGTACTTTTAGCAGGAAGTATTTTTAATATTCTTAGTGCGTGGTTTGTTCTTTTCTGCATATTTTTCTTTTTTGGAATTGTTAGCTTAATGCCAATTATTGGATCAGTTAGTGAAAATTCATCAGCATTTGAAAATGATCTTAGAGAAGGAGATAGAATACTTGAAATAAATAATATTAGTATTGAAGAGTTTTCTGATATCCCAAAAGCAATTGCAAATAACCAAAGTATAAATATCTTGGTAGAAAGAAATAATCAGATAATCGAAAAAAATTTTGATCTAAAATTTAATGAAGAATTAAATAGGTATATTATCGGAATATCTTCACCTGAAAATCCTATTATTGATAAGTATAATTTAATTGATTCAATTAAAAACTCATCTTTATTTATACCTACATATTATGCTGCTTCTTTTGCATTTCTTCAACAATCTTATAAAGAAAATACATTAGGAGATCAGTTAGCTGGACCAATAGGGATCGTTAAAAATGCTGATCAAATGATGCTAGATCAGGTTAGAGGAGTTCTATTTTTATTTATTATTATTTCTTTGTTTGTGGGGTTGTTTAATTTGCTTCCTATTCCTCTTTTAGATGGTGGTCATATAATGTATTTTATTATTAGAAGAATTTTTTCAAACTCTCTTCCTGAGTTTATTACAAAAGTTTATTTGGCTGTGGGGATAACAATAATATCTTTTCTCTTTATAGTTGTGACTTACAACGATATTTTTTATAAATAAATATTATTGGGAGATAAAATGACAAATTTTGAAAAAGTAAAAGAATTTATGACCACTTTTGGTCAAGAAGTAAAAACTAGTGCTGAATTTCCAGAAAATAAAATTGTTGAATTAAGAAAAAAATTGATTGATGAAGAATTTAATGAATTAAAGGATGCAATTAATGATAATGATATCGTTGAAGTTGCTGATGCATTAACTGATATTTTAGTTGTAACATACGGAGCAGGTGCTGCTTTTGGTATAGATCTAGATAAATGTTTTAACGAAGTTCATCGTAGTAATATGAGTAAACTTTCAGAGGAAGGTAAGCCAATTTATAATGAATTCGGTAAAGTGATGAAGGGTCCTAATTATTCACCTCCAGATTTGAAAAAAATAATTTAAATATTTTTTAGAGCATCATCTAAAGACTTCTTTAAGTCTAAAATATCTTCAATACCAATTGAAAGTCTGATTAATGTATCAGAAATTCCTAATTCATCTCTAATTTTTTTATCTATTGATGCATGTGTCATTATAGCTGGATGCTCAATTAAACTTTCAACACCACCCAAACTTTCAGCCAGAGTAAATATTTGAATTGTTTCAAGAAATTTTTTTGCTGAATTAATATCACCCATTAATTCAATTGATAATATTCCTCCAAATCCAGTCATTTGCTTTTTTGCAATTTCATAACTAGGGTTATTTTCCAATCCAGGATAAAAAACGTTTTTAATTTTAGGATGTTTTAATAAATAATTAGCAATTTCTAAGGCGTTATTATTGTGCCTCTCCATTCTTACTGCAAGTGTCTTAATTGATCGAATAAGTAAATAGCAATCGAAGGGACTGGGAACAGCACCAACTGCATTTTGAATATATTTAATTTTATCAGCTAAAATTTTATTATCATTTATAATTAATGCGCCACCAATTATGTCAGAATGCCCACCAAGGTATTTAGTTGACGAATGTATAATAACATCAGCTCCATTGTTTAATGGTTGCTGATTGTAGGGAGATGCAAAAGTATTATCACAAACAACAATAATATTATCATCTTTTAGGCTTTCTCTAATTTTTTTTATATCTATAATTTTTAATAATGGGTTAGAGGGTGTCTCAACCCAAATCATTTTGGTATTTTCTTTTAGATGACCTTGCCAATTATTTTCTTTACTAAGATCGGCATATGTTACTTCCACATCTTGATTTACTGTTTTGATTTTGTCAAAAATTCTTCTTGTTCCACCATAAACATCATCGCTACAAATAATTGAATAATTTTTACCTAAAGCATCTGATAATGCAGAAATTGCAGCCATTCCTGAGCTAAAAGCATAAGCAAATTTACCATCTTCTAATTCAACTAATAACTTTTCTAATATATCTCTTGTTGGGTTTCCTGTTCTTGCATATTCATAAGTAAAGTCACCAGGAGAATTTTGCTTAAAAGTCGATGAAAGATGAATAGGGGGCATTACTGCACCTGTAGTTTCATCAGCGCCATGACCTGAATGAATTACTTTAGAATTAAATTTTTTATCTTTAGTATTCATAATTACATCCAATCAGCATAAGGTAAATTTCTGGATAATAAGTATTCTTTATTAAACATTTTATCATAATATTTATTTGCATCATCACAAAGTATTGTTACTATTTTTTTACCTGTACCCATTGATTTTGCCAATTTTACTGCACCACATATATTTACCCCAGAACTTAATCCTAGAAATAATCCATCTGTTTTCATGATTTTAAATAGCATTTCCATACATTCTTGATCAGAAACATAAAAAGATTGATCTACATTACAATTTTCTAAATTTTTTGTTACTCTAGCCTGTCCGATGCCTTCTGTTATTGATTCTTCACCTTTTTTTTCTGGTTTACCATTAGTAAAATAATTAAACATTGATGATCCTTGTGAGTCTGTACAAGCGATAATAATTGCTTTATTTTTTGATTTTAGACCAACACTAACACCAGTTAATGTTCCTCCAGTTCCAATTGCACATGTGAAACCATCTATTTTCCCATCTGTTTGTTTAAAAATTTCTGCAGATGTTGTTTTCTCATGAAACTTGTAATTTGCTAAATTTTCAAACTGACCAGACCAAAAAGTTTTCTTACCTGTTTGTTTTTCAATATCTTTAGCTAATTGCTTTGAGACTTTTTGATAATTTCCAGGATCGGAATATGGTTTTGCATCAACTAAATGAAGTTTTGCCCCCATATTTTTAAGTATATCTCTTTTAGATTGAACGGTTATGTTAGGCATTACAATTTCTAGATTATAATTTTTTGCATTACAAACTAATGCTAAACCTATACCTGTGTTCCCAAAAGTGCCTTCAACGACAGTTCCACCTGGTTCCAATAATTTTTTTTCTTCTGCATCCTCGATAATACCAAGTGCTGTTCTATCTTTTACCGAACCAGCTGGATTCATAAATTCAGCCTTACCATATATTTCACAACCTGAAATTTCTGAGGGGTATTTTAATTTTATTAAAGGAGTGTTACCAATTAATTCAGTAACATTATTTGTTATCATCAATATCTCTTACACCATATGGGTTGAATGATGTATCTTTATTAATATTAATATTTTTAACAGGATTACCTACCATTGTTGCATAAGGAGGAACATCTTTTAATACCACTGTATTAGCTCCAACTCTTGCGCAACTTCCAATATTAATTGGACCAAGAATACTTGCGCCACAACCAATAATTACATTATCCTCAATTGTTGGATGTCTTTTTGTATCTCTTTGATCTTTCGAATTTTCAGCAGGACTGATACCTCCTAATGTTACGCCATGATAAAGTGTAACATTATCACCGATTTCACTTGTTTCACCAATTACAGTTCCCATCCCATGATCTATAAAAAGATTTTTACCTATCTTTGCAGCTGGGTGAATTTCAATTCCAGTTAAGAAACGACTAAATTGAGATATTATTCTTGCAAGAGTGTACAAATTTAAATTCCATAATTGATTTGCTATTTTATGAAAAAAAACAGATTTTACACCAGGATAAGTTAATATTATGCTTAATTTACTTCTAGCTGCAGGATCTCTTTTAATTATTGATTCTAAATAACTATCCATCATGTGAATAAGTAGTCATTAAAATCTTTATTTCAATCACCTTAATTCTCTTTATAGCTCTTAAATTTAATGAAAAACGTAGGTTATATATTAAAAAGTACAACACTTATCGAGTGCGGTGGTAGTATTAAAAATCCTTTACTTGTTTTTAAGGAATTTTTTTTGATCTTAACCTTTGAAGTGTTTGCATAAGTATTAAGGTCAACTTTATTAGATCCTTCAATACAATAATTTTCAGCAATCCTATCTAGATATGGAACTTTTAAAAGTATTTTCTCTGAACTTGATTTATTAACTACAGACATACACATATATTTTCCATTCATTGTTACTGCAGAGTCAATCAGTTTATTATTTTTATATTCAGGCTGTTTACCTAATTTAAAAGAAACAAAATTTGAAGAATTAACAACTGATTTTAAAATTTTACCTTTATGAAATTTTGTATAAAGTTCTAAAACAAGTGTTGTTGGAGTTTTCCAAATTTTCTTTTTTTCTATTCGGTAATTACCCATTACATTTATCAAATGATAAATACCAGTGTTGGTTATTATATCCCCTCTATTTATACAGGCATTAAGAAGTGAAGCAGCATAAATTGCATCAGCAATATTATAATTCTCAATAAAATAAGGTGGAGTTGCTTCTACATAAGTGTTCCATTCATCAAAAGCTATTTTAATATTGTTATTAGAATATTTTTTTATTTCTCTTATCGTTCTATCTAACATTAATCTAACTTCTGTTGCTGCAGCAACCGTTGGAATATAACGTGTTTTATAATCTGGATGTTTTTTATCTTTCTCGGTTCTTATAGAATAATAATGGACACTCAATTCATCAATTTTTTCTTTAATATTTTTTAATACATACTCATTCCAATGACCAAAATGATCTGAACAGGCACCAACTGCAATAAATCGTAATTTTTTATTTAATTTTTTTAACTCTTTTACAAAAGAATTATATTTATTTGCATAAGTAATTGGATCTGTATGACCAATTTGCCATCCCCCAAACATTTCATTTCCTATAAAAATTGTTTCTAATTTATAAGGATTTTTTCTACCGTTTTTATATCTTAATTTTCCATATTTTGTGTTGATTGATCCAATCATATATTCGATCCAATTTTTTGCTGCTTGAATAGTACCATCACCAGTATTGATGGTAATCATTGGCTCGCTTCCGATATATTCACACCATTTCATAAATTCATCTGTACCTACATCGTTATACTCCCATTGATACCAAGCATGATCGTAGTAGGGAAGGCGATAATCTTTTTTTCCAACTCCATTCTGCCAATTATAACCTGAAAGAAAATTCCCTCCAGGCCAACGAATATAACTTGGCTTCCATTCTTTAATCATTTCTGTGATATCTTTTCTAAATCCAAAAATTGTATTTTTTGGCATTAATGAACAGTTTGCAATAAAAATTGTTCCAGACTTAATAGAGATAGATAGGTTTTTTAGGCTATTACTTTTTTTAAAAGTAAATGTTTTTTTAATTTTTTTCCAATTTTTATTTGCATTAAATGTAAAATTTATTTCTCCAATATTTATAAATACTTTCTGATTTTCACCTTTGAAATAAATACTGAATTCGTATTCATCTTTTGAGTCAATAATATTAATCTTTTGCTTAATACCTCTTTGTATTTTTGATTTTTCT
>CACKIH010000015.1 GCA_902600225.1 uncultured Alphaproteobacteria bacterium | reverse complement strand
GGTTTTTTATTTCAATCAAATGACATCTATGGTGGCATCAAAGGTTTATATGATTATGGACCAATGGGAGTTGAGTTCAAAAATAATCTTAAACAAGCTTGGTGGAAATCAATGGTATATGAGCGAGATGATACCGAAGGTTTGGATGCCTCAATTTTAAGTTCTCCAGTAGTTCTAAAACATTCAGGCCATGAAGATACTTTTACCGATCCTTTAGTTGATTGTCGGGCATGTAAGTCAAGGTGGAGAGCAGATCAATTATTTGAAAATAATAAATGCCCAAATTGTAAATCTGAAGATCTTACTGAGCCAAGACCTTTTAATTTAATGTTTAAAACTGCAATTGGGCCGGTAGATGATGGTTCGTCATTTGCATATTTAAGACCAGAAACGTGTCAGCAAATTTTTACTAATTTTAAAAATATATTAGATTCAACTTCTAGAACTGTTCCTTTTGGTATCGCACAAATGGGAAAAGCATTTAGAAATGAAATAACACCTCGTAATTTTATCTTTAGAGTTAGAGAGTTTGAACAAATGGAATTAGAGTTTTTTGTTAAACCAGGTACTGATGATGAATGGCATGAATATTGGATAAATAAGAGAATAGAATGGTGGGTTAATCAAGGCATAAATAAAGAAAATTTAAAAAAAATTGAAGTAGAAAAAAATGAATTAGCTCATTACTCAAAAAGAACTGTTGATATTAATTATGTGTTTCCTCACGGCGAAGAGGAACTGGAAGGGGTAGCCAATAGAACAGACTTTGACTTAGGCTCTCATACTAAAAATCAAAACGATTTTAAAATTACATCAGAAGTTATGAAAAACTCCTCTTCAACTACAAAATTAGCTGTTCAAGATTTAGAAGAAAAAAAATGGTATATTCCTTACGTAATTGAGCCATCAGCTGGTGTTGATAGAGGAGTTCTTGCTTTGTTAAATGAAGCTTATCGTGAAGAAAATGTAGATAAAGATAATAAAAGAATTCTTTTATCTCTAAAACCTCATCTTTCACCTATTAAAGCTGCAGTTATTCCTCTCAAAAAGAATAATGAGGAATTAGTTAATTTATCTAAAGAAATAAAATCTAATCTACAGAAATTGGGATTGGGTAGAGTTGTTTTAGAAAATTCAGGAAACATTGGTAAGAATTATAGAAGACATGATGAAATAGGAACACCAATTTGTTTAACTGTAGATTTTGAAACTCTAGAAGATAAAAGTGTTACTGTTAGGGATAGAGATACTATGAAACAAGAAAGAGTTTCTATCGAAAATTTATCTGAATATTATAAAAAATATTTTAATTAATAAAATTGTATGAAAAAAGTTAGTGATATTCATGCAATAAAAATTATTTTCTTTATAACTGCTTGTTATGTAGGTTTATGGGCTATTAGGATACCTACCATAAAGGATCAACTTCAAACTGATTATGTTGGTGTTGGATATATTATGTTATCATTTGCAATTGGTTCAATTGTTGCAATGATTTTTGCAAATGCTCTTATTCTGAAAACTTCTACAAAATCTATTTTAACATGCACCTTAATTGCCGAAGGTTGTTTGTGGTTGCCAGTACCTTTCATTCAAGAGTTATGGCTTTTTATGGTTTTCTCATTTGTTTTTGGTATGAGTTATGGTGCATTCGAAATAGCATGCAATGTTTATGCATCAAATTTAGAAGTTAGAGAAAAAAAATCAATGATGTCAGGGTTTCATGCATTTTGGAGTCTTGGAGTTTTATTTGGATCTCTAATTACAAGCTTTTTACTAGAGTGGAATTATTCTTTTATTTTTAATATACTTTTGTATGTCATAATTCTTCTTCCTTTGAGTTTGTATTTTGTACTTTGTTTAGAGTCACAAGTTGAAACAAAATCAGAAGACTCCAGTAAAAAAAATATATTTTTTATTTGGCCCTTACTTATTTTTTTATTAGCATTAATTGCAATGGCAAACGCTCTAACGGAAGGAAGTGTTGATGCATGGGGAGCTCTCTATATGAGAGATTTTATTCAAGTTGATGGTTTCTATATTGGCTTAGCAACTCTAAGTTTTAATATTTTTATGGTTATCGGAAGATTTACTGGTGATTGGGTAAGAGATAAAATCGGAGTTTTTCTTTTGATTTTCTTTTTATTTTTATCGACGATTATAAGTTTAATAATTTTATCTAATTTCAGCAGTATCTATGCAGCTATTATTGGTTTTTCATTGCTAGGTATCGGAGCATCCTCAATTGTTCCTATCGCATATAGTTTAGCTGGAAAAATTGAGGGAATTGATAGTGGAGTAGGGATAACAATCATTTCAATTGCAGTTTATGGAACATTTATAGGGGCTCCAGCTTCATTAGGATTTATTGCAAACAACTATGGAATTAATAATATATTTGTTCCAATGCTAATAATTTTTATGATTTTAATAATTCCAGTAAGTTTTTACAGAAAAAAATTTTCAGTTTAAAAAATCAAAAGATAATGAATCATTAATTACTAAATTTTGATCTTTATTTTTTATTTCATTAACAAAATTAATATTTAATGCTGCAAAAATATTTGAATTTGCTTTTGATACAATTGTACCTATTTTTTTATTATTAACTATCAACTCATCTCCCTCTAGCACATCTCCACTTTTTATTTTTAAAGCGTAAAGTTTTTTCTTGAGTAATCCACGGTATTTCATTCTTGCAGTAATTTCTTGACCAACATAACATCCTTTATCCCAATCAATAGCATTTAAATTATCAAAATTATTTTCTAATAATAAAGATTTATTTTCTAAAATATCAAATGGTGAATAGGGGGTTGTATTATTAATTAAAATTTCATGATATTTTGTTTCATTAATTTCTTTCAATCTCTCTTTTTCAATTAAAATTTTTTTATTCGTAATAAGTTTTTTACCTAAATTTATATTTCTAGGATCATTTAAATAAACACTATAATCACCTTCATAATCTATATTAAATAATGAATAAGAATATAGATAATTAATTTCTTTAATTTCTATATCGGAACGAAGTTTATAAATTTTTAATCGTCCTAATAAATTACTATAAAATTTATCATTAGTTTCAAAAATATAGTTTTCATTTATATTGAATATAAAAAAATCTGCTAAAAATTTACCTTGAGGTGTTAATAGACATGAATAAATAATTGATCCATCGTTACATTTTTCAATGTCATTAGTAATTAAATTTTGAATAAATGATTTACTATCTTTTCCAGAAATCTCAAAAAATCTTGAATTCAAATGATGAAAAAAGTATTTATCTTTCATAATTAACTAAATATATATTGAATATATTAAAAGTGTAATATTTCTGTGAAAATTCTTGTTATTTCGTCAAATCTCATTGGAGATACAATTTTATCTACTGGAGTAATAAAATATTTTAGTAATAAATATCCTGAAGCTAAATTTACATTTGTTATTGGCCCATCTGCTAAATCAATTTTTAAAAATTTTAAATCTATGGAAACCATAATAACTGTTTCAAAAAGAAAATATAACATGCATTGGTTAGATATAATTTCTAATTGCTATGGAAAGAAGTGGGATATAATTATTGATTTTAGAAGCTCATTATTATCTTATTTTTTAAAACATAAGAAAAAATTTATTTTTAAAAAAAAATCTACTTTAAATCATATCCAGCAGTTATCTGATTATTTTGGATTTGATTGTTCAGATTTGTTCATTGAAACAAATAAAGAAGAAGAAGAAATAGCAACAAAAGATTTATCTAATAATTTTAAATATTTTGTTATATTTCCAGGTGGAAATTGGCAGCCAAAAATTTGGAGTATAAAAAAATATAATTTACTATTAATTAAAATTTTATCTCAAAATATAAATATTAAATTTATTTTAGTTGGCTCAACATTAGAAGAAAAACTCTATTTTAATGAAATAACAAAAAATATTGATGGTAATAAGATAATTAATTTATTTGGTGCATCTTTGACTCAAACTGCTGCATATATGAAGAAATCAAAATTATTTATAGGAAATGATTCAGGTTTATCACATATGGCTTCAGCAACAAAATTAAAGTCTATAGTTCTATTTGGTCCAACGAATGATGAGATTTATGGTCCATTTATGAAAGATTCACACGTTATAAGAACAAATGAAAGCTATGACTATTTTAAAAGTATAAATATTGATAAAACAATTTCGTATATGGACTCTATAAGCGTAGAAAAGATTTATAATATATTACAAAAAAATAATTATTGTGAGTAAAAATATTGAAATAATTCAGCCAGATGATTGGCATGTACATTTTAGAGAAGGTGATATGTTAGAAATGGTTACTAATTTCTCCTCAAGAATAAATAATAGATGTGTGGCAATGCCAAATACAGAAATTCCCATAACAGATACTAATAAAGCCTCTGCTTACAAAAAGCTTTTAAATAAAGCATCTAATAATAATTTTGAACCACTTATACCTTGTTATTTAAATGAAAATTTAGATTTAGAAGATTTTAGAAAAGGTATGCAAAATAAAATTTTCTTTGGGTCTAAACTATATCCCTCAAATGCAACTACAAACTCAAGTCATGGGGTGAGTGACATTTCAAAAATCTTTAAATTTTTAGAGATTTTAGAAGAAGAAAAAAGTCCATTATTAATACATGGTGAAAAAGTTGCTGAAGAAATAGACATTTTTGATAGAGAAAAATATTTTATAGATGATGAACTTACCATTATTAGAAAAAAATTTCCCCTTTTAAAAATTACACTTGAACATGTATCAACTTCATATGGAGTTAATTATGTGAAAGAAAATGACAATATTGCAGGAACAATTACACCTCACCATATGCTTTTAACAAAAAAAGATGTATTTCATGATGATTCAATTAATCCTCACCATTTTTGTATGCCAGTTGTTAAAAACGAAACAGATTTAATAGAATTAAGAAAAGCTGCATGTCACAATAATTCCAAATTTTTTTTAGGTACGGACTCAGCTCCACATCCAATTCAAGAAAAAAAACCAGATATGTCATCTAAGCCAGGAATATTTTCATCTCCTTGCTCAATTGAATTATATGCAGAAATTTTTGACCAAGAAAATGCAATTGATAAGTTAGAGATATTTTGTTCAATTAATGGTGCAAAACATTATAGTTTTCCAATTAATGAGAAAAAAATTAAATTAGAAAAAAAAGAATGGATTATGTCAGAATTATCTAGTTATAATGATATTCAGGTCAAGAATTTTTATGCTAACAAAAAAATTAATTGGAAAGTAGTCCATTAATCTTTATAGAAATATTAATGTCATTAGGAACAAAAATCTATACTTGGCTTAAGGGAAACTTAGTAGGTAGTGATGATTCAGGGAATAAATATTACTCTAGCTCCAAAGATTTTAAAGATTTAAAAGCAAAAAGATGGGTAATTTTTAATGGTGAAATAGAGGCATCAAATATACCACCACACTGGCATGCTTGGTTGCACAAATCTATTGATAATCCTCCGATTGACTATTCACATAAATACAAATGGCAAAAAAATCATAAACCAAATATGACTGGTACTAGTGATGCATATTTCCCATCATCTCATCCTCTTTCAAAAAATTATGACCCAGAAAAAAAAGAAGAAGAATATAAATCTTGGACTCCTAATTAGAGTAACATTTTTTTTTCTCCTACCGTTAACTGTTTCTGCTGAGACTATTGAAAAAAAGTATGCCTCTTTTAAGTTATTAAACAAGACTACTAATAAAGTTTCTACTAAGGATATTTTGGTAAGTTCGAAAATATCATGGGAAACTTTAAATATTGAAGTTTTGTATTGCGGTAGCACTCCTCCAACTGAAATTCCTGAAGATTATGTTTTGATAGATGTTTATGATACTATCAATAATGAAAATATTAATATTTATAAAGGCTGGATGATTTCTTCTTCCCCCGATGTTACTCCGTTAGAAAATCCTATTTATGATCTTTGGTTAGTTGATTGTAGTAACGATAAGACTTCTTGAAAATTATTAACTTCCTTAAAGCAACTTTCAATCTCTAAACTTTCTTTAAGTTTATTTTCATAAATTTCAGTTTCTATCTCGTACGCTCCAAACTGAACTAAATGGGGATTGAAAAACTGTGAATCTAAAATGGAAAAATTATTTTTTTTCAATATCGCCAATAAATAAAGTAGACAAAACTTACTAGTATTAGTCTTTAAACTAAACATGCTTTCACCAAAAAAACATGATCCTATATGTAAACCGTATAAACCACCAATTAGATTATCATCTTCATAACATTCTACACTGTGACATTTGCCTATTTTATGTAATTCAATATATGTATCTAAAATAATTTCATTAATCCAAGTATCTTGATCTTTTCTTTTAATTTCTTTGCATAACTCAATAACTTTTGCAAAATTTTGATCAATTTTAAAACTATATTTTGTTTTTTTAAACTCACTAAAAAGTTTCTTTGGATAATGAAAATTTGAAATTGGAATAATAAATCTTAATTTGGGTTTATAAAATTTTATTTCTTCAGAATACTTACTATCAGCCATCGGAAAGTAAGCTCTTTTATAAAATTCTATTAAGCTGTTTAAATCAATTATTTTACTCAATTAAATTTGACATAAAATTAATGTTGTAACTTCCTCTTTTAAACTCATCAGTTTGAATAATTTTTTGATGTAGTTGAATATTAGTATTTATTCCCATAATTACATATTCTTCTAATGCTCTATTCATTTTTTTTAGAGCTTCTGATCTTGTTGCGCCGTAGGTAATTAGCTTACCAATCATACTATCATAGTGGGATGGAATTGAGTATCCATCGTAAACAGCTGAGTCTACTCGAATACCTAGTCCTCCAGGTTGATGATATTGTGTTATCTTACCAGGTGATGGAATAAAACTCTCTGGATGTTCGGCATTAATTCGACATTCAATTGAGCTACCCTTAAGTTTTATATCTTCTTGTTTTATTGTAAGTTTTTCACCATTAGCAACGAGAATTTGCTCCTTAACAAGATCTATTCCAGTAACCATTTCTGTGACTGGGTGTTCAACTTGTAATCTTGTATTCATTTCCATAAAATAAAACTCATTATTTTCATATAAAAATTCTAATGTTCCAACTCCTTCATATCCGATTTCTTTCATAGATTTTCTACAAAGCTCAGAAATTTTTTCTCTATTTTCATTTGTTAGAACTGAACTTGGACTTTCTTCGATAAGTTTTTGATGCTTCCTTTGAATTGAGCAATCTCTTTCTCCAAGAGTAACAACATTCCCAAATGAATCACAAAGAACTTGAATTTCAATATGTTTTGGAGATGTTAAAAATTTTTCTAAATAAACATTTTCATCATTAAATGATTTTTTTGCTTCAATTTTTGCTTCATTTATAGCTTTATTTAAATCATCTTCTTCTGTGACAATTCTCATTCCTTTTCCACCACCACCACTTGCTGCTTTTACTATAATTGGGTATTTTACTTTTTTTATAAAATCTTCAATTTTATTTTTATCGCTTAAGTCATTTATGCCTTTTACTGTTGGAACCCCAGTTTCATCCATTATTTTTTTTGCATCAATTTTGTTACCCATCATTTTGATATGTTCTGATTTTGGCCCAATAAATTTAATATTGTGTTCTTCAATAATTTCGGCAAACCTTTGATTTTCACTTAAAAAACCGTATCCAGGATGAATTGCGTCTACATCAGTTAATGTTGCAGCAGTTATAATTGCAGGTATATTTAAATAACTTGATTGTGCAGAGGCTGGTCCAACGCAAATACTTTCATCTGCCATCCTTACATGCATTGCATTCTCATCAACATCAGAATGAATAGCTACAGTTTTTATTCCTAGTTCTCTGCAGGCTCTAAGAACACGTAAAGCAATTTCACCTCTATTAGCAATCAGAATTTTTTTGAACATTATTCAAAAATTATAAGAGTATCACCATATTCAACGGGTTGACTATTCAAAGTAACTATTTTTTTGATAATACCAGATCTAGGAGCTTTGATTTCATTAAAAGTTTTCATTGCCTCAATTAATAATAAAGTATCACCAGCTTTAACATGTTGACCAACTTTAACATAGGGTTGGGAATTGGGATCAGCAGAAAGATAAGCTACACCAACCATTGGAGATTTAACAATATTATCTTCATTTACAACTTCATTTGTACTTTCAGCTTCTTTAACTTCAGTGTTTTTTTCTAATTTTTGAATGGAAACATTATTTCCAGTGAAGTCATTTGAGGTAATCTCAATTTCATAATCATTTTTCTTTATTTTTATTTTAGCAACACCATTAATTTTTGATTCTTTAACGATTAACTTAATATTCTCTAAATCTATTTTATCAATTTTAGTCATGCTTATTTATAAATTAATTTACTTATTGCTTCAATTCCTAGAAGATAACTATTTCCACCAAATCCACAAATTAATCCATGTACTCCTTCAGAAGTAATACTTTTTTTTCTATATTCTTCTCTTGAATAAATATTTGAAAGATGAATTTCTATCTTTGGTTTATTTATTGCTCTCAATGAATCTAGAATGGCAATTGATGAGTGAGTAAATGCTGCTGGATTAATAATCAAGCCATCAAATTTATTACTTACTTCATGAATCTTATCAATTATCTCACCTTCATTATTAGATTGGAAAAAAGTAATTTCTAATTTCTTTTCTATACCTTTTTTTTCACAATCAGATTTAATTTTATCTAAACTATCTTTTCCATATATATCATCCTCTCTATTACCTAATAGATTGAGATTAGGACCATTAACAATTAATATTTTTTTCATTTTATTTAAAATGTTTACTTAATTTTAAACCTTGATTTTGATAATTTGATTTAATACCTTTTCCGTATACAATATTACAATTTTTGTTCAACTTTTCATATTTAATTCTAGCTATGGTTTGATTATCTTCTAATAAAAAAGGTACTTCGTTTGTTTTTACTTCTAAAACAGCATATGAACCATTTGATAAACCAAAACCTGGATCAAAAAAGCCTGCATAATGTGCCCTGAAATCTCCAATACCAGTATCATAAGGTATCATTTCCCCAGCTAGATTAGAAGGTATAACAACTTTCTCTTTGGATCTTAAAATATAAAATTTATTTTTTTCTATAAGTAATTTTTTGTCGTTCTTATTAATTGTTTTCCAAAAATCATTTATTTTATGAAATTTAATCTTAGAGAAATTTAAAACGGGAGTATTTTTTTTAGCTACGTAAGCAATAATATTTGATCTACCCAGATCAACTGATAACTTTAATCCGTTGTCAATTTTAATTTCTTTTTCAGTTTGATTTGAAATTTTTTGTATTTTATTTAGATTAATCAGTTGCTTATCTGTCAAATAATTATGTTTTTTATTAACAAGCCTTAATTGATTTAAACAATTATTTTTTTTAAATGCTACATCAAATGATCTAGATGTTATTTCTAAAAAAATTTCACCTTTGTAATTTTTTGGAATTTTTTCATATTCTTCAGCATAATCAACAAGTGATCTACAAAAAATATCTAATCTCCCAGTACTACTTTTAGGATTGCAGTGACCAAATATATTATTTTCTAAATTAAGACTCTCATTAAGTCTAACAATGTAGGTTTTATTTTTTTTAAATATGAATTCTTTACTTAAATTAATTTTTTTAATTATTAAATCTTTTAATTTATCTCTAACTTTTGAATTATATGATAAAAAACTATGCTTAATTTCATAACATTCTCCACTTAGTGACAAATCAATACTAGATGGTTGTATTTGATCTTTAATAATATTTTCAGCAGTTATTAAATTTTTATCAATTAATTTAATATAATCTTGATATACTAGTGATCCGTACATTAACTTATATTCTGAACTATATTAACTAGTTTTAATAAATCATTATTATTTGTTTTTTTAAAATTATTTATTTCAATTCTAAAAACTTCTTTTTCAATATCACTTATTGTTAAAACAAAGTTAAAAAATTTTAACCATTCTTTTTTATTTAGTTTTTCTGCCAACTCAATATATTTCAATAGAATATTTTTATTATTAAAATATTTGTATAAAAGCTTTTTATTTTTTTGGAAAATTATTTCTAATTCACTAATAGAAAAATTTTTAATTTCAATATTTTCAAATATTCTAATCTGTGCATAATAATTTAGAGGATATATTTCTAAATTTTTTTTATAAAATTTTACAGCTTCATCTGTATATCCATGAGAGAATAATATATCAGCTTTTGTTTCTAGCAAAAAATAATTATTTTTATTTATTCTTATAATTTCATTTAAGTTTTGTAATGACATTTTTAAATTACCATTTCTTGATATTTTAATTGATTCTGCGTAGGTTTTAAAAGGTTCATTTAATTCTTTTAAAACTTCTTCATTATCACTGTATCCTATAAATTTTGCCTTTATGTAATTAAAACTTTCATTATATTTAGGATTAAATTTCTTTTCATTATTATTTTGAAAGTGTTTAATTAATGCAATCCTATCCTCAAAATATGGATGAGTGCTAATTTTCTGTTTATCTTTAGAAAAACCTTTATCTAATAATTTTTCTTCTATTGTCTCTAGTAATGTTTGAATAGATTTAGAATTAGTATTTAGTGAATCTAATGTTTTCAATGCATATAAATCAGCTTCCATTTCTTGATCTTTACTAAAAACAATATACTGATTTGATAAAGCGGCGGAAGTTAGAATACCACCTTGTAATAATTGAGGGTTTTGAGTTAATGTTGAACCAGCTATTACAGATAAAGCGCCTATTGCGTTCAATTTTTTGTTTTTTTCTATAGTTTTTTTTCTAATAGTAATATGATTAAGATCTATGTGGCCAATTTCATGAGCTAATACAGATACTAGTGCAACATAATCTGAGCAATAAATAATTAAGCCAGAGTTAATATGTATAACATTATTAATATCTACAAAAGCATTTATTTCATTACTGTTATTTATTTTAAATTGAATTGTTTTATTTACATTATTTACTTCAATAATATCTTGTATAATTTGATTTATAAATTTTTCAGTTTCATAATCTAGTATTTGTGATCCGTAACTACTTTTTGAAGAAAAAATAAAAAATAAAAAAAAAAATAATATTTTTTTAAGACCACCATCCAGTTTTTTCTTCGTCTTCATTTATTTCACTCTCTGTTAAATTTATATCTTTTTGTATTTCTATTTTTTCATCTTTATTTATTTTAGTATCATCTAAATTTTTATCTTTAATATTTTTCGATTTTTTTGTTTTTATTACCTTCTTTTTTTTAATTAGTTTGGTAGTTTTACTTTTCTTCTTTATATTTATTTTTTCAATATCCTTTAAATTATTATTTTCATCAATCTCAATTACAGGATCATGTAATGAAAATTGCGGATTAAAATAAAAATTAATTTTAGATTCGAATTTATTTTCTAGTGAAAAGATTTCATTTTTTTTATTATTCAATAAATTTTCTGCTAAATCACTATTACATTTAACATTTATTATAGAATTTTTATTATCAGATATTTTTTCTTTGATAACTTTTATAATTTGTTCAATGATTGATGATGAATTTAAAATTAAACCTGATCCCTTACAATAATTACATCTCTCAAATGATTTATCTATTAAGCTTGATCTTAACCTTTGTCTGGATAGTTCCATTAATCCAAACATACTTATTCTCCCAATTTGAACTCTTGCTCTATCTCTAACAAGTGCAGTTTTCAAACTTTTTTCAACTTTAAAATTATTTCGATAGTCATCCATATCAATAAAATCTATGACAATTAAGCCCCCAAGATCTCTTAATCGCAATTGTCTAGCTATTTCTACTGCAGCTTCTAAATTTGTTTTTAAAGCAGTATTTTCTATATTTCTCTCTGAAGTATTTTTGCCAGAATTAACATCAACTGCTACTAATGCTTCAGTTGTATTTATTACAATTGAACCCCCAGATTTTAACTTAACATTTAAACTAAAAAGATCATTAATTTGTGTTTCGATGCTATTAGATGCAAATAATGTGTTTTCTTCAGATTTATATTGTTTAACTTTTTTAAGAAATGTTGGTGCCAGATTTTTGGTAATTTTCTTGACTTTATCATATCCTTCTTTTCCTTCTACAAAAATCTTATCTACATCCTCACTTAACATGTCTCTAATTGCTCTTTTTAAGATATTTCCTTCTTCGTGTATCATCTCTGGAGCTTCTGATTTTAAAGTGAGCTCCCTTATTTTATTCCATTGACTTACTAGAAATGATAAATCTTTAGATATTTCTTTTTTTGTTCTTCCAATTCCAGCTGTTCTAACTATTACAGACATTTTTTCAGGTATCTCAACTGATGATAAAATTTTTTTTAATTTCTTTCTTTCTTCTATATCCCCAATTTTTCTAGATATTCCATCACTATTCATACTATTTGGCATTAGAACACAATATCTACCAGCAAAAGATAAATAGGTTGTTAAAGCAGCACCTTTTAATCCCCTCTCTTCTTTATTAATTTGAACGAGTAATACTTGCTTTGGTCGAATTACATCTTGAATTTTATATTTTCTAAAGAAGTTAAAATATTCTTTTTTTGGACTTAATTTTTTATTTTTTCTTTTTTTAATGGAAATAACTTTATCATTATTACTAACATTTTCTTCTTCTTCAGATTCTTCATCAATACTATTTTCTTCTATATCTTCTAACTCGTTTTCATTCTCAACATTATTTGCCTCATCTTCATTAAGATTATATATTTTTTCATTTAATTCTTTTATCTTCAATTCATCTGCAGCAGGAATTTTAAAATAATCTGGATGTATTTCTGTAAGAGGCAGAAAACCATTTCTGTTAGTTCCAAAGTCAACGAAAGCAGCTTGAAGAGAAGGCTCAATTCTTGTAATTTTAGCTAAATAAATATCACCTTTTACAGCATTTTTTTTATTTGGTTCAATTTCAAAATCATCAAGCTTACCATCATCTGTAACAGCAATTCTTGTTTCAATGTTATTTGTTGTATCAATAAGTATATTTTTTGACATAATGCCGAAACTCCGTAAAAATTTTTATATGTTAAAGTCATTTTTGAGTAATTTTATAATATTTGCCTAATGTCACATTTTTAACTATTTCACAATGTAGTTTATAAATATGATTAGATTATTTGGTTATATAAAATTATTGTTAATTTTACTATGCATATTTGCATTTATTTCAATTTCAACAATTTTTTATACACTTTGGCGATACTCGCCAGAATTACCATCATATGAAAGTATCGTAAATTATAAACCAAATTTGTCTTCAAGAATTTATAGTTCAGATGGATTACTATTGAAAAGTTTTTATACAGAAGAAAGAATATTTATTCCTGAAAGTAGAATACCTGAAAATATAAAATTAGCTTTTTTATCAGCTGAGGACAAGAATTTTTACCAACATTATGGTGTTGATTTATTTGCAATAGTAAGAGCTCTTTTTACTAATATTCTAAATACTTATTCTGATAGAAGGGTAGTTGGAGCTTCAACAATTACACAGCAAGTAGTTAAAAATCTTTTACTAAGTAACGAATTAAGTTACGCTAGAAAAATTAAAGAAATTATTTTATCTGTTAGAATTGAGAATATTTTAGATAAGAATTCTATTTTAGAATTATATTTAAATGATATTTATTTAGGATACGGTTCTTACGGAATTGGCACAGCAAGTTTGAATTATTTTAATAAATCTATTTATGATCTAGAGCTTCATGAAATAGCTTTTTTAGCTGCCTTACCAAAAGCACCAAACAATTATAATCCAAAAACGAATTACTCAAAAGCCATTGAAAGAAGAAATTGGGTAATTGATAGAATGTATCAAAATGGATTTATAAAAAAAGAAGATTTAATATATAAAAATAAACAACTTCAAGTCTTCAAACGTAATGATAGAAAATTTTCAGAAGCAGATTATTTTTATGAAGAAATAAGAAAAGAACTATATTCAAAATTTGGAAAAGAAACACTTTATTCAGATGGATTAATAATTAAGACTGCACTTGATTCAGAAATTCAAAAAAATGCAAATATTAGTTTAATTCAAGGATTGATTGAATACGAAAAAAACCAAGGATGGCACGGTTTGATTGAAAATACTAATCTTGATAATTTTTTTAAAAGTCAAAATTATTATAAAAAAATAAATCCTTTTTTTCCAAATTGGGAAACTGTTATAATTAATAAAATATATAAATCTAAAATAGAGGCATATGATAATTCTAAAGTTAAATTATCTATCAATTTAAATAGCCCCGATAATATTTGGCTTTCTAGTGAAGACTTTAATGAGGGAGATGTAATTTACATTGAACGAAAAAATAATTCTTATACGATAAAACAGGAACCACTTGTAAACGGTGCAATAATCGTCATGGACCCTTATAATGGAGATATATTAGCCCTTTCTGGAGGATATAGTTTTCACAAAAGTGAGTTTAATAGAGCCACTCAAGCTAAAAGACAACCTGGATCAGCATTCAAACCCATTGTTTATTTAGCTGCATTGAACGAGGGTTATTCTCCTTCAACATTAATACTAGATGCGCCTTATGTAGTTGACCAAGGCCCAGGTCTTCCAAAATGGAAGCCATCTAATTACACAGATGAATTTTATGGATTAACAACAATGAGAACGGGTATTGAAAAATCAAGAAATTTAATGACCGTAAGACTTGCCAATAGAATTGGGATGGATAATATTTTAAATATGGCAAGTAAATTTAATATAAATGATGGTTTTGATGATAAACTTTCAATGTCTCTTGGTTCTGGAGTAATTACTTTAAGAGATCTAACCAATGCTTACGCAATTATTGCTAATGGAGGTAAGAAAATTGAATCTAAATTTATAACAAGTATTTATGATCGAAATGGAAAAAAGATACGTGATACTAGTTTAAAAAAATGTAATGAATGTATTGTTGATACAATTTCATCAAAAATTAAAATTCCAAATTTAGATGAAGAAGAGAACTTTGTTGTTGATCCACGTTTGGCTTATCAGATCACCTCAATGATGGAAGGTGTAATTCAAAGAGGCACTGCAAAAAAATTAAAAGATTTAGATGTTCCAATAGCTGGTAAAACTGGTACAACAAATCAAAATAAAGATGCCTGGTTTATAGGATATACCCCTGATTTAGTCATAGGTGTATATGTTGGTTATGATCAACCAAAATCTCTTGGATACAAGCAAACTGGTTCTAGTGTAGCTGTTCCTATATTTAAAAACTTTGCTAAAAAAATAAAAATTAATAAAAATAAAAAACCATTTAGAATACCTTCAGGAATAAGTTTTGTAAGAATTGATCCAAGTAATGGAATGATATCAAATGATGAAAATAGTATAAATGAGCCTTTCATTTTAGGTTCAGAGCCATATTCTGGTAATGTAAACATTATAGATGGATTAGAAAATTTTAATAATAATTCCATTTCTGGAACAGGTGGTTTATTAGAGTAAATCTTTATGGAAAATATTGATTTAATTGAGGAAAATTTAAAGAAAATAAGATCAAACTTTGATCTTATAAGGAGGGGAGTTTGACTATAATTCTCTTAAAAATAAATTAGAAGATTTAAAACTTAAAAGTTCAGATCCCAACATTTGGGAAAATAATGATGCAAAAAATATTTTTCAAGACATAAAATC
The DNA here is from genome assembly GCA_902600225.1 of uncultured Alphaproteobacteria bacterium. Taxonomy (GTDB): domain Bacteria; phylum Pseudomonadota; class Alphaproteobacteria; order HIMB59; genus CACPNW01. The sequence continues at coordinate 12,817 of CACKIH010000015.1, read as the reverse complement.
TATTGAGAATAAAATCAATGACTTTAATAAACTAAGTAAATTACTCAATGAAAATGAAGAAATTTATAAATTTATCCAAAAAGACAATGATAAATCATTATTAGATGATTTAAAAAATGAAGTTGAGCTGACTTTAAAATTATCTGAAAAAATTAGATATTTAAATTTACTTAATGACGAAGCTGATCACCTTAATGCATTTATAGAAATTCATGCCGGTGCCGGAGGAACTGAAAGTCAAGATTGGGCAGAGATTTTGGAAAGAATGTATCTCAGATGGGCTGAGGATCAAGATGATTGTAAGGTAAGTTTATTACAAGAAATGCGTGGTGAAGAAGCAGGAATAAAATCGTGTACACTAAAAATTGTAATGGATTATTCTTATGGGTGGTTAAAAAAAGAAAGCGGTATTCATCGACTTGTAAGAATTTCTCCATTTGATAGTAATAAAAGAAGGCATACAAGTTTCGCAAGCGTTTGGGTGTATCCAGAAATAGATGATAAAATTGAAATACAAATTAAAGAAAGTGATTTGAGAGTAGATACTTATAGGGCATCTGGAGCAGGAGGTCAGCACGTTAATAAAACTGATAGTGCAGTTAGAATTACACATTTACCTACAAATATTGTTGTACAATGTCAGAGTGATAGGTCTCAACATAAAAATAGATCAAATGCTATGAAAATGATCAAATCAAGAATTTATGAAGCTGAGCTTCAAAAAAGAAAAGAGAGTGAAAATCTTAAAAATAAAAACAAGAAAGATATTGGATGGGGCAATCAAATAAGATCGTATGTTTTGCATCCTTATAAATTAATAAAAGATTTGAGAAGTGGGTATGAAACTTCTAATGTAAATGATGTTTTGGATGGAAAAATAAATAACTTTTTAGAAAATTCTCTTACTATTTAAATATTCTAAAGAATTTTTAAAATTCCTATTTTCTTTTTTCCTATTGATATTTTAATTTCTTCTAAACCGGCGTATTCTTTAAGTGAAAAGTTGCTATTTTTAAATAATTTGTCATTTACCCTTATACCATCGGATTTAATTAATCTTTTAATTTCACTTCTACTTTTAATAAGCTCAAGTTTTTCTATAGCATCTAAAATTGTAAAAATATTATTTTGTAAATTCAATTTATTTTCGGAAATACTTGGTAATCTCTCATCATTTATATTTGAATTAAAAATGTTGTCAGCAATTTCAAGAGCTTCATCTGCATCTTCTTTACCTCTCACAATTTTAGTAACTTCATAAGCTAAGATTTTTTTTGCTTCATTTATTTCTTGATCCTTTAGAGAAGAAAGTTTTTTAATTTCATTTAATGGAATTTTTGTAAACAGTTTTAAGAATCTTGAAACATCAATATCATTAATATTTCTCCAAAATTGAAAGAAATCCAAGCTGGATATTTTATCTTTATTTAACCACACAGCACCATCTGCAGTTTTTCCCATTTTTGAGCCATCGTTGTTTGTTATAAGAGGTGAAGTAATTCCGAAAGCATCTTTTTTATTAATCTTTCTAATTAAATCTATTCCACTTAAAATGTTGCCCCACTGGTCGGATCCTCCCATTTGAAGAACACAATTAAAATTCTTGTTTAAATATACATAATCATAAGCTTGAAGAAGCATATAGTTAAACTCTAGGATGGTTAGTGGCTGTTCTCTATCTAATCTGCTTTTAACAGATTCAAACGTGAGCATTTTATTTAATGTAATTTTTGAACCAAACTCTCTTAAAAAATCTATGTAATTTAAGTTAGAAAGCCAATCGTAATTATTAATTACTAAAGAATTTTTTTTAAGATTAATAAATCTGCTAAAAGTAATTTCTATATTTTTAATATTTTCATCAATTTCTTTTTTACTTAATATTTTTCTTGTTTGATCTTTTCCTGACGGATCACCTATTAATGTAGTTCCTCCTCCAACTAAAGCTATTGACTGATGGTCATAAAAATCAAGCCAATGTAACAACATTAATTGTATTAAACTTCCTACATGTAAGCTGTCACTAGTTATATCAAAACCAATATATCCAGATATTTTATTTTTTGACATCAAATTGTCTAGGTTGTCTATTTCTATATCTTGATATAAAAAACCTCTATTTTTAATCTCATTTAGAAATTCAGATTTAAATTTCATTTGTAATTATTATGTTTCTATTGTTTCTCTAATATACTCATTTATAGAGTCTTCAAACTCAGTTGAAAAACTTTCATAAAAATGATCGGCGCCTTTTATAGGTTTAAATTTTATATCAACTTTTTTTTGCTGTTGAAGTTTTTCAACAAGTATTTTAGTTGAATCAAAGGAGGCAATATTATCTTTATCGCCGTGCATAATTAAGCCTGAGGATGGACAAGGCGCCAAAAAACTAAAATCCCTCAAATTAGCAGGAGGTGAAATACTTACGAACCCATTTATCTCTGGCCTTCTCATTAAAAGTTGCATTGCTATCCAAGCTCCGAATGAAAATCCAGCTACCCAACATTTTTTTGAATTCGTATTATATTGCTGTAACCAATCTAAAACACATGCCGCATCGCTTAATTCTCCTTCACCATCATCAAAAAAACCTTCACTCTTACCTACTCCTCTAAAATTAAATCTTATTGTTGAAAAGCCAGCCTTAATGAAAATTTTATACATCTTGAATATAATTTTAGTGTGCATCGTGCCACCTTTAGTGGGGTCCGGATGCAACAATATAACTATAGGTGAGTCATCTTTATTGTTATGAGAGTATTTAGCCTCTATTTTTCCTTCTGGACCTGGAATAAGTAAGTCTACCATTTGATAAAGCTAATATTGAAGTTATATGATTTTGTAAATATAGATGTTGTAAATATATGAATTCTCTCGGTTTTGATAAGTTAGAAAAAGACACAAAAGTCGTTGTTGCTATGTCCGGAGGTGTAGATAGTTCTGTAGCAGCAGTAATGCTAAAAAAACAAGGATACGATGTAACTGGTATTACATTAAAGTTATACAATCAGTCTAATATATCTAAGACTAAATCATGTTGTGCTGGTATTGATATTGAAGATGCTAAAAAAGTTGCTCTACAAAATGATTTCAAACATTTAGTTTTAGATTATCAAGATAAATTTTTTGATGGAGTAATTAGTAACTTCGTCGATTCTTATTCAAATGGTGAAACTCCATTACCTTGTGTGAAATGTAATGAAACAGTAAAATTTTCTGATTTACTTAACGAAGCAAAAAAAATTGGAGCTGATGCACTAGCTACCGGTCATTACGCAATAAGAAAAGGATCTTTAAAAAATGCAAGTCTGCACAAAGCAAAAGATTTTTTAAAAGACCAAAGCTTTTTTCTTTTTGCAACACTACAAGAACAATTAAATTATGTTAGATTCCCATTAGGCGATTTTAAAAAATCAGAAATTAGAAGTTTAGCTGAAAAATATGAATTGGATGTAAGTGACAAACCAGATAGCCAAGATATATGTTTTGTAACATCTGACTCATACAGAGATCTTGTCAAAAATTTAAATCCTGCTGTAAACAAAAAAGGTATAATTTATGATATTGATAAAAACATTCTAGGAACTCATGATGGAATTAGTAACTTCACAATTGGTCAAAGAAAAGGTATTGGCATTAGTGGCTCAAAAGAAGCCTTATATGTAATTGATATAAATAAAGATAAAAACTCAATCACCCTAGGCACAAAAGAAAAAATGAGAAAAAATGTTATTAAGTTTAAGAATATTAATTGGTTGGGTGGTAATATTCTTCCTCAAGGACTTAATTGTTCCGCAAAAATTCGATCTACCCAAGAGGATTTGCCTGGAATTCTTAATATAAATAGCGATCATGGAACTTTTACATTTGAAAATGAATTAGATAAAACTTCCCCAGGACAAGCTTGTGTTTTTTATAAAAATGACCAATTACTTGGAGGTGGTTGGATTACTGCATAAATTTAAAATCAGTTCTAAATTTAGTTAATTTTTGTTGAATTAACTGGATTTTTTTAATTAATGAATTAGATGAATTACTGTGAACTCAGAAACCTTAGATACATTAGATACTTATAGTAAAAATAAATACAAATATGGCTTTGTAACGGACATTGATGATGAAAAGCCAAAAAAAGGTTTAAATGAAGACACAATTAAATTTATTTCTTTAAAAAAGAACGAGCCAGAGTGGATGCTTAACTGGAGGTTAAAAGCATATTCAAAATGGAAAAAAATGAAAGAGCCTAAATGGGCAAATCTAAGTTTTCCTGAAATTGATTATCAAGATATTTATTATTATTCTGCGCCAATAGGTTTTGAGAAGAAGCCTAAAGATTTGAGCGAGGTAGATCCAAAACTTATAGAGACGTATAATAAATTAGGTATTCCTTTAGAAGAGCAAAAAGTCTTAGCTGGTGTTGCTGTAGATGTTGTTTTTGATAGTGTTTCTGTTGCTACAACTTACAAGGGTGAGTTAGAAAAACTTGGAATAATTTTTTGTTCCATTGGTGAAGCTATTCAAAAACATCCTGACTTAATAAAAAAATATTTAGGCTCAGTTATACCACCTGGAGATCATTCTTTTTCAGCGTTAAACTCGGCTGTGTTTACTGATGGATCTTTTGTGTACATTCCAGAGGGCGTAAAATGTCCAATGGAGCTATCTACTTACTTTAGAATCAACGCAGAAAATACAGGGCAATTTGAGAGGACTCTAATTATTGCTGATAAAGGTAGTTATGTTAGCTATCTTGAAGGATGTACTGCTCCTAAAAGAGACGACAATCAATTGCATGCAGCCAATGTAGAATTAATCGCTCTAGAAGATGCGGAAATAAAATATTCAACTGTTCAAAATTGGTACCCGGGAGATGAAAATGGAAAAGGTGGTATTTATAATTTTGTTACCAAAAGAGGTCTTTGTGCAGGTAAAAATAGTAAGATATCATGGACACAAGTAGAGACTGGGTCCGCTATTACATGGAAATATCCTAGCTGCATTTTAAAAGGAGACAATTCTATTGGTGAGTTTTACTCGGTAGCAATAACAAACAATTTTCAACAAGCTGATACTGGTACAAAAATGACTCATATCGGGAAAAATACCAAAAGTAAAATAATATCAAAAGGTATTTCTTTAGGTAAGTCACAAAATACTTATAGGGGTGAGGTTTCTTTTTTAAGGAAAGCTGACAAAGCAAGAAATTATACTCAATGTGATTCTTTGTTAGTAGGAAATCAATGTGGGGCACACACAGTTCCTTACATTGACTCAAAAAATAATACAGCTGTTATTGAGCACGAAGCTTCGACCTCCAAAATAAACGAAGATCAACTTTATTACTGCAGACAAAGAGGTTTGAGTCATGAAGAGGCAGTTTCATTAATAGTAAATGGTTTCTGCAAACAAGTTTTGCAAGAACTTCCTATGGAATTTGCTGTCGAAGCTCAAAAACTAGTATCTATATCTCTCGAGGGAAGTGTAGGTTAGTATGTTTTTAGAAATTAAAGACCTATCAGTAAAAATTGAAAATAAAAATATTCTTAAAGGTCTTAACTTGAATATTAATAAAGGTGAAGTTCACGCAATTATGGGTCCAAATGGATCTGGTAAAAGTACATTAGCAAACGTTTTAGCAGGTAAAGAGGATTATGAAATTATAAATGGCAGAATTAATTTCAAAGAAAATGATTTATTTGATTTAAATATCGAAGAAAGAGCACAAGAAGGAATGTTTTTAGCTTTTCAATATCCTGTTGAAATACCAGGAGTAAATATCACTCCATTTTTACACTCTGCAATTAATTCAAAAAGAAAACGTATGAACGAAGAAGAAATTGATAATTTATCATTTGCTAAGCTTTTAAAATCTAAAGCTAGTGATCTAGGTATTAATATTGATATGCTTAAACGATCAGTTAATACAGGCTTCTCTGGAGGTGAAAAAAAACGTTACGAAATTTTACAAATGAGTATTCTTAATCCAGATTTAGCTATTTTAGATGAAACAGACTCAGGGTTGGATATTGATGCTCTTAAAATCGTTACCGATGGGGTCAATAAACTTAAAACAAAAGATAATTCATTTTTAATTATTACCCATTATCAAAAACTTTTGGATTATATTAAACCAGATTATGTACATGTTATGGTAAATGGCTCTATTGTCAAATCAGGAGGATCTGAAATTGCTGCTGAAATAGAAAAAGATGGATTTCAAAAATTTCAGTAATGAGTATTCAAGATAATTATCTAAAAAATAAAAAAAATATTTTTTTTTCAGAAAACAAAGATATTCAATCTCATAGAGAGAAATTAATAAATATTTTTGAAAATAATAGATTTGATAAAAAAAATAATGAAAGTCTTAAAAATATAAATCTAAAAAAATTTATTGATTTTAAGTATAGATATCTGATCTCTGAAGAAACATCAGTAATAAACAATAATCAGGAAAACATTTATTCAATAGTTTCTGTAAATGGACAGTGTTCGAGTTTTAAAGATGATAAAATTGAAATCACTAAAATTCTAGATGAAGATTATAATGATTTTTCTAAAAATAATACGATTGAAAATAATGATCATTTTGTAAATTTAAATTCATTATTTTTAAATAGCGGTTTTAAAATTGTTATAAAAAAAAATAACAACATAAAAATTAAAATATCAAACATTATAACTGATGATGATTTAACTATTTTTCAAAAAAATAATTATATTTGTGAAGAGGGATCATCTCTAAATCTTATTGAAGAATATGAAAATAAAAATAATTCTATATCAAATATATTAAATGTAATTAAATTAGAAAAAAATTCTCAGCTAAATCATTTTCTAATTCAAGACAATTCTCCTAATCATAATTTAATAATAACATCTCATTCTTCATGTAAAAAAGATTCTACCTACACCCAAAAAGTATATAATTTTTCAGAAGGCTACGTAAGAAATTTTCATTATTCTGAATTAATTGAGGCTAACTCAGAAGCGGACTTACAAGGAATATTTTTCCTAAAAGATAATAACACAACTAATAACAAAACATTTGTCAAGCATTTAGCTGAAGATTGCAAAAGTAATCAAGTTTACAAAGGTATTTTGAATGATCGTTCTAAAGCAACATACTTTAGTAATACTCATGTTGATCAAGTGGCACAAAAAACAGAGGGATATCAACTCAGCAAAGGGATACTTTTATCTGATAATGCATCGTATTTTTCTAAACCTGAATTAAAAATATATGCTGATGATGTGAAATGTAGTCATGGCTCTACTATTGGACCTATAGACGAAAATGCTATTTTTTATCTTCGTTCTAGAGGTATGAGTAAAATTGCAGCAACTAAAATATTGATATCTTCATTTATTAATGAAGAATTAAGTAGTATTGATAATGAACAAATGTCCGAAATAATACAAAAAAAGCTAGTAAGATATTTAAGTAAAGTAAAATGAATATTTCAAACTTAAAATCAAAATTTCCTGTATTTAAGAAAAATCCCAATTTAGTTTTTTTAGATACCGCTGCTTCAGCATTAAAAGTTGATGAAATGATTGATGCTACAAATAATTGTTACACTAATGAATATGCTAATATTCATAGAGGTAATTATGAATTAAGCTCAAAGTTAACAAAAAAATTTGAAGATGCTCGGAAAAAAACTGCAGATTATTTAAATACATCTGAAAACAATATTATTTTTGTTAAAAGTGCAACTGAGGGTATAAATTTAATCGCATCTTGTATGTCTAAAAGATTTTTAGAAGATGGCGACGAAATAATTTTAAGTTATCTTGAACATCATGCTAATTTGGTACCTTGGCATTTGATCGAAAAAAAAATAAAAATTATTCCTCTGGGATTAAACGAAAATAATGAAATTAATTACGATGAATTAAATGATAAAATTAATTCTAAAACTAAATTAATTACATTAACCCACATGTCAAATGTTACAGGATCAATAACTAATTTTGATCAAGTAAAAGATATTGCTAAAAAAGGGAATGTACCGTTACTATTGGATGGTTGTCAATTTGCACCTCACAAAAAAGTTGATCTAAAAGATTTAGATCCCGATTTTTATGTTTTTTCTGCACATAAAATGTATGGCCCTTCAGGTCTTGGTGTACTGTATATGAAAGATAAGTGGATAGATGAATTTACTCCTTACCAGGGTGGAGGGCAGATGATTCATGATGTAGAAATTGATAAAAGTACATATGCGAAGGGTTATGAAAAATTTGAAGCAGGTACTCCTCCTATTGCACCAGTAATTGGATTTTCTTCTACATTAAATTTTATGAATGTAGTTGATCCAAATGTTATTAATGATCATGAAATGAAACTTCATGATTATGCTTATGAACAACTTTCAAAATTCAATAATATAAAAATATTTGGATCAAATAAAAACAAAGGTGCAATCATATCTTTTAATATTGAGGGCGTTCATAATTCTGATTTAGGTGCGATGTTAGATAAAAAAAATATAGCAATAAGAACAGGACACCATTGTTGCCAACCTCTAATGAAACATTTTAATGTTTCAGGTACAGCTAGAATTTCATTCGGAATATATAACACTAAAGAGGACGTAGATTATTTAGTAGATAGCATTGATGAAATAACTAAAATTTTATTATAATCAATGGAAGATAAAAAACTGAATGATTTTTTACCAGATAAAAATTCGAGTTATATAAAAAAGTTTCCCAAATCAAATATATTATCAAAAATAAAAGAAGGGCAAGTGATTCAGTGTATAAGAAAAGTTATGGATCCAGAAATTCCAGTTAATTTATACGACTTAGGTTTAATATATGAAATAAAAATAAATGATAATAACGATATTAAGATTAAAATGACTTTAACTAATCCTAACTGTCCAGTTGCGGGAACTATGCCAGAAAAAGTAGGTAAATCATTAGAAAAAATATCAAATGTAAATTCAATTCAGGTATCTTTAGTTTGGGATCCAAAGTGGCACAAAGATTTAATGTCAGAGGAAGCAAAACTTGCTTTAGATATTTTCTAAATTAATTTATAAGAATACTATGAATAATTTACTGTCTATTACTTCTAACGCTACCAATAGGATAAAAAAGATACTGTCTAATGCGCCAGAAGGTATTGATTCTGTTGTGATTGGCGTTGATAAGTCTGGTTGTAGCGGATATTCTTATAAATTAGATTTTGGAAATTCATCTGATTTGAAAAATTTTGAGATTATTTATCAAGATGGAGCAAAAGTTTTAATTGACCCAAAAGCTACTATGTTTTTATTAGGTGCGGTCATGGATTATAGGGAAGATAAACTTGCTTCAAGATTTATTTTTGATAATCCAAATGAGAAAAGTTCATGTGGCTGTGGTGAGTCATTTAGTTTATAATTAGTTTGAAAATTAAAAATTCGTTAATAACTTTAGCTTTTTTTTTCCTAGCTTTATATTTTATCTTAATATGCGCATATTCAATTTATCGTATAAACTTTCCTGTTTATATTGAAGATGCATTTGATCAAAATCTAAAGTTATATTATCTATACGCTTTTTTTATATCTGTAATAATAATTATATTATTAATATTTATTTATTATTATTTATCTTCTTCGATAAAGATTTATATTTCAATTATTTTATATAGTATATTTTTTTCTATCTATACATTTGAAATTTATTTTGAAATTTTTTTAAATAAATCAGAAAATGAAATTAGAGCATCACTAGCCGAAAGAAATAATATAAAATTTGACGAAAGAACTAAATTAGAAATTTACTTTGAGATGAAAAATGATCATGACAATCTATATCTCTCACCTGCGCCCTATAGTTTCGTAACTACTGATGGATTAATTTTTGAAGATACAAAGATATTTCCATTAGGAGGCATTTCAAACTCAATAGGAATAATGTCAAATGAGTCAGGTTATTATCCTATAATAAATAGAGATGAATTTGGATTTAGAAATCCAAGTGGTTTATATGCTAAAAAAATTGATGTAATGCTAATAGGAGATTCATTTGTTGAAGGTGTAGCAGTAAATTTTGATGACTCTATTCAAGGTAACTTTCTTAAAAAAAATATAAACACAATTAGTCTAGGTTCAGGTGGTAATGGTCCATTAGTTGAATTAGCTACAATAATTGAATACGCACAATACTTTAAACCCAATAACGTCATTTGGTTCTATTTTGAAAACGATATTAAAGATCTTGAATATGAATTGAAATCTAACTTACTTAAAAAATATTTAGATGATGTAAAATATTCACAAAATCTAATTAATAAACAAGAAATTATTGATTTTGTTCTTATAAATAAATCTATTGGAGAAATTAAAAACTATAATCGAAATACTAGTTTTGATATATATTATAAGCATAAAATTATAAAAATTCTTAAACTTTATAATCTTAGAAAGATTTTTGGATTTCAAGCTAATTCCAGCAAACCATCAGTTAACACTTCTTTAGATCATAAATTAAGAAAAATTTTTTATAAAATACTTTTAAAAGCATCACAAATAGTAAATGGTTGGGGTGGAAATTTTTACTTTGTCTACTTAACTGATTTTTCAAATTATTACAGAGATAAAAGCAAAATGCCTCACAGAAATGAAATAATTGAATTTTTAAGAAAAAATAAAAAATTTGATTTTATTGATATTCATACAGAGTTAATGTCTACCCTTGAAAATCCTAAGAGTTTATATCCATTTCAAATTAAAGGTCACTATAATGAAGAAGGTTATAAAAAAATTAGCGAAATAGTAATTGATAAATTTAATCTAGATATTAAGAAATAGAATAATTTAAGGCGGAGTAGCTCAGTTGGTCAGAGCGCACGGCTCATATTCGTGATGTCGGGGGTTCAAATCCCTCCTCCGCTACCATTGTTAAAAAAATTGATGTTAGATACTGATACACATTCAAAGATAAAAATTGGTTCAAATAGAAACTTTGGTTTAATATTTTCATTATTTTTTTTATTTTTAAGCTCTTTTTTTTGGTGGTTTGAAAATACAATTTATTTAGTATTTTTTATGATATCACTATTTATTGCTTCAATTACATTATTATTTCCAAATTTACTCAGACTACCAAATATATTATGGTATAAACTATCACTTTTGCTTGGCTTCATTATGTCTCCAATTATAATGGGTATAATTTTTTTTCTAACAGTTGTTCCAACAGGTTTATTTTTGAGAGTTTTATCTAGAGGGCCATTTAAAAATAAAAATTTAAGAAAAAAAACTTTTTGGTTAAAAAAAAATGATAATAATTTTACAATGAAAAATCAATTTTAAATAAATGCTCTCTTTTATTTTAGAATTTTGGCAATTTATTAGAGTAAGAAAAAAATATTGGTTATTACCAATTTTTATAGTTTTAATTTTATTTGGAGGTCTGTTAGTAATAAGTCAGGGATCAGCAGTGGCTCCATTTATTTATACACTGTTCTAATTTGAAAAAAATTATTTTAGGAATATCTGCATTTTATCATGACAGTGCTGCAACAATAATTGTTGATGGTGAGATCATAGCAGCAGCTCAAGAAGAACGGTTTACAAGAAAAAAACATGATGCAAATTTTCCGATTAATTCAATTAAATATGTTTTATCAGAAGCCAAAATTATTTTAAACGATGTTGATTGCGTAGTTTTTTATGAAAAACCATTTCTAAAATTTGAAAGATTATTAGAAACCTATGTTTATAACGCGCCGAAAGGCTTTAATTCATTTAGAAAAGCCATGCCAATCTGGATGCGTGAAAAATTATTTCAGAAGTCATTTATTTCAAATAATCTTAAAGAATTAGATCAAAGCTTTGATGATAAAAAATTATATTTTTCGAATCATCATTTAAGTCATGCCGCAAGTGCTTTCTACCCATCTCCTTTTGAAGAAGCAATTGTTCTTACAATTGATGGTGTAGGTGAGTGGTCAACTACGACTGTATCAATTGGAAATAAAAACAAATTAAGTATAGTTAAAGAAATTAATTTTCCAGATTCTATTGGCTTGCTGTATTCTGCTTTTACATACTACACTGGTTTTAAGGTAAATAGTGGTGAATATAAACTAATGGGTCTAGCTCCATATGGCAAACCTTTGTACAAAAATAAAATATTAGATAATTTAATAGAAATTAAAGAAGATGGTTCTTTTAAAATTAATCAAACTTTTTTTAATTATTCTACAGGTTTAACTATGATTAATAAAAAATTTATAAAACTATTTAATCATAAAGCAAGAAAGCCTGAAGTAGAAGAAATAACACAATTTCATATGGATATTGCTGCATCAATCCAATACGTGATTGAAAAAGTTATTTTAAAAATGACCAGATCATTATCAAACGAATTTGGTATAAAAAATATATGTTTAGCTGGAGGAGTTGCATTAAATTGTGTAGCTAATGGAAAAATATTAAAAGATAAAGTATACAAAAATATTTGGATTCAACCAGCTGCAGGAGATGCCGGTGGATCTTTAGGCGCTGCTTTAGCCTTATGGTACAAAGAGTTTGATAATAACCGCACAATAAATAAAAAGGATAGTATGAAAGGATCATATCTTGGTCCAAAATATAATGAAGATTTTACAAAAAAAAAGCTAGTAAATTTAGGTGCAAAATTTAAAATTTTAGACGACATTGAAATTATAAAAGTTACAGCAAAATTTTTATCAGAGGGTAAAGCAGTTGGTTGGTTCCAGGGAAGAATGGAATTTGGACCTAGATCACTTGGGAATAGATCAATTTTAGCAGATCCTAGATCAGAAATAATGCAAAAAAATTTAAATTTA
>CACKIH010000014.1 GCA_902600225.1 uncultured Alphaproteobacteria bacterium | reverse complement strand
TGCAATCATTAGTGGTGTTATCTTGGGTGTATATACCGGTATTCACAGAGACAGTTTTATTTCAAATATTATTCTTGTGATTTCTCTAGCAGGGGTTTCTTTACCAACATTCATTATAGGAATAATGTTAATTTATTTGTTTTCAGTAATTTTAGGAGTTCTTCCATCCTTTGGAAGAGGTGAAGTCACACAATTAGGTTTTTGGACTACAGGATTTTTAACTACTTCTGGTTTAAAAGCACTGATACTCCCATCTGTTACGTTAAGTTTATTTCAAATGACTTATGTTATTAGATTAGTTCGAGCTGAAATGATGGAAATTTTACAAACAGATTATATTAAATTTGCAAAAGCAAGAGGTATTAAAAGGAGTGTTATTAATTATAAGCATGCGCTTAAAAATGGATTAATTCCAGTTATTACTATTACAGGTATTAACATCGGAACGTTAATTGCTTTTTCAATTATTACAGAAACAGTTTTTCAATGGCCCGGTATGGGGTCATTGTTTATTAAAGCAGTATACTTTGTCGATATTCCTATAATGTCAGCATATATGATCATGGTAGCTTTTATATTTGTTATGATAAATTTTATTGTAGATATCACATACTATTTTATTGATCCTAGAATTAGGCTTAAGGAAGAGGGTAGTTAGAGTAATGCTACTTAAAACGTATAATAAAATTTATGATACTGATATTGGTTATAGTTTCTTCAATTCTAAATTAGCAGTAATTTCTTCAACTATATTTTTTGTAATACTTTTTTGTTCTGTATTTGCTGGGATAGTTGCTCCTTATAATCCTTTTGATCCAGCATCAGTTTCTTTGATGGATGCCTTTACCCCACCAGTATGGTCAGAGGGAGGAAGTTTCAGTTTTATTTTGGGCACTGATCAGCAGGGAAGAGATATGTTTTCAACAATGATTTATGGTTCAAGAATTTCACTTATTGTTGGTTTCGCGTCAATAATTTTTGCAATGATACTTGGAGTATTTCTTGGAATAACATCTGGATATATTGGTGGTAGATATGAGATTATTGTAATGCGTCTTACAGATGTACAATTAACTATTCCAAGTATTTTAATGGCTTTACTTGTTGATGGAATTGCAAGGGCAATTATTTCACAATCAATGCATGATGAAATGGCAATTTATGTTTTGATTTTTGCTATTGGTATATCTGAATGGCCTCAGTTTGCAAGAGTATCAAGAGCATCAACTTTAGTAGAAAAAAATAAGGAGTATGTTTCAGCTTCAAGAATAATTGGTTTATCAAATATATTAATTATGTTTAAACATATTTTACCAAATATACTTAGACCCATTTTAGTAATTGCTACAATTGGACTAGCACTTGCAATAATTACTGAGTCCACTTTGAGTTTTTTAGGTGTTGGGGTTCCACCAACAACACCTTCTCTTGGTACTCTTATAAGATTTGGTAATAATTTTTTATTTTCAGGTGAGTGGTGGATAACTTTTTTTCCTGCAATTTTCTTAATTGTTTTAGCATTATCAATTAATTTATTAGGGGATTGGATGAGAGATGCTTTAAATCCAAAATTAAAAAAGAGATGAGTTTTTTAGAAGTTAAAGATTTAAACATAAGTTATCCAACACGAAAAGAAACTATTGTTGCGAGCAAAAATGTAGAATTTTCTCTAGAGAGAGGAGAAATATTAGGAATTGTTGGTGAGTCTGGATCAGGAAAATCTACAATTGCAAATGCGATAATTAACTTGATCGATCCTCCAGGTGAAATTACAGATGGCTCAATTAAAATAGACAATATTGAATTAAGAAGTAATGAAGAAATTATTCAAAATATCAGAGGAAAAAAAATTGGATTTGTATTTCAAGACCCTCAAACTTCATTAAACCCTTTATTTAAAATAAAAGATCAATTAATCGAAACTATTCAGGCTCATTTGAATTTAAGTTATCAAGATTCACTTACAAAATCAATTCAATTACTTAAAGAGGTTGGAATAGAGAATGCTGAAAAAAGAATTGAGGACTATCCACACCAATTTAGTGGCGGTATGCGTCAAAGAGTTGTGATAGCTTTAGCAATAAGTTGTGAACCTGACTTAATTATTGCAGATGAACCAACAACAGCTTTAGATGTAAGTATTCAATACCAAATATTAGAACTTCTTAAGGATCTCACAAAGAAAAGAAATCTTGGTGTTATAATAATAACACATGACATGGGAGTAATAGCAGAAACCACAGATAAAGTTATTGTAATGCGATATGGCCATATTGTAGAGCAAGGTGAAACTAAAGAATTGCTAACAAATCCAAAATCTACTGAAGCAAAAAGTTTAGTAATTTCAGTACCTCCTACAAATAAAAAAATTGATAGGTTTAAATTGATTAGTCCTGATGGAAAAGAAATTACATCAAATTCTACAAATCTTACAAAAAATATTATTAAAACTTGGGGCGTAAGAGAAAATAAAAACCAAAAATTACTTGAACTTAAAGATGTTACTAAAATATTTGATGATCAATCTTTAGGAAGCATTTTTCCATTTAGTTCTAGAAATAAAATTGATGACCAAATTGTTAGAGCAGTGGATAATGTATCGTTTGATCTTATTGAAGGCGAAACACTTGGATTGGTAGGTGAATCCGGATCTGGTAAATCAACTATTGCAAAAATCATTACAGGATTAGTTAATCCAAATAATGGATATATTAAATACAATAACGAGTCATTGTACAACTCGAATAACAAATATCAAATTCATAAAAGCAGAGGACAAATTCAAATGATTTTTCAAGACCCATATTCTTCTTTAAACCCAAGATTTAAGGTTAGAGATATAATTTCTGAACCAATAAAATTTTTTCAAAAAAATATTAATAATAATGAACTTTCAGAAAATATTCATGATTTAATTGATATTGTTGGCATGACACGACAATCTCTAGATCGATATCCACATGAGTTTTCTGGTGGACAGAGACAAAGAATATCAATAGCTAGAGCTCTGGCTACAAGACCGCGTTTATTAATTTGTGATGAGCCCACTTCAGCTTTAGATGTTAGTATTCAAGCTCAAATTTTGAATTTATTGAAAGATATTCAAGATGAACTCCATCTAACAATGTTGTTTATAAGTCATGATCTTCCAGTAATACGTCAAATGTGTAATAGAATTGTTGTTCTTAAAAATGGGTTAGTATGTGAAAGTAATGAAACTGAAAGTTTGTTTAATACTCCTCAGCACGATTATACAAAACAGTTAATTAACTTAATGCCAAAAATAGAATCACTTATTTAGTAAAATCTAATGAATTATCAAATTCATTTTTTACTAAATTTATAAAGTCTTCAGTAAACTTCTTTAACTTTTGTTTCTTTGAAACAATAATTCCTACTTTATTATCTAAAAATAATTTGTGATTAACTTTTTTAAATACTAATTTTTTACTTTCAATTTCTTTAACTGATCCCGCACTTGTAAAAAAAGTTAAATAATTACTATCTTCAATTAGATAATTTTTTATAAAAGAAAAAGAGTTTGAAATAAGATTAGGATTGATAGAATATAATTTTTCTCCTACATCTCTCTGTATAGAATTCCAAAAAGTAACTGTCCCTGGATGAAAAATTAGGGGAAATTTGAAACAATCCTCTAAACTAATTTCTGATTTGCTAGAAAGAATATGTCTTGAAGAGCATAACACACCCATAGGAAAATTATATAAGTAAAGCACCTTTAATGTTTTAGGTAAATCTTTAGTGAATGTAATGCCAAAATCAGTTTTATTTGTAATCAGATTGTCTAAAATTGTATCAGGTTGTCTTGAGGATATTTTTATTTTTATATCAGGATATTCTTTTCTAAATTTTGATATTATAGGTGATAAAAATTGAACAGCAAATGTTTCACCTGTTGAAATATTAATTTCTCCAGAAGTTGTTGTCTTATTTTGTTTTAAATCTGATAGGAAATTTTGATTAGTTTCATTTTGTACTTTTAAATGATCAAATAATAATTTTCCTTCATTTGTTAATTCTAATCCTCTAGCATTTCTAATAAATAATTTTGTTTGAAGTCTATCTTCTAATTTTTGTATCTGTCTTACAATAGCTGAAGAATTAATATTTAGATTTTGTGAAGCTTTTCTTATGGAACTATCAAGAGCTGATTGATAGAAATATCTGTATTCGATAGACAGCATATTATTAGTATAATTTAGTGTTGATAAAATGTCATCACAAAATTGATAATATTCTACTTTTTGCATTTAATTTTCGATGTTACTTATTGTTAATGGACTATAGGCAAAGAGCATTTTTAAATCAGGATAAGTCTATCCGCATAAAACACATGGCATTTGCTGTTAAAAGTGTCGATGAAGCTCTTGTGAATTATCAATCTTTATTATCTGTTTCTGAAAAAACCGAAAAAGTCATTTGGGAGAAAGCAGAAACAAAAGTTGCAATATTTTACATTAATGACATTGAGTTTCAACTCTGTGAGTCTCTAAATAAGAATGGACGATTTACTGAATGGATTAAAAAATATGGAGAAGGCTTACATCATATTTGTTATGAAGTAGACAATATAGATAAAGCACTAGATCATGCTCAAAAATATAATGCTAAATTAAGAATATGTGAAGCATGTAATGTATATGGTAGTCATGCTCATCCGGAGGGTTTTGTAGCTTTTCTTGACGATGAAGCGGCTGGAACAGAAATCGAATTTATGCAGGTCTACTCAGAAGAAGAATTAAAAAAGTATAAAGTAACTGGAGTTTAATAATGTCAAATATTATTGAAATAGGTTCAGCAAAAGCTAAGCCTGGCGAAATAGTTGAAGGAAATATTTTTGTTGAAAAACTAGCAGGTGGAAGTGATTTAACAATGCCCGTAACAATCATTAATGGAGCAAAACCTGGACCATGTTTTTGGATTAATGGAGGAATTCATGGAGATGAACCTGAAGGTATTCTTACTTGTTCACTATTAAAAGAAAAGATTAAACCAGATGATCTTTCAGGTTCTATTGTTATGATACCAGTGATGAACGTGCCAGCAATGGAAGCAGCAGAACGTGGCAATCCATTAGATACATTCTCATACGATATGAATAGAATATATCCTGGAAGAAAAGAGGGTTATTTAAGTGAAAGGATTGCACATACTCATAAAGAATGGATGATTAAATACGCAGATATGGAAATTTCTATTCACTCAGGGGGAGCTCACTCCTATCTTGCAGAAGCTATGTTTGCAGCTAAAGATGATAAAACACAAGAACTTGCAAGAGCAATGGGAGAAGATTGGAAAGTATGTTTGTATTCTAACATAACTTCAAAAAGTCCAATGGCAGTAATGGCTGAAAATGGAAAGCCAGCACTTACAGTAGAGCTAGGTGGAAGATCTTCAACTGCCCCTGGAGCATTTTTAAGAGTGGGACAAACATTATTAAAAGCATGTATCAATATTTTAACTCATTACAAAATGATTGAAGGCACACCGCATTATCCTGAAATAAGATATAAAGGTTTTCAGCAAGCTCTTTTAGCACCTAAAAGTGGTGTATTTCTACCAAATCCAAATGTAAAATTCTTAACTATGATGAAAAAAAATGATGAGATTGCAAAAATCATTGATTATCAAGGTAAAGAATTATGTATATTAAAGGCACCAGAAGATGGAATGTTTTTTGGTTTACGAGCTTTACCAAATGTTACAATAGGAGATTGGTGTTGCTTTTATGCTATAATAGAGGGTGAATGGTAAATAAAATTAATGAAATCATTTGATAGAGACTTAGTAGGATATGGTCAATCAAGTCCAAATCCTAAATGGCCAAAACAATCAAAACTAGCTATTAATTTCATAGTAAATGTAGAAGAAGGATCGGAGTATTCTCCTTTACTTGGAGATAAAAAATCTGAGGCAGGACTTTCAGAAGTTCCTGGAGGAAGACATAAAGAAAACCAAAGAGATTTAGGAATTGAGTCAATTTATGAATATGGTTCAAGAGTAGGTTTTTGGAGATTAACCAGTCTTTTTGATAAATACAGGATTCCACACACCTATTTTGTATGTGCACTTACTTTACTACAAAATAAAGAAATATGTAATTATATTAAAAAATCTCAAAATGATATTTGTTGTCATGGGTATCGGTGGGAAGAACATTATAAATTAACTAAAAAAAAAGAACAAAATCAAATTAGCAAAGCTTTTAATTTAATACATAAATTGACAAATAAAGCTCCAAGAGGTTGGTATTGTAGATATGCTCCAAGTGAGAACACCCGAGAACTAATAGTGCAAAATGGAAACTTCTTATACGATAGCGATGCTTACAATGATGATTTGCCTTATTGGGTTAATGTTAATAAGAAAAAACATTTAGTTGTACCGTATTCGCTTGATACAAATGATGTTCATTTCAAACTTCCTTCTGGTTTTAGTGGGTCAAATCATTTTTATGAGTATGTTTGTGATACTATAAATTATTTATATAAAGAAGGTGCTCATAAACCAAAAATGTTAAATATTGGCCTTCATCCAAGACTGATAGGAAGACCTGGAAGAATTGTGGCAGTTGAAAAAATAATAAATCATATTAAAAAACTAGATAAAGTTTGGGTATGTAATAGAGAAGAAATAGCATTTCACTGGATTAAAAACTTCAATGAATAATATTCAATACACAAAATATCTTTTTGATTCTGTTAATAAAATTTCTTTTGCTAACCCTGGTGTAATAAGAGATACTTATGGAAAGGGTGAAAATTTAACACATGATTTTTTAATAAAAGAAGCAAATAAATTTACCAAAGATATTAGTATTGATTATGGTGGCAACTTTCTAGCAACCTATCCTGGAAAATTGAAAAAAAAAATTGTCATTGGATCACATTTAGATAGTCAAAAACATGGTGGAAACTTCGATGGACTTACTGGTGTAATAATGGGTCTAGTATTAATAAAATCATTTTATGAGAATAATATTAGACCAAAATATTCAATATCAGTTATGGGTATTAGAGGGGAGGAAAGCTGTTGGTTTCCATATAGTTATATTGGAAGTAAAATTGCAATTGGAAAATTTGATAATAAGTTATTAGACTCTTTAAAAAGATCAGATACCAAGAAATCTCTAGCATACCATATAAACAAATCAGGATTTAACGCTAATAAAGTATTTAAAAAACAAATTAAATTTGATGTAAAAAATTTTAAATTTTTTATTGAACCACATATAGAACAAGGACCAATTCTAGAAAAAAAGAAAATACCACTGGGAATTGTTACAGGTATTAGAGGAAGTTTTAGATTCAGAGATGCTGTATGTAAGGGTGAATATTTGCATTCTGGGGCGACTCCTTATGATTATAGAAAAGATACTGTTGTTGCGGTATCTAATTTAGTAAATGAAATGAATACTTTTTGGAAACAACAACTTCAAAAAAGAAAAGATTTAGTTATTACATTTGGACAATTTTTTACTGATAATAAAGAACATTCTTTTGCAAAAAGTGCCGGTCTTGTAAATTTTTGTATAGATGTAAGAAGTAACTCAAAAAAAACACTAGAATATACAAAAAAAATTTTAATTAAAAAAATTAAATTAATCGAAAAAAAAACTAATACAAAATTCTTTTTAGGTAAAGAAACAAATTCAGAACCGGCTTTGATGGATAAAAAATTAATAAAAAAATTTCAAGCCTACTCTAAAATGACTTCAATAAAATTTGAAACTATGGCAAGTGGAGCAGGGCATGATGCGAGTGTTTTTGCTAATTATGGCATACCTTCTATAATGCTATTTATAAGAAATAAGAATGGTAGTCATAATCCAAAAGAATATATGAGTATCAAAAACTTCATGGAAGTATTCAAAGTTTTAAAAGGCACTATTCAAGATAATTATTTATAGTTAATAAATATGTATGACCTAACAAAGCATTTTTTAGCTGATAAAAAACAAATTCTTTCAAAAATTGAAAGTGTATTAAATAGAGGTATCTTAGAAATGGGAGAGGAAGTTGAACAATTTGAAGAAAATTTTAAAAAATATTGTGGTGTTAAATATTGTGTCACAGTATCTTCTGGTTCTATGGGCTTACTTCTGGCATTAAAGTCATTCAATTTGAGCAAAAATGATGAGGTAATTACCGTTTCTAATTCTGATATCCCAACAAGTCATGCAATTAGCTTAGTTGGAGCAAAAATAAAATGGATAGACATAAAAGCGAACACTTTAAATATTGATGAAGATATAATTGAAAAAAATATTACTAAAAATACTAAAGTAATTTTACCAGTACATATGTTTGGCAACCCATGTAAAATGTCAAAAATCAAATCAATTGCAAAAAAGTTTAAATTAAAAGTTATTGAAGATGCTTGTTTGGCAACAGGAGCTGAATATGAAAATAAAAAAATCGGATGCCTCAGTGATTGTAGTGTATTTAGCACAAACCCTGGAAAAATATTAGACGGCATAGGTCCAGGAGGAATAATCACAACAAATAATAAAGATTTATATAATAAATTACTTCAACTTCGAGATTATGGCAGAAGAGAAAGGCCAAAAAAATGGCCAGTGAAATCATATATTGTAGGATATAATTCTAAAATGAGTACAATTAATGCTGCGGTTTTAAATATTAGATTAAAGAAATTAAATGAATATATAGATCTAAGGAATCGTAATGCTGAAATTTATAAAGAAATTTTATTTTCAAAAAAAATAAAATTTCAACATACTTTACAGGAAGCAAAATCAGCTTGGAGAAATTTTACAATAAGAGTAAAAAATAGAGATAAAATTTTTGATAAACTCAATTCTATAAACCCTCTTGTAAAACTCAGTTATATTCCTCCTAATCATATGGACAAATGTTACAAAAATATAAAAAACAATTATGATTTGAGAATTACAGAAAAGACAAGTTCTGAAATAATTAACCTTCCATGTCATCAATATATGACTCCAAACAATATTAAAGATTTATCAAGAAATGTTCTTAGACTAGTTAAATAAACCTATTGATAGTTAGAAATCAATTTATTAACTTTTTTAGATTTAAGTACACTATTCTTATTTACTGCTTCCCTGTAGGTTATAAAAAGAATAGAGGCAAATATTATTGATGCTCCAATCCATGTCCAGTAATCTGGTAACTCTTGGAAAAATAAATATCCAATAATAGAAAGCCAAACTAATTTTGTAAATTGTATAGGCATAATAAATGTAGTATCAGCCATCTTTAGACACTGTGCAAAACTAAATTGAGTTACAAATCCTGCTAATGCAACAAAGATAAATATTATAACTTGGTTTATGGTAATATTTTCCCAGAATATTAATGCTAGTAAAAATGTTGGCGGTACCATAAAAGCCATTTGATAAAACGTAGTTGTTAAACTTGAATCTTTTTCTGTAAGTTTTTTAACTATAATAATTACTATTGAGAAAGTTAATGCAGCTGACAATAGCCATAAAGTACCACTTTCAAAAGGTATATATCCAGGTCTTATAACAACTAAAATACCAATGAATCCCACAATTAAAGCTGTAATCCTCTGTATTTTAATTACTTCTCCTAAAAATATAATAGCAAGAATAGTTGTGAAAAGTGGTGTGGTAAACCCAATAGCTGCAGCTTTTTCTAACTGCATTGTTCCTATTGCTGTAAACCAACTAATCATAGAATAAACATTTATTGAGCATCTTATGAATTGTAGCTTTAAATTATGTGTTTTCCATACTTGAGGATGACTATACAACATAAAAGGCATCATAATAATGACACCAAATAAGCATCTATAAAATGCGATGATAAATGGATTTAAATCTTGAGAAAGAAGTTTTATCCCTGACACCATCATCGCTGCAGTTGCAGTCCCTAATAAAGATAAAAAAATTACAAATAGTTTTTTATTCATATTATTAAAAATGTAATTAAACTAATTACAATTTGCACAACACTGGTCTACCCAATGTCCAGGCTCTATTTCAATCAAACCCATTTCAATATTTCCTCCTTTACAATCTATACCAGGGTTTGGACATCGTGTTCGAAAAACACAACCTGAAGGAGGATTAATAGGACTAGGAATATCACCTTTAAGTAAAGTTTTCTTTTTATTTTTTCTAAATATTTGTGGAGCAGTTTCAATAAGAGATCTAGTATAAGGATGTTGAGGATTTGAGAATAAATTACTTGTATTTGCAACTTCTACTATATGACCTAAGTACATTACCATAACTCTATCAGCTATTTGATTAATTACTGAAAGATCATGAGAAATAAAAAGAATTGTTAAAGAATATTTTTTTTTAAGTTCTAAAATTAAATTTAGAATTTGGGCTTGAATAGTTACATCTAAAGCTGACACTGGTTCATCAGCTATTATGAATTTTGGATTAAGAACCAATGCTCTAGCTATACCTATGCGCTGTCTCTGTCCCCCTGAAAATTCATGAGGATATCTATTTAAATGTTCTTTTTGCAAACCAACATCTTGAATTATTTCTTCCACTCTTTGATTCATTGAATTTTTATCAATTTTTTCATGAACTTTGAGACCTTGAGAAATAATATCAAATACTTTCTTTCTTGGATCTAAACTGGCATAAGGATCTTGAAAAATTATTTGAAAATCTTTTCGTAATTTTCTCATTTCACTATCTGATAATTTTGTAATATTTTTATTTTTATAAAAAATATTTCCCTGAGTAGGCTCAATTAATCTAATGATTGCTCTTCCGAGTGTGCTCTTGCCGGATCCAGATTCTCCTACAAGACCAAGAATTTCTCCTTCAGGAATTTCAAAGCTAACGTTTTCAACTGCTTTTACATCTCCCGATTTATTGTTAAAAAATCCATCTTTTATTGGGAAATATTTTTTTATATTTTCTACTCTAATCATGTTTGACTTCACTCATAACAACATCTATCAACCCAGTGTCCGGGTCTAGCCTCAATCAAACCCATATCAATATCTCCACCTTTACAGCCTATACCAGGATTAGGACATCTAGTTCTAAAAACACAACCAGAAGGTGGGTTTGTTGGGCTAGGAATTTCACCTCTTAGTACCTTAATTTCTCTTTTTTCATCCGAAATTTGAGGAGCTATATCAATTAATGACTTAGTATATGAATGTAGCGGATTATTAAATAATTCTGATGTTTCTGCAATTTCCATAACATTACCTAAATACATTACCATTACATGATCTGATATTTCAGAAACAACTCCAAGATCATGAGTAATAAATATAATCGACATCCCAAGTTTTTTTTGCAGTTCTTGCATTAAATCTATAATTTGAGCTTGTATTGTAACATCAAGAGCAGTTGTAGGTTCATCAGCAATTAAAATTTTAGGATTACAACTTAAAGCCATTG
This sequence comes from uncultured Alphaproteobacteria bacterium, assembly GCA_902600225.1. GTDB lineage: Bacteria > Pseudomonadota > Alphaproteobacteria > HIMB59 > CACPNW01. The sequence continues at coordinate 22,129 of CACKIH010000014.1, read as the reverse complement.
CGATCATTGCCCTTTGTCTCATTCCACCAGATAATTCATGAGGGTAGGAGTCAATTCTTTTTTGAGGTTCAGGAATGCCTACAAGATCTAGCATTTCGATAGCTATTTTTCTTGCTTGTTCTTTGCTTTTCTTTTGGTGAAGAATAATTGTTTCTGAAATCTGATAAGACAAATCATAAACTGGATTTAGACTTGTCATAGGTTCTTGAAAAATCATAGAGATTCTATTTCCTCTAATTTTTCTCATTTCATTTTCTTCAAGATCAATTAAGTTTTTATTATCAAATAATATTTCACCTCGTTCAGTTTGTGCTAAGTTATTTGGTAACAAGCCCATAATAGATAATGCTGTAATAGATTTACCTGAGCCTGATTCCCCAACTATCGCGAAAGTTTTTCCTGCTTCTAAATTAAAAGAAACACCATCAACAGCTTTAACAACTGATTCACCAACAGTAAAATGTGTTTTTAAATTCTTTATACTTAATAAGTTTTCACTATTCATATTAATTTTTTCTTATTGGAGATACAAAATTATTCATATTTCTATTCCTATAAAATTTTTTTCCATCATAAACCACATTTCCATTAACTATAGTTTTATTTATCTCTCCTTTAATTTTTTCCCCAAAATATAGATGAGCACAGTTTTTTCCTTTTGAAACAAGGGTATTTTTATCCACAGTCCATTTCTTATTCATATCTAAAATAACTATATCTGCATCAGATCCTTTTTTAATTAACCCTTTATTTGGAAAAATATTAAATCTTTTTGCTGGATTAATACACATCAGTTCAATTACTTTTTCTAATTTGATCTTTTTTTCTGAAACAGCTTTCAGCATAAGTGGTAACATTAATTCACCACTAGGTGCTCCTGGAGGTGCTTTAAGAAAATTCTGTCTCCCTTTTATTTTTTCCTTGTATGAAAAAGAAGCATGATCTGAAGCTATAATATCAAGAGTTTTATTCTTAAGAGCTGACCATAATTTTTTTTGATCTTTTTGATTCCTTATTGGTGGATTAATCTTTCCAAATGGACCTGATCTAATTACATCCTTTTCATTTTTAAATAAATAATGTGGACACGTTTCTGCAGTTATACTTTGACCTTTATTTTTAAATTTAGAAATTACTTCTAAGGATAGTTCTGAAGTCACATGAGCAATATGAACTTTAGTTTTTACAATTGAATTTAACCTTAGTATTTTTTCAATTGCACTTGCTTCTACAACAGCAGGTCTCATAGCATTGTGCATTGCTGGATTATTTCTTTTAAAATTTTTTTGTTTTTTTTCAAAATGATCAAGTAAACTCTGATCTTCTGCATGAAAAATTGTTGTTAAATTTGATTTTTTAGCATGTATTAATGCTTTAAGAATATTTTTTTCTTCTGGAAAACACAATCCTGCAAATTCACTTTTTCTATCAATTGGAGGATTAATTGTAAAAACTTTAAAAGCAATAGCTCCACTATTTATTAATCCATTTAGATTTTTATCATTAAATTTTCCTAAAGCAGGAATCATAGCAAAATTAATGTAAGTATTCTCATCAAAATGTTTTTTTCTATAGTTGAGGACTTTAGCATTTGACATACACGGATTACTTATAGGCATTTCAAAAAGTGTAGTTATTCCACCCTTCGCTGCAGCTTTAGTTTCACTTTGAACTGTACCTCTTTGAGGAAATGATGGTGCTCTAACATGAAAATGAATGTCAATTATTCCAGGAATAACAATTTTTTTGTCTGCATTGATAATTTTTTTAGATTTAAAAGATTTTATATTTTTTGTTAGCTTAAAAATTTTACCATTTTTGATTACAATATGATTTTTTTTAAATTTATTTTTCTCAAAAACTTTTCCATTTTTTATAATCAAGTCACAATTAGTAATCATCATTCAAAAATTTTTAATTCTTTTAATGCTTTTGCTACTCCATCAAGATTTGACAGTTTCATAGATGAATAATTAGGCGACAATACTATCCCTTCACCTCCAGCATTATACGTTGCTAAAACCGATCTATATGCGATATCTGGTGTACAGATTGCCTGTTCTTTTGATGATCGAGGTGCATCGATACCAATGCCCATATATACTTTGGAGCCACCTTCAACACCCCTAACTGCATCTGCACATTGAGTATAAATATATGTATCTGGATCTAAACCTCTTTCTATAAGATTATCTAAGCTAGTTTCGTTAATTCCTAAAATTTTAGAAAAAGATGAAACCAACTCAGAATTAGATAATTCATTTAAGATTGTTTTCCCAAATATATTTATTTCTCTATGAAATATTTCACCTGATTGATGCTGATAAGTTATAGGTTTTACCCAATCTGAATAACCTACCTGTTCTTTCCAAGGCCATTGTATTTTTCTAATAAAATTAAAATGATTTCTATTCCATACGTTTAACCCAAAAGACAAATTAGGTTTTATCCATTTTACTACACCATAAATTTCTTTGTCTAAATCTTTATTTCTTTTAAGCCAAAATTTTTCCCACTCTAAAATTTCAGGTTTATCAAATAATATTCTAAAAAATTCAATTAAGTTTCCATCAACAAATTTTTTTCCATTTAAAGATTCTTGAAAGAATTCATATAATGTTAAAAGAGAGGCTCTAATTTTTTCAATATTTAAATTATGAGTTTTTGCTTCTATTAAAAAATCTTCAGAAAAATCACCAGGCGCGTTTCCTTGAAATAATTGATCAAGAGGTGAATATCTTTCATTGCACCACATAACGCCATCAATATCATAATTAGCAACTTGATCTTCAATCATTGATAAGATCCAATTTCTGTAATTTTTATTACTTGTAGAGGGTGATTTGCTAATTTTTCCAAAGACATCTACTTCCATACATTGAACTAAATTTGGAATGTCTACACCTGTAGCCGAGCCATGACCTGCATAATTAAAAAATGGTTCCATTAATTCAATAAAAATTTTCATTCCTCTTTCTCTTGCTTTAGGAATAACCATTTTTAAAATATCTTTATCTTTCATTTCTTTGTCTTGGGCTTTAAAATCTTTTATAAAAGTTTTATTATAAAATTTGGGATCTGGATCAAAATATGCTCCACCTTTCATTGAAAATGGTTCTGGAATTCCATGATCTGGCCAACCATCTATTTCCCAAGACACTGATCTTCCTGATTTTAATCCAAGCCATGAAACAGTCCCAATTAGTAGAACATTTACACCAACACGTTTTTGTAAAGTATCCAATACATTATCAATTCCTTCATCAATAAATGAAATTGGACTTATTTGAATTCCAACAAATTTATCTTTTTCTTTTTTAATCATCTTAAAAAATTATTGATCCTTGTCATTGACTCTTCTATTTTTTCAAGAGGTTGTAAATAAGACAAACGTATATATTTATCTTCTTCATCACCAAATAAAGTGCCAGGAAACATAAGAACACCTGTATTAATAAGTAATTCCTTACAAAAAGTTGAAGCAGTCATATTTGAATTTGATACATTTGTATAAATATAAAAAGCACCTCCTGGATCACCATATGTAAAACCAATATCACTGAGTGCCTTCATGCTAAACTTTCTTCTTTCATTATATTCATTTTTCATTTTATTAATCTCTTCTTGAGGACCATCTAAAGCAGCTAAAGCTCCATATTGAGAAAATGTACATGAGTTTATGGATAAGGCATGTCTTATTTCAGTCATTTTATTTATAATATCTTTTGGACCTGCAATATATCCAACTCTCCAACCAGTCATCGCATAAGTTTTAGAAAAACCATTAAGGGTTAATGTTCTTTCCTTCATTTTTTCAAGTGAACCAATTGATAGATGTTCATGCGATTCATAAATTAAGTCAGCATAAATCTCATCTGATATTACAATTAAATTATTATCTATTGCTATTTGAGCAATTTTTTTAATATTAATTGGAGGTGTTACAGCTCCAGTAGGGTTGTTTGGTGAAACAAGAACAAGCAACTTAGTTTTTTTAGTAATTTTTTGTTCAATTAATTCTGGCATCAATGCAAAATTATCTTTCTCGTATGTGTGAACTGGTACAGGTTTGGCATTACACATTCTTACTGTTAAATCATAAGTAGTAAATCTTGGTGAGGTAATTAAAACTTCATCATCTGCTTTTAACAATGAAATCATTGCAAGAGCAATACTCTCTTGAACACCAGCTGTGATAATTATTTCATCTTCAGAATAATCTAAATTATATTTTTGTTCAAAATTCTTAGAAATTGACTTTCTCAATTCTGGTAGTCCAGTTGGAGGTGTGTAATGATGTTTATTTTCATCAAGAGCTTTTTTTGCAGCTTCAACTATATGTCGAGGTGTGTGAAAATCTGGATCTCCTCTTCCTAAAGCTATTATATTATCCATACCGGAAGCTATTTTTAGAAGATCTGATCTTAATGTCTCATCGTCTAGTGATATTTCTTTAGATTTGTTAAAAACTATACTCACTATATTAATCTACTTCCATGAATATAAACTTGTTTTACATTAGATAAATCATCTATATTTTTATCAGGATTTCCTTCCACAATAATAAGATCTGCATCTTTACCAATTTCAATTGATCCTAATTTGTCTTCAATTTTATTTACTTTTGCTGCTCTGTAAGTAGCAGATTGAATAGCATCTAAATTATTTTTAACTACACCAAGATCTATCATAAACTTCATTTCAGGAACTATAGCATCATGTGGTACAACTGGTGAACCTGCATCTGTTCCAAAAATAATATCAATGCCTGCTTTACTTGCTTTTACAAGTGAATCAAATCTTGATTTATCTTTAACAATTTTTTGTCGTTCTTTTATTTTCCATTCTGGAATATTATACTCCCTTGCTATTTCTTCCTTGCTTTGCATTACTACAGGTGAAAACGTCGTACATATTGGAATATTTTTTTTAGCAACTTTTTCAATTGTTGCATCTGACATTGGACCTCCATGTTCAATACAATCAATTCCAAAGTCTGTTACCCTGCTAATTGCTGTATCAAATGTAGCATGTGCAGTAATATATAATCCATTTCGATGAGTTTCATCGATCACTGCTTCTAATTCTTCATCAGTAAACTCTAATGTATCATGACAAGCCATAATTTTTATTAGATCTGCACCACTACCAACTTGTTCTCGTACCGCTCTTCGCATCTCATCAGCTCCTGACGCTTCACGGCAACACCAATATGTATGTCCTGCTGTTTGAACTATGGCTTCTCCACATATCTTTACTCTTGGTCCTGGATAAATGCCTTGTTCTATTGCTTGCTTTGCAAAAATATTAGATTTATTCATTCCTAAATCTCTAACGAGAGTTACACCCGCTCTCAATGATTTCAACATGTTTGCACAAGATTTATAAGCAGAAATTTCAGATGGATCATCAAGTGATTGCTGAGCTAAATCATGCGTTCCATCCCAGGCTAGATGGGCATGAGAGTTCATAAGCCCAGGTAAAATTGTATGACCAGCAAAATCTAGAACTTTTTTGGAATTCAAATTACTATCTAAATCAGATTGAGATCCTACTTTTATTATTTTTCCATTATCTATTTCGACAAAACCATTTTCAATTACTGTCAATGATTTTGTTTCAATTACTCTACATTTAAATATTATGTTTTCTTTTTGTAAATCAAATAGTGGTTTAATAATTTTTCTAAATTTCCAAGCAGGTGCTTCTGGCATAAATTTTTTCCTTTAGTTTAAGTTTATAATTCTGTTATCAATACTTTTATCTAAAAATTTTGAAATTTGTCTTCCATTATTAGTTTCTACAATCATTGAACTAATAGTTCTATATCCATCAATATTAGGTCTATAAATACCTGGCTCATTAGAAAAAATCATATTTTTTTTTAATACTGTTTTGTCTCCAGGAGATAGCCATGGTGCTTCATGCCCTTCAAAACCCATGCCATGTCCAATACGATGTCTTACAAATTCAAAATAGCCATTATCTTTGTATATTCTTGTTGCAATTTTATTAATATCTTCACACTCAATTCCTTCTTTAAGATTGCTTATTACTTCGTCATTTACTTCTTTCATTGTATTTATAATGTTCATTTGATCATGATTTGGTTCACCAAGAATAAAAGTTACACCCGACTCAGCATATAAACCTCCAACACAAGCGCCTACTCCACAAATCAGTGTCTCATTTTTTTTTGGTATTCTACTTAATGATTTTCCATGAGGAAAAGCCCCTCTTGGTCCAGAATGAATAGTTGCCACAACATTGCATGGAGTCTCATCAAAATCTGCTGATAAATTGTTTAACATTTCCTTTTTAGCTTCTTCAGTACAAAATTTAACTAATTCTCTTTCATTGGTCTGATTATTAATCATATGATCTGCATGATCTTTTAAAAACTCTAGTGTTAGATCTGCATATTTGGCAGCTTCACTGATTAAATTTATTTCCTCTTCTAATTTTTGATATCTAAAATTTTTAATATCAGCTTGATAATCTAGTTTTTGAAAATTATTTTTAATTTGATCAATGATTTTTATATTATTAATATCTGTACCAATATTTTTTTCATTAATGTTGTCAGCCATAAAAGAATATGGGTTAATTTTTCCTGGAAATTCTTCATAAATTAATATGTTATCAACTACTGTGTTTTCTGAATTTTCTTTTTCCAAAAGAGGAATAAACAACTTACTTTTATTGTCCTTACTTATATAGAAGCCAGACGGCCTTTCATTTGTTACATAAAAAAATCCAGTAAAGTAAAATATGTTCGCAGGATTGGTTACTAGATATCCTTCTAGACCTTTTTCTTCTATGAATTTTAAAAGCAACTTTCTTGTCTGTTTGTAGAAATTATCACTTAAGGGTTCAATTTTGTTAAAATTAGTCATTCTACTTTATTTTAAGTCTATCAATGTTTAAATTTTCTGCGAGCACATTAAAAGAATTAATAATTTCACTATCAATAGGTACTCCATTTTCTATTTTCTCTTTAACTCTTCTATGCTCAAGATCACCGGGTACTAAAATTTCATCAAAACCTGGTCTAAGTGGTAAATTTTTTAGTGTATTAACGAAATCATTTATACGAGAATAAAAATCTTTAATTTCCATAAACCATTCGATATCAATAGCTGTTAAAGAATGAGAAACATCAAGTTTTTTCGGATCTGAATAAGGCATTAATCCATAACCACCACCACTAATAACTCCAGTCAATATATCTGTCATGAACGACAAACCATACCCTTTGTATTTTCCAATTCCTAAAAGATATCCATCCATTGCTTCAGAAGGGTTTGTTGTTTCTTTACCTTCTTTTGTAAGAGCCCAATCATTTGGCATAGGTATTTTTTCTCTTTCATGCCATCTCATCATTCCTTTTCCTGCAGTTGTTAATGCAATATCCAAGATTAATGGATAACCTTTATCTGTTGGACAAGAAATACCCCAGGGGTTTGTTCCAACACCACCACTTCTAGATCCCCACGGAGCCATTTCAGGACCTGCATTAGTATACACAATTCCTATACAATTTTTTTTTGTTGCTCTCACAGCATGAACAGAACTTGAGCCATAATGAGTTGAGTTTTTTATAATTACTTGTCCCACACCTTCTTTTTTTGCTTTGTTTATTGCAATGTCCATGCACTTAGAAGCTTGAATTGTTCCTATACCATTTTTGGCATCTACTAGTGCTAATGACGAGCTTTCTTTTACTATATCAAAATTTGTATTTATGTTTACTTCTTTGTTTTTAATTCTATTGTAATACGTGGTGATTCTTTGAACACCTTGGCCTTGACCACTATGAAACCTTAATTCTGAAAATATTAGTGCATCAGTAAAAATCTTCGCATCGTCATCCTTTAATCCCATAGCCAAAAAAGAATTAAGAACAAAAGTTTCTAGATGTTTAAAATCTACTAATGTCATATTAATATTCTGCATTTATTTATTTTTTAAATTTTAAACAATTTACAATATTTGAATTTGAATTTAATTTTGGAATACTATTATCTGTTTTCGATGACATAAGCACAGTAAGACCTGGTCCATAACCTGCTCTAGGGCCATTTGTTTGTCCAACAATCCCCACAGCCCAAGCTTTTCTTAAAAACCCATGCTGATAACTACTGTCATAGTTTTCAATATATACAAAATCGCCTAAACGAAGACTATTAAGTTTATATTTTTTCATTTCAGAAATATCCGTTGTTTGGATATGTAGTGATCCTGATTCACTAGTTAAACCTGATCCAGCTCCAACCAAGTGTTCTGGAATTACATGTGTAACTGGTATTAAAAGTTTTTTATTTTTAATCTTAATATTCATTTTATTAAAAATTTCAGGTGACAGACTTTTACAGTAAACATTTTCAAAATTTTTAATTTTAAGTCCTACACCAAATGATTTTATTAAAATCTTATCGTTAATAGATATTTTTTCTCTTACTTTTTTCTCAAAATGAATAATTATTTGCTCAGAAAACCTTCCAGATTTACCAGATACAAATCCAACTGAGTTTTTGGCTTCACCGCTCATTAACACTGCTTTATTACCAACACATGATAAAATGTTTAATCCTCTATTTCCTCCTTCACTAGGATATTTAATAGAGATACCTGGATGAATACAATCAGCTTCCCAACCAAAAGCAGAATCACCAACTGAAACATTATGAACTATAGATCCCCATGTGGGCAATAGGAAAGGGTTCCCTTCAGAATCAAGACGATAAGGTTCTGCAGGCAAACCTTGAAAATTCGGTTGACACACAGATCCCATTACACTTACATTAACTAATAATTTTTCGTTAGTTTCTATTTTCATTTTCTTATTTTTAATAAATTTTTAATGTTTGCTTTTTTATTAATTTTCCAACCCAAATCATTTTTTTTACCTGTCATTATCGTCATTATACCAGGGCCATGACCTGACATTACAGAGTCTCCATGAATGCAAATAGCAATACTAATATAATTTTTTTTATAAGATCGTCCCCATCTATGATCTGCATGATTAATTGCAATCAAATCACCTAGTTTCATTTGATCAATTTTTAATTTTTTCATTAAATCTCTATCTCCTGACATAAGGTCTTGATCGACATATTCAGAATTTAATTCTGCACCTGATCCCATAATACGAATTGGCAGTTCGATAGCTACATCAACAATCAATTTCTTTTTTATTACACGTAGAAGCATTGATTTTAAAAGTTTTGGATCAATTTTTTTAATTTCAATATTAGGAAAATCTAGCAACTTTAATCCTCTACCGTGCGTAATAATATCAATTTGATCTCCAATACAAATCTTATCTAATGTATTACTTTCAAAATGAATTAAGTTCCTAGCGTGCTCACCAGTAACTATACCAATTGACCCCTTCGCTTCTCCAGATCTAACTATAGCTTTATTTCCAGTGCAGACTAAGTAATGTAAAGCAAAATGCTCATGAGGATTTTCAGAATCTATTGAAACACCTGGTTCAATGTGATCACCTGCCCAACCAAAAGCATTATCACCAACTTTAATATTATTTACTACACCATACATTCCTGGATAAATTACAGCTTTTCCATCATTATTAGGAATATAACCGGGATTTTTAAAAGAAGGTTGAGTTGCATAACCGCCAATTGACATTTTAACTAAATTTTGTTCGTTAGTTTTTAATTTCGAAATCACAAATAAAGAAATAACTTGTTTGATTTAAATAAAGAATAACAAAATAGTCATTTCAGTGTTGATAAAAAGTAATCTAAATATTGCTAAGATATTGCAAAATAATCACCACCAAAATGATAAATTATCTATTTCTAAAATTATAAAAACAATTTAGATACAAAATTTATGGGAAATTCATTTAATAATTTAAATCAAGAGATTAGAAAATTTAACGATGTTCTAAATACCATGAACATTTTAATTTGGGATTCTAGAACTAAAATGCCGAAGAAAGGTGCAAATAGTAGGGGTTCGCAAATAGGAAGCCTTACATCTGTAGCAAGAGAAATTTTGTTATCGCCAAAAATGAGAAAGTTAATAGATGACTCAGATAACGAAACTCACAATTTAGATAAAGACAGTTTTGAAAGAAAAACACTTAAACACTTAAACGAAGCAATTGAATATCATGATAAAATTCCTGAAAAAATTCAAGTAAGAAAGGCTGAAATAGAACCTTTAGCTCATAATGCTTGGGCAGAGGCAAGAGAAAAAAAAGATTTTAGTATCTTTAAACCATTATTGGAAGAACAGGTAAATATTGCTATTGAACAAGCTCATTGTATTGGATTTGAAGATCACCCATATGATGCATTAATGCAAAGATTTGAGCCTGGAGAGACAGTCAAATCACTTAAAAAATTATTTGATGTTTTAAAAGTTGGTCTTGGAGATATACTTAAAGAGACTTCAAAAGTTAAAAAACCTGACAAGAGTTTTTTATACAATCGATATCCAATAGATAAGCAAATTGAATTTTCTACAAAAATTGCAAATAAGTTTGGTTATGATTTTGAAAGAGGTAGATTAGATAGTACTGTTCATCCTTTTGAAATTTCTTTTACAAGAGATGATGTAAGAATCACAACAAGGTATTATGAAAATTTTATTAATCCATCTTTATTTGGAACATTGCATGAAGCAGGTCATGGTATTTATGAGCAAAATATTAGTAAAGAATTTACTAGAACTGCAATGACAACAGATTTTTTGAGTTTTTATGCAGTTGGGGGAGTTAGTTTTGGCGCTCATGAATCACAATCTAGACTTTATGAAAATCATATTGGTAGAAGTAAAATATTTTGGGAAAACCATTTTGATGATTTAAAAGATTGTTTTCCAGAGGCACTAAAGAATGTTTCGGCAGAAGATTTTTTTAAAGCAGTAAATGTTGTTGAGCCAAGCCTCATAAGAGTTGAGTCTGATGAGTCAACATACGATTTTCACATAATGTTAAGAGTAGATATCGAAAGTATGCTTATTGATAAAAGTTTGAAAGTGGCAGATTTACCAGTAATTTGGAATGAACAGATAAAAGAATATTTAGACCTTAAGGTTCCTGATGACAGCCAAGGTGTTTTACAAGATATTCATTGGTCTGGCGGTCAGTTTGGAACATTTTGTAACTATACAATAGGTAATGTAATGGCAGCTCAATTAATGGAGACTATGAAAAATAATAAACCTGAAATCCAAAATGATATTAATAAAGCTAATTACTTACCATTACTTAATTGGTTAACTTCAAATATACACTCTCATGGCAGACGATACACTAGAAATGAACTTTTGGAGAGATCAACAGGTGAAACACTCAATCCTTTACCATACCTAAAATATTTAAAGAATAAAGCTAACCAAGTATATGGAGTATCGTTTAATGATTAATAAAAATTTTGTAGCTTCTAGAATTAAAGATCACAAATCAAACATTGTAACAAAAATGTGGAACATACAACAAACCCTAGATGATGTAATTGCAATGGGAAGAGGAGATACAGATTTAGACACCCCAAGGCATATAATAGATGCAGGTATTGACGCATTAAATAATGGAGCAACTCATTACACACACCCAATGGGCATGCCAGAATTAAGGAATGCTATATGTAAGGATATAGTAAAAAATGGTGGAGCTAGTTATAATGAAGATGAGATAGTTGTTACGGCTGGTGGTCAAGAAGCTATGTTTGCAATCGCTCTTGGTATTCTAAATCCAGGTGATGAAATGATTGCAGTTGCTCCTGGATACAATCCATATTTTCAAGCTGCTGAGTTAGCAGAGGCTAAACCTGTAATGGTAAACACTTATATTGATAATAATTTTGCGATGACTGCTGATGCTGTGGAACCATTGATAACTGATAAAACTAAAATTTTGGTTATTATAAATCCATGTAATCCAACTGGTGCAGTTACACCATATGAAGAAGTAGTTAAATTATCTAAACTAGCTATAAAACACGATTTAATAGTAATATCTGATGAGATTTATTCTCGTCTTACATTTGGCAATCATACGGCACAACCTGTGGCGGCATTACCTGATATGTTTGAAAGAACAATTACGTTAAATGGATTTTCTAAATCATATTGTATGACAGGTTGGAGAGTGGGATATTTTGCGGCTCCTAAAAATTTAATTACTCATTTAGGAGAAATTCATCATGGCTTTGCTATTTGTGCCCCAGCTGTTAGTCAACATGCAGCACTTGCTGCATTAAATGGCTCTCAAGATTGTGTAAATGATATGAAAAAAATTATGCAAGAAAGATGTGAAATACTATGCAATGGGTTAGATGAAATAAATATACCTTATTCAGAACCTCAAGGAGGGTATTATGTATATGCGAATGTTTCTAAAACAGGAATTAGCGCAACTGATTTTTGTTTAAAATTATTAGAGGAAGGCAAAGTCATTATTTATCCTGGAGGCTTATACGGTGATCACTGTGATGATTTTGTAAGGTTTTCTCTTACACAACCTGCTGATAGAATTAAAGAAGCAGTTTCTAGAATTAAAAAAGTAGTAGCTACAATATGAACACAAAAATCAAAAATGAAGTTATGGAAATAAAGCACATGGCTTTCGCAGTGGAAGATATTGAGCAATCCTTACAATATTACAAAAAATTTATGGGTATTTCCAAAGATATAAAAATACAAGATATGCCAAAATCTAAAACAAGAGTTGCTGTATTTAATATTGGGGAAATTGAATATCAACTCTGTCAATCTCAAGAACCGGATGGAAGATTTAACAAATGGATCAAAGAAAGAGGAAGAGGAGGCCTTCATCATATTTGCTATGTTGTTAAAAATTTGGAGGATTCTATAAAAATAATGATTGATCAGGGAGCAACACTTAGAGAATGCAAAGCATGTAAAGTTGTAGGAAATCATCCTCACCCAGAGGGTTTCATAGCATTTTTAGATAATGAAGTTGATAATATTGAGGTTGAATTAATGCAAGTTTACACTGAGGAAGAACTAGAAAAGTATAAATCTTATCAAGGAATTTAAAATCATATCAATTTATATTACAGGCGCAGGTGGTTTTCTTGGTACTGCATTGGTTAATGGTTTATCATCTTACGGCCACAAAATTTATGCAACTGATATAAGTTTTACTTATAAAATTTGTAAAGATAAAAATATTACTCTTCTGAAAGAAAATTTATTATCTAAAAAAAAAAGTAATAAAATTAAAAACTGTGATATTTTTATTCACAACGCAGCTATTACGAAATCAAATAAAAATGAAAACAAAAGTTTATGTAATGCTAATATCAATTTAACAAAAAAAGCATTAATACTCGCAAAGAAACTTAACTGCAAAAAATTTTTCTTTGTAAGCTCAACTGCTGTTTATAGAAAATTTTTAAAACATAAATATAATGAAAGATCAAAAACATTTGCATTAGACAGTTATACAAAATCAAAATTAATAGGAGAAAGAATCTCAAAAGAATTTTGTAGTAAAAATAAAATCAAATTTACAATATTAAGAATTGGGAATATCTATAATGGCTTTGAAAAAATAAAATGGAGTAGATTTAATATATCACAAATGCAGAGATGGCTAAATGAAAATAAAAAAAATAAAATTTTAAAAACAAATAAATTTGATACACTTAGAGATTGGACATTTGTTAATGACATACCAAAAGCATTAAATAGTTTAATTATCAATAATCAGCATTTTAAGATACTTAATTTAGTTTCACCTTATTGTTATAAAGATATTTATATTATGAATAAAATATCTAATAAATCTAGATCTAAAGATTTTATTCAACTCTCACAAAAACATACAATTAACAATGCTACTTATTCAATTTATATTAATAGAATATTCTTTAAAAAATGGACTACTTTCCAAAAAGCAATTAATTTAATTAGAAATTATGAAAACTTATAAGGTTATTTTAGTTGGTTATGGCTCAAGAGGTAAAATTTGGTCTCAAGTAATACAAAAAAATAAAAGAGCTAAGCTCATTGCAATATGTGAAATTAATCATCAAACAAAAAATCAAAATTCTCTTCAGATCCCATTTTATACAAAAATAGAAAAAGCAATTTTTGAAAATAATCCAGATGCAATCATTTTATCAACTCCGCCAGTATCTAGAATAAAAGATTTAAAAATTTGTGCAAAATATGACTTGCCAGTTTTAGTTGAAAAACCACTTGCAGTAAATTTTAAAGAAGCAAAAAATTTGGTAAAATTTATGAACCTAAATAAACTCATCATGATGGTTGGATTAAACTTTCGATATCTTCCTGCAACTTTTGAAAAAATAAAGTTAATTAATTCTAATAAAGTTGGGCAACCAAAATTTGCAAGATTTGTTTATGAAAGGTGGAGAGATGGAAGAATAAAAAGATTAAACAAATATCCTCTTACTATGGATCAACCAATGTTATGGGAACAATCAATTCATCATTTTGACTTGATAAGATTTGTTTATAACTCAGATGTTAAAAGTGTATTTGCAACGACTTCAAATCCTTCATGGTCTATGTATAAAAATGATACAAATGTTAATGCAATTTTAGAATTAAAAAATGGAATAATAATAAACTACGTTGGAAATTGGCAGAGTAATTCTCAAACTTTAAATTTTGAATGGAGAACAGAATGTGAAAAAGGTATAATTATTCAAAAAAAACAATTTGAAGATTTGTATTATAAGCCCTTTAAATCTTCAGTTGAAAAAAAAATTAAATTAAGAAAAATTAAAATGTGGTTCGATGATGCTAATCTATTACTAAATGATTTTTTTGACACAATTAAAGCAAAAAAAAATATATATAAAATAAATTCTGATCACCTTAAGTCGTTGGTTGTTGTTGATGCTTGCATTAAATCATCAAAATCAGGAAAAAAAATACAGATTAAAGCTAATAATTATTAATATTTTTTTGCAATACAATTAATTTAAGCATGACATTAAGTCATCACTAATATGACTTATTTACTATTTCAAATAATCTAAAATTCACTTATTCCTTAAATAATCATATTTTACTATTGGAGGTTGTATGAAAAAATTAATAACTGGAGTGGCAATTGTATTTGGTTTGATATTTCCATCAACCCATACAATAGCAGCTCCACCAGACGATACTTTTGTTGTTGGATTGCCAACAGATACTATCGGTTTGGAACCTGCACAAATTAGCTCCAGACATACTGCAAATATTATGAAGCATATTTTTGGACAGCTATACTCAGTTTCTGAATCAGGTTCTATCGACCCTAACTTAGCAGAAAGTTATGTAATTTCTGATGATGGAAAAGAATATACATTTACATTAAAGGAGGGTTTGACTTGTCATGATGGTGAGGCACTAACTGCAGAAGATGCTGCATATTCATTTAATAGAGTTGCAGATGAAGATCTTGCGTTTACTGGTAACTCAGCAGGTTTCGTTTACAAATCTATAGACTTCAAAGAAGCTAGAGCAGACAGTGAAAGAGAAGTAACTATCGTTCTTGGTGGACCAAACCATATTGCATTAGGTTTAATTGCAGAAGTTTATGTACACTGTAAAGATTCTTATGAAAAAATGTCTAAAGATGAAGCAGCGTCAAACCCAATTGGTTCAGGACCTTACGAGTTTGTTAAATGGGATAAAGGTAGTCAGATTGTTTTAAAAAAAGCAGCTAATCCACCTATACCGACAAATTTTGAAAACGTTATTTGGAGAGTTATTCCTGAAGCATCTACAAGAACTGCAGAATTAATTGCAGGAAATGTAGATATGATAACCAATGCATCACCTGACCAGGTAGAAGCAATTGATGCTTCTAGCACTGCAAAAGTTGCTAAGGTACAGGGAACTAGAAGAATGTATGTTGGTTTTCATCAAGGACCAGAATTTGCAGTAACTCCAGGTGGCGCAGCAATTCAAAAACCTGAAGTTAGAAGAGCTTTACAATATGCTGTCAACGTTCCGGCAATTTGTGAAAATCTTTTAAATGCTCCTTGTACTAGAATGACTGGTATCGTTAATCCAAACAACGCTCATCCAAATCTAGAGCCTTATCCGTATGATCCAGAGATAGCTGAATATCTTTTAGATCAAGCTGGATATCCTAGAGATGCTAATGGAGTAAGATTTGAAATTACTTTACAAGCAGGTGAAGGAAGATACTTAAATGATAAAAATGTTGTTTTAGCTATTTGCCAATACTTGGATGATGTCGGAGTTAAAACAAATTGTGAAATATTAGATTGGTCAGCTGTTTATATACCTCTAATTAAAGAGAAAAAAGCTGGTCCTATGTATTTCATTGGTTCAGGTGGAGCGACTTGGAGTCCGCTATATGACATGGCAGATTTATCAGCTCCTGACTCAGGTCCAAACTATACAAAATGGATGAATGAAGAATGGTTCAAAGGATGGAAAGTTATCAATAATACCAATGATGAATATATTATTCGTAGAGAAATTGATAGAATGCTTGAAGTCTTTTACAATGAAGGACCATGGTTACATCTATATTTCCAACCTGACTTCTATGGTGTGAGTAACAGAGTAAACTGGAATCCACGTAGAGATGAAAAGGTTGATTTGTTTAACGCTACTTTAAAGTAGTTTATAATTAATGTTGGCTCCAATTTGGAGCCAACATCATTTTTTAAATTAAAAAAATGTTTTTTTATATCTTAAGAAGAATTCCTCAAACAGTCTTAGTTATTTTTGGTGTAACTCTAGTTACATTTATTGCACTCCAAATAGGAGGCGACCCTACATATTTATTTGTAAGCGAAAGAGCATCACCTGAAGAAATAGAAGAGACCAGAAAAATGCTTGGATTTGATAAACCTCTTCATATTCAATATTTAATTTATTTATCAAATTTAGTTCAATTAGATTTTGGTGATTCACTTTATTATAGACAGCCTGCATTAACAGTCATTCTTGAAACATTACCAGCAACAATTGAGCTAACAATTTTTTCAATGTTGATTGCAATTTTTGGATCAATTCCATTTGGAATTTTAGCAGCAATTTATCGAGGAAAATGGATTGATGGATCATTAATGGCTATTGCTATGCTTGGACAATCAATACCTAGTTTTTGGCTGGGTATAATGTGTATTCTATATATTTCATTAAATGTTAGTTGGCTCCCTATATCGGGACATGTTCCTTTTTTAATGTTAATTTTTCAAGGTGAATTTATTCAAGCATTTAAAAATCTACCTACTACAATAACATACTTAATTCTTCCAAGCTTTGCTGTTGCTTTCTACTCAGTTTCTAGAAATGCAAGATTAATTCGGTCTTCAATGTTAGAAGTTTTATCTCAAGATTATGTTAGGACTGCAAGATCAAAAGGATTATCAGAATACATAGTCATTATGAAACATGCTATGAGAAATGCCTGGCTACCAGTTGTAACAATTATTGGTTTAGAATTTGGCTTTGTAATAAGTGGGGTAGTAGTTGTAGAAGTAATTTTTGCATGGCCTGGATTAGGTAGAACGGTTTTTGATGCAATTTCAAATAGAGATATTCCACTTGTGCAGGCAGCTGTGGTAGTAATATCCCTATTCGTAATAGTAATAAATTTAATCACAGATTTAGTTTATGCAAAATTAGATCCAAGAATAAAATTATGAACAGTAAAAAAACAAATAATCAAAATATAAAAGATTTTTTATTTGCACTTATAAAAAATAAGTGGGCTTTAACATCTATAATTTGGTTATTTATAATTATAGCAATTGCAATATTTGCATCACAACTTGCACCTTTTGATCCAAATAAAAATAATATTATGGAAAGGGTAGCCCCTCCACTAACCCTAGACAAACAAGGAAACATGAAATACTTAATTGGATCTGATGCTTTAGGAAGAGACTCATTTTCAAGACTTATTTTTGGTGCTCAAGTATCTTTGATAGTTGGTTTTTCAGCGGTACTTGTTGGTGGAATTTTAGGCACAGCTTTAGGTGTTTATGCAGGATATTATGGAAAATGGATAGATGATATAATAATGCGTCTAGCCGATATACAACTTGCCTTTCCATTTATACTTTTAGCTATTTTATTTCTTGTTGTTTTAGGTGAAGGGTTAATAAATTTAATTATAGTTCTGGGTATAGGTCAATGGGTTACATATGCAAGAATTGCTAGAGCTCAGACAATTTCTCAAAAGGAAAAAGAGTATGTAGAAGCTGCAAAAGCATTAGGAGTGAATAATTTTAGTATTATGTTTGGTTCAATACTACCTAATATTTTTGCCCCCTTAATTGTTATTGCTTCATTTAATGTGGCAAGTGTAATTTTAGCAGAAGCAGCTCTTTCCTTTTTAGGTCTCGGGGTTCCACCTCAAATTCCAACATGGGGAGCTATGTTGGCAGAGAGTAGAGATCATATATTTGCTAAAAGATGGTGGATGCCTCTCTTTCCAGGAATGGCAATTTTACTCACTGTTTTAGCATTCAACATTGTTGGAGATTGGTTAAGAGATTACTTAGATCCAAGATTAAAGGAGGTAGAATAATGACGCTTAAAATTGGAATAGTAGGTGCTAGTTTTGCAAAAGCTGCTTATTTACCTGCACTACATCATATTGATGGAGTTGAAGTAACATGTCTATCTTCAAATAGATTAGAAAGCGCTAAATCCTGTGCTGAAAAATTTAATATAAAAAATTTTTACGATAATTGGGAAAAAATGATTGAAGAAAATGAGCTTGATTTAGTTTGTATAGCCACTCCTACGGATTTGCATGCACCAATTACTTTAAAATCTCTTCAAAAAGGAGCTCATGTTTTATGTGAAAAGCCTACTGCTATGAATGCTGAAGAGGCGACCCAAATGTTAGAAACTGCAAAGAAGTATAATAAAATTCATATGATTGATCATGAATTAAGATTTAATCCCAATAGAAAAAAAATTAGAGAATGGATTTCAAATGGAGAAATTGGCAAAATTCAACACATAAATATTTTAAATGTATCTAATAGTTGGTTGGATCCATCATCGAGACCAACAGATGATTGGTGGAGTCTAAGTAGCAGAGGTGGGGGAAGAATGGGAGCAAATGGATCGCATCAAGTAGACTTAATAAGATGGTGGTGTGGTGAAATAAAATCAGTATTTGGACAAGCTTTAACAATAGTAAAAGATAGAATAGATAAAAATAGTAAAGAAAAATGGCAAGCTACAGCTGATGATTTATCTTACTTTTCTTTAGAGTTATTAAATGGTGGTCTCGCTAATGTTTTTATGAGCGGTGTTGTTAGTCATTCTTTAGGCAATAAAACTCAAATTTTTGGATCAGAAGGTACCATTATTCTAGAAGACAAGACAGAAGAAATTTTATTTGCAAAAAAAGGAGAAGATTTTAAAAAATTATCTTTTGAAGATCCTAACGCATCACTTGACGGTGTTAATAAAGGTATTTGGAATGTTTCAGTAGTTAGTTTGTTAGAAGAATTAACTTCAGCTATTAAGGAAAACCGATCTTTGAACGAAGGTTCAACATTTGAAGATGGATTAAAAAATCAACTTGTTGTTGATGCAGTTTTCCAATCTACAAAAGAAAGAAAATGGATTGATTTATAAAAATGGATTTTTCAAACAGAAATATCCTTATTACTGGAGCAGCAGATGGTTTAGGTTTCGCAGTCTCAAAAGCTTTTTCAGAAAAAAAAGCTAATTTATTTTTATTAGATATTGATCATAAAAAACTTATAAAAAATAATATTCCTAATGCAAAAAATATTGAGTGCGATTTAAGCAAAATAGATAATTTAGAAAAATTATTTCTTAATTTATCTAAAGAACAAAAATCAATTGATATTTTAATACATAATGCTGCAATTCTTATCCCAAAATCATTTGAAAATACTGACAAAAAATATTGGAATGATGTACTTAATATTTCCTTAAATAGTGGATTTCATTTATCTAAATTTGTCTGGGATAATATGAAAAAAAATGGAAGAGGTATAATAATTTTTGTTTCATCTCGTGCTGGTGTAGAAGGTTTTGATAATGAAAGTGCCTATTGTGCAGCAAAACATGGTTTAGAAGGTTTAATGAAAAGTTTATCTATTGAAGGCTCTAGTATTGGTATTCAAGTATTTACTATTACTCCTGGAATGTTTATGAATACTCCTATGTCAGAACAAAACTATACTGATGAATATAAAAAGAAATGGGTAGATCCAATTGAATTGACTCCAGCTTTTTTGAAATTAGCTTCTGGAAAATATAAACATCTTATAGGAAAGCATGTCAATGCATGGGATTTATCTAATGAGGATAAAAAATGAAAGATATATATAAATATATAGATGATAATGTTGACGAATATATAAAGGATTTGCAAGAATTTATAAGAAAGCCCTCAGTATCTGCTCAAAAATTAGGTTTAGAAGAATGTGCAAGTTATGTTGTTGAGAAAATGCACAAGGATGGCTTACCAGCTGAATTACATGAGATACCAGATGGTCCTCCTTTAGTCTTTGGACATTTAAAATCTTCAAATTCAAAAAAAACAATGTTTTGTTATTCTCATTATGATGTTCAGCCACCAGAACCTATTGAAGCGTGGTCACACGGAGGTCCATGGTCTGGCGCCTTAGTTGATAATGTAATTTATGGAAGAGGTGCTACAGATAACAAAGGTGGTTTATTAGCTTTTAATAAAGCAGCAAAAGCATTTTTAAAAGTAAGAGGTGAAGTTCCTTTAAATTTAAAATTTTTCTATGAAGGTGAAGAAGAGATAGGTTCCGTTCATCTTGGTCCGTGGGTTGAAAAAAATAAAAAACTGTTAGAGGCTGATGGAATGCACTGCCTAGATGGAACAGTTGATGAATTTGCTAAAGTGCCGGAGGTAGAGCTTGGTTTAAAATCAGTTTTATTTGTAGAATTAATCGCAAGAGGAGGAATAAAAGATATTCACTCTCTTAATTTTCCACTTGTACCTAGCCCTCCATGGGAATTGGTTCATGCCTTATCAACTATTATGACAAGAGATAGAAAAATATTAATTAAGGATTGGTACGAAGGATTATACGAATTAGGAGAGGAAGAAATAAATTTACTAAATGAAAAAAATGAAAGGGTAGATTTATCAGCATTAAAATCAGAATTTGGTATTGAGAATTTTGTTTTAAATAGAGATGGAGTTGAGGCTATTAAAGCCAGAACATATGAGCCAACTGCAAATATTCAAGGAATGATTTCAGGATACACTGGCCCTGGACACAAAACTATTGTACCAAGCGAAGCAAAAGTGCGAATAGATTTTCGGTTACTTCCAAATATGAATCCACAAAAATGTATAAAAAAACTAAAAAATCATTTGATTGAGCATGGATTTGGTCATCTTGAGGTGAAAGCTTTCGATGCAGCAGAACCTCCTTACAAAATTTCTGTTAAAGAGGATATATCTCAAGCTATTATTAAAGCTGCAGAGGAAGTATTTGGTGAAAAACCTGTTGTAAATGGTGTTTCAGCAGAAGGGACTATATTGAAACATGTTTGGATGCCGTGTGTATTAACCGGTTTTGCCAATCCTGGGGCTAATCTTCATGCGCCTGATGAAAATATTAAAGTTGAAAACTATATAAAAGGTATAAAATACGCCGCAGCCATAATGGAAAATTTTTCCAAATACTAAATTATTTAAGTAAAAATAATAATTAAATATTAACCATAGGTAATTGTTTTGGAGTTCTTGAAGTTAATAATCTATAACCATTTTCAGTAATTAAAACATTCTCTTCATGGACTAACATCTTACCATTTTCAATTTCGATTGATGGCTCTAAAGCTAAGATCATATTTTTTTCTAAAATTGTCTTATCATTATTCATAATACTTGGCGGCTCTGTCAGTTGAAGACCAAAACCATGCCCCATTCTTCCAACTTTACTTTTAGAATTATTCGAAAACAAATTGTTACTTAGTGAATCATAAATTTCGTTGCAGCTTATTCCAGGTTTAATTATTTCTAAAGTTTTTTCTGTAACATCCCATAATTTCTTATAAGAATCTAAAGATTTTTGACTAATATTGCCAAATCCAAAATTTCTATCAAAATCACAGAAATATCCATTTAGTGTAGAGCCAGTAT
>CACKIH010000013.1 GCA_902600225.1 uncultured Alphaproteobacteria bacterium | reverse complement strand
TAAAAACGCTTAAAGAAAAAACAGATAAACAAATTATAAAGATATATTTCACGATTTAATTCTTAATGATGATCTTCCCCCATCTATATGAAATATTTGTCCAGTTATCCAACTATTTTTATCACTTAATAAAAAACTTCCAATATCGGAGAAATCATCACCAGAGCCAATTTTAGGTAGAGGATGCATATTTTCAATTGCTTTCTTAATAGTTTCATTGCTAATCAACTTTTGTGTCATTTTTGCGTTAGTTAAACTTGGTGCTATACAATTTACTTTGATTTTTGGAGCAAATTCAGCAGCTAAACTCAAAGTAAGCCCTTCAATGGCACCTTTTGCGGTAGAAATTATTGTGTGATTAGTAAAACCTTGTTTTACAGCAATAGTTGAATAAAGAAGAATACTGCCATTATTTTTAGCAAGTGTTTCTTGATTAAACTTAATCGCATTTATAGCACTAAGTGTATTTATTTTAAAAGAATCAATAAAATCTTCATCTTTAGTCATTTTAAGAGGTTTTAAATTTATAGAGCCAACACAAAAAGCAATACCACTTAATTGATCTTTGTATTCTTCTGAAATACTCTTAACTTTATTAAAATCTAAAACATCACACACTTTGTATTTACATCCAATTTCTTCAGATAATTGTTTTAATTCTGTTTCATTTCTAGAAATAATTATTGGATCATAGTTATTGCTTTTCAGTTTTTTTGATAATGATTTTCCAATAGAACCCGTGCCCCCAAAGACAAATATATTTTTGTTAGACATCTTTAACCTTTCTAATTTTAATTTGATGATAACTAATTAATAAAGTTGATAATAACAAAATTGAATTAGTTTGATGTAAACTTGCGACTGGTAAGTAAACATTACTTAAAAGAGTTATAATACCTAATATTACTTGTAACGTTAGAAAGAATAAAACTAAATATACAAGAGTACTAGATATATTTTTATTATCAAATTTAATAAATTTAAAACAAACAAAAAGGATATAAAAAAAAACAAGTATTGATAACCAACGGTGGTTAAAATTTATTGCAACTGTATTTTCAAAAATATTATAAACACCTAAGTCATCAATAATGTAATCATCAGGTATGATTTTTCCATTCATTAGTGGAAAAGTATTAAAAGATTGTCCAGAGTTTGTTCCTGCCATAAATCCACCTGTTGCAATTGTGATAAATATTAAAATTACAGCAATTAAAATATAAAATTCATTTGTTTTTGGATTAGATAAAAAGCTTATATTAGAAGAATACCTGTAATCCATTGCTATCCATAATAGTATAGAGAAAATTATAAGAGCATTTAAAAGATGAAAAGTAAGTCTATAAGGGCTTACGTAAGGATTTTCAGTCAAACCACTCTTTACCATCCACCATCCAATAACTGCTTGAAACAAACCGAAAACAAAGACAATACCAAGCCTTATATACAGTGATGATTGAATTTGCTTTTTAAAACTAAAATAAATTAATGGTATTAAAAAGACAACACCTATGGCTCTTGCAAATATTCTATGAAACCACTCCCACCAAAAAATATATTTAAACTCATTTAATGTCATATTTTTGTTAACTATTTTGTATTCTGGTGTTTGTTTATACATTTCGAATACAACCAACCAACTTTCTAAACTCAGTGGAGGAATTACACCTAAAATTGGACGCCAGTCAGTCATAGAAAGTCCAGAGTCTGTTAATCTTGTGAGACCTCCTATTACTATAATTAATAAAACCATTGCGGTTATTGTTAATAGCCATATATAAATCGAAGGATTATAATATTTCGAGGTATTAGCGTAATTCATTTAGAATATATATATAATCCCTAGAAAAAATAAAAAAAGTTGTTATTTTTCACATATGACAGAAAATACTGATGTAGTAATTATAGGTGCAGGTCCAGTAGGCCTATTTGCTGTATTTGAATTAGGTCTTTTAAATATAAAATGTAATTTAGTTGATAATTTAGATAAGGTTGGAGGTCAATGTGCTGAATTGTATCCAGAAAAACCAATTTATGATATTCCCTCTAGACCAGTTGTAACAGGACAAGAATTAACTGACGAGTTAATTAAACAGATAAACCCTTTTAAACCTAAATTTCATCTCAACCAACAAGTCGAGAAAATTGCTAAGACAGAAAGTGGTTGGATTGTAGAAACTAATATTGGAACAAAAGTTGAAGCAAAATGTATAGTAGTTGCAGCAGGGGCAGGAAGTTTTGTGCCCCGAAAACCTCCAATTGAGAATATTGAGAATTTCGAAAACAAAAATGTTTTTTACGCAATTCGAGACAAATCAATATTTAAGAATAAAAAAATCTTAATTGCAGGAGGAGGAGACTCTGCTTTGGATTGGACAAATGAACTATCTAAGGATTCTAATGTAACTCTAATACATAGAAGAAAAGAGTTTAGGGCAGCACCTGATTCTGTCTCAAAAATGCAAGAATTAGAAACAAAAGGAAAAATTAAATTTTTAAAGGGCCAAATAAAAAAGATTTCTAAAATTCAAGATAGTAGAATAATGCTAGAGTACGAAAATGATGATGAAAAATCAAATATTGAAGTAGATTATCTTTTACCATTTTTTGGTTTAAAAATGGAACTAGGTCCAATTGCGGAATGGGGTCTAAACTTACACGAGAACTTAATTAAAGTGGACACTGAAAAATTTCAAACTTCTACACCTTCAATTTTTGCGATAGGTGACATAAATTGGTACCCAGGAAAACTTAAGCTTATTCTATCAGGATTTCACGAGTCTGCCTTAATGGCTCAAGAAGTATTTAAATATTGCTTTCCTGATAAGAAAAACATTTTTAGATACACAACATCTTCCAAAGAACTTCAAAAAAAACTAGGCGTTTAATGCCAAAGTTAATAATCACAGATAGATCAGGTAAAAAGTCTGAAATTGAATATGATAGTAATTTTACATTAATGGAAACTCTTAGAGACAATGGTTACGATATTGAAGCTTCCTGTGGAGGATGTTGTGCTTGCGCTACCTGTCATGTTTATATTGATGAAAAATGGACAAACAAGCTGAAAAATATGGATGATGATGAAGAATCTATGCTAGATCAAGCTTTTGATGTTAATAATAATTCCAGATTATCTTGTCAAATTGAGCTTTCTGAAGAGCTTGATGGCTTAGAAATAGAAATTGCACCAGAATAGTATTGACATAAATTATTAATTTGTATACAAACAGTTTGTATAAAAACTATGGCAGACACTTCTCTTAATGAGAATAGATTAGCATTATTAATATGGCAAACATCAAACTTATGGCAATCTAAAGTAAGGAATAAACTAAAAGAGAGTCACATCACATTAAATGAATATCTTATTCTTGAGACAATTTATTTATTACAGCAAGAAAACATAAATATTACTCAGCAGGAGATATGTAAAAATGCATCTATTGATAGATCAGTTGTTAGCTTACGTGTTTCTAATCTAGAAGAAAAGAAGTTAATATCAAAACAACAGCCACAAGATAAAAGATCTGATAGTTTAATTCTAACTACGGCAGGGAATGATTTAATTAATAATATTATTGATAATATTGTAGATTTAGAAAATGAATTATTTAAAAAATTAGGATCTGAAATTTTTAATTTCACAAATTCATTAAAGTTGTTATTGGGTAAAAAAATTAGAATTAGAGCAAAATTAAATGATTGATCAAGAATTAGCAAAATCCTTAAAAGCTTGGCCATTTAAAGAAGCATTTCAAATCATTAAAAAAAATGGTGGTTTACAAAACTTTAAAATTCCATCTAAGGGATATGTATTACTAGAAACTGGTTATGGCCCCTCAGGTTTACCTCATATTGGAACTTTTGGTGAAGTTGTAAGAACATCAATGGTAAAAAATGCATTTAGCTCTATAATTGATTGTCCAACAAAACTGATCACATTTTCTGATGATATGGATGGATTAAGAAAAGTTCCTGAAAATGTTCCAAATAAAGAAATGTTAGAAAAATTTATAGGTAAGCCACTTACTTCTATACCAGATCCATTTGGTAAATTTGAAAGTTTTGGACATCATAATAATGCAAAACTTAGAAGTTTTTTAGATGAATTTAATTTCGACTACGAGTTTGTTAGCTCAACAGATAAATATCAAAGTGGAGATTTTAATGAAACAATATTAAGTATATTTGAAAACTATACAAAAATTTTAGATATTATTTTACCTACTTTAAGGGCAGAGAGAAAAGAAACTTATAGCCCCTTTTTGCCGATAAGTGAAAATTCAGGAGAAGTACTTCAAGTAAAAATCGAAGAATATAAAATGGATTCAAAAACAATTATTTACAAGGATCCATCTTTAGACAAGTTAGTCGAAACAGAAGTAATTAATGGAAAATGTAAGTTACAATGGAAAGTAGATTGGGCAATGAGATGGATGTCGTTTGATGTCGATTATGAAATGTGCGGTAAAGATCTTACAGAAAGTGTTGATTTAGGATCAAAGATTTGTAGAGTATTAAATAAAAAACCTCCCACTAATCTAATTTATGAAATGTTTTTAGATGAAAAAGGAGAAAAAATTTCTAAGTCAGTCGGCAACGGTATTAGTGTTGATGAGTGGCTACGTTACGCCTCTCCTGAAAGTCTTGCACTTTATATGTTCCAAAAACCAAAATCAGCTAAAAAACTTCATTTTGATGTAATTCCTAAAACTGTAGATGATTATCTTTCTCATTATAATTCATACTCAAGTTTAGATAAAAATAAGCAGTATGATAATCCAATTTGGCATATTCATTCAGGAAAACCAAAAGAATTTAAATCAGAAATAAATTTCAATACCCTTACCAACCTAGTAAATGTTTCTAATTCTAAAGATAAAAAAGTAATATGGTCTTTTATCAATAAATATGATGATAATATTAATGCTGATAAAAATCCTGAATTTGATCGCCTCATAGATTTTGCACTTAATTACTATGAAGATTTTATTTTGCCTAAAAAGAAATTTTTAGAGATTGATGGTAGCAATAAAGAGGTATTTATTGATATTATTAATCTTTTAGAAAATGATGTTACTGAAAAGAGTTCATCTGAAGATATTCAAACATTATTATACGAAGTAGGAAAAAAACACGAATTTGAAAACCTAAAAGATTTTTTTAAACTAGTATATCAAGTTATGCTTGGTCAGGATCAGGGCCCTAGACTAGGATCATTTTTTAAATTATTTGGATTAAGAGAAACTATTGATTATCTAAAAAAATTAATAGATAATTAATTTATTGTACAATAGTTCATTAAAAATATTAAGTTTATTACCCCCCGAGTTATCTCATACTATTACAATTAATTTTTTAAAATATTTCAAAGTAAGACAAAAAAATATTGAGGATCCTATTCTTGCACAACATCTAATGGGTTTAGATTTTATAAATCCCATTGGACTTGCTGCAGGTTTTGATAAAAATGCTGAAGTGATGCATTCCATGTTTTCATTTGGTTTTGGATTTCTTGAAGTTGGTACAATTACTCCACAACCTCAAAGTGGTAACTCTAAACCTAGAGTATTTAGATTAAGTGAAGATAAAGCCATTATCAATAGTTTAGGATTTAATAATAAGGGTATAAAAAAAGTAAAAAAAAATTTAATTAAACACCAAAAATCATACTTAAGTAATAAAATTGTAGGAGTTAATATTGGAAAAAATAAAAATTCAATTGAAGCTATTGACGATTATCTGAAAGGTTTAGAAGAGTTAGGCGATTTGGCAAGCTATATTACTATAAATATATCTTCACCAAATACTGAAGGGTTGAGAGATCTACAATTGAGAGGAAAGATAGAAAAATTAATTAAAAAAATTATAGATAAAAGAGATGAAATAAAAAATATTAATACCAAGCCAATCTTAATTAAAATTTCACCTGATTTAAATGAAGATCAACTAAGAGACATAGCACTAATTTCCTTAGCTAACAACATAGATGGATTAATAGTTACAAATAGCACTATAAAAAGAGAGAGCAATTTAATTTCTATAAACAAAGGAAAAAAAGGTGGTTTAAGTGGTAAACCTCTTTACAAGAACTCGAATATAATTTTGAAAAAAATGTATGATTTAACAAATGGTCAAATACCATTAATAGGAGTGGGTGGTATTTCAAGTGGAAGGGACTGTTACGAAAAAATTAAATCTGGTGCTTCTTTAGTTCAGTTATATACTGCATTGGTTTATTCTGGCCCAAATTTAATCAATAACATGAAAGGTGACTTGATTGACCTAATTAAAACTGATGGATATAAAAATGTTTCTGAAGTTATTGGAAAATCAGTATAGTAGTGAAAGAAATTAAATCCATTCAAGAAATTATTTATGATTATGACAATTTTATAATTGATCAATGGGGTGTAATGCATGATGGAGCATTTGGATACGATCATGCTTTTAATACTATAAATATTCTAAATAGTAATAATAAAAATTTGTTTATAATTTCAAATTCATCAAAAAGATCAAAATCTTCTATTGATAGATTACCAAAACTTGGATTTAAAAAGAAATCTTTTATAAATACAGTAACAAGCGGAGAAATGATTTGGCAATTACTTAAAAAAAAATTTTTAGATAATAAAAATAAAAAAAATTGTTTTCATATTTATGATCAAGAAAAAGAGGATGGTCTAAATTTTAGAGATGGTTTAAACTTTAATTTTGTAGAAAAAGTAGAAGATGCAGATTTAATTTTAGCTTGTACCCCTTTTATAAATTTTCAGCTAATCGACTACATTCCATTACTAGAACTAGCTTATAAAAAAGAAATAACAATGTATTGTGCAAACCCTGACTTTGAAACTGTTGAAAGTAACAGTAATAATAATGTCTTTTGTATGGGTGCTATTGGTGAAATATACAAAAAAATGGGTGGAAAAGTTATTATAAAAGGTAAACCTGATGTAAGCATATACACTGAAACCACTAATCAAATTAATTTAGAAAAAAAAAGAACATTAGCTATTGGAGACTCATTATTTCATGATATTCAAGGAGCTAATAATTTTGAAATAGATAGTATTTTAGTAAAATCTGGTATTCATAAAGATTTAAATAAAATAAATAATTTAATTAAAAATCATCAAATAACTCCAACTTATATCATAGATAAATTTAGTATTTAGAATACTTGACAAAATAATATTTATATTTACATGCATCTTCAATATGTCAATGCGATGTGAATTAACTGGAAAATCTTTTCAAACTGGTAATAACGTTAGTCATGCTAAAAATAGAACAAAAAGACGTTTTAAACCAAATCTTCAGAATATAACTTTTGTTAGTGAAGTTTTAGATCAAAAATTCCAATTGAAAGTTGCTGTTAGTACAATTCGAACAGTTGAAAAAAAAGGTGGTTTAGATGAATTTCTAATTAATACACCTAATTCTAAATTACCGTTAAAAGCTAAAAAATTAAAAAAAACTATTCTATCAAAATCTAATTAAATTTTTGTAATGGGATTTTTCTTTGAATTAACAACAATACTTAATTCCCTTAGCACTGAATTAATGTGGTTCATAATGCTACTTTTTTGTTTTTTTTCTATTCTTATTTTTTTAAGGTTATTTGGATATATAGGAATTTTTATCTATTCTGCACTAGCTGTAATCGCAGGAAATATTCAAGTTTTAAAAACAGTAGATTTTTTTTATTCACCCGAACCGGTAGCTTTAGGAACCATACTTTTTGCTTCCACATTTTTATGTACTGATATTTTATCTGAATATTATGGCAAGGAAAAAGCTAGAATGAATATTTTAATCGGTTTCAGCGCATTCTTATTTATGACTTTATTAATGGTAATTACTATAGGTTTTCAACCATCAGATGCTGATTGGGTACAAGAGAGTTTATCAAATGTATTTACTCCAATGACAAGATTTTTCATAGCTAGTATGATAGCATATTTAATAAGCCAATATTTTGACGTTTGGTTCTTTGATTATTTAAAACAAGTTTTATCAGGCAAGTCTCTCTGGTTAAGAAATAATCTATCTACTATTACCTCGTCTTTGGTTGATAACACTGTCTTTAGTGTATGTGCTTGGATCTTATTAAATCCTGAACCAATAAGTGTGTATAATGTTATAATGATTTATATTTTAGGCACTTATCTTCTAAGAATATTTATAGCCTTACTTGACACTCCTTTTATTTATATAGCTAAGTTTTTTGTCCCAAAAACTAATGACTAACTTTTCTTGGAAAGTTAAAAAAACAAATAAAAATAATAAAGCAAGAACAGGAAAAATTTCTACACCACATGGTGATATTGAAACTCCAGCATTTATTTTTTGTGCAACAAAAGCTGCACTAAAATCTTTTACTACACTTGAAGCAAAAAAAAATAATACACAAATTATACTATCCAATACATACCATTTAATGCTTCAGCCAGGTAGTGAACTAATAGCTCAACACGGAGGTCTTCATAAATTTACGGGTTGGGATGGGCCTATGTTAACAGATAGTGGTGGATTTCAAATTTTTTCTCTTGGACATGGGTCAGTTGCTGATGAAATAAAAGGGCGAAAAACAAATTCAAAAAACAAAAAAACTTTAATAAATTTGAATGAAGAGGGCGCATTATTCAAGTCCTATATAGATGGTTCTACTCATATTTTATCTCCTGAAAAATCAATAGAGGTCCAAAGAAATCTTGGAGCAGATTTCATCTTAGTTTTTGATGAATGTACTCCCTATAATGTAGATAAAATATACACATCTGATTCTATGTTAAGAAGTCATAGATGGTCTTTAAGATCCATTAATGCATTTAACTCTAAACTTAATTATAATCCTAAAAATGGGTCAGCTGGTAGACAAGAAATGTATGGTATTATCCAAGGAGGGATTTACAGAGATTTAAGAGAAGAAAGCATTGAATTTAATACAAAAAAAATCAACACTTTTGGAATTGCTATTGGTGGAAGTTTAGGATCAAATAAAGATGAAATGAAGGATATAGTTCATTTTACTTCTTCTAAATTAGATAATATTCGTCCAGTTCATTTACTAGGTATAGGTGATCCAAGAGATATATGGGATTTTGTTGCAGACGGAATCGATACATTTGATTGTGTAAGCCCAACTAGAATTGCTAGACACGGATCAGCTTTAGTTAAAGGTAAACAGGGAAAAATAAACTTAAAAAATGTTAAATATAAAAATAATTTAAACCCAATAGATAATGAGTGTAATTGCTATACCTGTAAGAACTTTACACTGGCATATTTATACCATCTTTTTTCTGCACAAGAATTACTAGGATTACAATTGCTTACTAATCATAATATATATTTTATGAATAATCTCATGAAAGACATTAGGAGCTCAATTGATAACAATGATTTTGATAATGCAAAAAAGAAATGGTTAAATTCTTAATTATCTAAATGAAAAGTAGCAGATAATTGATTTAGTAATACTTCACCTAACTGATCGACATCCATTATTGTTACAGCCTTACTATAGTATCTTGAAACATCATGCCCAATTCCTATGGCAATTAATTCAATTTCATCTTTTTTTTCAATTTCACCAATTATATCTCTTAAATTTTTTTCTAGATAATTACCTGGATTTACAGAAAGTGTTGAGTCATCAACTGGAGCACCATCACTGATAACAATAAGAATTTTTCTTTTTTCCTTTCGAAAAGATAATCTATTATAGGCCCATGATAAAGCTTCACCATCGACATTTTCCTTCAAAATTCCCTCTTTCAATAATAAGCCCAAATTTTTCTTTGATCTCCTCCATGGTGAGTCTGCAGATTTATAGATAATATGTCTTAGATCATTTAACCTGCCTGGATTAGAGGGCTTTCCATTTTTGATCCATTTTTCTCTAGAGTTACCTCCCTTCCAAGCTTTGGTTGTAAACCCTAATATTTCAGATTTAATTAAGCATCTTTCCAATGTTTTTGCTAAAATATCTGAACAAAGGGCTGCAACCGTAATTGGTCTGCCTCTCATTGAACCAGAATTATCAATTAGAAGACTCACAATAGTATCTTTAAATTCAATTTCCTTTTCTATTTTGTAGCTTAATTTATTGTTTGGATTAGCAATGATTTTAGCTAATCTTGATGTATCAAGAAAGCCTTCTTCCATATTAAAATCCCAATGACGATTTTGCTGAGCTAAAAGTTTTCTTTGCAGTCTATTGGCAATTTTAACAATTAGTGGTTGAAAAGAAAATACTTGTTGATCAAGATTTCTTCTAAGTTTCTCTAATTCTTTGATATCACAAAGTTCTTCAGCGTTAATAATTTCATCAAAATTATAATCATAAACTTTATAATTCTCTAAATTCTCTAAAATTTTTCTATCTGGTAAATAATCTAGTTCAGTATCTCCACTTTCTTCTCCCATATCATCATTTTCTTCTAATGAAACTGACTGCTCAATAGCTGTTTCACTTGTTTGCATTTCAATATTTGACTCAGTTTGTTCATCATTTTTTTGTTCATCATTATTTTCATTTTCATTATCTTGATCTTCATCATTTTGATTAATATCTTCATTCTGAGTATTGTTTACACTGTTATTAAGCAATCCAATTTCATCTAGTTTTTCAACTATAGTAGATGTATATTTTTCCTGATCTTGTAGATATTTCTTTAGATCTATAAAAAAGTTTGAATAATTTTTTTTTAATTTTTCTTTTACAATACTTTTAAAACTACTATTAATTTCACCTAAATCTACACCAACAATTTCTTCAAATGCTACATTTTTAAATGCTTTAATTAATAAATTTTGATCTTTTTTAGTATTTCCAATTTTAAGATCTTTAATATACTTTTTCTTTAGATTTTTTTGTATTCCCTTGAATTCACTACTACCAATAGCTTCTACTCGTGCTTGTTCCAAAACATTTATTATTTCGTTTGATAACTCATCTTGATTTAAAAAGTTTTGATGTATCTCTTTTGAATGTAATCTGAACTCTAATGCAAAGGAGTCCGCTTCAGCTCTTAAATATTCTAGGTTATTTTTGAAATTTTCAATTTTTGGTTCAGTTAGATTTATAGTATTACCAATAATTGAAGGATTTTCTTTAACAAAATTAATCTCTATATCTTCTTTTTTACCTATTGATTTTATTGTAGCAGTTAATGACTTTTTAAAATCTTCAATAATTTCGCTATTCTTTGACATTAGCTACCTTAGCATCAGTAATATCAACTCCAAATGACCTTTGAAAATATTCCTGTAAGATAGATCTCTCCATTTCATCGCATCTATTTAAAAAAGATAGTTTAAAAGAATATTCTATATCATCGAATAGAAGATAATTTTCTGCCCAAGTCAATACAGTTCTTGGACTCATAACAGTTGAAATATCACCATTAATGAATCCTGATCTAGAAAGATCTGCAGTAGCCACCATGCATTTAACGATGTCTTTGCCATCCTTATTATTAAGTTTTTTTACTTTACTTAAGATAATATTTATTTCTTGCTGGTTACTAAGGTAATTTAAGGTTGATATAATATTCCATCTATCCATTTGACCTTGGTTTATTTGTTGAGTACCATGATACAAACCAGATGTATCACCAAGACCAACAGTGTTTGCTGTAGCAAATAATCTAAAAAATTTATGAGGTTTAATTACTCTTGATTGATCCAGGAGAGTTAATTTACCCTCTGACTCCAATATACGTTGAATTACAAACATTACATCAGGTCTCCCTGCATCATACTCATCAAATACTAAAGCTACAGGATTTTTGTATGACCAAGGAAGTATGCCATCCTGAAACTCTGTCACTTGTTTATTATCTTTGAGCACGATAGCATCTTTACCAATCAAATCTATCCTACTGATGTGACTATCTAAATTAATTCTAATACATGGCCAATTAAGTCTTGCTGCTACTTGTTCTATATGAGTTGATTTACCAGTGCCATGGTATCCTTGAATCAGAACTCTTCTATTAGAAGAAAATCCTGCCAGTATTGAAAGAGTTGTAGCTGGATCAAAAATATATGTTTGATCTATTTCTGGGACGTGTTCAGTTTTTTCCTTAAACTTATAAATATCAAACTCACAGGAAACTCCAAATAATTCTTTTGGTTCAATTTTGATACTAGGAGATATTTCTATATTTTTTTTATCAGTCATTTTTAAACTTCTTTAAAAGTATTTTGTATGAGCTATTTATTTCCTTAAACTTTTCTTCCGCTTTTTTATCGTTACCATTTACATCAGGGTGAAATATTTTCACTAGTTTTTTATAAGTTTTTTTAATTTTATCCAATGTCAATGGTAGATCTAGATTGAATATTGATAGAGCTTTACTTTCTTCTTTTGTAAGGTTTTCATCAACCAGCTTATTTCTGAAGTAGTTGCTCTCTCGTTCACTTGGATTTAAATCGTTCATTTCTTCATTAAAAAAATTGTTAATTTGATCCATTACTTTGTGATAATTTCCCTTTAATGGCCATGATGGCCTGTTCCAAATAATATCTTCTCTCATTGAATTCTCAATTTCGTTAACTGATAACCCTTTATAAAAATCCCATGATTTGTTGTATTCTTTAATATGTTCTATGCAAAAATAATAATATTGATTCAACATAACTCTTGATTTTGGTGCTTTAAATTTACCCTCACTATTACAATCTTTATTATCACATTTTCTAAAAAATGTTTTTTCCCATGAAAGACTATTTTTATTAATATCTATTTTATGTTTACCCACACCTATTATATAGTTTAAAAATAATGAATCGTAAGCAAAGAATTGATAAAATATTATCAAATAAATTTGATAATTTTTTATTAGAAATTATTGACAATTCAAATTCACATAGAGGGCATAATAATTTTACCGGTAGTGGCGAAACTCATATTAAGATCATATTGACAAAAAAAGATAATTCCCCATTTAATAGATTAAATATTCATAGAATTATCAATAGTTTACTTGAAGAGGAATTTAAAAGTGGTTTACATTCTTTAGAAATTAAAATTAATTAATTTTTGAAATTTCAACCTTAGATATTTGTTTTTTTGAGTGTGATAAAATCTTATAAGTAAAAAAATTATCTTTAAATAATTCTCCATATGAAGGTATTTTTTTTGACATATCTAAAATATATCCTGCTATAGTTGATGATTCTACTTCTGGTGGATCTAAATCAAAACTTTTATAAAGATCCCTAACATTTTTTTCACCATTAATTATCATCTTGCCATAATTATTTAGTTTAAAATCATTTTCTGGAACATCAATTTCATCTACAATTTCTCCAACTATTTCTTCAATAATATCCTCTAAGGTTATTAATCCAAGTAATTCGCCAAATTCATCTACAACAAAAGCTAGGTGCTCCTTTCTTTTTTTAAATTCAACCAATTGTTCTAATAGGTTTGTTGTTTCTGGAATAAACCAGGGATTAGAAATTTTATCAAAAATAATTTCTTTTGACTCATTATGATTTTTTAAATCTATATTTAAAGTTCGTACATTTAATAAACCTATTATGTTTTCAGGGTTATCTTTCCAAAAAGGAATTCGAGTATACCGAGAATTGTTTATTTTATTTATAATTTCACTAGTTTTGAGAGATGAATCAATTGAGTAAATATTTTTTCTATGTGTAAAAATTTCTTCAACAGCTATATCATTTAGCTGTAATATACTTTGTAACATGTCTTTTTCTTGTTCATAATCTGGGTTTGAAGTTTTATATAAATCTATAACCCCTTTTAATTCTTCTTCAGATTGAAGATCTTTATCTATGGTGTCATTATCTTTTTTTCTAAAAATCAATCCTACAATAAGATTTATTATAAATACAAAAATAAACAAAATTTTATTCAAATAGTATATAATTGGAGAAATTAATAAAGCAGTTCTATTAGGTCTATTTATGGCATAAGTTTTAGGAAGAACTTCAGCAAATATAACAATGACAACAGTCATTATAAGTGTTGCATAAAAAATACCTTCTACACCAAAAATATCATAAAAAAATGCTGTTGCTAAAGAAGATGCTAAAATATTAACAAGGTTGTTTGATAGTAGCAATGTTGATATTACATTGTCTTTCTTGTTTAGAAGTTCAATTACAAATCCTGCTCTTTTACTTCCTTTCTTTTTCTTATATAAAATTCTTGCCTTAGAAGTAGCAGTAATTGCAGTTTCAGATCCTGATAAAAAACCTGAAAGAATTACAAGAATTATTAGTAAAAAAAGAAGAAATAGACTTGTCATTTATATATTTTGTAAAATTTTATAAACTTTATCTTTATCTAGTTTATTATAAAATATAGAACTTCCAATCTTATTTATAAGAGAAAAGTTTATACTATCATTAAAATTTTTTTTATCTTTATTTATTATATTAATTATTTTTTTTTCTTTTATAAATTTGTCAAAAATTTTTAGCTTACATTTCTTAAAATGTATTAATATTCTATAAAGTTCATTAGAAGAGAGCAAACCGAGATAATTAGATATTTTTGCCTCAGTAATCATTCCTATAGAAATTGCTTCTCCATGATTAAATTTTTTATAATTATAGTGGCTTTCTATAGCATGACCTATTGTGTGTCCAAAATTTAACATTGCTCTAGATTGACTATTTATTAAGGTTTCTTTTTCATCTTTTCTTACATAAAAAAGTTTTATCATTATCGATTTATAAATTGCTTTTTCTAAAATAGATTTATTTAGTTTAAGTAATTTATCTATATTTTTTTCTAACCAACAAAAAAAATTATAATCATTAATTAAAGCATGTTTAATTATTTCTGCGTATCCTGATTTTATTTCTTTATTTGGTAAAGTATTTAAAACAGAAATATCAATTAATACTTCTTTTGGTTGATAGAAAGTTCCAAGCATATTTTTTCCGTAGGTCGTGTTTATTCCATTCTTACC
Source organism: uncultured Alphaproteobacteria bacterium (assembly GCA_902600225.1). GTDB lineage: Bacteria > Pseudomonadota > Alphaproteobacteria > HIMB59 > CACPNW01. The sequence goes on along the minus strand of CACKIH010000013.1, from coordinate 18,897 downwards.
TCCAATAGAACTATCTACTTGAGATAAAAGTGTAGTGGGTATAAGAAAAAAATCCAAACCTCTTAAAACTGTACTTGAGACAAATCCTGCTAAATCACCTAAAGTTCCACCCCCGATTGCAACAAGCACAGATTTTCTATTTACATTATTTTTAATTAATTTTTCAGCAAGGTTTTTATAGCCATAAATTGTTTTTATTTTTTCCCCACATTCAATAGTTATAATTTTTATATTTTTTTCTTTTATAAAATTAAATTTATTTTTGATTTTGGAGTCAACAACACAAAAGACCTTTTCATTTTTTTTTGCAATATTTTTTACAAATGTTGAAATATAATTTTTTTTTATAAGTATTGAAGTATTCAATTTTTTGTTCTTTATGAATAAATTATTTTGCATAAATATTAAGTTGAGATTTAATTTGATTCAGTGTTTGAAATTTATCACCATTATTTTTTATAATCAGATCAGCTTTTTCATAATATTTTTGCCTATCTTTGAGAAGTTTCCGCATTATTTCACTTTTATTAGAATTGTTATTCAATAGAGGTCTTTTTCTTGAAAACTTTAATCTGTTTAGTAAATTGTTTAATGTAACTTGTAAATAAATAGAGTAAGAATTTTTTTTTATTATTTTTCTTATTTTTTTACTAATTATACTTCCACCACCTAAAGAAATTACACAATTATCGTTAGTTAATATTTCAATACAAACTTTTTCTTCAATATCTCTAAAATATGACTCTCCTTCCTTTTCAAAAATTTCATTTATTTTCTTTTTAGTCTTAAGTTCAATTTCCTTGTCTGTATCATAAAAATTTAAATTTAGATATTTACTCAAATCTTTACCAATTACAGACTTACCTGAGCCCATAAAGCCCATTATACAAATATTTTTCTTATTTATTTCAGATAGATCCAGCATATTCTAATTTTTTCTTATTATTGACAAATTTTTTGTAGAAATAGAAAAAAACTTAAAAAAATGGTAAATATATATATTAGTCATTTTTTTAATATCATATATGAAAAATAGATACATTATATATTTTTTTATCACACTAACAATAATCGTTTTTGTTGCCCTTTATATGATTGATATTCCTTCACCCTCAGAAATTATAACAGAAAAATATAATCTAGAATTAAAATGAAAATTATTTTTATTATTTTCTTGATTTTCTTCTCAAATTACATCTTTGCAAATGAAGAGAATAATAATGAAGTAGAGGTTATTAATTTATATGAAAGTAAAAGTCTTGATCAAATGGTTCTTGAAAATCTTAATGATAAAAAACAAATTGAGGAAGAGGTTGATAATTTAAATAAAGCTAACGAAATAGAAACTAAAGATAATGACATTGAAGAAAATGAAGCTTCAAAAATTGAGGTAAATCAAATAGAAATTGCCGAAGACAACTTTATTCATAAGCTAAATATAAATGATCTAAAAAATTATTTTAATAATCTTCAAAAAATCAATTCAAAAACTTTACAAAAAGAAATAGTTCAAGTTCTAGAAAGCCTTCAATTAAATATTGAAAATGATCAAGATAATGAAATATTTTTTCTAATTGTAAATTACTTAAAATCTATTGGCCATATCAATAAATCATATGAATTGATTGAAAGATATGATCTGACTAATGATAAAAACTTACTTTTCTATACTGAAGTTAAATTAAATTACCTTTTATCAACTTTTCAATTAAATGAAGCTTGTAACTTAAATGAAGAATTAAATACAAATGTAAAATTAAATTCTTTCTATTTAGAAAAACTTGACATTTTTTGTCTAATTTTAAATGATAATCAATCAGAAGCAAAATTATTAAATTCAATTTTGATTGAATCTGAAAATAATTTAGATAATTATTTTCAGCACTTGTTTTCGCTTATAACCAATTCTTCAAACGAAATTACATTAGAAAAAGGTATTAAAAAGTCAAATATAAATAAAGATTTAATATTTTTATATAGTGCTATGACTAGGATTGCAGAACTTCCTTTCTCAAGTGAATTTTACGAAATTGATAAAAAAAATCTATCTATTCCTATAATTTTAAATCAATCCTCTCCTATTGATTTGAGAATTAAAGCAGCGAATGAAAGTTTTCTTCAAAATTTAATTCCTGATGATAGCCTAGCAGCATTATATATGTCAGCTGATTTCAATTCGGATCAATTAAATAACTCTGAAGAAACAATTAAAACACTATCCAACAATAAAGAATTAAGTATGGCTTTTTTATTTCAATTAGTAAATATACAAATATTTCCTAAAGATAGATTAAATACTTTAATTCAATTTTGGGAATTTGCTAAAAAACATAATTTGGAAGAAATTGCCTACAAATTATCAACTAACATGTTAGATTCTATTGATGCTTCTTCAGAAAATATCATTTATGGACCTCAGATTGCATCAGCCTATATTTATAATAGTAAATTTGATAATGCAGTATATTGGGTAGAGTTGTATGAAAACGCAATTGGAGTGGATTCAAAAAGTATTTACGCAAGAATTTTATTAGATTTGTTCTCGTCAAGTGATTTAAATTCTTTTATTAATTCCATAAACCTGACCTTAAATAATAGTAATTATCAAGATAATGAAAATTATGAACTGTTGTACGTTTTAAAAGCTGTAATGAATTTAGATATCAATTCTAATACTAATATAAATTTAAATAAAATTTTTGATGATAGATCAATGCCATCAATTTTTCTGCTTAATGAAATACATAATAGTATTATTGAAAGTGTTGATGAAAAATTCCTATTTTATTCTTTAATTTCTTTAAATGATAAAGAATGGAAAAATATACACCCAGAACACTTAAAGCTTATATTAAATGGATATCTGCAGTATAAAGATGGGGCACTTTTTAGAAACATAGTTTTAGAGTTATTTAAAAACTATAATTTTATAATATGATAAAATATTTTGAATTTGAAAGTGAAATAGAAAAAATAGAAAAAATATTAGACCAATTAAATAATAATCGAGAATTAAATAAAGATAAAATTAAGAAATTAAATAATGAAAAAGAAGAATTATATAAAAAAATTTATTCAAATTTAGATCCCTGGCAAAAAGTTCAAATTTCAAGACATGGTGAAAGGCCTCACACTTTAGATTATATTGAGAATATTTTTACAGATATTGTTTTTTTGCATGGAGATAAAAAATACGCTGATGATAATGCAATCGTGGGAGGATTAGCAAAAATTAGCAATAATTCTGTTTTTTTTATTGGAACAGAAAAAGGTAATACTATGGAAACAAGAATTAAGCATAACTTTGGAATGGCTAAACCAGAGGGATACAGAAAAGTTCAAAGATTAATAAAATTAGCTGAAAAATTCAAATTACCACTAATATCATTTGTCGATACTGCTGGAGCATTTCCGGGAAAAGATGCGGAAGAAAGAGGTCAATCAGAATCTATAGCATCATCAATAATGCATTTTTTAAAGGCAAAAATTCCTACAATATCAATTATTATTGGAGAAGGCGGATCAGGGGGAGCAATAGGAATAGCTACGTCTGATAGAGTTTTAATGCTAGAACATTCAATATATTCTGTTATCTCACCTGAAGGTTGTGCATCTATATTATGGAGAAATACTAAATTTTCACAGGTAGCAGCAAAAACATTAAAATTAACATCTTATGACTGTAAAAAATTTAAAATTATAGATGATATAATACCAGAGCCATATGGAGGAGCACATAGACATCCTCTTAAACAAGCAGAAACATTAAAAAATAAAATTATAAATTTAATTGATGAATTAAAAAAAATCTCAATCAAAGAATTAGTTTCGATCAGAAAAGAAAAATACTTAAATATTACTTCAGATATTTAACTTCCGTGGCATTGTTTATATTTTTTTCCTGAACCACATGGACAAGGTTCATTCCTACCTATTTTTTTTGTTATAACTCTTCTTGGTTCTGATATTTTATTAACGCTACTGTTTTTATTATTATTATTATTTACTAATTTAATGTTAAATAAAGTTTTTAAAACTTTTTCATTTTGGTTTGATAGCATTTCATCAAAATAATCAAAAGATTCTTTTTTATACTCATAAAAAGGATCTTTACCTCCCATAGCTCTTAAATTTACACTTCCTCGCAATGAATCCATTGCTGCTAAATGATCTCTCCAATCCTTATCTATTTGAAATAACATTACTCTTTTTTCAGCAAACCTAAGTAATTCAACCGAATATTGATGTTGTTTTTCTTTATATTTTTGGTTAATCTGATCTAATAACCTTTTCTTGATTTCTTCATCATCAACTCCTTCTTCATCAAACCATTTTGAGACTGGAATATCTAAATTAAATATTTCTTTAATTTTTTCTTTTAATAAAGTTTCATCCCATTCGTGTGAATATTTTTTTGGAGGAATGGTAACTTCAATTAAATAATTTACATACTCTCCTATCATATCCTCAATAATTTTTGATTGATCGTTAGTATTTAGAATTTCTCTTCTATTTTGGTAAATTATTTTTCTTTGATCATTCAATATATCATCAAATTTTAAAATTTGTTTTCTCATATCAAAATTATGACTCTCAACTTTTTGTTGGGCTCTTTCAAGAGATTTAGTAATCATAGAATGCGTAATTACTTCACCATCTTTAAGTCCCAATTTTGATAAAACATTTTCAAGAGTTTTTGATCCAAAAATTCTCATAAGATCATCTTCTAATGATAGAAAAAAAATACTTTCTCCTATATCTCCTTGTCTTCCTGATCTACCTCTTAATTGATTATCTATTCTTCTACTTTCATGTCTTTCTGTGCCAATTACTAGTAAACCACCAGCATCAATTGCTTCTTTTTTTAAATTATCATTGCCATTACCTAATTTAATATCTGTTCCTCTACCAGCCATATTAGTTGAGATAGTTATGTTTCCAGGCATACCTGCTTCCTCAATAATTTTTGCTTCACTCATGTGGTTTTTGGCATTTAAAACATTGTGTTTTAGATTTTCTTTTTTCAACAAATCTGAAATTTTGATTGAATTTTCAACTGAGGTAGTACCAATAAGAATTGGTTGGTTATTATTATTTCTTGATTTAACAAGGTCTAACACTGCATTATACTTTTCTCTTTTAGTCATGTAAATTTGATCATTTTTATCAACACGATTTACTTCAATATTAGGAGGAATTTCTACAACCTCCAAATCATATATACTTTCAAATTCTTTTGCTTCAGTTGTTGCGGTTCCTGTCATCCCACTTAGACGATCATAAGTCCTAAAAAAATTTTGATATGTGACGGATGCAATTGTTTGATTTTCTTTTTGAATTGCTAAGTTTTCTTTTGCTTCTATAGCTTGATGTAATCCATCGCCATATCTTCTACCTTCCATGGCTCTACCAGTTAATTCATCAATAATGACTACATTTCTATCCTTAATTATGTAATCTTTATCTTTTATAAATAAATGATGTGCTCTAAGAGCTTGTATAATATTATGGTTTAAAACCATATTTTCTAGATCTTGTAGCGTACCCTCTTTAATTATTCCATTTTCTTTCAGTAATTTTTCACAAAATTCCATCCCATTTGTTGTTAGTAAAATACTTTTGCTTTCTTCATTAATTTCAAAATCATTTTCTCTCAGGATTTTTATTATTTTATCAATTTTAGGAAATAAGTCAGTATTGGAGTTTGATTCTGCAGAAATAACAAGAGGTGTTCTAGCTTCATCTATTAAAATACTATCTACTTCATCTACTATTGCAAATGCATTTTTTTTAAAACATAAGTTATCATAATCAGTTTTAAGATTGTCTCTTAAATAATCAAATCCTATTTCATTATTAGTTGCATACACAACATCTGCATCATACTGATTAGATCTATCTTCATGACTTGTTTCGGAAGTAACACATCCAACATTAAGACCAAGAAAATTATATATTTGACCCATCCATTCTGCATCTCTCTTTGCTAGATAATCATTAACTGTAATAATATGTACTGATAGGTTTTCTATAGTATTTGCATAAGCAGCTAGAGTTGCAACTAAAGTTTTTCCTTCTCCTGTTTTCATTTCAGTTATCTTATTTTCGTATAAAACCATTCCTCCAATTATTTGAACATCGTAGTGTCTCATATTTAATGTTCTTTTTGATGTTTCTCTAACTACCGCAAATATTTCAGGTAATAATTTGGATATTGATCCAGTTTTACTAAATTCATTCTTAAAGTGATTAGTTTTATTTTTTAATTCTTGATCAGAAAGTGTAGAAATTTCTTCCTCCAGTTTATTTACTTTCTCAACGAAACTTTCATATTTTTTAAGTGAATTAGATTTTATAGAACCAAATAATTTATTAACGATATTAATCATGTTATGATAAATGGCAGTTAATATATGAAAAATATTTCTTCTACAAAGGAATTTACGCTAAAATATGGTCAATAAAATGATTTCAATATTTAAACCAAAAAAAATCCAAGATTTTAATCCAAGTGGCCTTAATATCTTTACTTTTAATGCTGGATTTAAAAAAAAAGACAAAGATCTTTTATTAATAATTTTTGATAAAATTATTAATGTGTGTTGCGTCTATTCAAAAACATCTACACCTTCAGCTCCTATAATTTGGGACAAAAGAAACAATAAAGGAAAAGTTAAAGCATTAGTTGTGAACGCTGGTAATGCGAATGCGCATACTGGTAAAGATGGTATTAAAATTATAGATAAGTATGTAAAAGTGTTAACAAAAAAAATTGAATGTAAATCCAATGAAGTTTTAGTATCATCTACTGGGGTAATTGGTGAAAAATTTAATCCTAATTTAATTATTAATAAATTTGAAAAAATAAATTCCAAAAATAAAAATAGTTTACTAGAGGGTGCTAAAGCAATTATGACAACAGATACTTTCCCTAAGGTATCGATAAAAAATATTAATTTAGACAATCAATCATTTAAAATTTACGGAATAGCAAAAGGATCAGGAATGATACAGCCAAATATGGGAACCATGTTGGCGTATATTTTTATAGAATGTGAAATTTCAAAACAGTTAATAAACAGACTCCTTAAAAATAATTTAGAAAACACATTTAATTCAATAACTGTAGATAGTGATACATCAACAAGTGATACTTTAATGATGTTCTCTATTGCTAATAAAAATATAAATTTAAATAAAAAGAATTTTAAAATACTAAATAATAAAATATTTGAATTAATGCATGATTTATCTCTTCAAGTAATCAAAGATGGTGAGGGTGTTTCTAAGCTAATAAGAGTTAATGTTTTGAATGCAAGATCAAAAAATCAAGCAAAAAAAATAGCATTTAGTATTGCTAACTCCCCTTTGGTTAAAACAGCTGTAGCCGGTGAAGATGCAAATTGGGGTAGAGTAATAATGGCAATTGGTAAAAGTGAAGAAAATATAAATCAAAATAAAATTAAAGTTTTGTTTGGAAACAATGTTGTATGCGAAAATGGTTCTATTAGTAAAAAAATAAATATTAGAAAACTCAATAATTATATGAAAAATAAAACTATAGAAATAAACGTAAAATTAAACTTGGGTAAGTATTTTCACACTGTTCATGGAAATGATCTTACCTTTGAATATTTAAAGATTAATGCTGATTACAGATCTTAATTTTATTTTTTCCAAGCACAAATTGTATTAAAATTTATATCAAGATTAAAATTATCTTTATAATATTTCTTTTTGAATTGTTCCTCCAAAACAATAAAGTATTTTTTATTCTCAAAACTATTTTTTTTATCCTTACCTGCATAGGGTAAGTTCAAAAATCTTACATCATCAAGTAGTTTATTAAAAACTGAATATTCAATAGTAAAGTTATTGTTATTTATTAAAGGTGCATCAAAGTTATACACTTTAAGCAGTTTAAAAATATCATTTGTATCTAAAATTGGATTAACTCTTTGATACATGCCTCCATATAAAATATTATCTGTTTCATACATTGAATTTATAAGCTGATATTTATTTTCAGCACTTGGAATCGTCGCTATAAAAAATCCATTGGAATTCAGGCTTTGAAAGATATTTTCTATCAATTTCTCAAAGTTCGATGTTAATTGACAAAAAAAATTACTATAAATTAAATCAAATTTTTTATCTTTGATATTTATATCGTCCAAATCAATTTCTATTAATTGTCGATCTGTCTTATTGGTAAAAAATGACAAATCGATATCAGCACTTGTTATAGAACAAGAAGGAAATCTTTCTTTCAGATAATTAATTATTAATTTGTCATTAATCCCAAGTTCTAAAATATTATTAAAAGGAACTTTCAAAATATCTAGGGAATCAATTATATTTTTACTTATTTCATTATATATAAAGTTTTCTCCATATTTTCTATCCTTTGTTCTTAATAGTTTAAGGTATTTTTTGTTTATCATTTTTTTATAAAGTATAAAAAGCAATTATGGATATTGTTCTTAAAGAGATAGTTGCAATTATTAAAGAAGAAACTGAAAATATTAATAAAAAAATTTATGGAACTACTTTTTTAGAAATATTAAAAGAAAAAATTTTAGACAGACAAGATCAAATTTCTTTAAAAAATTTAGTATTACAAAATTCTAATATTGATTTAGAAGAAAATATAAATGTTCTTGAAAAAAATCTTTTTTTTAAATTGTCCTTTTATCAAACTCCTAAATCATTATTAAAATTCGAACTGAAAAAAAATTTTCTACTTATTATTTTTAAAGAGCTTGTAAAAATTGATATTTTAAATCAAAATACTCAAAAATATATCAATGTTAGCTTAAAACCTTTTATGGGTGTAACATTGTCAAAGGGAACAATATGTAATTTAAATTTTCCAAAAAATTCACTAATTTTGCAATTAGAAGCTGATGATGTTGATTTTGATATTGAAAAAAAAATAGATGAAACAATATAAGAGTTATGATTGTATTTAATCTTAATTGCTCTGATTGTGCCTTCTCTTTTGAAGGATGGTTCGAAAATACGAATGACTACAATAAGCAAATTAAAAAAGGTTTACTCACTTGCCCTTCCTGTAACAGTACTCAAATAAAAAAAGGTTTAATGGCTCCAAATGTATCAAAAAAATCAAATTCAAAAATTTCTAAAAGGAATAAATCAATTGCTTCAAATGTTAAGAAGCTAAAAAAGATTATAGAAAAGGAATTTGATTATGTTGGTGATAAATTTACCGAGGAAGCAAAGAAAATTAAATATGGTGAAGTTAAGGAACGTGCAATATATGGCGAAGCTTCTATTGAACAAACTAAAGAATTAATAGACGAAGATATCGATGTACTACCATTGCCTTTTTCAACAAAAAAAACTAATTAATTAAATTAGCAGTACAAAAATAATTGATCATATAATTTTTTGATAATTTCCATTCCCTGCTTAATGGATCAAAAACAAGACCTTTAATATTTTTAAAATGTAAATTTTCTTGCGTTAAAGTTTTTTTTAATTCTTCAGGTTTAATTAATTTATAATAATCATGTGTTCCCTTAGGTACCCATTTAAGAATATTTTCTGCAATACTAATTGCAAATAATTTAGAAAGTGAGTTTCTATTGATTGTGGAAATTATAATTATACCATTTTTATTTAAATTTTTTTTTATCTTTTTAATAGTTTTTTTCCAATCATCTAAATGTTCTAAAACTTCAAACATTAGTATTAAATCAAATTTTCCATCTAATTTTGATTTTTCAACATCTTTATGAATATAATTAATTTTAAGTTTATTTTTTTTGGAATGTATTTTAGCAGCACTGATATTATTTGGAGCAAAATCTATTCCCGTGACATTTGCACCTAATCTCGCCAGTGGTTCACAAATTATTCCTCCACCACAACCTACATCCAGTATTTTTAAATTTTTAATGTCCCTATTTCCAATTTGATCTAATATATAAGTCATTCTATGACTTTTGATTTGATGAAGAATCTTAAATTTTCCTTTATCATTCCACCATTCATCTGAAAGTTGATTAAACAACGTAAATTCTTCATTTTTTGATTTTATATTCATCATAAAACTTGTTTGTTAGAAACAATAATTATAATAGCTGAAATAATTTAAAAAATATTTAAGTCAATGAAACTTATAGTAATGAAATTTGGTGGTACTTCAGTTGGTAGTATCGATAAAATCAATAATGTTGCAAACATTGTTGAAAAGCAACTAAATGACAAAAAGCTAATTGTTGTTTTATCCGCAATGTCAGGTGTTACAAATAAAATGCAAGAATATATAGATGAAATTGAGTCAAATGAGATTATTGAAAATGATTTAATTTTAACATCTGGTGAAGCGGTTTCAGTTGGACTTCTTTCGGCTATTTTAAAAAAAAGAAATATTAAATCTATTCCATTACTTGGATGGCAAATCCCAATTATTACAGACAGCAACCATCAAAAAGCTAAAATCTTAAATATAGATAAAGATAGAATTGATAAATATCTAAATGATTATGATGTTTTAGTAGTTGCTGGATTCCAAGGTATCGATATAGATGGAAAAATTACTTCATTAGGAAGGGGTGGTTCTGATACAACTGCTGTTGCTGTTGCTGCTGCTGTTGATGCTGACAGATGTGATATTTATACGGATGTTGATGGTGTTTATTCAACTGATCCAAATCTGGAACCCAAAGCTAAAAAAATTAATAAATTAGCATTTGAAGAAATGTTAGAAATGTCATCTAGTGGAGCAAAAGTACTTCATACTCGCTCTGTTGAATTAGCGATGAAAAATAATCTAACATTGCAAGTGCTTTCTTCAATAACAAAACAAAGTGGTACTCTTGTTGTAGATGAAAATAAATTAATTGAGAAAGAAATTGTAAGTGGAGTGAGCTTTAGTAATAATGAATCAAAACTAACTTTATCTGGTATCGCTGATAAACCTGGTATATCCGCTACAATTTTTGGATTGTTAGCTAATAATAATATTAACGTAGATATGATTGTTCAAAATACATCACAAGATGGTGTAACTGCAAATATTACCTTCACTGTTCCAAATATTGAAATTTATAATGCTAAAAAAATATTAGAAGAAAATCAAAAATTAATTGATTTTAAATCTATTGAAACTGATAGCAATATTTCTAAGATTTCAGTAATTGGTATGGGGATGATGTCTCAATCTGGAGTAGCAAAGAAAATGTTTACAACTTTAGCCGATAATTCAATTAATATATTAGCTATCTCGACATCAGAAATAAAAATAAGTGTATTAATTAATAAACAATTTACAAAAATTGCTGTAAAATCTCTTCATGAGGCATATAATCTAGGAAATTAAATGAAAACAGTAGGTCAAATTTTATCAATTGAAAGAAACTCTAAAAATCTCTCTATTAATGATGTATCAATTGAGTTAAAAATTTCTAAAAGTATCATTGTTGATCTTGAAAATGATAATATAAAAAATAATCCAGATATAATTTTTAATATTGGACATCTAAGATCTTACTCAAACTTTCTTGAGTTAGATACTGACACAATTATCAATAAATTTAAAGATCAAGTATCATTTAATATTAAAGAAGATAAAAACAATATTACCCCAATAGTAGAAAACAATTTTTTTAAAATAGAAAAATTTTTTGCTGCTTCTATTATCTTGTTTGTATTCACTTCATTTTACTTTTTATTCGTTGATCAAAATGATAATGAAATTAACTTTGCTTTAATTCCAGATATACCTGAAAGTTTAGAGCCTATAGTCGAAAAAGCTAACACTTTTGATGATTTATCTCAAAGTAGTGATATTAAAAAAAATGATTTGATAAATAATTCCAGTGCTATAGCATCAATAGAATTCGATGAAAATTTGACTACAGTTGCTACATTAAAAATTTTAAATCCAACTTGGATTCAATTAAGAGATGAAGAGAATAATATTGTTTTAAGCAAATTAATGGAAAAAGATGAAGAATTTTCATATGAATTAAGATTGAATTACAATATTACTGCAGGAAATGCAGGAAACATTTTAGTTCTTATAGATGATGAAGTAAGAGGAAAGATAGGTAAATACGGTGATATTTTAGACTCCTTTGTTCTATATAAAGATTTTACAAACTAAATAGATGCTAAGACCGTATCAACAAATTAATAGAAGAAAATCGCGCGTTATCAAAGTTGGAAATGTTAGCATTGGAGGCAATAATCAAATTGCAGTTCAAACAATGACAAATACTCTGACATCTAATGCCAAAGATACTATTGCTCAAATAGAAAGATCTGCAAATCTTGGAGTTGATTTAGTTCGTGTTTCTGTTCCAGATAAAGAATCTTCACATTCTTTAAAAGAAATTGTGAAACATAGTCCTGTACCTATAATTGCTGATATACATTTTCATTACAAAAGAGGTATTGAAGCAGCAATCAATGGTGCTTCTTGTATTAGAATTAATCCTGGTAACATTGGGAGTATTGAAAGAATAAAAGAAGTTATCAAAGCTGCAAAAGATAATAATTGCTCAATTAGAGTAGGTGTTAATGCAGGAAGTTTAGAAAAACAAATTTTAGAAAAATTTTCTGAACCTAATCCAGAAGCATTAGTTGAAAGTGCTAAATTAAATATAAAGATACTTGAAGATAATGATTTTACCAATTTCAAAATCAGTGTGAAATCTTCAGATATATTTATGTCCATAAAGGCATATGAACAATTAGCTGAATTATGTGATTATCCATTGCATTTAGGTATTACAGAAGCAGGAGGAAAAAGAACAGGTTCAATTAAATCTTCAATTGGAGTTGGAAATTTACTTTTGAGAGGAATAGGAGACACAATTAGAATATCATTATCAGATGAGCCTGAGGAAGAGGTAAGAGTTGGTTTTGAAATCTTAAAAAGCTTAGGATTAAGGAATAGAGGTGTGAAAATTATATCATGCCCTTCATGTGCTAGACAACAATTTGAAGTAATAAAAACTGTAAAAAATTTAGAAAAAAAATTAGATGATATTTCAACGCCTATAACAGTGTCAATAATTGGATGTGTTGTTAATGGTCCAGGTGAAGCAACTATGACAAATATTGGAATAACTGGCGGTGGAAATGATACACATATGATTTATCTTGATGGTAAAAAAAATAATGTTGTAAAAAATGTTGATTTAGAAAATTATCTTGAAGATCTAATTAGAAAAAAAACTAAAGAAATAGAACTTAGTAATTAATATGAAATTAAGATCAGTAAGAGGCACACATGATATATTTGGAGAAGAAATAGATAAATTTAACTTTATCTCTAATATTGTTTCTAAAAACGCTAATTTAAAAGAATTTAAAGAAATCCAAACACCAATTTTTGAATTTAGTGATTTATTTGCAAAACCTCTTGGCGAACATTCAGATGTTGTTTTGAAAGAAATGTATTCATTTGAAGACCGAAATAATGAATTTTTAACACTTCGCCCTGAGTACACAACGCCCATGATTAGAGCGGCTATTACTAATAATCTCTTAAACGATCTTCCATTAAAAATTTTTGGAATTGGGCCAATGTTTAGAAGAGAAAGACCACAAAAGGGTAGATATAGACAATTTAATCAAATTAATTTTGAAATACTTGGAACTAAAGATTTTCTTGCAGATGTTGAGTTAATTTCTCTGTCAAATAATATTTTAAACGAACTGCTACCTAAATCTAAAATAAAACTTCATATTAATTCTTTAGGAGATAAAAAAACCTTAATTGATTTTAAAAAAAGTCTTACAAAATACTTTAATAACCATAAAAAAAAACTATCAGAAGAAAGTATTAAAAAAATTGAAACTAACCCATTAAGAATTTTAGATTCAAAAAACGAGGAAGATGTTGAAATTTCAATATCTTCACCTAAAATAAATGAATACTTAACTGATGAGGCTAAACAGCACTACGAAGATATTAAAAGATCATTAAATATACTAGAAATTGATTTTGAAGAAAACACCAATCTCGTTAGAGGTCTTGATTATTATTGTAATACAGTATTCGAATACAAATCAGATAATTTAGGAAGTCAAGATACATTACTAGGTGGTGGAAGATATGATGGTTTAATAAAAGTATTAGGTGGGCCTGATATACCGGGTATTGGATGGGCTGCAGGTATTGAAAGAATTGCATTATTAATGGAGTTCGAAAAAAAAATAAGCTCAACTATACATATTGCAGTAACAAATGAAAAATTTACTGATTATTTTCTTTATCTACAAAAATATTTATCTGAAAATAGAATTTCATATTACTGGAATTATAAATACAATTTAAAAAAATCATTTACAAAAGCAAATACATCTTCAGCATCATATATAATTATTATTGGAGAAAATGAGTTTAATGGGGATTTTTTTACTATTAAAAATTTAACGACTGGTGAACAAAAAGAATTAAAGCTTAATCAAATATTAAATCATTTGAATGATAAATCTAGATAAACAATTTTCAATAATTTTAGAAAAATTTAAATTAATAGAAAATTCATTAAACAATATGAATGATATTGACTCAAATGAATTAATTAAATTAAACAGAGATTATTCAGAGCTCCGCCCAATTGTAGAAAAAATCCAAGAATACAACAATTTACAAAAAGATATATTAAATCTTGATGAGTTAGTAAAAGATAATGATTTAGAGATTAGTAAAATAGCGGAAACGGAACTTATTGAAAAAAAAATTCAAATTAAAGATCTTGAACAGGAATTATTAAAGTTACTAATTCCAAAAGATGAAAATGACTCTAAAAATTCAATTTTAGAAATCAGAGCTGGTACTGGAGGTGATGAAGCATCACTTTTTGCTTCTGATTTATTAAATATGTATCAGAGATATGCCGATTTAAATTCATGGAAATTTGATATTCTATCAATATCAGAAACAGGTTTAAAAGGAGTAAAGGAGGTTATTTGTAATATTTCAGGATTAAATGTATTTTCAAAACTTAAATTTGAGTCTGGTGTTCATAGAGTGCAAAGAGTTCCAACAACTGAAAGTAGTGGAAGAGTACATACCTCAGCTGCTACTGTAGCAGTTCTACCTGAAGCTGAAGAGGTTGATATTGAAGTTCTTGATAAAGATCTAAGAATTGATGTTTTTAGATCAAGTGGACCAGGAGGACAATCTGTAAATACAACTGATAGTGCCGTAAGAATCACACACATTCCAACAGGTATAGTAGTTTCTCAACAAGATGAAAAATCTCAACATAAAAATAAAGCAAAAGCTTTAAAGATTTTACGATCCAGATTACTAGACAATCAAATACAAGAAAAAAACAAAGAAAGATCTGAGCAAAGAAAAAATCAAGTAGGTTCTGGAGATAGATCTGAAAGAATAAGAACCTATAATTTTCCTCAAGGAAGAGTTTCTGATCATAGAATAAATCTTACATTATATAATCTTTCAGAAATACTTGAGGGTAAAATAGATGAGTTGATAAATCCTTTAATTGCTGAAGAAGAGAGTACAAAGCTAGCAAACATGAAAAATGAATAATTTAATTAAAGAGAGTTTAATTAAATTAAAACAAAAAAATATAACTAGTCCAGAACTAGATCTAAGAATTTTACTTAAACATGCTTCAAAAAAAAATGATGAAATTATTTTAAGTAATCTTAATGTAGACAATATTGATATTGTTAAATTTAAATCTTATTTACAAAAAAGAATTAATAGACAACCAATAGCTAAAATTATTAAAAATAAGCCTTTTTGGAAAAATGATTTTTATGTAAATAATTTTGTTTTAGATCCACGTCCTGAAACAGAATTAATAATTGAGGAAGCACTAAATATTTTTAGAAATAAAAACCTTAAATTAAAAATATTAGATATTGGTACTGGATCAGGATGCCTCGCAGTATCACTAGCAAAGGAATTTAAAAATGCATCTATTACAGCTATAGATATATCTAAAGAAGCATTAGAAGTTGCTGAAAAAAACTTAAAAATACATAGTTGTTATAATCAAATCCAACTTAAGATGATAGATTATAAAATTATAAATTCCAAGTTTGATTTAATTGTATCTAATCCACCATACCTTACAAACGAACAGTTTAATAATGCTGATCCAGAAGTTAGAAATTTTGAACCGAAGTTAGCCTTAGTTGGAGGAGATGATGGTTTGAAATTTTACAGAGAATATTCAAAAAATATTAAAAATTTAATGAATAAAAGAGCTTATTTTATATGTGAAATTGGCATCAATCAGAGACAAGATTGTGAAGAAATTTTTGAAAATTCTGGATTAAATCTGAATAAAATAGTTAATGATCTTCAAGGAATCGAGAGAATTCTAAGTTTTTCCAAGATATAAGTTGAAATAAATAAAATGAACTGTATAGATTGGTTTAATATTAATAATTTATTAAAATTTTTAATTTCCAAACAAAATGTATAAAAAGAACGGTAGAACCGCTTATAAGAGTAATAGAAGAACCAGTTTTAAGAAACCTGGTGGATATAAAAATTTCAATAATAGAAATAGAGGAAATGTATCCCAGCAATATAACAAGTATTTAAAACTAGCTAAAGAAGCATCAAGATCAGGTGATAGAATTCAATCTGAATACTATTATCAATTTACTGATCACTACTACAGAATAATGGTTGAGCTAGGTATTAATATTGAAGAAACCTCAAATTTTGATGACCAAAAACAAAGTACTTCAAATGAACAAACTTCAGATACTGATAATGAAACTATCGAAGTAAATGATAATGATAAAGTAGAAGATGATTCCATCGAATCTATTCCATTTATAGCTGAACCATCTAAAGAAAAAAGAACAAGATCAACAAAGTAGTTATTCGTATAACATGCTCAAATGATCAGCATATATTATTTTATATTCTTCTTTAAATTTTTCTAATTCTTTACCCTTAAGTATTTTTCCAGAAGGAAGTTTTAGTTTTAACGGATTTATATGTTTATTTTGATAAATAATTTCATAATGAAGATGAGGTCCTGTAGAATTTCCTGTACTACCTACATAGCCTATAACTTCACCTTGGTTTACTCTTACTCCTTTAGAAATACCTTTCTTATAATTTGACAGATGTGCATATGCCGTTTTATATCCATTATTATGCCTTATACGAATATATTTTCCATATCCTCCATTCCTTCCAACATATTCAACAATTCCATTCCCTCCAGCATAAATTGGTGTTCCTGTGGGTGCAGCAAAATCAACACCTTTATGCATTTTATTGAAACCTGAAATAGGATGTTTTCGCATACCAAAATTTGATGAAATTCTTGCACCATCTAATGGTGTCTTTAAAATTGATTTTTTAACATTTTTTCCCTCTCTATTAAAATAATCAACATAACCATCGTCGGTAATAAACTTAAAATATTCTAACTGTTTTCCATCAATTATTATCGAAGCATATTTAATATCGTTATATTCTAGTCTACCTGTTTCAACTATTTCATCAAATTCATAGGATATTGAAACAACTGTATCGACTCTAATATCTCTTTGAAAATCAAGATCAAAACTAAAAAGGCGTATAATTTTAACTAAAATATCTGATGATACATCATTTTTAATACCGTCTGAAAATAATGATTCTGAAATTGTATACTCTTTTGATTCAATAAATGAATTCTTCGTTAACTCTATTATATTTAGATTTATTTCTTTATCTAAATTAACAGAGATAATAGTCTCATTGTTTTTAAAAAATTCAATTTTTTTTATTTCAGCAAAATTATTTTCAAACACACTTATAATTTCTCCAGTTTTAATTTTCTTTAAATCATAAGTTTCTTCGATCTTACTAATGATTTCATAAATTTTTTTCTGCTTAAAGTTTAGATTTTCCAAAATAGAGACAAAAGTATCACCTTGTAAAATTTCAATTTTTTTCTCAACAAATTGTTCTTTATCAATATTTTTTTTTATATTAGGTGTTGCTACTTCTTCTTCTTTTTTTTCTTGAATAATTTCTTTTTTATCTTCTAATATTTCTTTTTTTATAATTTCTTCCTCAAATATATATTTCTCTGATATATTTGAGTATTCAGAAATAAACAAATAATATCCTGTTGATATTAAAGAAATTAAAGTTAGATATCTTAAAATTCTAGACACTTAAAAATATTTTGAATTAAAATATACAAGTGGTTTCAATTTATCGTTAGATTGTAATTCCAATATCTTGCATATAAATATTATGTGATCACCTTTTTTGATTTTTTCTATTAGCTCACATTCAAGATTTGCTATACAATTTGGTATAATTACTGTTTTATTTTTCCCTTCAATAAATTTTATATCTTCTAAATTAGGCTCAGTTAAAGCAAAATTGTCAGATAATTTTTTTTGTTTACTAGATAGAATATTTATTGATAAAAATTTAGTTTTTGAAAACTTCTTTATTGAGGATGAGTAATTACCTAAAGAAAATAGAACCATAGGAGGGTTAAGAGATAAAGAGTTAAATGAATTAACAGTTTTCCCATAAATTGAATTATTATTTTTAACACATACTACAGTAATTCCTGTTGAAAATTTACTAAGTGTTTTTTTAAAATTATTTGTGTTTACTTTTTTCATAACCTTTTTTGCATATAAATAGAATCAATCCACTTATTTTTTTTAAAACCAGCTTTCTTTATAGTTCCAACATATTGAAATCCATTATTTTTATGTATTTTTATAGAAGCAAAATTATTTTTTCCACCAATCACTGCTATCAAATTTTTAATCTTTGAAATTTTTTTACATAATTTAACAAGTTCTTTTAGTATTTTATTTCCATAACCATTATTAATTAAATCTGGATCAACATAGATTGAATGTTCATATGAAAATCTATATCCACTTTTTTCTCTAAAT
>CACKIH010000012.1 GCA_902600225.1 uncultured Alphaproteobacteria bacterium | reverse complement strand
TTAGAAGATAATTTTTTAATACTAGAATTTGAAAATAAAATAATTTTAAAAACAAATATTGATAATCAACATGAAGTAAAAATCTTATGTAGCAAACTTGAGGATATTTTACCAAATATAAATAATATCAATTTATTAAAAGATAATATGAATCCTTTTTTTGATACAATGCCAAATAAATCAATATCATTAATAAATTTAAACAGTATTAAAGACTTCGAAAAACAATCTAATCATCAAATTGAACATGAGCGTTTTAGAGGAAATATATATGTAGAGGATTTAGATAAATGGGAAGAAAGGAAGCTATTAGGTAAAGTTTTAACAATTAATGATTTAAAATTTAAAGTAATTAAAGAAATTCCCAGATGTTCAGCAACCAATATAAAACCCAAAACTTCTGATATAAATCTTAATATTCCTTTTAATCTAAAAAAAATATACAACCATATAAATTTAGGAATATATTTAGATCCTTTAAATGATGGTAAAATAAATAAAGGTGATCTTATAAAAATTAATGAATAAATTCTTATTAAATCATTCAGAAAAACTTACAGGGTATCTATTAATTCTTCCTGCTGTTTTAATAATCAGTCTATTTGGAATTTTTCCTGTTTTTTTTGGAATGTACATGAGTGTACACAAGTGGAAAGTTTTTAAAGGGAGATTTTTAGGATTTGAGAATTACCAAAGAATACTTGGAGATATACCAGCTTTTTGGTTATTTGTTTTAGGATTATTATTATTGATATTGAGTTATGGATTGTGGACTGAATTTAAAAATAAAGTAAAAAATAAAATCTATTTAGCATTTTTATCTATAGCAATATTAATTATTGGAATAATTTTAATTAATATCAACTGGGAAAAAATGATTTTAACAGGTGATGAAGACTATCTTTACTCTCTTATTTACACTTTTTATTATTCATTTTTCACTATAATTTTTGAGGTTGGATTAGGATTAATAATAGCATTTGCTTTGTACCAAAAACTAGCCGGTAAACAATTCTTTCAAATGATTTTACTATTTCCCTACATTACTCCGGCAGTAATGGGTGCTGCAGTATTTTTTTTAATATTTGGTAAAGCTGAAAATTCTTTTTTAAATCAGCTAATAGGAGTATTTGGTTTTGAGCCTCAAATGTGGTTATTTGATAAAAGATCCATTACCGAAGTTTTATTTGGTATTAAAATAGAAGGTCTGCTAGCTGGACCAAGTTTAGCTCTAATGTCATCAATCATTTATGGAATATGGTCTTATACTGGCTATTATGCAATAATTTTACTCGCGGGTTTATCAATTATACCTTCTGACTTATATGAGGCAGCTAAAGCAGAGGGAGCTAGTCGCTGGCAAACATTTATTAAAATTACAATACCTCTATTAATGCCTATTATTTTTTTTCTAATGTTGACTGGTTTTATAAATACCTTTCAAGCTTTCAATAGTATTTTTGTTATGCAAACTTCTTCTGCTGGAGATACAATGGATGTTGTTACAATAGAAATTTTTGATCATTTTTGGGGTAGGGTGAAATATGGGTATGCTGCAGCTGAAGGAGTAATTTTATTTATACTGCTAAATATTTTAGCAATATCGCAATATGTAATTTTTAGAAAAAGGTTAAGTTATGACTAGAATTATTAATGCTGAAACAAGGATACCTTATTTAATTTTATTAATAGTTTTTATTATTTCAATTTACCCATTTTTTTACATGATATCAACATCATTGATGACAGCTGGAGAAGCGTCAAATCAATATTTATTTCCAAAAAAATTGATGTTTGAAAATTATTATGAAGTTTGGACATCTAATAGATTCCAACGTTATACATTTAATAGTTTAATAATAAGTTCAATAATTGTCATTGGTGTTTTATTAACTAGTATTCCAGCAGCATACTCTTTTGCTAAAATAGAATTCCCATTTAAAAATATCATATTCTACATGTTGTTACTTTCATTGATGATTCCAGAAATAATTACATTATTACCTCATTTATTAATTATTAGAGGGGAAATTATTCCATTGCCATTTGGACCTTCTTGGATGAATAGTCTTCAAGGTTTAACAGTTCCATTTATGGGAAATATTTTTGTAATTTTCTTATTAAGACAATATTTTAAAAAGATACCAAATGAATTATGGGATGCTGCAAGACTAGATGGGTCTTCTCATTTGAATTTTTTACTCAAGGTAGTAATCCCAATGAGTAAACCTATTATTGTGACAGTCTCTTTATTTACTTTTATTATAGCGTGGAATAGTTTTGCTTGGCCTTTACTTATATTAACTAGAGATGATTGGTATCCTGTAACAGTTTCTATCTATAGTTTTGTGAGAGAAGTGGGGCCTAATTTTAATTTATTGATGGCTGCTTGCTTAATTGCAATTTTCCCAATTTTAGTATTATACTTTTTTACTCAGAAGTTATTCATAGAAAGTATATCAAACTTTGGATTAAAAGAATAAATCAGTAAATTTTTTGTAACAAAACTTTAATTTTACCTCTATATTAATTCATGTTTTTACGGGGTGATTATGAAATTTTATAAATATATTTTAAATTTCTTCTTGGCTTCTTTATTTTTTATCTCCTCGCAATCATTCGCAATTACTGCACAAGATATTGAAAATGCAGATCCTTCAGGTCAAACTGTTGAATTCTGGGTTCAATATTCAGATGAAAGATTAGATGCAATGATGGCAAGAGCTGAAAGATTTGAAGCTGAAACAGGAATAAAAGTTAATGTTGTTCACAAAGGACATTATGGGAAAGTTCAATCCGCTATGATGTCTGCTGCTGGAACAAAAGATATAGCAGATGTTGCAAGAGGTTATGGTAACGCTGCTGCAGATATGTACTTAATTGGCGCTTCAATTGATCAAAATATTTTAGCAAATAGTAAAAAATGGGGTGTTTCACAAGATGATATAGCAGATTGGGGTGCAAACTGGACTGTTGGCTTCTCACCATATTTTGATGGAAATCCAAAACTTTTACATGAAGTTGGAAAATCAATAGAGATCCTTTACTACAATGCAGATTGGTTAAAGGAACTAGGTTTAGACGCTCCTAAAACTCCTGCTGATTTTGCGGAAGCAGCATGTGCTGCAACTAATCAAGATTATAGCGGTAAGATGGGTGAAGATGTTCCAAGTTATGGATATGAAATAGATACAGATGCAAGTAACTTTGCAGCATGGGTATTTGCACATGGAGGCGATGTATTTGACTATGATAATGGTCAGTATATTTACAATGGCCCGAAAGCCATTGAAGCTATGGAATTCATTCAAGGAATGGCTAATAAAGGATGCGCAATAGTTGCAAGAGGTAAATACACTGACCAGCAATACTTAGGACAAGGTTCTGTTTTGTTTGCTGCGGGATCTACTTCTGGTATCACTTATTTCCAGAAAGCCATTGAAGAGGGTTACAATGGTAATTGGGATGTAGCTCCATTATCATACACCACTAGTGAACCAGTGCTAAACTTATATGGCGGTGGTTTAATTATGGGAAATTCAGGTGATGCTAATAGAATGGTAGCAGCATATCAGTGGATGAAATATATTTCTAATACTGAGAACTCAGCAGTTTGGTCAACTGAAAGTGGATATGGTTTTGTCAGAACCTCTTCTGCAGATCATCCATTAATTGCTGAAAAAAGAGCTGAATTACCTCAATATGATAAATCATTAACAATGGTTCAATACGGTAAAGGTGAACCTTCTGTTCCTGGCTATTATTCAGTTAGAGGTGAGGTTGAAAAAGCATACGCAGCAATCATTAATGGTGATGATATCATTTCAACATTAAATCAATTAAATGAAGATGCTAATGCAATATTAGCAGATGCAACTGCAGAGTAGTTTAATTATTTTACTTTTATTAAGGGTGGTTTATACCACCCTTTTTTTATGATAATTGTTTGTTCTCTTAATGATTTACCTAATGTGTGTGAAAGTATACAGCCTAAATATCTTGTATCAGTAATTGATCCAGGATATGCACCAGAAACACCCAAGGGCGTAAAAAATCATTTAAAGTTAGGATTTGACGATATTATTGAAATTAGTAGCAATAATAAAATATTTCGATTGAATACTGATGAAATACCACAAATCCTACCTGCAGAAGAACATGTAAATTCAATAGCTAATTTTACTTCTACATATACTTATGATGAAGATATAGTTATTCATTGTTGGTGTGGTGTCTCAAGATCAATGGCAACAGCTACTTATTTACTATGTAGAGAAAACAAAACTAATATTGAAAATACAATTAAATATATTCGTAATCTTGCACCACATGCAAACCCAAATAAATTATTGATAAATCACTTTGAAAAGAAATTAGGTGTTAGCAATCAAATCTCAAAATCATTTTTAAAATTGCCTTATACTAAAACATACGATTGTTCTTCAAATTTTGCACCTGTTACTTTATTTGATATAAAAGACATTGAAAAAAACTAATGAAAGAATACGTTCGAACAATTGCTGATTATCCTGTTAAAGGAATTCAATTCAGAGATATTACAACATTGTTGCAAAATGCAGGACACTTTAAACAAGTCATTGATGACATGGTAAAACCATGGCAAAATAAAAAAATAGATGCAGTTTTAAGCATAGAATCACGGGGATTTATTATGGCAGGCGCAATAGCTTATTTTTTAAATGCAGCATTTGTTCCTTTGAGAAAGCCTCATAAACTTCCATTTGATACTTTCAAAACCTCATATGACTTAGAATATGGATCAACGGAAATGCATATTCATACAGATGCCTTAGATGATCATAAAGATTTACTAATTATTGATGATCTTTTAGCAACAGGCGGAACTGCACTTGCGGCAGTAGAATTAATAAATAAGTTCAATGATAAAAATATTGTTGGAGCAGGCTTTATAATAAATTTACCTGAATTAAATGGTGATAAAAAATTAATTGATAAAGGAATAGAAGTACATTCTTTAATGGAGTTTTAAATGAGAAATGCAGTTATTGTGGGTTACAAAAGATCACCCTTCACTTTTGCTCGTAAAGGTGAAATGGCTAATATAAGACCGGAAGACATTCTATCACAAACAATAAATCAATTACTAAATGAAATACAAATTAATAAAAATGATATAGAGGACATTATTACTGGTTGTGCGTATCCTGAAGGAGCACAAGGAAATAATATTGCTAAAATTGTTTCATTCATGACAGATATGCCTGAGCATGTAGCAGGTATGACAGTTAACAGATGGTGTGGTTCTTCAATGCAAGCTATTCATGATGCAACTGGCGCAATTGCAATTAACTCTGGAGATGTTTTTTTATGTTGCGGTGTAGAAAGTATGACATTTATACCTATGAATGGATTAACATACGATCCTCATCCTCAATTAAATAAAGATAATCCAAATGTATATATGTCTATGGGTATTACAGCTGAAAATGTTGCAAAAAAATTTAATATTTCTCGAAAAGAACAACAAGATTTTGCTATTAGCAGCCATTCTAAAGCTAATTTAGCTAGAGAATCAAATTTGTTCGACAATGAAATAGTGTCTATCTCAAATAATGATGAGAAAATTAATAAAGATGGTGGCATTCGACCAAACACCTCACATGAAATTTTAGATGGATTAAAACTTGCTTTTGATGAAAATGGAACAGTAACAGCTGGTACAGCGTCACCATTAACAGATGGTGCATCAGCAGTAATTGTCTGTGAGGAAGAATATGCAAAAAAAAATAATTTAAATATTTTAGCTCGTATCAAATCTACAGCTGTAGTCGGTTGTCCACCAGAATTAATGGGTCTAGGCCCAATAAATGCATCTAAAAAAGCTCTTAAGAGAGCCAATCTATCTATTTCCGATATTGATATTGTGGAACTAAATGAGGCATTTGCTTCTCAATCTTTAGCATGTATTAAAGAATTAAATATGGACATAAATAAAGTCAATATACATGGTGGAGCAATAGCATTAGGACACCCTTTAGGTGCTACTGGAGCAAGGATTACAGGTAAAGTTGCAACTTTATTGCACAACAATAATAAAAAGTATGGATTAGCGACGCAATGTATAGGTTTAGGTCAAGGTATTGCAACTGTGTTAGAAAATATTAATTAAATATCATGCAAATTTATAAAACACCGCTACGTGAGTTTAAATTTCTAATCGAGGATTTTTTAAATCTTAAGGAAAGTGAAACATTAAAAAAATTAGATTTAGAAACAAGCGATCTAATGCTTATTATAGAAGAAGCAGCAAAACTATGTGAAGAAACCTTACTCCCACTTAATCAAAGTGGAGATAGCGAAGGATGTTCATTTAATAATGGAGTTGTGACTGCACCAAAGGGATTTAAAGAAGCTTATAAAACTTTTTCTGAAAATGGCTGGCAGGGACTGAAAGTAAAAGAAGAATTTGGTGGTCAAAACCTTCCTTATATTATGAATATGATTTTAGATGAAATGATAAGCTCTACTAATATGTCATTTGGTCTTTATCCAGGTCTTACAGCAAATGCAATCGATGCAATTGAAAAGAGTGCTAATGAAGATTTAAAAAATACTTATTTGCCAAATTTAACTAGTGGTAAGTGGACAGGAACAATGAATTTAACTGAACCTCAATGTGGAACAGATCTTGGATTAAGTAAAACAATGGCAACACCATTAGATGATGGAAGTTATAGTATTACTGGTACTAAAATTTTTATTACATGTGGAGAGCACGATCTAAGTGAAAATATTATTCATTTAGTACTAGCGAGAACACCAAATGCCCCTCCCGGTATAAAAGGTATAAGTTTATTCTTGGTTCCTAAATTTTTACCAAATGGAAGCGGTGATTTTGAAGAAAGAAATAAAGTTGAATGTGGATCAATAGAGAAGAAGATGGGTATTCATGCTAGTCCAACCTGCGTAATGCATTACAATGAAGCTAAGGGCTGGCTAGTAGGTGATCTTAATAAAGGAATGAGAGCGATGTTTATAATGATGAATGGTGCTCGTTTGTTTGTTGGCATACAAGGTTTAGGCTTATCAGAAACTGCTTATCAATCGGCACTCTATTATTCGAAAGAGCGTTTACAAGGAAAATTATCTTCCAGCAATCAAGTTGCTGATCCCATAATTGTTCATCCTGAAATAAGAAAAAACTTATTGTATATTAAATCGATTAATGAAGCAGTTAGAGGTTTAACTTTATTGGCTGGAAATCACTTTGATAATATTGAAAATTCTTCAGATGATAAAGATAAGAAATTATCTGAAAATTTTATAGCACTCATGACGCCTATTATTAAATCATATGCTTCAGATAAATCTGTAGAAAATACAAATCGAGCTATGCAAATCTATGGCGGCCATGGCTTTATAACTGATCATGGAATGGAACAATTAGTAAGAGATGCGAGAATTACAACAATCTATGAAGGTACAAACGGTATTCAAGCTTTAGATTTAATAGGAAGAAAATTACAAACTGATAATGGTGCATTATTTAATGAATTTTTTACTATGATTGATAATTATCAAGTTAAAATTTCTAATAATCAAAATATGAAAAAATATATTGATTTATTTATGCCTTCATATGATTCTTACAAAAGTATTTTTGAATATATTAAATCCTTAAATGATGAAAATGAAATTAATTCTCATGCTGTAGAATTTTTAAATTTATCATCTTTGATTTCGCTAGGTTATATTTGGTTACAATATATAGAAATTTCATTAGCAAAATTAGAAAAGCAAGATGAAAGTTTTTATAAATCTAAAATTGAAACTGGTAACTTCTTTTTAACTAAATTATTAGGTGAAACACAAGTCCTTTGTCAAAATATAAAATCTGGTGGAAAATACTATAATGATTATAATGATAAATATTTTGAAACAGCAATCTAATGACTATAAAAATTTATAAACCTTCAAAAACTTCTATGCAATCAGGTTTTAAAAAAACTAAACTGTGGCTAGCGGAATATATTTCTGAAGTAGAAAAAGTAAAAGATTCTTTAATGGGTTGGAATAGTTCATTAGATACCAAATCCCAGATAAAACTTTTTTTTGATACGAAAGAACAAGCGATTGAATGGGCAAAAAAAAATAATTATCAATATTTTGTCGAAGAACCAAAGCAAAGAAAAATTAAACCTAAAAGTTATGCTTCAAATTTCGATACAAATAGAAAAGAGCCTTGGACACATTAAGTATAATTTCTTTCTTTATTTTTTAGACTATGATAAATGCAAATTATGCGCCCGTAGCTCAGTGGATAGAGCAACCGCCTTCTAAGCGGTAGGTCAAATGTTCGAATCATTTCGGGCGCGCCAATGAATAAGGGGCTCTATGATACATAATGTTAAATGTCATTGCGGTGCAGTAGAATTAGAAGTTAATAATGATCTTGATATTATTAAACAATGTAATTGCTCAATTTGTAAAAGAAAAAATGCTAAAATGGCAATGGTATCTAAAGAAACTTTGTCAATTATTAAGGGTGAAGAATATTTAACTTCATACAAATTTAATACAATGATTGCTGAACACTTCTTTTGTAAAATTTGTGGCATTTATACTCATCATTTTAGAAGAAGCGATCCAAATGGTGCTGCAATAAATATTGGTTGTATTGATGCAATTGATCCTTTTGAATATAATGCTGATTTTATTGATATGAAGAACAAATAATTTATGTCATTTGAATTTTTAACCTCTAAAATTCAAAAAAATAATTTTTTACTTATAGGTAGAGCAGGAGTAGATATATACCCTGACCCACCAGGAACAAAAACTGAAAATGCTAAATCATTTGTTACTCATCTGGGAGGATCTTCTGCAAATATGGGTGTTCAATTAACTCTTTTTGGAGGTAATTGTAACCTACTCACCAGAGTCTCTGACGATGCTTTAGGCAGATTTGCTATTAATCAACTAAATCATTATGGTGTTAAAAATAAATTAGTAAAATTTGAAAAAAATGAATCAAGAATTTCTTTCGCTATAGTTGAAACTACGGTTAAGGATCATCAATCAATTATTTATAGACATAAAGCTTCTGATTTATTTTTAAATAATGATGATATTGAAAACGCTAATATACAAAACTTTGATTGTGTATTAATTACTGGGACTTCTCTTGCAGCTGAACCTTCAAGGAGTGCTACTTTATATGCTTTAGATATAGCAAATAAAAATAATATTCCTGTAATTATGGATATTGATTATAGGCCATATACTTGGGAGTCATCAAATAAAGCAAAAGAAGTTTATAATTTAGCAGCAAATAAATGTAGCGGTGTAATTGGCAATGATGATGAGTTTGGAGTGTTAGCTGGTGATTACAATATTGGTTTGGATCATGCTAAACAATTAGCAAAAAATGTAAGCTTAATTATTTATAAAAAAGGTGAAAAAGGTTCTATTACTTTTGCAATGAACAAAGAAATTAAAAAAGGAATATTTCCCGTTAAGCCTTTGAAACCAACTGGAGCCGGTGATGCATTTATGGGTTCTTTAATAGGATCAATGTTAAAGGCCAATGATTTAGAAAAATCCATAGAAATAGGTTCAGCCGCAGCAGCCATTGTAGTAACAAAGGTCGGTTGTGCTCCAGCAATGCCAAATTTGAATGAAATTTTAGAATTTATGAAATATAATAAAATTAATGAAGGAGAATAATATGCATATTCCACCATTTGATAATAAAAACAAGCCAATTGTAGATATTGAAGACAGTAGAGTCCCTTTAAATTATTTTAACATAGTAAAATTAAATAAAGATCAATCTTTTGAATATCAAACACCTGGTTATGAAACATGTATAGTGCCTGCAACTGGAACAATTAATGTAGAAATTGAAGGAATCAAAGTTGAATCATTAGGAACTAGAACAGTTGATGTGTGGGATGGAGAACCAGAAGGTGTTTAT
Source organism: uncultured Alphaproteobacteria bacterium (assembly GCA_902600225.1). Classification (GTDB taxonomy): domain Bacteria; phylum Pseudomonadota; class Alphaproteobacteria; order HIMB59; genus CACPNW01. The sequence continues at coordinate 25,187 of CACKIH010000012.1, read as the reverse complement.
GTTCCGTCTAACACAAAAGCACAATTTACATCTTTAGTAGATAATTCAGAAATTTTTATTGCTGGTGCAAAGTATGATAAAACTCTTGAACCATTTGCTGTTCGAACAAATGAAATTGATTTAGTACAGTACGGCTCAGATGATACAAAAACTCATAGAAAAATTAAACATATTTTAGGCGCTAAGCATCATGATAAAGTTGGAAGATTGCTTTGTAATGAACTTTATACTGTAGGGCAGGGAGGTTGGTCAGGGTTTCCACCGCATAAACATGATACAGATCGTCTACCTGATGAAACTAGACATGATGAAACATATAATTACAGATTTAAACCTAATAATGGATTTGGTTTTCAGATGTTTCAGCAAGTTGATGATAAAGTTGGTAAAGCTGAACATATAATTGACGGTTCAACCATTATGATTAGAACGGGATATCATCCTTGTGTTGTGGCACCAGGATATGAGATGTATTATTTCACAATTCTTGGAGGTTTATCTCAAAGATCTCTTATCCAATTTTTTCAACCTGAACATGCATATCAAGTTGAAACAATTCCTGGTATTAAAGATATGATTGCTAAATATAAATGACAGCAGTAAATTTAAAAACTTTACTAACTAGAGCCAATCGTAATAATTATTCTGTAGCTGGATTAGTTGTTATTAGTTGGGAGGATGCAATAGCTTATACAGAAGCAGCACATGAAACAAAAATTCCAATTATTTTACAAGCAGGACCTTCTTGTAGACAATTTACTCCAGTTTCTATTTTAGGCAAAATGTTTAGACATCTTGCTGAACAAACTAAAACACCTATTTGTTGCCATTTAGATCATGGATTTTCATATGATGAATGTATCGAAGGAATAGAATCTGGTTTTACCTCAGTAATGTTCGACGGATCAAAACTTCCATTGAATAAAAATATTAAAATTAGTTCAAAAATATCAAATGTTGCTCATAAACATAATATTTCAGTTGAAGGTGAAGTAGGTATAGTAGGCTATCATAATGGCAATAAATCATTTGGAACAGATATTGATGAAGCAAAAAAATATAGTTTAGAGAGTGGAGTAGATGCTATGGCAATATCAGTTGGTAATACACATCTGCAACAATCAAAGATAGCAAAAATAGATTATAATAAAATCTTAAAAATTCAAAAAATATCCAAACTACCTTTAGTTTTACATGGTAGTAGTGGTATAAATTCTAATATGAGAAAAAAAATAGCAAGAAACACAAAAGTAGCTAAATTTAACATAGGTACCGAATTAAGAATAACAGCATGTAAAAGCTTAAGAAAAAGTTATAATAAAAAAAAATCAAGTTTTGATAAAATAGAAATAATAAAACCTTCAATAATTGAATTAAAAAAACATACAAAAAAAATAATTAAAAATATTGGGCCAATATAATGAATGTCTTAGGCTTTATTGGTGGAAGTGGAATTTATAAACTAGAATTTTTAACTGATATAAAAGAACATCAAATTAAATCTTCATTTGGCAATCCTTCTGGTCCAATTATTGAAGGTAAAATAGATAATAACACTGTATATTTTTTATCTCGCCATGGAGAAGGTCATACATTGTCACCATCTGCAATTAACTATTGTGCCAATATTGATTGTTTAAAACAAGTTGGTGTAACCGATTTAATATCTCTTTCTGCTGTAGGTTCTTTAAAAGATAATTTAAAACCAGGTACATTTGTTATTGTTGATCAATTTATAGACAGAACAATAAACAGAAAAAAAAGTTTTTTTGATAAAGGAATAGTTGCTCATGTTCCTTTGGCTCATCCTACATGCGAAGTTTTAATGAATTTATCAAAAGATATATGTGAAAATATTAAAATCAATTATTCATTTGGAGGGACATATCTTGCAATGGAAGGACCTCAGTTTTCAACCTATGCTGAGTCAAATCTTTATATTGATTGGGCCTGTGATGTTATAGGAATGACAAATATGCCAGAAGCAAAATTAGCAAGAGAAGCGGAAATAAGATATTGTTCTATTTCTATGGTTACAGATTATGATTGCTGGCATCCAGATCATGATAAAGTAGATTTAAGTATGATTATAAAAACTTTAAATGATAATGTTGATAATTCAAAAAATTTTATTAAAAATTTTAGCTCAAAATACTATGAAGGTATATCTTTTGAAAATGATAAAACATCCAATATTTTAGATACATCTATTATTACAAAGAAAGAATTTTGGGATAAAGATTTAGAAAATAAATTAACTAATATATTAAAAAGATTTAAGAAAAATTCCAATGCTAGTTAATGATAAACATTTAACAACTATTTGGTATGATAATGCTAAAGATATAGTAAAAATAATTGATCAAAGATTACTACCATTTGATTTAAAAATTGTAGAATTAAAAACACTAGAAGATTTTTGTTTTGCTATTAAAGAAATGCAAGTAAGAGGTGCTCCTCTAATCGGTGTTACTGCTGCTTATGGAATGTATGCAGCATCTAAAACTACTAAAAATTTTTCAGAATTAGAAAAAGCAGGTGATAGTCTTAAGTCAACAAGACCTACAGCAGTTAATTTATCCTGGGCAGTAGATAAAATTATCTCTGAGATTAAAGATATGGAAAAAACTAACTTTCAAGAAATAATTCTTTCAATAGCTAATGAGATCAGAGATCAAGATATAATTAATTGCAAAGCTATAGGTGAAAATGGCTCTAAACTTATTGAAAATATTTACAAAAAAACTCAAAAAAAAGTAAATGTTTTAACTCACTGTAATGCTGGTTGGTTAGCTGCTGTTGATTGGGGAACTGCTTTAGCACCAATTTTTATTGCAAATCAAAAAAAAATTCCAATACATGTTTGGATTGATGAAACCAGACCTAGAAATCAGGGTTTCAGTCTTACAGCTTGGGAATTAATGCATGAAAAAATAGAAAATTCACTAATTGTAGACAACGTTGGTGGTCATTTAATGCAAAATGGTATGATAGATGTTTGCATAACAGGAACAGATAGAACTTCTTTAAATGGTGACGTTTGTAATAAAATTGGGACATATTTAAAGGCTTTAGCTGCAAACGATAATAATATACCTTTTTATGTTGCAGCTCCAATTTCTAGTATAGATTTTAATATTAAAAATGGACTTAAAGAAATACCTATAGAAGAAAGAGATCCAACTGAAGTATCGATAATTGAAGGTATCGACGAAAATAATGATAGAAAGAAAATTAAAATTACCCCTGAAGATTCAAGCTGTAAAAACTATGCCTTTGATATAACTCCAGCAAAATATATTACTAAATTGATTACAGAAAAAGGAGTTGTAGATAGTAATGAAGAATCTATTAATGGATTAAAAAATTAATATGAAAAATGAATGGAAAGAAAGTTTAGCTAGAAAATATATTAAAGAATATAAGTCAAAAAAAGTCAGCAAAGATTTAGCATTAAGAATATATTCAACACATCTACTTGGTAATAATCCAGAACTTGTTTTACATGGTGGAGGCAATACATCTGTAAAATCAATAAAAAAAAATTTATTTGGAAAAGACAAGGATGTACTTTTTGTTAAAGGAAGTGGATGGGATATGTCTAACCTTAATGAAAGAGGATTACCAGGTCTATATCTCGATCCATTACTTAAAACTCTAACATTAAAAAAAATGAGCGATGAAAAAATGGTTAATTATTTGAGATCAAACTTACTTGACTCAAGTTCTCCTAATCCATCAATTGAAACTCTTTTACATGCTTATTTACCATTTAAATTTGTAGATCATACACATTCAAATGCTATTTTAAGTTTAGTCAATCTGAGTAATTCAAGAGAAATATTAAATAAAATTTATAAAGAAAAGATTGCAATAGTTCCTTACGTAATGCCAGGATTTGAACTTGCCAAGTTATGTCATATGGTAATTTCAAAAAATCATAAAGTTGAAGGATTAATGCTTTTAAATCATGGTATTTTCACTTTTGGAAATTCAGCAAAACAAAGTTATGATAGAATGATTAATCTTGTAACATTAGCTGAAAATTTTATAAACAAGCAAAAAAAATCAATAAAATACAACAATAATAATAAACAAATAAATATAACTGATGTTCAATTATGTATTAGAAATTTATACCATTCCTTTACAGAAAAAAGATGGATAATAAAATTTAACGATAAAATTGAAGATGTAAAATTTACCAATCGAAAAGATATATTTAATTTATTTAATAAAGGACCTGTTACACCTGATCATGTTATTAGAATAAAATCAGAACCATTAATTATACCTAATAAACATTTAACATCGAGCAAAATGATATCTAATCATGTTAATGCATATGTTAAGAAATATAAAAATTATTTTAAAAAATATAAAAAAAATATTACAAATTCCAAAATTGCTGATCCTTTGCCAAGAATTATTATTTTAGAAGGAATAGGTTTTCTATCAATAGGTCTTAATAAAAAAGAAATGCAAGTTTCTTACGATATTTTTGATGCAATGAAAAAAGTTATAATCAAAGCGAATTTAGTTTCAAAATTTAAATCAATTAACAAAACAGATATTTTTAAAATGGAATACTGGCCATTAGAAAGAGCAAAATTGAATAATAAAAATACAAAAAAATTTAATGGGAATGTTGCAGTAATTACAGGTGGGGCTGGTAAAATTGGAAGCGCTATTGCAAATAAATTTATAAATGAAAATATTGAAGTTATACTTTTAGATAAAAACTTTAAAAATCTTGATAAAAATATCAAAAAAAAATGTCTATGTATTGAATGTGATTTAACTAATAATTCTCATATAAATAAAGCATTAAACAACATATTAAAATTATTTGGTGGTATAGATATTCTAATAGCAAACTCTGGTGCAGCTTTTCAAGGTAGTATGCTAAATGTAAAAAAAGATATTCTAGAAAAAAGTTTAGAGGTTAATTTTTATAGTCATCATAATATTGTTCAAAAAATTGCAAATATAATGGTATCTCAAGGTTTTGGAGGTTCAATTTCTCTTAATTTGTCAAAACAATCTATAAATCCTGGTAAGGATTTCGGACCATATGGTATTGCAAAAGCTAGTTCGTTATTTTCTATGAAACAATATGCTTTAGAATTTGGAAAATATAACATTCGAGTTAATGGAATTAATGCTGATAGAATAAAAAGTGGTTTATTAACTGACCAGTTTATTAAAGAAAGAGCAAAAGCGAGAAATATGTCTTCAACTGAATATTTAAATAATAATTTACTTCAAAAACAAGTAACAGCAGAAGATGTTGCTGAAGCTTTTTTTGCACAATTATCTTTTGAAAAAACAACTGGGAATATTATTACTGTTGATGGTGGTAATATTGAAGCTAGTTTAAGATAAGTGTTATTAAAATTTTTAGAAAAAGTTGGAAGAAAGAAAATTGTTCTAGATAGAGGACCATCTCATCCAGAATTTTATAAAGCAAAACCATGGATGGAAAGATACTACCTATTATTTAGAAAAAGACCAAAATGGTTTCCATTTAATATCTTGATTCATAAAATGTTAGATGATGATCACGGTGAAGGAGTTCATAATCATCTTTGTCCTTATATAACAATTATTTTAAAAGGTGGCTATTGGGAAACAACAAAAAAAGGAAAATTTTGGAGACCACCTGGATACATTGGTTTTAGGTCTGCTGATCATCTGCACAGAGTTGACTTAAAACCTAATACAAACACAATGACATTATTTATTCCTGGACCTTTTGGTTTTAGAAAAACTAAAAGAGCTGATTATAAAACAAAAATATAACTATATATCCAAATTAAATTATTCCGTCATATATTAACTTACATCCACTCAAAAAAAGTAAAACATAAACAATATTAAAAAATAATTTTTCTGGAATTCTTTTTTGTAGAAAGTACCCAAGTAAAACACTAATAAAAGCTAGTGGCAGTAAATAGAGAGAAATCATAAGGTTAGAAGGCGCTAATAATCCCACAAAATAATATGGAACTAATTTAACAAGATTTATAACCATAAATGCCAATGTCATTGTGCCAATAAATGAAATTTTATCTAACTTAAGAGGAAGCATATAAAAGTTAATAGGTGGATTCCCTGCATGAATTAAAAAACTAGTATATCCAGCGACAGACGACCAAAAGTAACCCTTAGCTTTGGTTGGTTTAAGCAAATAATTATTTTTCTGAATAAATGAAACTAGAACAAAAATAATTGATATGACACCAACCATTATTCTTATTTGATCTTCATTGGTAAATTCAAAAGTAAGAGTTCCAAATAAAATACCAATTATAGATGCTGGGATTATAATTTTTAAAATACTATTTATCCACTTTTTCCAATACAAGTAGATTGCTGAAAAATCCATTATAATTAAAAGTGGCAACAAAATACCAGCAGCTTGTAAAGGGCTCATTGCAAAAGACATAACAGGAACAGCTAACATTGCTATTGGCCCAGGCACACCACCTTTAGATAAACCAAATACAAAAACTCCTAATGATGCAAAAATATAAAAATATAAATCCATTTAATTTAAAATTTTTAATGCATTTTTAATATCTTTTTTTTGATCATCAATGTCTTCCAATCCACAATATAATCTAATTAAAGTTCCAGTATTTCTATTTTTAAACTCTCTTTTATCTAATGGAGGAAAGGTAATGAGACTATCGAATCCACCCCAGCTGTATCCCAATTTGAATATTTTCAGTTTATTAAAAAATTTTTCAATTTGATTGTTTGAGTATTTCTTTTTCAGCATAAATGAAAATAATCCTGTGCTACCAGAGAAATCTCTTTTCCATATTTTATGATTTTTTGTATGCGGTAATGCTGGATGGAAAACATCAGATACAAGATCATGTTCTAATAAATATTTTGCCATTAACAATGCATTTTTTTCAATTTCTCTCATTCGAATTTCAAGTGTTGGCAATCCTCTAATTGCTAAATAAACTTCTTCTGATCCAGGACATATGCCTAAAGTTTTTGAAGATGCTCTTATTTTTTTGGAATATTTTTTATTAGACGAAACGAAACCAATTAGTACATCTGAGTGACCATTTATATATTTAGTTCCTGCATCTATAATTATATCAATACCTAATTTAATTGGATTACAAAATAAAGGTGAAGCCCAAGTATTATCCATAACAGTTGGTATTTTATTTTTTTTAGCAATTTTTGTAATGAAAGGTATATCAATAATATCAAACGTTGCTGTTCCTGGTGATTCTAAATAAATTAGCTTTGTTTTACTGTTAATTAATTTGTGAAAATTATTAATATTTTTTGTTGGATGAAAATATTTTATTTTAACATTATATTGTTTCAGGATATTTTCACAAAAAGTTCTAGTAGGACTATAAACACTATCATTTATTAAAACCTCATCACCAGATTTTAAAAAGGTAAAAAAAGGAATTACTATAGAGGCCAATCCTGATGGTGATAGTACTGTATCATTGCAATTATATAAAAAAGAAATACTGTCTTCTAACTGCTTATGAAATGGATTTTTATTTATTCCATAAAATGTTGTTCTATCGTCAAAATTTTTAATATCGTTTAAGTAATCTTTAAAAGTATTAAAGATCATTGTAGAACCTTTATAGGTACCAGGGTTGATAAACCCTTTTTGTTTAAGGGGATTTCTACCTATTTTAGTTAATTTTGTTTTTATTTTCATAAACAACTAAATGTTGTATAAGCCAAAATCTTTATACACAAATTGTAGTAGACAATTTTTTAGCTTAACAAATCTATTATTGGGATTAACTTATTAATTTGTTATAGGGAAGCAATCTTTGAAAAAAGATATTTAAATAATTATTTAAACGGAGAAAATAATATGAAAAAACTATTATCTATCTTTGCGGTTTTAGCGTTTGCTTTTTCAGCACATGCTGGAACTCTTGATGATGTAAAAAATAGAGGTTTTCTAAAATGTGGAGTAACAACTGGTCTTGCTGGTTTTGCTGCTCCCGATGATAGCGGTGAATGGGCTGGTCTAGATGCAGATATGTGTCGTGCAGTTGCTGTAGCTGTTTTTGGAGACCGTTCAAAAGTAGAATTTATTACTACTACAGGTAAATCTCGTTTCCCAACATTAGCTTCAGGTGAAGTTGATATGTTAGCGAGAAATACAACTTGGACAATTAGCCGTGATGTTAATCTTGGTTTTGAGTTCGTAGGTGTAAACTTCTACGATGGACAAGGTTTCATGGTTCCATCTGCTCTTGGTGTATCAAGTGCAACTGAGCTCGATGGTGCTACTGTATGTATCCAAACTGGTACTACTACAGAGTTAAACCTTGCTGACTTCTTTAGATTAAATGGAATTAGCTACGAAGCACTTCCAATTGAAACTAATGATGAAGGTAAAGAAAACTTATTTGCTGGAAGATGTGATGTATACACAACTGACGCTTCAGGTCTCTCTTCAACAAGAGCTGCTGCTTCTAATCCAGATAAATGGGTTGTATTACCAGAAATTATTTCAAAAGAACCACTTGGTCCACTTGTAAGACATGGTGATCACCAGTGGGGTGACGTAGTTCGTTGGTCTTTAAATGCAATGATTATTGCTGAAGAACTAGGTATTACATCTGAAAACGTTGATGCTCAAATGAGCTCTAATGTTCCTGAAGTACTAAGACTTCTTGGTGTTGAAGGTAACTATGGAGAAATGCTTGAGTTAAGTAATGATTGGGCTTACCAAATTATCAAACAAATTGGTAACTACTCAGAATCATACGAAGCAAACGTAGGTCCAGACACACCTCTAGAAATTGCAAGAGGTTTGAATGCTCTATGGACTCAAGGTGGTATTTTATACGCACCACCATTCAGATAAATCTTAATTAAATTTAAAACGGGGGGTTTAAAACCCCCCGTTTTTTTTGTATATATTATCGATGCGATCTAACTTAGGTTTCTTTTCTGATGAAAAATTTAGATCCATTTTTTTTCAAACTTTAGTTGTAGGTTTATTTGCCCTAGGGTTATTTTTTGTAATAAGTACAACTTCTTACAACTTAGAAAAAAGAAATATCGCAACTGGTTGGAGTTTTCTTCAAAATCCAGCTGGCTTTGATATAAGTTTTTCACCCTTCTTAGAATTTAAATCAACCGATACACACTTAAAAGTTTATTTTGTAGGAGTCTTAAATACTCTTTTGGTATCAATTACAGGTTGTATAGCTGCAACAATTTTAGGTTTTATATTGGGCATAGTAAGACTATCTTCAAATTGGTTATTAAGTCGACTAGTTTATATTTACGTTGAATTTTCAAGAAATGTACCCTTACTTCTTCAAATAATTTTATGGTATAGTATTTTAATTCAACTTCCTCGTGTTAAGCAATCATTACAAGTTCTTGATGTATTTTATATTTCAAACAGAGGATTGTATTCTCCAAGACCAATATTTGAAAGTGGATTTTCATATGTATTAATTGCAATTGTATTGGCTTTAATTTCAAGTTTCTTAATAAATAGATGGGCAAAAAAAAGACAAGATAAGACAGGTCAACAATTCCCAGTATTCTCAAGTTCAATCGGATTAATATTTATTGTTCCATTAATTTTATTTTTTATTCTTGGTTCACCTTTGTCTTTTGAGCATCCAGAATTAAAAGGTTTTAACTTTAAAGGCGGTTTAGTTATTAGACCTGAATTTATAGCAATGTTTTTAGCATTATCAATTTACACAGCAGCTTTCATTTCTGAAATTGTTAGAGCAGGTATAATGTCTGTCTCAAAAGGACAAAGAGAGGCATCTGCTGCTATAGGCTTAAAACAAACATGGATAATGAGACTTATCATTATACCCCAAGCTCTTAGAGTGATTGTCCCCCCACTAACAAGTCAGTATCTAAACTTAACTAAAAATTCTTCTTTAGGAATTGCTGTCGGATACGCTGATCTTGTTCACGGTTTTGGAGGAATAAGTTTAAATCAAACTGGTCAAGCTATTGAATGTATGGCAATTGTTATGGCAACTTATTTGTCAATTAGTCTGACAATATCTTTCTTTATGAACATTTATAATAGAAGTATACAATTTAAGGAAAAGTAATGAACGAAATGAATGAAGTTAGAAAACCACCAGTTGCAACAACAGGTATTATTGGTTGGTTACGAATAAATTTATTCTTCAATTGGACAAACTCACTAATAACTTTATTTGTTATTTATTGTTTGTATCAGTTTATTCCTTGGATTTTAGATTGGACAATATTCTCAGCTGACTTCAAATATAATTATCTTGGTGAACAAATTACTAACCAAGAAATGTGTTCACGAAATTTAGATCCTGAAAATGGTGGAGCTTGTTGGGCAGTTATATATGTACGGTTTTATCAATTTATTTATGGATTTTATCCAAAGGTTGAAGTTTGGAGAGTAAATATAGCTTATGCAATGTTAGCATTAGCATTGCTACCTCTTTTGTATGCAAAACTTCCATATAGAAAGTACTTCTTATATTTTACATACATTTTTCCTGTTATTGCTTATTTTTTACTTAATGGCGGATTAGGCTTTACTGAAGTCTCTACTAACAAATGGGGTGGTCTTCTAGTAACACTCGTCCTAGGCTGTACTGGAATAGCTTTAGCTTTTCCTATTGGGATTATGCTAGCTTTAGGGAGAAGATCTAAATTACCGGTTATAAGCATGATGTGTACATTGTTTATTGAATTTATCAGAGGGGTTCCCCTAATTACTTTGTTATTTTTTGGAATGGTAATGCTACCTTTATTTTTACCAGAAGGAATAGATATGGATGGTTTAGTAAGAGTTCTAGTAGCTGTTACATTATTCCAATCAGCTTATATGGCAGAAGTTATAAGAGGAGGGTTACAAGCAATACCTCCTGGTCAATATGAAGCTGCTAAATCACTAGGGATGTCTTATTGGAGAATGAATTTATTAATTATCCTTCCTCAAGCTATTAGAATTTCTATACCCCCAATTGTCAACACATCTATAGGTTTATTTAAGGACACAACTTTAGTTATAATTGTAGGAATATTAGATTTATTAGGTATTGGGAGAGGTACTTTAGCAGATACTAATTGGTTAGGCTTATCTTATGAAATTTACTTTTTTGTTAGTTTGGTATTTTTTATATTCACATTTGGAATGTCTAGATACAGTTTGTATTTGGAAAAGAAATTAAAAACAGGTATTAATATGGGGGCTGATTAAAATGAGTGAAGAATCAATAATTTCATTAAAAAATGTAAACAAGTGGTTTGGAGATTTTCATGTATTACAAGATGTTAATCTTGAAGTTAAGAAGAAAGAAAGAATTGTAGTTTGCGGCCCCTCTGGTTCTGGCAAATCTACAATGATCAGATGTATAAATAGATTGGAAGAGCACCAAGAAGGTTCAATTGTTGTTGATGGAATTGAGTTAACAGGAAATTTAAAAAATATTGATAATGTTAGAAAAGAAGTTGGAATGGTATTTCAGCAATTTAATTTATTTCCTCATTTATCTGTAAAAGAAAATATAACGTTAGCTCCAATTTGGGTTAAAAAAATGCCAAAGGCAGAAGCAGAGGAACTGGCTATGAGACAGTTAGAAATAGTAAAAATTCCTGAACAGGCCAACAAGTATCCCGGTCAATTATCTGGTGGTCAACAACAAAGAGTAGCAATTGCTAGATCTCTTGCAATGAATCCTAATATTATGCTTTTTGATGAGCCAACTTCAGCTCTAGATCCTGAAATGATTAAAGAAGTTTTAGATGTCATGGTTGATTTAGCAAACGGTGGAATGACTATGATTGTTGTTACACACGAAATGGGTTTTGCTAAAACAGTTGCTGATAGAATGGTATTTATGGATGAAGGAAAAATTGTTGAGGAAGCTAGCCCAGATAAGTTTTTCAATAATCCAGAGAGTGATCGTACAAAGTTATTCTTAAGTCAAATTCTTCATCAGTAATTTAAGAAGATAGCAATAGATTAACCCTTCTATTCATTTTACCTTTGTTTTCTATTTTACCAATTTGAATTTTACCAATCTCATTAGTTGATTTCACATGTGTACCACCACAAGGTTGTAAATCAATATCACCAATTCTAATTAATCTTATTTTACCATCTACTTGCGGAGGTTTTACTGACATAGTTCTGACGAGCTCAGGTTTTTCTTCCAATATACTACTTTCAATTACTTCACTAGTAACGGTATGATTATCTTCAACCAACAAATTTATTTTTTCTTCCAATTCCTCTTTATTTATTTGTTTATCTGGATCATTAAAATCTAATCGACTTTTTTCATAACCAATTTGACCGCCAGTTACTCCTAAAGGGACTATAGAACACAACAAGTGCAGTGCAGTATGCATTCTCATATGCTTGTATCGTAAATCCCAATTTATTTTTCCAATTATATCAACATTCTCTTCAAGATCTTTGAGATCATCTACAATATTTATTATTTTATTATTTTCTTTAACAGTATCTAAAACTTGTATTTTTATACCTTCAGCTTCTATTGTGCCTGTGTCCCCAGGTTGACCACCACTTTTTGCATAAAATGCTGTCTTATTTAACTCAATACGATTTTCTTCTTTCACAATACCTATAATTTTTGCTTTAAATTCTTTAAGGTATGCATCATCTTCGAATAATTTTGTCATAGCGTTTTTTAACAGTATTTTAAAAATATTATATTGACTTTTTTCTCATTCTGAATAAATTAGAACAAAAGTAGAACAAATAATTTTATAAATAATATAATTATTATTTATCAATTATTTAAATATTTTTTCTAATATTATGTCTAAAAAAATAGAAAACTTAATATTTAAAGCTGAATCCAAAGGAGATCAAATAACACCTTATTTTCTTGATACAGTATCTGCAGGTTTCCCATCTCCAGCTACTGATTATATGGAAAACAAACTTGATCTTAATGAATATTTGGTTCAACGTCCAACAGCAACCTATATCGTTAAAGCTAATGGCCCTTCTATGACCGATGCAGGCATATTATCAGGTGATTTACTTATTGTTGATAGAAGTATTACACCTCGTAACGACAATATTGTTATAGCCTCCATCTTTGGTGACCTAACAGTTAAAAAACTGAAAAAGAAAGATCATTCATTGTTTTTAATTTCTGCCAATAGTGAGTATCCTAGTATTCAAGTTAAAGAAGAAATGGAGTGTTTTATATGGGGGGGTAGTGACATATGTCATACACAAAACTACTTAATAGAAATCATAACTCAGTAAATCAATCTATAGCATTAATAGATTGCAATAATTTTTATGCGTCATGTGAAAGAATATTTAATCCAAAACTTATAGGAAAACCAATTGTCGTACTTTCCAATAATGATGGCTGTATCATTGCACGATCAAAAGAAGCAAAAAAATTAGGGATAAAAATGGGTGAACCTTATTTTAAAGCAAAAAATATTATTGAAAAAAATGATGTTAAAGTTTTTTCATCTAATTATTCTTTATATGGTGATATTTCTCAGAGAGTAATGGAGACTTTATCAAGTTTCTCTTCAGAGGTAGAAATCTACTCCATAGATGAAGCATTTCTTGGTTTAAATGGTTTTGAGAACTATGAATTAAACACTTATTGCAAACATATTAGACAAACAATTAAGAGGTGGGTTGGTATTCCAGTTAGTATTGGAGTGGGCCCAACAAAAACACTATCAAAAATAGCTAATCATTTAGCAAAAAAACAACCAGACTATAAAGGTGTGTGCATACTAAAAAATAAAATAGAAATAAAAAAAGCATTAGAATTAACATCCATTGAAGAAGTATGGGGCATTGGAAGAAGATTATCTCTTTTCCTGAAAAAATATAATATTCATAATGCTTATCAATTTTCACAAATGGACAGAGGATGGATAAGAAAAAATATGGGTGTAGTGGGAGAGAAGACATACCTAGAATTAAATAGTGTATCGTGTTTAGAACTTGATTTGGTTCCAAGTGATAAACAAAGTTGTTGTGTCTCAAGATCATTTAGTCAGCCAATAGAAAAATTATTTGATTTGGAGGAATCAATATCAACTTATGGATCAAGAGTATCAGAGAAGATAAGGGAAGAAGGGTTAGTGGCTGAGTCGATGAGTGTTTTTGTTTTAACAAATCATTTTAATAGAAGAGAGAAACAATATTCGAATTCAATAAAACTACACTTACCTTTTCCAACAAATAATAGCATAAAAATTGTTAAAAGAGCTCTTGAAGGAATTAGAAAAATATACCGACCAGGATTTCGTTATAAAAAAGCTGGAATTATATTATATGGTCTTAGCAGGCACAATGTAACTAGAGGATTGCTTGATTACGATCGTGATACATCGGATAGAATAATGAATACTATTGATAATATTAATTCTAGATATGGAAGTTCAACGTTAAAGATAGCTTCTGAAGGTATGGAAAAAATATGGAAGATGAAAAGAGAGAATGTTTCTCCATGTTATACAACAAGATTTGATGATTTAGTTCAAGTCAAATGTTGATTAAGCTAATAATTATATAATAACAAAATATTATTATTGATTGCTAATATTGTTGTTCAAAAAAAATTGTTATAAAATAAATTAATGGAAAGAGTATTGGAAAAAAAAGAATCAGTTATTTATTCAAAAGCAAAAGTAGCTTGCATGATTGGAATTGCATTTCCATTGATGATGTGGGTATTCATGCTTGGACATATTCCGATTATTTATGAGAAACTCAATTTATCTGAAACAGGTTGGGGGTTCTTCTTGTTAATTTTTGGATCAACACAAATTTTAACTGGTCAAATATGTTCAAGATTATTTACTCCAAAATTTGGAACTAAATTAATGATGCTATTAGGAATACTAATACTTTCAATAAGTTTTTTAATCATAATATTTGTTACAAATTATTTAATATTTTTGATAATTGCCAGTTTGTTTGGAATTTCGTTAGGCCTTATAATGCCTTCAACAAACTCTCATTTAACTTTAATTGAGGAACAAACAAAAGAAATTTTACAACCAATTTTTTGGGCTTTTATGAGTTTAGGAGCTGTAATAGGCGCTTTCTTATCAATTTATTTATTGAGTTTAAATTTTGCAATAACATCTTCTTTTCCTATAATTTTTATTATAGGTTTAATTGTAGCATATATTGTTTTTTCTTTTGGATTACCAATTAATAAAGATTATTTTGGAAAAGCAGAAAAATTTACATTACCTGATAAAAAAGTTTTAATATTTGGTTTAATTCTATTTTTAGAATTTGGCACAGTTGGAATTATTATGGAGTGGTCACCCTTGTGGATGACGCAAGATTTAAATTCACCATTATACTTAGGTGCTCTTATTTTAATCTCTTTTCATTTAGGTGAAATTCCCTCAAGGTTATTTGGAGCAAGTTTAATAAATTATTTTGGAGAAGTAAAAATTGGTTTTCATTTAGTATTGATTGGATGTTTTTGCTTATTGCTATCTTTATTAACAATGGATTACTATCTTATAGCATTAGGTGCTTTTTTATTTGGTTTTGCAACTGGAAACACTAATCCAATAGTAATTCGACAAGCTATTAAATCAACATCTGAAAATATTCCTACGACAATAGCTAATCTAATGACATTAGCCTTTTCAGGATTGATGATAGGACCTGGCTTAGTTGGAGTTTCAGCAAAATATTTAGGAATGACTTTTAATATGTATATGTTACCCATTATTTGGGCCTTATGTGCATTTATTTTTATTAAAAATTTTATTAAATGAATAATGGCTCCCCGGGCCGGGCTCGAACCAGCGACCGATCGGTTAACAGCCGATTGCTCTACCACTGAGCTACCGAGGAACACAATTTTGTTGATAATAAAAAAAAATTAAAAAACAAGAAAAATTTGGAGGCTCGGAGCGGAATCGAACCGCTGTGCAAGGCTTTGCAGGCCCCTACATCACCACTCTGCCACCGAGCCTAAAAAAAATGACAATTATCACTATATAATTTCTAGTCAATTAATGAAAAAAAATTCTAAAGATTAATAATATAATTTAAATAATTGATTATATAATAGGTTTATATAAAGCATCCTTTAAGAAATGAGCGAAACATTTGAAATTGCTAGAAAAAATATGGTTGTTAATCAGTTAAGACCAAACAAAATTAATGAAGAAAATATCTTACAAATATTTGAAAATACTCCTAAAGAAAATTATTTGGATTGCAGCTTAGGTAAGAATTGTTACCTAGATAATAATTTAGATATAACTGAGAAAAGAGGATATCTTAAAAATTTACACCTAGCTCAAATTATGAAATATTCGAAAATTTTACCAAATGACAAGGTGTTACATATAGGTGGCTTAACTGGTTACTTTTCCACTCTTATTAGTTCACTGTGTAAAGAACTTCATGTTGTAGAAGAAAATAGAGAACTATTTAAATTATTAGAACATAATATTAACAATACTGATAATACTAATATTAGTTTATTTAATCATAATTTATTAGATGGATTATCTGAAAATGCTCCATTTAGCTTAATTATTATTGACGGACCTATATTTAAAATAACTGATAAGTTAAAGAATCAACTAGCAATGAATGGAGGAAGGTTAATATATATTAAAAAAATATATGATAATTTGGGTAAGGCTTATAAAATTATAAGAAATGAAGATTTGTATTCATCTGAGTATTTATTTGATGTAATGAGTAGTTATCAAATTCAAGAACAACAAGAGGATTTTAAATTTTAAATGAGATTATTTATATTATTGTTATTATTTATTTATTCAAAATCTATATTTGCTCTATCTATTGATGATTCTGTAAAAAGTACGATTGCAAATAATTTGAAAGTAAAAATTGCTTTTGAAAAACTGAATGAAAGCAAAGAAACTATTGAGGTAGCTATAGGTAAAAAACTTCCAACAGTTACTGGCACAATTTCAGGTACATATAGTAATAGTGATACAACATCAGCAGCTGGTGTATCAACAACACCAGAGACTTTTACAGATAAATATAAAATTAGTATTACTCAAAATTTGTATGATGGTGGAGAAAAAAGTTTAGAAATAGAAAGATCTAAAATTATTTACGAAAATGCAGTTATAAACTTTTATAATACAGTTCAAGATTTATCGCTAACAGCTGTAGAAGGTTATTTAACTGTAATAAATTATGAAAAATCATTAGAGGCTTCTACAAAAAATTTTGATTCTGTTTCAAGATTTTTAGAAGAAGTAAAATTAAAATACGAATTGGGATCAGCAACCATAACTGAATTGAAAAATGCTGAGAGTGCTTTTTCAATTGCTGAAACAAATCTTTTTTCAGCCGAACAAAACTACAAAGTCAGTTTAAAAACATTTAAATCAATTGTTGGTAAAGAAGCTATTAATTTAGAAGATTATGTAAATATAAAAGACGATTTGAATTTTGATAAAATACTTTCTGAAGTTTATAAGAATAATTTTAATATTTTAATTGCTCAAAATAATATAAAAATTAAAGAACTTGATCTCTCAAAAGAAAAAGGTTCTAATAGACCTACCTTAGATATAACAGCTTCCACAGAGTATTCGGATGCTTCACGAATAGATGCGGGAAGTGAAAATACCAATGCAACAATAGGATTAACTCTAACAATTCCTATATTTCAGCAAAACATTGACAAATCAGACATTAGAAAAATAAATTCTCAAATTTTACAAACCGAAATTGAGTTAGATGATCTTAAAGAAAGTTTAAATATTGAGGTATCAAACTATTATAAAAACTATTTAGTTAGTAAATCAAATTTAAATACATCTTCATTAACTATAGAATATGCAAATACTCTTCTAGAAAGTACTCAAGAGGAATACAACCTTGGGACAAAATCGATCACTGATCTAATAGAAGCAGAAACTAATCTTTTAAACGTAAATGTTGAATATTTTAATGCAAACAAAAACTATCTGATTAATTATTTTAATTTACTAGCTTTAGATGGTTCACTGATTAAATTATTTGAGGAGTATCTTCCTAGCTATAATTAGAGTTTTATTAATTTAATTAAACATTTATAATACCTATATGAATACAAAAAATTCTATCAATGAATCTCTTGAAGTCATACGAAGAGCACTTGAAGATGAAAAAAAAGATTCAAATAAACATACTTCATCTAACATTTTAATACTTAATCAAAAGGTTAACAGTGATGGTACAATTAAATTACTTCAAAAAGACGAAGAGATAAATAGTGAAATTAATGATATTATAGACCAAAAACTTTCCTATCTTGTAGAAAATAAAATTGAAAAAATACTTGATGAGAAAATCCCAAAATTACTAAAAAATTATTTCGATTCAAAATAGTTACGATGCAGCTTGATAAATTTTTTGATTTTTTAAAAGATGAAAAAAATCTTTATTCCCAATGGGAGCAATCAAATTGTTTTAAACCGCAAAAAGGAGGTGAACCTTATTCTATAATGATGCCACCACCTAATGTTACAGGTAGCTTACATATGGGTCATGCTTTGACCTTCACAATTCAAGATATATTAATCAGATACCATAGAATGAAGGGCATGGAAGTATTGTGGCAAGCAGGTACAGATCACGCAGGCATAGCTACTCAGATGGTCGTTGAAAGAAAATTAAGTGAGTCAAACCTAGATCGACGATCTTTA
This sequence comes from uncultured Alphaproteobacteria bacterium, assembly GCA_902600225.1. Taxonomy (GTDB): domain Bacteria; phylum Pseudomonadota; class Alphaproteobacteria; order HIMB59; genus CACPNW01. The sequence goes on along the minus strand of CACKIH010000012.1, from coordinate 6,485 downwards.
GGTAGAGAAAAGTTTATTGAAAAAGTATGGGAATGGAAAAAAGAGTCGGGTGGTCAGATAAGTAATCAATTAAGAAGACTTGGTGCTTCTGCAGATTGGTCAAGAGAAAGATTTACTATGGATGAAGGACTTTCTAATGCAGTTAAGAAAGTTTTTGTTAATTTATTTAATGATGGAATTATTTATAAAGATAAGAGATTGGTGAATTGGGACCCAAAACTTTTAACAGCTATTTCTGATCTAGAAGTAGAGCAAAGAGATACTGAAGGAAGTTTATGGCATATTAAATATCCTATAGATGAAAATAATCATATCATTGTTGCAACAACAAGACCCGAGACAATGTTAGGTGATACCGCAGTTGCCGTTCATCCAGATGATGAAAAATATAAAAATCTAATTGGCAAATTTTGTAACTTACCAATATCAAATAAGAAAATACCAATCATTGCTGATGAATATGCAGATCCTGAAAAAGGTTCTGGAGCTGTAAAAATTACACCTGCACATGATTTTAATGATTTTGAAGTAGGAAAGAGACATGATTTAGAATTTATTAATATTTTTGATGAAAATGCTAAACTGAACTCAAATGTGCCTGAAGAATTTCAAAATTTAGATCGATTTGAAGCAAGAAAAATAATTTTAAAAAAATTAGATGAAATGAATTTATTAATTAAAGAAGAAAAACAGCAAATGGTTATACCATATGGTGATAGATCAGGTGTTGTTATTGAGCCATGGCTGACAGACCAGTGGTTTTGTGATGCAAAAAAATTATCAGTTGATCCAATATCAGCTGTTAAAGATAATTGTTCTAAATTTATTCCCAAACAATGGGAAAATACATTTTATAATTGGATGGAAAATATTCAACCGTGGTGTATTTCAAGACAGTTGTGGTGGGGACATCAAATTCCTGCATGGTATGGTCCTGATAATAAATATTTTGTGAGTGAAACTCTAGAAGGGGCACAAAATCAAGCAAAAGAATTTTATGGAAAGGATGTTGAGCTTAGACAAGATGAAGACGTTCTAGATACTTGGTTTTCTTCTGCTCTATGGACATTCTCTACTTTAGATTGGCCAAATAAAACTTATGAATTAGATAGATTTTATCCTGGTAACGTTTTGGTTACTGGTTTTGATATCATATTTTTTTGGGTTGCGCGGATGATGATGATGGGTTCTTATTTTATGAAAGAAACTCCATTTAAAGATATTTATATTCATCCTTTAATACGTGATGAAAAAGGACAAAAAATGTCTAAATCAAAAGGGAACATAATTGATCCTTTAGAGCTATTAGATAAATATGGTGCTGATACATTAAGATTTACATTAACAGCACTATTAAATCCTGGACGAGATGTAAAATTATCTGAAGCTAGAGTTAAAGGATATAAGTCATTTACAAATAAAATTTGGAATGCTGGAAAATTTTTACAAATGAATAATACAATTTTTATAGATGATATTTCAATAGATACAATTATTTTTGATGCAAACAAATGGATAATAAAGGAATTGAATGATTTGAACAGTCAACTTGATCAATTAACTACAAAGTATTTGTTTCATGAAATAGCCAATAAAATTTATCATTTCGTATGGCATACTTATTGTGATTGGTACATTGAAATTATTAAACAAAATTTTGAAAATGAAAAATTTGCTGATGAAATTAAAAAAGTTTCTGGATGGACATTTATTCAAGTTTTAAAGATCATTCATCCCATTATGCCATTTATTAGTGAAAAATTATGGAGAACATTAGTTGATGATAAATCATATTTAATGAACCAAGTTTTTCAAAATTATTCAACAAATAATTCTTTTAATAATTCTAAAAAAAACTTCGAAATATTTATTGAATTCATAACATCTATAAGAAATTTGAGATCAGAACTAAGCATACCCTATAAACAATTAATTAATATTTCCATAGAAACAAAGAATGAAGAACTTAATAATTTTCTAATTGCCCATAAAAATGAAATAAGTAATTTTTTAAAAACTAAAGATATTAGTTTTGATAAAATTCAACCTAATAAGAATTCAGCCTTAATTGTGTTATCATCATTATCAGTTTTAATCCCTTTAGATGGTATTATTGACTCAGAAGCAGAACTAAAAAAATTAAATAAGAAAAAGCAAGTTGAGCAAGAAAAATTTAATAAAGTTAATGACAAATTAAACAATGATAATTTTATGAATAAAGCATCAGAAGAAATTATTAATAAATTTAAAAATGAGGCAAATATTTATAAATCTTCTATTGAAAAAATTGATCAAATAATAAATACTATCAAATAGAATGGAAGATAAAGGCTCAAATAGAAAATCTAATCTACCTAGTAGATATGTTAGTGTAGGGCCTAAAAGTGCGCCTCATAGATCTTATTATTATGCTATGGGTTTAAAAGAACATGAAATTTATCAACCATTTGTTGGTGTTGTTAGCACTTGGAATGAATCTGCTCCTTGCAACATTACTCTTCAGGATCAAGCGCAACATGTGAAAACAGGTGTCAAAGAAGCTGGGGGAACACCAAGAGAATTTACAACTATAACAGTTACAGACGGAATTGCCATGGGTCATGAGGCAATGAAATCCTCTCTTATTAGTAGAGAGGTTATTGCAGATTCCATTGAATTATCTGTAAGAGGTCACTGTTATGATGCAATAGTTGGACTTGCTGGCTGTGATAAATCTTTACCAGGTTTAATGATGGCTATGGTTCGATTAAATGTACCATCTGTATTCATTTATGGGGGGTCAATCTTACCAGGAAAATATAAAGGTAAAGATGTTACTGTTATTGATGTTTTTGAAGCAGTCGGAAAACATGCTGCAGGAACTATCTCAGATCAAGATTTAAAGGATATTGAACAAGTTGCTTGCCCATCTGCTGGATCGTGTGGAGGTCAGTTTACAGCAAATACTATGGCATGTATTTCTGAAGCAGTTGGTTTAGCCCTAACAAATTCGGCTATGCCACCAGCAGTAAATACTGAAGAAAGAAAAGCTTATGGTGAAAAGAGTGGTAAAGCTATAATGAATTTATTAGAAAAAAATATAAGACCAAGGGATATAGTAACTATTGATTCATTAGTAAACGCTGCAAGAGTAGTTGCAGCTACTGGAGGTTCAACTAATGCAGCACTCCATCTTCCTGCGATTGCTAATGAAGCAGGTTTAAAATTCACATTAAGAGATGTTGTAGAAATTTATAATTCAACTCCTTATATCGGAGATATGCAACCTGGTGGAAAGTATGTTGCTAAAGATTTATATGATGTAGGAGGTGTGCCAGTTGTTATTAAATCTTTATTAGATGGTGGTTATATAAACGGAGACTGCATGACCGTTACAGGAAAAACAATAGCTGAAAATCATAAAGAAGTAATATTTCCTACAAATCAAGATGTTGTTTATAAATGTGATAATCCAATTAGTGAAAATAGTTCAGTTGTTGGATTGTGGGGTAATCTTGCACCAGATGGATGTATATCAAAAATAGCAGGTTTAAAAAATTTAACTTTTAAAGGAAAAGCTAAATGTTTTGACTCAGAAGAAGATGCTTTAACTGCAGTTTTAAAAAATGAAATTAAAGCAGGAGATGCGGTAATAATTAGATATGAAGGCCCTAAAGGAGGTCCTGGTATGCGTGAAATGCTCTCAACAACAGGTGCAATATATGGTCAAGGACTAGGCGAAACTGTTGCTTTAATTACAGATGGAAGATTTTCAGGCGGTACAAGAGGATTTTGTATTGGTCATGTAGGACCAGAAGCAGCTGTAGGAGGCATGATAGGTTTGCTTAAAGACGGGGATGAAATTATTATTGATGCTGTGAAAGGTGAAATAAACGTTACGCTTTCTGATCAAGAAATAGAAAAGAGAAAAAAAGAATGGAAGCCAAGAAAAACTAATCATAATTCTGGATCTATATGGAAATATTCTCAAACTGTTGGGCCAGCTTACGAGGGTGCTGTTACTCAACCAGGAGCAAAAGACGAAACGCATACATACGCTGATATTTAATATTAATTAAATAATTCAATCGTAACTGGTGTGTGATCAGAAGCTTTTTCCCATCCTCTTGGTTCACGATTAACATTAACTGATTTAATCAAATCAGTTACTTCTGGTGTAGTAAGAAAATGATCAATTCGTAGACCATTGCCTTTTTGCCAATTTCCACCTCTATAACCCCAAAAGGTCCAGTTTGTATTTCCATCGACAAAGTATTTAACTGTATCCACAAATCCTAAATTCAAAAGATTTCTAAATTTTTCTCTTGTTAATGGATGGGCACAAGCATCATTTTTAAAATTTTCTGGTGAATACACATCTTCATCATTAGGTATTACATTAAAATCTCCACCTATAATAATTGGTTGATTATTATCAATTAATTCTTTGATATATTTATTAAAATTTATCATCCAATCAATTTTGTAATCAAATTTTTCTGTTTCAATTGGATTTCCATTTGGAAGATAAATATTTATTAATTTAATTTTATTTTTTATATTTTTTAAGGATATTTCTGTTTCAATAAATCTGGAATTTATATCTTGGTAATTAGGAATTTTTAAGTTTGAAATTTCAATACTTTCTTTGCTGAGAATGGCTACTCCATTCCATGCTTTTTGCCCATTCACATAACATTTATAATTAATATTTTCTAATTCCTCTTTAGGAAAACTGTCATTTGTGCATTTTAATTCTTGTATTAAATATAAATCTGATTGATCTTTTTTTATAAATTTTATTAAGTGTTCTATTCTTGCATTAACTGAATTTACATTCCATGTAGTAATTTTCATTTATATTGAAAAAGAAGTGCCACACCCACATGATGAAGATGCTAGTGGATTAGAAATTTTAAATGACGATCCAATCAATTCATTAACATAATCAATTTTCGATCCTTTTATTAATTCAATTGAAGTTTTATCTATCAATACATCAGTATTTTTATAATTAAAGATTAAATCATCATCATTTGGTTTATCAGCAAAATCAAATTTATATTGAAATCCAGCACAACCGCCACCTAATACGGTAATTCTGAAATATTTAGATTTTTCAGAGAGAAGTATCTTGTTGATATGATTCTGAGCACTTTCAGTTACTTCAATTATATTGTCCATTTATCTAAATATTGTTATTAGCTATTATTTTTCAACTATAATATAAATTTTCTTATGTTCAAACATTTAGCTTCCAATCCACATAATTCAAATGGAAGATTATATAATGAGCTAGATGATGATTTGAGAAATCCATTTGAAAGAGATAGAGCTAGAGTTATTCACTCTAATTCTTTTAGAAAATTAAAACACAAAACCCAAGTTTTTATTGAAAGTGAGAGTGATTATTTTAGGACTAGACTAACTCATTCTTTGGAAGTTGCCCAAATATCAAGATCAATTTGTAGATTACTTGAATTAGATGAAGATTTGGGTGAAACAGTTGCTCTCGCACATGATTTAGGCCATCCTCCTTTTGGTCATATTGGTGAAGATGCACTTGATAATTCAATGAAAAAGTTTGGAGGTTTTAATCATAATGATCAAACCTTGAGAGTTTTAACATTTATAGAAAAAAGACACCCTGATTTTGATGGATTAAATCTAACATGGGAAAGCTTAGAGGGAATAATAAAACATAATGGAATTTTGAGTGATCATTTACCTTATCACTTAGATAATTATTCAAAATTACATAATCTAAATCTAACTGATCAACCTTATTTAGAATCACAGATAGCAAGTATATCTGATGATATTGCTTATAATAATCACGATGTAGAGGATGCTATTAGAGCAAACTTAATATCATTAGATGATATTGCAGAATTAAGTTTTTTTGAAAAAATTATAATTAATTTAAAGGATCACTACAAAGATATTCCAAATAAACTTTTAGTGTATCAAGTTTTAAGAAACTCCATATCTAATATGATAAATGATATATATGAAACTACAAAAAAAAATTTAATTGAAAATAATATCAATTCTATTGATGATATACGTAAAAAAAATAATTTCGTTGTCTCATTTTCAAATGAAATGAAGAAAAATTGTGAAATAATTAAAAAATTCTTATTTGATAAAGTTTATAATCACAGTCATTTATCAGATAAGAGACAGTATTCAAAAAAGGTTATATCTACTTTGTTTACATATTTCGTAAAAAATAATAATAAACTACCAGTAGATTGGAGAAATCAAAATATTGAAATTGAAAGATTAATTTGTGATTATATTTCAGGAATGACAGATAGATTTGCTCTTAATTTATATAAGGAGATTAGTGAATAATTTTATAAAAGACCTTTCAGATTTTTTATTTGATTTTACAGATTTTTTAGAGAGAAATAAATTTATATCTCCAATCAATAAAAAACAAATTAGCATCGATTATTCTTCAAATAATAAACAAGGTGATTTAGCGACGAACTTTTATTTAA
>CACKIH010000011.1 GCA_902600225.1 uncultured Alphaproteobacteria bacterium | reverse complement strand
ACGTATCACAAATAAAATCTGCAGCTGGTAGTAATGCTGATTATGAGAAGATAACTTCTTGGGCGGCACAGAATTTACCAGATGCTGAAGTAAGTACTTTCAATAACATAGTTGAGAATGGTTCAGTAGAAGAAGCTATGATGGCTGTCTCTGGACTAAAAGCTCGATATGATAATTCTGTAGGCGTGCCACCGAACCTACTTCAAGGTCAGCAAGCACAGCCTACAAGTGCTTTTCAATCAACCGCTGAAATAGTAGCAGCAATCAACGACCCTAGATACCAAGTAGATACTGCGTATCGAAAGACAGTTGAAGAAAAAATAAAGAGGTCAAATGCTTTGGGATAAACTAAAAACATTTTGGAACTTTGTAAAACCAGATAATCAAAATCTAATTTGGATTGCTGGCGTTATGTTCATATTAGTACTCCTAACAATCATATTCTAATGATACAGTTATTAGGAGCTGCTTCTCCTATTATATCTGCATTATTTAAAACAGTAGATAAAGTAGTAGATAGCAAAGAAGAAAAAGACAGAATAAAAGCTAAGATACAAGAACAAGCGTTAGCTGGAGAGATGAAAGAAATTTCTAAGTTGGATTGCTCGTTCGTGGCGTCCATTACTTATGATGATTGCTATTATAATTATAGCAAACAATTATTTAATAGTTCCGTATGCAAATGCTCTTTTTGGCTTTGGCATACAATTAGATTTACCAGATGCGCTATGGACCTTACTAACTATAGGAGTTGGAGGTTATACGCTTGGTAGAAGTTCTGAAAAAATTGCAGACAAACTTAAGAAACCTAAACCCGGAGAATAATTATGCCAAAACATTATGGAAAATCAAAACCAAAAAAGATGAAGCAACAAGCAGCTATTGCTATTGCTAAAAAGAAAAAACAGGCTTTGAAAATTAAAAAGTAAATGTCTTTATACGAAAATATAAATAGAAGAAAAAGATTAGGTATTAGTAGAAGTAAAAAGAAATCTTCTATTACAGCTAGCGCCTATTCAAATATGCAAGCTGGCTTTCCTAAAAAGAATAGAAAAACTTTAAAAATAAAAACATGAAACAATCAGATAAAAATAAATTAAAAATTCACAGTAAACATCATTCTAAACAGCATATGGCTATAATGAATGCAATGATGCGTGATGGAAAAACATTTAATCAAGCACACAGAGCAGCATTAAAAATTGAGCGCAAAGGAAAACAAACCACTTAATAAACCTATTAGGGAAATTAAGGGTAATAAAAAATTTAAAGTCTTTGTAAAAGATAAATCTACAGGCAACATCAAGACAATAAGATTTGGTGATGCCAACATGACAATCAAAAAGAATATACCAGCTAGAAAGAAAAGTTTTATAGCTAGACATTCTGCTATCTTAGCAAAAGTAAAAGGTCAGAAAAATCTATCGCCTGTTTATTGGGCGCTTCGTTCTTGGAAAACGTAACCACCTCTTATTAGAGGGGTGCTTTCTTATATTATTATCTTTAGCCTCTTGCGAGAGACAACTTTGGAAAACGTAGAGAATGACAATTAACTTTTTATTATAAGGAAATAAAAATATGGCTAACGCTACTGTAAGCTTTCTTGGTAAAGCTAATAATACGGGTGATGATAATGCCTTGTTTCTTAAATTATTTTCCGGTGAAGTATTAGCAGCTTTTGCTAAGCAAAATAAAATGTTACCGATGACTTCGGTACGTTCTATTTCGCAAGGCAAGTCAGCTCAATTCCCAGTATTTGGGAGAGCAGCTAGTGCAGAATATCACACTCCGGGAAATGAGATTACTGGACAAGTAATCCAACAAAATGAAAAGATTATTACTATAGACGATTTACTTATCTCGCACAGTTTCATCTCGGAACTAGACGAGGCTAAAGCACACTTCGATTATAGAAGTATCTATTCAAAAGAAATGGGTGAAGCACTCGCAAATAAAATCGACCAACACTTGTTACAACTAATAGTACTAGCTGCAAGAAGCAGCGCTACTACGAATGGTACAGGTAGTGGTAATGTTATTACTGACGCAGACGCTGATACAAATGCAGCAAGTTTAATTACTTCTATATTTGAAGCGGCTGAAGATTTAGATAATGACAATGTTCCAGCAGAAGATAGATTTGCTGTAATGACTCCAAACTTATACTACAACTTAGTACAAAACGACAAAATCTTGAATAGAGACTTTGGCGGACAGAATGGTGTCTATGCAGATGGTTCAGTATTAAAAGTAGCTGGTATCAATATTGTGAAAAGCAATACTGCTGCTACTGCATTTACAGACCAATCTGGTGCTTCTACAGCTGGCCAGAATAATACTTACACAGGAAATTTCTCAACAACTCAATGTGTAGTATTCCATAAGTCAGCAGTTGGAACTGTAAAATTAAAAGACCTTAAAATGGAATCTGAATACGACATACGTAGACAGGGTACATTGATGGTTGGTAAGCTAGCGTATGGACATGGTATCTTAAGACCAGAGTCTGCGGTAGAAATCAAAACATCATAAGTCTTATATAAGTGCTAGCTCCCGTGAACCGAAATGGGGAACTACGGAGCTAGCCATTTTTCTTTATGGCACAATCAAGTACAACTGAATTAGAAGCAGTAAATACTATTTTGTCAGCAATAGGTGAAGCGCCTGTCAATTCTTTATCAGGAACTTTACCAATAGATGCAACTCAAGCTAAAAATTTATTAACGGAAATTAGTAGAGAAGTTCAATCAGCTGGCTGGCATTACAATAGTTTTTATGATTATACATTAAGTAGAGACACAGATAACAAAATACCACTTGCAGATAATATTATGCGAGTAGATTTAGATATTAATAAATATAATGTTACTACCTACGATGTAATTAAGAGAGGCAGTTTTCTATTTAATAAAAAAGAAAATACTTATGTCTTTGACCAAGCACTAGATGCAAAGGTTATTTTGTTTTTACCTTTTACTGAGTTACCAGAAAACGCAAGAAGGTATATAACAATACGGGCAGCTCGTGTCTTCCAAGACAGATTACTAGGTGCAAATACTTTACATGGTTTCCAAGCTAGAGATGAAGCAAACGCACTAGCTATTTTAAAACAAGAAGAGATGGATACTGCAGACCATAGTATCTTTAACAATCACGATAGTTACTACATCATTAACAGAAATGACAAAGGTTCTTCTTACTAATGCCACTAATAAATCATTCTATACCAAACCTAATTAATGGAGTTTCACAACAAAGCGAAAGTTTAAGATTAGGTTCTCAAGCAGAAAGTCAAACAAATGGTATTGCTAGTGTAGTAGAAGGTTTAAAGAAAAGAACTCCTTCAGAGTTTATTAAAAAAGTATCTAGCTCAACTCTTACTAATCCTTTTATTCATACTATTAATAGAGATAGTAACGAGCGATACATCGTAATTATTACAACAAATGACATTGAAGTTTACGGAATAGACGGAACTCAATACACAGTAAACAAACCTTCGGGAACTGCATACTTAAATGAAAGTAATGCTAAAGATACTTTTGAAGCATTAACTGTAGCTGACAATACTTTTATAATTAATAAAAATAAAACTGTAGCTATGGATAGTGCAGTAACTGCAGCTCGTCCATTTGAAGCTGTATACTCTGTTCTTCAAGGCGTTACACAAACTGAATACAATATTATTATTAATGGAACTACTTATACTTATACAACCACGAATACTCCTTCAGCTTATCAAACAACTGAAATTGTAGACCAACTTGTAAGTCAAATTGGTTCTCTATCTGGATTTACTATTACTGACTTAGGTTCAGATATACACTTCTCGAGTGCATCAGATTTTACTATTAAAGCTACAGATGGTTTTGGTAATCAAGCATCACAAGTAATTAAAGGTTCAGCTCAAAAGTTTTCTGACTTACCAACTAAAGCAGTAAATGGATTTGAAGTAGAGATTACAGGAGATAATTCTAATGCTTTTGATAACTATTATGTAAAGTATGTATCCGGGGGAAACAACGATGAGGGTTTCTTTCAAGAATGTCAAAAGTCTGGATTACAAGACAGCCTTGATGTTGCTACATTACCACACTTATTAATAAGACAAGCAGACGGAAACTTTAGATTTACTCCAGCTAATGGACATACTTATACAATAAGCGGCATAGACTTTACTGTTTCTGAATATGGAAGCAGAGTAGTAGGAGATTTAACTTCTGCTCCAGAGCCTTCGTTTGTTGGCCAAAAAATGTCTGACATATTCTTTCACAGAAATAGATTAGGTTTTATTGCTGGTGAAGCTATTGTTATGTCAAGAGCCGGGGAGTTCTTTAAGTTCTTTCCGGAAACTGTAACAACAATATTAGATAGCGACCCAATAGATGTAAATGTATCTCATGTAAAAGTTTCTAATCTAAGACACGCTATACCTTTTGATGAAAAGTTACTTTTGTTTTCTGACCAAACACAATTTGTTATGTCTGGAGCAAACATACTAACTCCATCAAATATTGTAATAAATGCTACAACTGAATTTGAAAGTTCACTAAATGCAAAACCAGTATCAGCTGGACGAAATGTATTCTTCGCATTCAATAAAGGAAGCTTTACAGGTATGAGAGAATATTATGTTGATGCGGATAGTGATACAAACGATGCAGATGATATTACTGCAGCTGTTCCTAAATATATTCCTAAAAATGTTTTTAAACTTGCAATAGCAACTAATGAAAATTTTCTAGCTGTACTTTCAAGTGATGAACAAAACGCTTTGTATTGTTATCAATGGTATATTGCAAATAATCAAAAGTTACAAAGTGCATGGCATAAGTTTACTTATGGCGCTGCAGCTAATACTACAATTCTAAACTGTGATTTTATAGAAACAGATTTATTTTTATTAGTACAAAGAACTGATGGCGTACATATTGTAAAGCAACAACTAGCGCCAGCTATTGTAGATACAGACGCTACATATCTTACGCATTTAGATATGAAAGTGAATGAAGCTACTACAGGTTTATCTAAAAGTTATAATGCTGGTACTAATCAAACTACAATTACTCTGCCGTATACAATCTATAATGATATGCAAGTAGTTACCCGAAATGTTTCTGGAAGTTCTACGATTGCTGGGCAAATAATAGTACCTGTATCTGCAGCAACTGGACAAAACACAGTAGTACTTACAGGCGACCAAACATCAACTAAGTTTTTTATAGGTGAGAAATACACTTTTGAATATGAGTTCTCGCAACAATACTTAGCATTAGGTGGAGGTCAAAGAAGTAGAACCAACATAAAAGAAGGTAGATTACAAATACGTAACTGGAGTGTAGGCTTTGATAATAGCGGACATTTTAAAGTACAGATAACGCCTAAAAATAGAAGTACTACTACAGAAGTATTTAATGGCGCAGTTGTTGGAGAAGGCACAGTAAACGGAGTTAATTTAGAAGATGGCAACTTTAAGTTTGCTATACAATCTCGTAATGAAGGCTTAGTTGTAAAACTCACTAACGATGAATACCTACCATCTCATTTTGTAAATGCAGAGTGGCAAGGATTTTATAATCAAACTTCATCACAGAATACTTAATGCCATATATAAAAGTATCTTCCTTAGAAGATGCAAAAGAACTATCAAAGAATTTACGTGAAGCAGATATCAAAGAAATAAAAGCGAATGCTAATTCTAATCCGTATCACGCTTTATATACTGGAGTAAAATATTCTCATCTACCATTCACGATAATGAATGATGATAATAAACCAGTAATGATTTTAGGTGTCATACCACAAGGTAAAAAGCTTGGTATGATTTGGCTTTTAAGCTCACCAGAAATAGAAGATATATCTATACCTTTCTTACGCAACTGTAAGGGAGTACTAGACTTATATCACTCATCTTATCCAGTTTTGTATAACTACATTGATGCTAGAAATCTTCTACATCTTAAATGGTTACGTTGGTTAGGATTTAACTTTATCAAAGTTCATTACAACTTTGGTTATGAAAAAAGAAAATTTATTGAATTTGTAAAATGTGTAACCCAACATTAATATTTGCGGCAGCTCGGACTGCTCTTACTGTATATCAAAGTTATCAAAGTGCTAAAGCAGATAGAGAGCAAGCAATCGCTCAAAACCAAATAGCTGAAAACGCAAGAATACAGAAAGAGAACTCTGAAAACTTACGTATAAGACAAGTAGCTGTAGGTAAGAAAGATAAAGCCTTTGATGTTTCTTTAGCAAGTTTAGAAGCTCAAGCTACTGCTAGAACAGCTGCAGAGAATGTAGGTGGTAAAGCATTAGATAGAGTTGTTAATAATTATCTACGTATTGAAGGTAAAACTAACTCTCAAATCATAGCTAATTTAGAAGCAGAGATTGCACAATCAAATCAAAACAAGAAATTATTTGCACATGAACAAGAAGCAAGACAAGTGTTGATACCCGAAGTTAATACAGCTGGTATCTTTGCAAGTGGTGCGATTGAGTTTGGCGGAGACTATTTAGAATGGAAACGCCGTAAAGAAGAAAAAGAGTTATTACAACAACGTATGGATAGCAATATAACATAATGGTAAGTAAAATTAATCTCCCAAAATTAAATGTAAAAGAAGAGCCGGCAGTTACATCAAGCGTAGCTGATATTTTCTATACTCCTAAAAGACAACCTGTATCAAGTGTAGTAACAGATATAGCAAGGTCATTAGGTGGTTTAGTTCCTTCTCTTCGTGCATATGAAGATGTCAAAGAAGAAAGAGAAATAACTGAAGAAGAAGCTAAAGCTGATAAAGATTTTTTAGAAAATAACAAAAGAGAGTTCAAAGAATTAGTTAAAGATGGCACTATTCAAGAAGGTGCAAACCCATACTATGTAAGACAATATATAAAGAACTCTTTACGTGAAACTTCAAGACAATTTACTACTGAACTTTATGATGAATATAATAAACGAAGAATAGTAGAGAGTGAAAATCCAAGTGCCTTTGTAGATTTCTATAAAGAATTTTCTACAGACTTTAGAGATAGAAATAATTTAGGTGCTTATGATGCACAAAGTTTAGCTGAAGGTTTTATTCCTTATGCTGAAGCAACAAGAAGTCAGTTATCTAATAATCATATCCAACAAAGAGTAGTTCAGATTGAGAAGAAAAATATTACAGAGATACAAAACTTTATAGAAAAAGAAATACTTACTGACCAAGATTTACCAGAAGAAGCTTTAGATAGAGCCTTGAGTGGATTTAATATTGAAGGATTAAATTATCAAGAAAAAGAATTATTATACTTATCTCAACTCATACAAAATAAAATAGATGTAGATATTGCAGAGGGTATGAACCCTACAGTTGCAAATCAAACTGTCGTTGATGCAATTATTAAAACTGCAAAGATTGCAAAAGATGAAGATATACTTCTTATACTTGATAACATTGTAACTGATAAAGGTTCTGATAGTAGACTTGCTGGTTCTTTTAGAAGTGAGATTGCTACAGCTTTAGAAGACATAGCACAGATACAACTGATAGATGAAAAGAATAAAGCTTATCTTGAAGATAAATATAAAAGAGAAAGAAAAGAAGATGTTCTTAATTATTTTATTCAAAGACCAACATTATTATTAAATCCAGCAGAAGCTATAGATAACTTTAATGTTTACATTGCTTTTGAGAATGAAAAGAACAAAGATTTAATTGATAGCGGGCAAATGCAAGCAGCGCCTCCACTTTCAGCTGAAGAACAAATATCAATATTTAATTTAGCTAGTTCGTATGCAACTGGACAAAACTTACAACTCATTGAAAATACAGAAGAGAAAAAAGCTTTTATAAAAGAATTAAATTTATTATTAGCAACCGACCCTAGTAATCCAAAAATTATTGATATGATTAATAATGGTTGGGGTAAATATTTTACAACAAACGAAGGTACAGCATATTTAGATAAATATAGTTCAAGAAGTAAACTTGATGGTTCTGTATATATTTCTGACCAAAGATATTCTACGGCGTTCGCTAATCTCAATAGACCTTTTAATATTCTTGAAGGACAAGGAGTTTTACTTCCACAATTAGCTGAGCTTCAACAACTGGCAAATCAAGAACTTACAGAGTTCTTTTATGAAATCTTAGAACAATTTCAAAATGAAAATTGGTTAAGCAGTAAAAACATAATTACTCCAGTAGATAAAAAACATTACTTGTTTGATGCAATGAACAAGAAAGCTTCTGAACTACTCGCTATTATTAAAAGAGATGAATCATCATTTACTGAGATAGGAACAGTAGAAAACTTTGAAGAAAAGAAATTACAAATAACAGGAGAAGAAAATCCATATGGTTGATAACAATACATATACAACTGAACCAAAACCAGAAGATATAGAAAGGTTAATGGCTAACCCAAATGAATATCAACTATTTGATAAAGTCTATGGTGATGGTGCTAGCTTAAAATATTTAAGTGCTGACCAAGTAAATCCTAATAAAAAAGAAGAACCTAAAGAACCAGAAAAAGAAGAACAAGGTATCATATCTAATATTGGAACTGGTATCAAAGAAGGTGCAAGAGAAACACTAGAAACTATTCAAGGTATATCAAATGCTTTAAAAGATGCTTTTCCAAATGCAAACTTTACAATAAGAAGAGATGAAGACGGCATAAGAATTGTTACCCCAGACCAAATGCGAGATGAAAAGATTGCACAAGGTAAAGACCCGGACAAAGCAGAAGGCGGATTATTTCAAGATATTGCAGATACACTTCCAGAAAGTGAAGCAGCTGAAGGCGCTGTTAATTCACTAACAAGAGGAGTTGCACAGTTTGCAACTGGCTTTGTAACTGGTGGTAGAATATTAAATGCACTTGGTTGGACAAAGAAAGCAAACAAAGGTTACAATGTTGCTAGAAGTTTTGTTCAAGGTGGTATTGCAGACTTTACTGTCTTTGATGAAAAAGAAGCAAGACTTGCAGACTTTGTTATAGACGCATTCCCAGAAGCTGAAGATACATTCATAGGTTACATGGCAGCCGATGAAAACGATACTTTCTTCGAAGGTAAAATGAAGAATGTATTAGAAGGTAGCTTAGTAGGTGGTGCAGCTGAACTTTTATTTAAAACTATTCGTATGATGCGAGGAACTCGTAAACGATTAGATAAAGGAGATATAAAAGCCGCTAAAGATTATGCAGAACAACAAGCAAAAGATATAGACGATGTTCAAGCAAAGGTAGAAGAAGAACAATTAGAATTATTTCCAGACGACCCTAGAATACAAAAGAGTGTTGATGAAGTTGCAGATGCAGCTAAAGGCACAGCTGGAGTTGGAAGAGTACAACAATTTACTATTAATAAATTAAAAGGTACTGATTACTTCAAACAAGTACAAGATGTTATCAAAGCAATAAGAAGAGGTGAAGCAGATGTAGACGACCTAGAAGAAATAGGCGTAAGTGTAAACTTCTTAGGTGATGCAGCCGATGCAGTTACTTTTGTAAGAGTAATGTCTGGTGAAATAAATAAAGTAACTAAAGAGTTTGACGATGTAAAATCATATGACCAAGTATGGCGTGAAGCTGACAACATGATTGATAATCCAGAGAATGCTTTAATTAAAGCGAGTCAGTTAGCAAAACTTACAGATAAAGGCGATGCAATACAAATAGCTTTACGTATGGCATTCAATGGAGTTCTTAAAAATCATTTAAACAAAGACTTACTTCATCAAGCCGGTAAATTATCTGATGATGAAATTCTAAAGTCTTTTGACTTACTACAATCTTTATACAGACTTGATAGACAAATAGGAAAGAACACAGGAAGAATGCTCGCTGTTCGTAAAGAACTTGTTGATGGTTCTCCAAGACAGAAAAGAAAAACATTAGACATACTAGAGCAAGCTGAAATCATTCCAAAAGGAGAGGGCGATAAAGCTACTCTTAAGATGATAGAAAAAGTTAGAGCCGCAAATAAAGAAAAGAAAGGCGTTATGGCTGTACTAGAAACAGTAAGAAGTAAACTAGGTATCAATGCTCTTAACAAGTTTTGGATAAACGCTTTGTTATCTAATCCGAAAACTCACATGATTAATATGACTTCTAATACTATCATGGCAATGCTTAGACCTATGGAACAATTTATAGGTGGTGCTATCTCTGGAAATAAAGGTGCTATGTTAGAGTCAATACATACTGCCGCTGGTATTTTAAAATATTATTCAGATAGCTTTTATATGGCTAGAGAAGCTTTCAAGAAAAGCGATAGCATTTTAGATAAAAATAATTTTAAAGTAGATTTAGCAAGAAACGCATTTAATAAGAAAGCTGGCGTTGCAACTAAAGTTGTAGAAACTCCTACAAGATTTTTGTCAGCTGAAGATGAGTTCTTCAAACAATTAAACTACAGAGCAAAAGTATACGCACAAGCAGTAGTTGAAGGAATTAAATTAGGTAAAAGTAAAAAGAAACAATTTGTTACTGCAGATGGTAGAAAGTATTCAGAGTTAGACGCTTACGTTGAACAAAGATTTGATGAAGCTTTCTTACCAAACAAAGAAGCTAACCCAGCTTTCAAACAAGCTTTAGAATATGCTCAAGAAAATACATTTACAAAAGCATTAGGTAAAGGAACGCCGGGGAAAGTAGTACAAGATGCAATCAATACTGTACCTATACTAAGACAGATAATGCCTTTCGTAAGAACCCCTGTTAATATTATGCGTGCAGTTCAAGATAGAAGCCCACTTGGTTTAGCTAGAAAACAATTTAGAGATGAGTTCTTTTCTCCAGATAGAAATATTCGAGCTGCAGCTTATGGTAAACAACTTATGGGAGCATCTTTATTTACAATGGGTGGTATACTTGCATACAATGGTATTATTACAGGTGGTATTCCAAAAGACAAAAACTTAAGAAGACAAAAGTTTGATACAGGTTGGAGACCATACTCTTTTAAATTAGGTGATAAATATTATTCTTACGAAAGATTAGACCCATTTGGTATGTTCTTTGGTTTGATGGCTGACTACTACAACATTGCAAGTGAAGTTACTGAAGATGAAAGAAACCAACTAGCTGAAGCAAATATGCTTACTTTAATGTCAAAGATGGACATTGGAGATTACACAGACATTGGAACTATGTCCATCATGGCAACTGCTAAAAATATTACAAGCAAAACATATCTTAAATCTTTAACAGATATTCTATCTGCTTTAGCGTCCGGAGACCCTAGAGAATGGAAACGATATGGTTTAACTAAAATTGGTTCATTCGTTCCAAATGTTTTGAAAGGCGCTATGAATGACCCACTCTATAGAGATGCAAGAAATTTAACCGACACCTTAAAGACAAGAGTACCTTTTATGGGTGATGCAACTCCAAGCTTTAATGCTTTAGGAGAAACACGAAGTAAAGGTCAATCTTGGTGGGATAGTTTTATAAATCCTATAACTGTATCTGAAGAAAAATCAGATGCTGTTATCTCTGAGTTTGATAGATTAGGCATAGGTTTTGAACCACTTGGAACTAAACAAGGTTACAATGGTAACATAGATTTAACTAAGTTTACTAAAGATGGAAAGAATGCTTATGTTAGATGGAATGAAATATTAGGCTCATCTAATTTAAGAAAAGAGTTAGAACAATTAATAGGTAGTAAATTTTATGATGGATTGCTTAGAGATAAACCTATTGATGAAACTCTAAACTATAGAAGTAGTAAAGCTACTCAAATTAAAAAAGTAATTAATAGATATAAAAGAATGGCAAGAATGAAACTTTTAAAAGAAGGTTACATTACTGAAGATAATCTAAGTTTATCTGACGCTTACATGAATGATAAACGTAATCAATCTATAGCCAAGTTTGGAGGTACATTACTACCAACTGAATAATGCCCTTAAGTAGTGTTTTATATACGGCAAATGGTTCAACAAACCAGTTCGACATAACTTTTCCCTACATTGACTCAACACATATTAAAGTGTTTGTTAATAATGTAGAAGATACTAATTTTACATTCGTAAATACTACGAGAATACAGACTTCATCTACTCCTACAAATGGACAAGTTGTTAAAATAGAAAGACAAACTCCAACTAGCGCTAGGCTTGTAGACTTTCAAGATGGCTCTGTACTTACAGAAACAGATTTAGATAAATCAGCAAACCAAAACTTTTTTATCGTTCAAGAAAATGCTGACGATATAGCAAATAAATTAGGTAAAGATAATGCAGGTATCTTTGATGCTGGAAGTGTTAAAATACAAAATGTATCTAATCCAACAAATCAACAAGATGCCGTTACGATTAACTATCTTGAACAAACTTTCCTTACTCCAGCTGATAAAACTGCATTAACAAATGTCAACTCTAATATTTCTAACATCAATGCAGTAAACTCTAACTCTTCTAATATTAACAGCGCAGTTTCTAATGCTACAAATATTAATACAGTTGCAGGAAACAATTCAAACATAAACACTGTTGCAGGAGCTAATTCAAATATTACTACTGTTGCTGGCTCAATCGCAAATGTAAACACTGTAGCCAGTGATTTAAACGAAGGCACAAGTGAGATTGATACAGTTGCCACTAACATAACAAATGTAAATAATGTTGGTAACGATATAGCAAATGTTAATTCAGTTGCTGGCAGTATATCTAATGTAAATTCTGTTGCTGGTAATGCTTCCAACATAAATACTGTTGCTGGTATAAATAGTGACGTAACAAGTGTTGCTGGAATATCTAGTGCAGTTAGTGCTGTAAATTCTAACTCATCAAATATTAATTCAGTAAATTCTAATTCTTCTAATATTAATACAGTAGCAGGAGCTATCTCTAACGTAAATTCTGTTGGCTCTAATATTAGTAACGTAAATGCAGTTAATTCAAATTCATCTAACATTAATGCTGTAAACTCAAACTCATCAAACATTAATACTGTAGCTGGTATCTCAACAAACGTAACCTCTGTTGCAAATATTGCTGGAGATGTAACATCACTAGCAAACTCATTAGAGAAAACTTTTGTAGTCACTGTTGCGAATGTAGGTGGCGTAAATGTTTTTGTTTTAGATGGAAGTAATAATCCGACTATCGAAATGGTTAGAGGTAATGAATATATCTTTGATGTCTCTGATAGTTCTAATACTGGACACCCATTAAGATTTAAAGATGGAAGCGGTAACTCTTTTTCAACAGGTGTAACTGTAACTGGAACAGCTGGTCAAGCTGGTGCTAAAGTTTCTTTTGAAGTTCCTTCTACTGCTCCAGACTCAATGCGTTATTATTGCACTTCTCATGGAAACGCTATGGGTAACACAATCACAGTAAGTGATAGTGCAATCAATACAGTTGCTTCTAACATTACAAATATAAATGCAGTAGCTGGTAATCAAACTAATATCAATGCTGTAAACTCTAATTCTTCTAACATAAATACTGTTGGCTCAAGCATATCTAACATAAATACTGTTGCTACAAATATCAGTGGCGTAAATAGTTTTGCAGATAGATATAGAGTTCAATCAGGTGTTCCAAGTTCAAGTAATGATATTGGAGACCTCGTTTTCGATACAGCTGCAAATACCTTAAAAGTTTTTGGGTCGAGTGGTTTTCAAAATGCTGGCTCTTCTGTTAATGGAACGTCAGCTAGATTTACTTACACAATCTCAGGAACTCCAACTACTGTATCAGGTAATGATGATAACGGAGAAAGTTTAAGTTATGATGCTGGATTTGTTGATGTATATCTTAATGGTGTTAAACAAGTTAATGGAGTTGATGTAACTGTTACTTCAGGAAACTCAGTTGTATTTGCTTCAGCTTTAGCGAATGGTGACATAGTAGACATTGTAGGCTTTGGTACTTTCCAAGTTGCTTCTATAAATGCAAATAATATTTCTTCAGGAACTGTACCGATTGCAAGACTTGGAAGTTCGGGAACAAAAGATAATACTACTTTCTTAAGAGGTGATAATACTTTTGCAGTTGTTGATACAACTAATGCTTCTAATTTATCTACAGGAACTTTACCTAATGCTAGATTAAATGCTGTTCCAAACTCAGCACTAGCAAATAATTCAATTACAATTAATGGAAGCTCGGTAGCTTTAGGTGGCAGTGTAACTGTAGAGCAAGATTTTTCATGGGAAACTAAAACTTCTGATTTTAATGTTAGTGCAAGACGAGGATATTTTGTTGATACTTCTAGTGGAGTTGTAACTGCTACTCTACCAGCTTCTCCTAGTGCTGGTGATGATGTAAGATTTATTGATAGCACAGGAAGTTTTGACACAAACAATTTAACAATCGCAAGAAATGGAAAGAAAATTCAAGGCGATGCAAGTGATTTAACTGTTGCTACTGAACGAGCTGGATTGGGTCTAGTCTTTAGTGGCGATACTAATGGGTGGTTATTAATAGAAAAATAATATGAGTACATACGAAGCAATAAGATATAATTTTAGTGGTGCTAATGTTACTGCGCTTAATGGTAGTAATATTTCAACAGGCACAATAGCTGATGCAAGAGTATCAGCATCAAGCGTAAACCAACACGTTGATTTAACATCATTAAATGCAAGTAACTTAACTTCAGGAACTATTCCTAATGCACGTTATGGAACGCCCACATTTAATGGAAGTAACTTAACTTCTTTACCTTCTTCAGCTCCAACTACTTCTCAAGTATTGACTGCTAATGCAGGTGCTAGTGGTGGAAATGTTGGTACTTATGCAATGGTTTACTATTGGAACTCTATGACCAATCATACAATAGGAACAAATGTATCTGGCTCTAATATGATTTATGCTGCTGTTGCTACACATAGTGGAACTCCAAGCGGCACTTGGAAAATAATGGGTTATCAGCAAGGTGGCTCAATAGGAAATGCAACATCAATAGGAATGAGGGTATCATAAAATGGAAATAAAATTATTAGCATGTAGAAATCCAAAATGGGTAATTGTTAAAATGCCAGAAATGGATGAAAACAATAATGTAAAAAAAGATGATGAGGGAAACCTAATCTTACAAACTGTTCTTGATGAAAATGGTAATCCTAAAAAAGTTATTGATGTTGAATGTCAATGGTCTCATTTAGGAGATGAAACGCAAGAGTTCTTACACTTCTTTGCAAATCCTGATGACCCTATGGAACATGGCAGAAATTTATATCAAGAAATAATAGATGGAAAACATGGAGATATAGCAGATGAGTAAAGCAAGAGATTTAGCAAACATAATATCAGGTAGTGGAACACTTAACGCAAATGTAATTCCTAACTTACCTACAAGTAAAATTACTTCAGGTACTTTTGATGATGCTAGACTTTCATCTTCAAGTGTTACTCAACATGTTGATTTAAGTAATCTTAATGCTTCTAATTTAACTTCAGGAAGTGTGCCAAGTGCTAGACTATCTTTAGGTGCTAGTGATATTCCAAATTTATCTGCAAATAAAATAACGTCAGATACTTTTGATGATGCTAGACTTTCATCTAGTTCAGTTACACAACATGTAGACTTATCTAATTTATCAGCTTCTAATTTAACTTCAGGTACTATTCCAAATGCAAGATATGGAACTCCTACATTTAATGGAAGCAATTTGACAAGTTTACCATCTTCAGCACCAACCACTTCACAGGTATTAACTGCTACTGCTAGTGCTAGTGTAGGTGCTGTAGGTAGTTATGGTTTACTTAAGAAAAATGGTTCAAATCCTACTGTAGGCAGTACTGCCTCAAGTAATTTATATTGGGCTAATTGTAATGGAGAAGCTGATAGTTCAAATTCATCACCATCAGGAACTTGGCGAGTAATGGGTCATAGTTTTACAGGAAGTGGTCCAAATGCAACATCTACATGGTTAAGGATTTCTTAATATGGATATAAAATTAATAAATTGTAAAAATCCTAAATGGATAACTCTTAAAGTATTAGATGTAGATGAAAATGGTGAATCAAAAGTAGATGCAGATGGTAATTTAATATTAAAAAATCTTGTTGATGAAAATGGTAATACGAAGAAAGCAATAACTGTAGATTGCCAATGGTCACATTTAGGAGACGAAAGCCAAGAATTTTTAAATTTTCTTGCAAGTCCAAATGACCCTATGGAACATGGTAGAAAATTATATCAAGATTTAGTTGACGGAAAATACGGAGAGATAGCTGATGATGAATCCTAAATGTGATTGCGAAAAAGACGAGTGCGATTGTCAGTAGATGCCCTCACTATCAGATAAGACCGAGATTGGTCTTCCTCTAAAAAATTTAATTGGATTACTAGGAGTAACTATAACTGCAGCGTGGGCTTACTTTGGAGTTATAGAAAGATTAAATAACATAGAAACTAGAGCAACATTATTTGAAGCTGACTTGTTAAAAGCAGCTGACCAAAAACCAATAGACCAAGAGCAATATATGCTCTTAGAATTTACAGCAACACAATTAGAAAAAGTTACTAAAGAAATGGAAAGCATGATGAACAACAGAGTGAATATAGATTTCTTAAAAACACAAGTTGATAAACTTCAAAAAGATGTTGAAGATTTAAAAGACAAGGTAAGAAACAATGGCAGTCATTGAAACAGTCTTTGCATTATGTATGTTTGTTAATGGTAGTTTAGATGGCCACATGATTACAGATGGATTATCACATTGCCTCAAAGCCAAACGTGAAGGTGAGAGAAATTTATCTGACTCAAGAGAAAATGTAATTCGTTATGAATGTGGCCAAGTCAAAGCTGAACTTGTTCCAGACAGCGAAGGTAAAATGAAAATACTAAAAATTATAGAACATAAGTATGAGCGTTAGAAAGTTTCCAAGAGTTTCTAAAACTAAAAAAGGAGTTCCTACAAAATATGTAGCGGGAGCAAAGAACCCTTCAGCAAGGCAAAACGAAATCCTACGAACACGTAGAAGATATAAGCTTGGATTATTAACTCCAGCTGAAATGGATAGAATAAGTAAACAAAGAGCAAAAGGATAACATGAGTAAATTTAGTGGAATAAGTGGAGCAAGTAGATTTTCTTCTTCTACACTTAACAAAGTTTATAAAAGAGGTTTAGGCGCTTACTACTCCTCTGGTTCAAGACCTAAAGTTTCTGCTCATCAATGGGCAATGGGAAGAGTTAAAAGCTTTGTAACAGGGAAGGGTGGCGCTAGAAAAGCTGATAGTGATTTAATCAGAAGCAAGCGTAAATCTCTTAAGATAGGATAATGGATAAGAACATTGATGTAGAAGTCGCTCGTATAGATGGTGAACTAAAACTTATTCATGAGAAGCTTAAAGTTATTGAGACAAATCACCTGGCACATCTCAAAGCAGATATAGATAAAATTAATAAGCTTGTGTGGACTATTGGTATTATGGTTTTTAGTAACCTATTATTTATTGTGAGAGACTTTATATTTTAATGTTTAAAATTTTTGCTACGATTTGTTTCTTATCTGTAGGAGCAAGCGATACTACTCTTTGTTTTAAATCTGAAGTGCCTTTAAATTTTAAAACTGATGTTGAATGCGTTTTAGCTAGAGACAGCGTTGTAAGTTATATGCACGAAGATTTAGTAGAAAGAGATACAACAATTCTATTTGAATGTAGAAAACAAGTAGAAACAATAGAACTATGACAAAAAAATTAGAAAAAGTTTTAGATGAACTTCATACTGAACTTGCAGAAACACTATTACAAAAAGTAAGAAGTGGTGAAGCAAAAGCTTCAGACTTAAATGTTGCAAGACAATTTCTAAAAGATAATGGTATTGAAGGTCTACCGGCAGACAATACTCCTCTCAAAGAATTAGTCGATGAACTCCCATTCGAAGAAGCTCAAGGACTTTCGTAATTTTCTATTTGTTATTTGGAGACACTTACGACTACCGCAGCCTACAGCATTGCAATACGATATTGCGGAGTATCTTCAAACAAAAGATAGAAGATTAATTATAGAGGCTTTTAGAGGTTGCGGTAAATCTTGGATAACAAGCGCATATGTTTGTTATAGATTATATTTAGACCCACAAATAAATGTATTAGTTGTATCTGCGAGTAAAACTCGTAGTGATGACTTTTCTACTTTTACTTTACGATTAATAAATGAAGTTCCTATACTTCATCATTTGATACCAAAAGAAAACCAAAGACAAAGTAAGATAGCTTTTGATGTAGCTCCAGCTAGAGCATCACATCAACCAAGTGTTAAATCAGTTGGTATCTTTGGTCAGATGACAGGTTCACGTGCAGATTTGATTATTGCAGATGATATTGAGACACCGATTAATACTATGACGCAAGGAATGCGTGATAGATTATCTGAAGGTGTCAAAGAGTTTGAGTCAATTATAAAACCTACAGGTCAAATTTGTTTTCTAGGTACACCTCAATGTGAGCAAAGTTTATACAATGCTTTACCAGAGCGCGGTTATAAGAAAAGAATATGGACCGCAAAGTATCCTTCACAGAAACAAAAAGCATACTTTGGTAAATCTCTAGCGCCAATTATTTATAATGCACTAGAACTTGATAAAGGATTAGAAGGTAAACCTACTGAAGAAACTAGATTTGATGAAGAAGATTTAGCGGAACGTGAAGCATCTTATGGACGCTCACAGTTTGCTTTACAATTCATGTTGGATAGTAGGTTAAGTGATGCTGATAGATACCCATTAAAATTATCAGACTTAATTATTACTTCTATCAATCCAGATAAAGCATATGAAAAATATGTTTGGGCAGCAAACCCGGAGAACAGAGCCGATGAGCTACCTTGCGTTGGATTGAGTAACGACTTCTTTTATAGACCTATGGATACAGTAGGAGAACTACTAGACTATCAAGGAGCTATAATGTCTATCGACCCTTCCGGGAAGGGAGCGGACGAGACAGGTTACAGCTGTACGAAGTTCTTGAATGGACAAATATTCGTAACTGCAGCTGGTGGTTATAGGGGTGGGTACGATGAACTTGTATTATCTAAGCTTGTTAAAGTTGCAAAAGAAAACAAAGTTAAGTTAATTCAAGTAGAAGAAAACTTCGGCAGCGGAATGTTCATAGAACTTCTCAAGCCGTACTTAATGAAGGAGTATCCTTGTACGATACAAGGCGTAAGACACACTACGCAAAAAGAAAAGCGTATTATAGATTGTCTTGAGCCATTGATGAACCAACATAGATTGGTGATAAGTGATAAAGTCGTACAAGAAGATTACACATCTACACAAATACATACGCCAGAGATGGCCTTACGTTATCAGTTGTTCTATCAAATGAGTAGAATAACACGTGATAAAGGTTCTCTAGCGCATGATGATAGGTTAGACGTGCTAGCTATGAGCTGCCAATACTGGGCAGATAGAATAGCTAAAGATGCTGATAGAGCGATTGTAGATAGGAAAAACGAATTGATGTCTCAAGAACTCGATAAGTTCCTCGATAGAAGCACAGAAGACACTTGGATTAGTATTTAATTAACCGACACTATAAAGGCTACCCCCCTGTGCCTACCTATAGGGTAATAGATTAGGGTAACCATAGATTACTACTCCTATATTAATATAATAATACCTATGAAGTATAAGAAGCCTAGAAGAAGAAGAAAACAAACTGTAGCACAATTTGTAAACAGTAAGTTACATATGGCTATATTTAAGTACTGGAAATATTTAGTAACAAAAATTTGAGTGGGTTACGCATATGACCAAAAAAAAATTTACCCCGCTGGCCTAGCTTGCCGGCCTATTGTAAATATATATGCCCTAGTACGACAATATTGCGACAAGTCTTTTCTAATCTGCAGAATATATAACAATGCTTAGGAGTTCTAATCCTATAACCATATAAAAAGCAGCAAGTCTTAAAATTTTTTTATTGGTTGCCTGTCTTTTACCCTATGTATCTATTTTTTATTTAGTAGTACTTGCATTACTAACTAATATATATTAATCGTTGGTTGTCATTTAGTAGTACATGAATGACTAACTTATAACGAAGGGAAAACAAATGAGTACTTATACAAACGATAAGCTACAAATAATAGCAGATACTATAACTACTGCTATGGATAAAAAGGGCGTTGAATGGTTCAAGCCTTTTACAAACAAAAGTGCATTCACAAGATACAACATGCCTTCTAATGTTGTTAGCGGTGCGAATTATAGCGGCTTCAATTCTTTTTGGTTACAAATGGTAAACAGTGCAGCTGGTTATGACTCCGTACAATGGGCAACATTTAAACAAATACAAGGCTTAGGCGGTCGGGTATTAAAAGGTGAAAAGGCAACGCCTGTTTGTTATTATGGTTCACATTCTAAAAAAGTTGAAATTGATGGTGAAGAATTTACTGATGCCTACAGATTTCTAAAATTTTATAATGTGTTTAATTTGTCTCAAACTAATTTAACTTCATTAGTGCAGGACGAACAACTATTAAAAGATAATGCAGCGCCTTCTAAACCTTTAATCGAGCGCATTAATTCAGTTGATACATTTGTATCTAATCTTAATGCAGATATAAGACATAAGCAGGCCGGAGAGTGTTATTATTCTCCTACTAAGGATTATATAAACATGAGTCCATTGGATAGCTGGAGCGCTGGTGATAATTATGAGAGTAAAGAAGAAGCATATTATGCGGTACTACTCCATGAACTTGCACATTGGACAGGGCATGAAAAAAGATTAAACAGAGAAAAGGGAAATCCTTTTGGCTCTGAGGGTTATGCTTTTGAAGAATTGATTGCAGAATATTCTAGCGCATTCTTATGCGGTATTTTAAATATATCTAAAGTGCCTAGTGATAATCACGCTGCATATATTTCTAATTGGAGTAGAGCAATTAAAAAAGACCCTAAGAAATTATTAAAAGCAATCGCAGCCGCTCAAAAGGTTGTGAACTTTATGCAAGATAAGCAGGCAATAACACAACCTAAGAAGGTTAAAGAAGCCGCTTAAATTTATCTAATATATTAATTAAGAGCCGCCTTAGGGCGGCTTTTTTATTGCTGTAAATGCAGCATCTTACCTAGTTTAATATTATATCTTACCCGGTTTAATTTTAGTAATACACGTGCGACTTTAGACTAATTTAAGTAGTTGGTAGCACTTGTATTACTAACTTTTGCCATGA
Source organism: uncultured Alphaproteobacteria bacterium (assembly GCA_902600225.1). Taxonomy (GTDB): domain Bacteria; phylum Pseudomonadota; class Alphaproteobacteria; order HIMB59; genus CACPNW01. The sequence continues at coordinate 18,057 of CACKIH010000011.1, read as the reverse complement.
TATAATATTTTATCATTTGGAATGGTTCTAAATGATGATTAACACAATAGTGTTAGTGAAGCTAAATATCGAGAGAGCTAGGCTTCAATATCTTACCGAGTTGAAGCCTAGCAAGTACTTATAACGATAAGCAAAAGGATATATAGTATGAGCAATGACAAATTAAAAGTTCTTAGTTGGATAGACAATGGCGCACCGGCTAAATATGGCGTTCTTTTAGAAGGTAATAAGTATCTTACCATGAAGAAGAAGCGTTGGAATTATCTGAATTATCTTTGGTTTACATTAATGATGCCTACCGCACATTATAATATCAAAGATGATGCCATAGAATTTACCGCCTCGTTTTCGAGAGAAAGCTAGGGGGTAATAGGGTAGTTTGTGCAGCACCACCGGTGCGTGCATCTTACCCGCTCCTTTCGTTGTCAGCTGGTTTGGGAAACCGAATCAGCTGATTTTATGTCCATAGGTTTATGCACATCAATGCGACAGGAGACTAAATTAAAAAATAAATACATGAATAAATAAAGAGTGAGAAAACCTAGATTATTTATAGTTTTCTACAGCTTTATTAACTTAATTAAAAAAATATATTTCTGTTCTATATTTGTTCTTATTGTGTTATCAATTCATTGCAGTATAGAATATACTTGTGGATATGTAGAGGTAAACTACTACATCTAGTATCTGAAAGTGGTTCTAGTATCTTAACAGTTACAGGAACTGCGGCTTGTAGGAGCGACAAATGCGTGAACCTACAGGAACAGTATCTTAATTTTCGGAGGAATTAAGACTCATTATCTGCCACCTCCGCACGATAGTGCAACACATTATTAATTAGGCAGAGCGTGAGCCATCATCTGGTCGCCAATCGAAGGCCAATAAGTACCGGAGCGATGACGGAAAACAAGGACTAGGCATTACTTAAAGGGAGACGTGTCTAGTAAAACAGTTAGGCTGGCTAGAGAATGGGTCTCTAAACCTACCTTAACTGAAATAATAGTAGTACAAAGGCGTTTGTCGCACTTGTATTATTAACTAACATAGGTTAATATTATGGTAGAATTAAATTTATATTTCTGGAAAGTAGCAGCGATTACTTACCCGGAAGAACTTAAATCTAATTTCTGCTGCTATAAAGATGGCCAAGACACAGTTGTTCTTTTAGGTAGATACGAATTTTATATCATACCTCGCACGTCTGTTTCTTACCACCTGTAAGATAAGCTTACTAGCAGCTTTAATTTGGGAGTGAAAAAAATGAAAGGCGTTTATGTTATTGTTATCAATGCTCGATACAGGCAAACCAATACAAAATTTTTTGGTCAATGCTGTGAAAGCGCAAGACACAACAGGCGTTACATTAAACGTACATCATCTCTGTATACTAAGGGAACTAATGACAGCTAAATATAATAAGCTTGAAGTAATTCCAATGAAGCACATCGAGACGAAGTACAACATACCAAAGTACATAGTTAGTCGTAATGCTATCATGCTTTCAGAGCGTGGAGTGAAAGACAAAAACTTGGAAGCTGGTAAGAGAGAAGGGAAGGACTGGCTAAGAATAGTTCCTCTTACTTCTAAAAATACTATCGAGGGAGCGTCCTTCGATACACGTAACAAAGGACTTAAGCTCACAAAAAAAGGTGAACGAGTTTGTGAGATTTTGTTCGGTTCTTTAAAGAAGGAGTTATAAATTAAGATGACTAAACAAGAACTTATAACGATGATAAAGCAGACACCCGGTCTGACTTTAAGAAAAAATAAAGCTGGTGAATATACATCTATCAAAGCTGAAGTACGTATCAAAGAACCTAAGTTCTCTGATAGCAAAACTTACCCTGTATCTATGAAAGGATATAGTGATGCTTCTGCTTGGAAGATTAATACCACCGAGCGTGTCAAATCTGGAAAACCTATTATCAAGGTTTCCAAAGGTTGGACTTTCAAAGAAGCTATTGATGCTACTGATAAAGACCCGGACGTTGGTTGGTCTAACAGCACCAGCAACTGGAATGAAATCGGTTATCAAAAAGCACTTACCGCTGTAGACTTTTTTGGTAAAGATAAATTACTAGAAGATGTAGACCTACAAGGTATCAAAGATTACAAAGTACATCTCAAGTCTTTAGAAAAGGGTAGAGATGGAGTTGGTCTTAAAGAAAGCACCATCAATAAATATTTAGATGCGTTAGGTAAAATGCTACGTCTATCTTTTGATGTAGGTAGATACTCACCCGACCCGGCAAAGCGCCCACCAAAAATAGTAAAGCTGGACCATGATACTTCAGAGAGTAATCATCGTGGCTTTATGTTTGACCAAGAGCAAGGCATAAATGAGGAGCAAGACTTCTACAATATCTGCAAGGCTCAAGGCTCTAAGTATTTAGAGATGGGTAAGCTGGTGCGTATTGGTGTACTCACCGGAATGAGACTTCAAGAAATTTTAGATTTAGAATGCTATCAAGTAAACCTCTCACGTAGAACTATTACTTTGATAGGTAAGAAAACTAAAACTAAAATGAGAAGAAGCATATCATTTAATGAAGAGTGCAAGCAGCTGATTAAATATTTTATGGGTAATAGAATAGGTAAGCAGTTAGTGGTTGTATCAAAACACCCGGCATTCTTGGAGCGTGATAAGAAGGCTAAGCGTACTAATGGTATGCACATATGGAACGCTAGTAAGATTGATAAGTATTTTGCTCGTGCCAAAAAGGCGGCTGGCATAACTGATAGAGAGCTAACATTCCATAGCAGTAGGAATACTTATATATTACGTGGTCTTGAAAGTGGTATCAAACCTCACATCATGCAGAATATAGTAGGCCATAGAAATATAGAAACTACTATGTCATATGTAACAACACAAGTTAGGCTCGTATCTGATGACAATTTGAAGTCGTATGAGCATGACGCAAATACTGCGAACGCTGGTATTTAATGTTTGAATCTAGTTCAGCTTCTATTATAAGGTCAAGTTGGTGGCCTCGTGGTGGAATGGTAGACACAATGGACTTAAAATCCATGCCCTTTTGGGAGTGCCGGTTCAAGTCCGGCCGAGGCTACCAAATGCAAAGGACGCAAAGGACTAAAGTTTTTTTGCGTTTGCAAATGCAAAGGACTAGATTTTTTTTGCGTTTATTTTTTTGGTATTGTCGCAATCAAGTCGCAATGTGTCGGATTGGTGCGACAAACAAAAAAATTTTTGTTGGTAATGGAGGGTTTATTATAAACGAGTAGTCCTTAAAATCCTTGCCCTTTTGGGAGTGCCGGTTCAAGTCCGGCCGAGGCTACCAATCTCTAAATTATGTTTGCTTTTATTACCATTGGAACAAATAATTTAAAAAAATCATCTTCATTTTATAGTAAAATTTTAAAACCTCTAAAAATTAAAAAAGTTTTATCTCATAATCGTTATTATGGTTATGCTAAAAAAGAAACTCCTAAAAAAATAGAATTATACCTTATTAGACCTCACAACAAAAAAAAAGCAACCATAGGAAATGGTACAATGATAACTTTTAAAGCTAATTCTAAAAAAACTGTTAATGAATTTTATAAAATTGGAATTAGTCTTGGAGCAAAAGATGAAGGAATGCCTGGGCCCAGACATGGTAAAGATTATTATGCATATTTAAGGGATTTGGATGGCAACAAGATTTGTATTTTTAAAAAAATTTGATCTTAAAAATTAAATTGTTCATTCAAAATTTTATCTTCAATAGAGTGTTTACTATCGAACAATACAGTGCATTTATTTTCATCTGAAGAAACAATATTGACTCTACTAATATCTCTAAATTCAACATTGTCTGCAGTTACGCTAGATGAGCGTTCATCATTATTTAACACTTCAAAATCAATTTTACTAATTTCAGATAAAAGAGCACCTCTCCATCTCCTTGGTCTAAAGGCACTGATTGGAGTTAATGCAAGTATATTTGAGTCTAAAGGTAGAATACTACCATGTGCAGATAGATTATAAGCTGTACTTCCAGCTGATGTAGATAACAAAACACCATCACATATCAATTCTTCCATTTTTACTTTCTCATTTATTTTGATTTTAATTTTTGATGCCAAATGAGTCTGCCTCATAAGAGAAACTTCATTATATGCATATGCCTCAAAAATTTCATCATTAACACTTTGTGCCGTCATTTTTAATGGTTTAAAAGTAGATTTTTTAGCATTGGTAATCATTTCATTTAAATTTTCATTACTAAGATTATTCATTAAAAACCCAATTGAACCAAAGTTTATTCCAAAAAATGGTTTGTTTAGTTTATTAAAATTATGAAGTGATTTTAAAAGTAATCCATCTCCTCCAATTGGAATAATGTAGTCGGCATCTTCCACAGAATTTTGTCCAAATAATTTTGTTAGTTTTTTTTCTGTATTTTTTGCCTCAGGATTGTTTGATGATAAAAAATGAAATTTCATTATCCACCTGTTACGTTCATATGTCTTTTCATATATTTATTAATTCTTTCTCCAATCATAAAATCATGTTGTTTTGGTTTAATATTAAGAGCAAACTTAATTTTTTCTTTTATATAATCATCACTATAATCTTTTCTCAAAATTTCTCTAAAATCAACAAAGTCATTCTGCCCAAGGCACATGAAAAGTTTACCAGTGCTCGATATTCTTACTCTATTGCAAGAGGCGCAAAAATTATTTGTTAAAGGACTTATAAATCCAATTTTATTAGACACTAAATCACTTGTATAAAATCTTGCTGGACCTCCAGTACTATAATCAATTTTAGAAAAATTATATATTTTGTCTAGTTTTGAAAAAATATCAGATAATGAGATAAACTGATATTCTCTTGATATATCTGTTTCTTCCATTGGCATTACTTCGATAAATGTAAGATCAATTTTTTTATTACTAGTCCAATTTATTAATTCTTCAATTTCATTTTCATTAAAATCTTTAATTACTACAGTATTAATTTTAATTTTTATATTGTTATCAAGTGCTTCATTAATTCCATCAAAAACTTTTTCAATATTTCCAAATCTTGTTATTTTATTATATTTTTCAGGATTAATTGTATCTAGAGAAACATTAATCCTATTAATACCATTTAGCTTAAGTTGTTTTGCATATTTCTTTAATAGCGTTCCATTTGTTGTGAGTGTAATCTCTTTAAGATTTGTTTTCTCTTTTTTATCATTTAATTTTTCGATTAATTTTATAATATCATTTCTTACCAAAGGCTCACCACCAGTTAATCTAATTTTTTCAACTCCGAGTTCTATAAAGTTGTCACACAATCTTTCAATTTCTTCTAAAGTGAGTATGTTTTTTCGTGGAAGAAATTGCATCTTTTCTTTCATACAATAAACACATCTCAGATCGCATCTATCTGTTACAGATACTCTTAGATAATTAACTTTTCTTAAATATTGATCAATTAATTGCATTTATATTAATTATTTTTAATTCAACTTCTTTAGGGTTAACAGTTTTTTTTCCAACATTTTCAAAATTTATTGTAACGATATTGTTAATACATGATTGAACTTGACCAATGCCCCATTCTTTTTCTTTTCTAACATTTATCACAAAAGTACCTGGTGTAAGATCACCTATATAAAAATCTGACATTTAAAAAAAAATTAGCTTATTCTTTTTTCTGCTTTTTCATGCATTTCTTGAGCTTCTAAACTCAATGTTGCAACTGGTCTTGCTTCTAATCTTTTGATACTAATTGGATCACCTGTTTCATCACAATACCCATATGACCCATCTTCAATTCTTTGAAGGGCAGCATCAATTTTATTAATTAGTTTTCTTTCTCTATCTCTTGTTCTAAGTTCAAATGATCTATCTATTTCTTCAGATGCTCTATCAGTCATATCAGGTTTTGCTTCATTCTCATTCTGAAGATTACTTAAAGTTTGAGATGACTCCTTAAGTAAATCTTGTTTCCAACTTACTAATTTTTGTCTAAAATATTCTTTCATTTTGGCATTCATGAATTTTTCTTTTTGAGTTGGTTTATAATTTTTAGGTAATTTAGTCATAATTTTAAAACGCTGCTGATTTATCAAATGATTTTATTTATTCAAGCAATATTGAGATTTTATTAATTATAAATAATTCATATTTTTCAATATGTTAATCAAATTTTTATAAAAGAACAAAAATAGAACTTTTAAAAATAGAACAAAACGTGTACAAGTAAACATGATTTGCAAGAATCTTAATAAAAACATAGGAAATTAATGGAGAAATGTAATGTCTCAAGCTAAATTAAAAGTAGTAAATAACGAAAATTCAATGGATAAAGAAAATAGAAGTAAGTCTCTAGAAGCCGCAGTAAGCTTAATAGAGAAAAATTATGGAAAAGGCTCAATAATGAAATTGGGTTCTAAAACAAACGTAGATATTGAAGCAATATCTACCGGTTCATTAGGGCTTGATATAGCTCTTGGTATTGGAGGAGTTCCAAAGGGGAGAATTATTGAAATTTATGGACCTGAAAGTTCTGGTAAAACTACTTTAGCTACTCATATTGTTGCAGAGTCACAAAAACAAGGCGGTAATTGCGCATTTATAGATGCAGAGCATGCTTTAGATCCAGCATATGCAAAGAAACTAGGTGTAAATTTAGAAGAATTATTAATCTCTCAACCTGATACAGGAGAACAAGGTTTAGAAATTGCTGATTCTTTGATTAAATCTGGAGGTATTGATGTTCTAATTATTGACTCAGTTGCGGCACTTGTACCAAGAGCTGAACTAGAAGGCGATATGGGAGATTCATTACCTGGTTTGCAAGCAAGATTGATGAGTCAGGCCTTAAGAAAACTCACAAGTTCTATCGCTCAATCAAACACTCTAGTTGTATTCATAAATCAACTTAGAATGAAAATTGGCGTTATGTTTGGTAGTCCTGAGACAACTACAGGCGGTAATGCTTTAAAATTTTATTCTTCTGTAAGAATGGACATTAGAAGAATTGGTGCAATTAAAGATAAAGATGAAATCATTGGAAATCAAACTAGAGTAAAGATAGTTAAAAATAAAGTCGCGCCTCCATTCAAAGTTGTTGAATTTGATATAATGTACGGAGAGGGGATATCTAAATTAGGTGAATTAGTTGATTTAGGTGTCAAAGCGGAAATTATTGATAAATCAGGATCATGGTTTGCATACAAAAATACTAAAATAGGACAAGGTAGAGAAAATGTTAAAAACTTTCTTAACGACAATCCTACTATAGCTAAAGAAATTGAAAATCAAATTCTTCAAAATGCTGGAATAGTTGAAAAAGCTATGATGGAAGGAAAAGTAGAGAATAAAGAAAAAGAAAAAGAAGCTAAAGAAGCTGAAGAAATAAAAGAATAGTAAATATTATTTTTGTTTTGCGCCTATTTCAAAATAGGCGCTTTTTTATTTAGACAATAGAGTTTTCAAGTTATAATACCTTTTCATGAATTCAAATCAGATTAGGTCAACATTTCTAAATTATTTTAAAAAAAATGGGCATGAGGTTATTCATTCTAGTTCTCTAGTACCAGATAATGATCCTACTCTAATGTTTGCTAACTCTGGAATGGTACAATTTAAAAATATTTTTACAGGTAAAGAGACAAGAGATTACAACAGAGCAACCACTGCTCAAAAATGTGTAAGAGCAGGTGGTAAGCACAATGATTTAGAAAATGTAGGATACACTACAAGACACCATACTTTTTTTGAAATGTTAGGTAATTTCTCTTTTGGAGATTATTTTAAAGAGTTGGCTATAGAACTAGCTTGGAATCTAATTACTAAAGAATATTCAATAAATAAAGATAGACTATTAGTAACTGTTTATTCTGATGATCAGGAAGCTTTTGATTTATGGAAAAAAATAGCTGGTTTATCTGAAAATAAAATTATTAAAATTAGTACATCTGATAACTTTTGGTCAATGGGTGAAACTGGTCCTTGCGGTCCATGTTCTGAAATATTTTATGATCATGGTGATAAATACGAAGGAGGCCCTCCAGGTTCTCCAAATGAAGATGGTGATAGATTTATAGAAATATGGAATTTAGTATTTATGCAATATGAGCAAATATCCAAATCTGAGAGAATAAATTTACCTAAACCTTCCATTGATACTGGAATGGGATTAGAGAGAATGACAGCTCTTCTAGATGGATCTAACGACAATTATTCAACAGATTTATTTCAACCGATTATAAATGAATCAACAAAACTATGTGGCGATGAAAGTTCAATAACAAATCCTAGTCACAGAGTAATTGCAGATCACTTAAGATCCTCGTCTTTTTTAATTGCTGATGGAGTAATGCCTTCTAATGAAGGTAGAGGATATGTCTTACGAAGAATAATGAGAAGGGGAATGCGACACGCTCATTCTTTAGGTAATAAAGATCCTGTATTTCATAAGTTATTCCCTATTTTTTTAGATGGAATTAAAAATTCATATCCTGAAGTAGATAGAGCAAAAGATCTCATTACTAATACATTAATGAATGAAGAAACTAAATTCAAGGAAACTGTTGAAAAAGGAATAAAAATTTTAGATGAGGAAATTTCTAACTCAACAAATATATTTAATGGAGAAGTAGCATTTAAATTATACGATACCTATGGATTTCCCTTAGATTTAACACAAGATTATTTGAAAAGTAAAAATATTGAAGTCGATATAAAAACATTTGAACAAAAAATGTTAGATCAAAAGGAAAGAGCGAGACAAAGCTGGAAAGGTACAGGAGACATCGAGGATGAAGGCATTTGGTTTGAAATAACTTCTAAAATAGATCCAACAGAATTTTTAGGATATTCTGATATGGAAGCTGATTGTAAAATAATTTCAATCATATCAGAAAGTAAGTCAGTAGATAAAATTAAAAAAGATCAAGAAGCAATTATAATATTAAATCAAACACCTTTTTATGGAGAAAGTGGTGGTCAGGTCGGTGATCAAGGTTTTTTTGAAAATGATAACTTTAAGTTTGAAGTTATCAATACAACAAAAATATTTGGAAACTATTTTCTTCACAAAGGTAAAGTAATTAGAGGTGGATGCAAAGTTGAGGATACCATTACAGCAACCATTAATACAGAGACTAGAGATTTTATTAAATATAATCATTCTTCAACTCATTTATTACATGCTGCTCTAAGAAAAATACTGGGCAAGCATGTCACGCAGAAGGGCTCACTTGTAAATTCAGAAAAACTTAGATTTGATTTTAGTCACAATAATCCAATTGAAAAAGATCAACTCATGAATATTGAAGAAATTGTAAATGATCAAATTCAAAAAAATGGAATTGTTGAAATTAAAATCGTGGATCAAAAAAAAGCAATCGAAGAAGGTGCGATGGCATTGTTTGGAGAAAAATATAGCGATGAAGTAAGAGTAGTAACAATGGGTCAAGAAAATGAATCATTCTTTTCAAAAGAATTATGTGGAGGAACTCATGTTGTTAAATTAGGGGAAATAAGTAAATTTAAAATAACTAATCAATCTAGTGTTGCATCTGGAATAAGAAGAATAGAAGCTGTATCTAATATTGCAGTAGATAAATATATTAAAGAAATAGAAAGAAATTTATTAGAAAAAAATAAAAACCAAGATAATCAAATTGAAGATTTAAAGAATAAAATTAAAAAGATTAATGCTGATTATAATTTTAAAAATCAATCTAAAGACAAAGTTTTATTAATTAAAGAATTAACTCAGATACACGAAAAATTAAAACAAAATATGTCTATATCAAAAAATATTGATAATATTGTTGTAAAAAAAATCAAAGAATTAAATTTTATATACTTGATTGCTGAAGATTACCCTAATAAATCTTTGAAAACATTTATCGATGAGCAAAAAAAACAATATAATAAAAATACTGTTTCGTTAATAATTTCAAATAATGAAAACAAACTATCTATAGTGCTGGGAGTTACAGAAGATATTACAGATCTTTTTGATGCTTCAAAAGAAATAAAAGAAATTTCGATTATTCTAGGTGGAAAGGGCGGGGGTGGTAGAAAAGATCTTGCTCAAGGAGGAGGATCAGATGTTAGTCAAATTAATGAAAGTATAAAATACGTAGAAAATAAATTAAATTCTATTAATTAATTTGAAAATTGTTTTTTATTGCGTTTAAAAAATCTTGAGTGTTTAACCATTTCTGATCTTTATTGATTAATATTGCTAAATCTTTTGTCATTTCACCACTTTCTACAGTTTTGATACACGTTTCTTCTAATTTTTTAGCAAAATTTATTAATTCATTATTACCATCAAATTCTCCTCTAAAACTTAAACCCCTTGTCCAAGCAAAGATTGATGCAATAGGATTAGTTGAAGTTTCTATTCCTTTCTGATGATTTCTATAATGTCTTGTAACAGTTCCATGTGCAGCCTCAGCTTCTACTGTTTTACCATCTGGGGTCATTAACACACTTGTCATTAAACCTAGTGATCCAAATCCTTGCGCAACAGAATCTGATTGAACATCTCCATCATAATTTTTACAAGCCCAAATAAAATTACCCTCCCATTTTAATGCTGAGGCCACCATATCATCGATTAATCTGTGTTCATAAACTATATCTTTTTCTTTAAACTTATTTTTAAATTCTGTATCAAATACATCCTGAAATAAATCTTTAAATCTTCCATCATAGATTTTTAAAATAGTATTTTTAGTAGAAAGGTAAACTGGCCAACCAAGGTTAAGTCCATAATTAAAACAAGCTCTAGCAAAGTCTTTAATTGAATTATCTAAATTATACATTGATAGGGCTACACCAGATTTTTCAAATTCATAAATATCTTTTGTAAATCCTTCAGATCCATCTTTAGGTTCAAAAACCATTTTAAGAGTTCCTGGTTTATTAATTAATGTGTCAGTCGCTCTATATTGATCACCAAAGGCATGTCTAGCAACTACAATTGGATGATTCCAGTTTGTAATTATTCTTGGAACATTTTTGCATATAATTGGCTGTCTAAATATAGTTCCTCCCAGTATATTTCTTATTGTTCCATTGGGAGAACGCCACATTTGTTTTAATTTGAATTCCTCTACTCGATTTTCATCAGGAGTAATTGTTGCACATTTTATTCCTACACCATATTTTTTCACCGCCTCGGCAGCATCTATTGTGATTTGATCATTTGTCTCATCTCTTTTAATCACTCCAAGATCAAAATATTTGATATCTATATCAAGATAGGGCAAAATTAATTGTTCTTTGATGTACTCCCAGATGATTCTGGTCATTTCATCTCCATCCATTTCAACTACAGGGTTTTTAACTTTTATTTTTGCCATTTAATTAATATATTTTTTAATTGATCAACCGTATCTATAATGTGAAAACTGTTTTGTAAATTTTTATTTGAAAAATTTTCATCTTCAAAAAATTTAAATTGCTGAAATAGATTATCCCAGAAATTATTTTTATTAAAAAATATTATTGGCTTATTATGAATACCCATTACTTTCCAAGATACAACTTCTACTATTTCTTCTAAAGTACCTGTTCCTCCTGGTAATGCTAAATACGCATCACCTAACTCAAATAGTAACTTTTTTCTTTCAGACATATTATCAACTATTTTTAACTCATCTATATTTTCAAAAATTATTTCTCTCTCAGACAAAAAATTTGGAATTACTCCAATAACTCTATTTTTATATTTTTTTGCTGTCTTAGCAATCACACCCATAATACCAACTTTTGCCCCACCGTAGACAATATTTATTTTAAATGATGATATTAATTTGCTAATTTCTTCTGCATCTTGATAATATTTATTATTTAATTTATCTGAAGATGAGCAATAGACAGTAATAGATTTAATAGTCATATATTTAAATTTTTATTAGAAAAAATTTAACTAGAAATTTTATTCTTATACCAATTCTTAATGTTTTCTCTAAACATTAGTGCTGATGGTGTTACAACTAAAGTAAGAAATGTCGCAAAAAGTAGTCCAAATACTATAGCTGTTGATAATTGAACCCACCACTGGGTATCTGGCGAACCTCTAGTTATTTCTCTAGATATGAAGTCAACATTTGTCATTGTAACCATTGGTAATAATCCTAGTACTGTTGTAGTTGTTGTAAGTAAAACTGGTCTCAGTCTCTGTGCCCCTGTTTTGATAATGGCTTCTCTAATACTAGATGTTTTAGTCTTTAAAAAATCAAATGTATCAATCAATATAATATTATTATTTACAACTATTCCAGCAAGAGCAATTACTCCAACTCCTGACATAACAATACCAAATGGCTGTGCCGTTACCATTAAACCTATAAAAACACCAGCTGTGGACATTACTACTGCAAAAAGAATTAAGAATGCACTATAAAAACTATTAAACTGCAATAGAAGTATCATTAGCATTAAAAATAAAGCTACACCAAAAGCTCCTGTTAAAAATTCTTGAGCTTCTTTTTGATCTTCATTTTCTCCAATAAGTTCAGCCCTTACTTTGTTATCTAATTCATAACGAGGTAAATCTAAAGTTCTTCCTCTCCAAGACGGAGCAGTATCTGAAATTCCTAATACGTACTCAAGTTCTTTTACTTTTCCATCAGGATAAGTTCCAGGCTCTACATCTGCCTGAATATTTATAGCATTTTTTGAATCTACTCTAATTATATTTCCTGTTCTGCTATTTGGAACAATTTCTACAAAATTGGATATTGGAACTAAACCATTTGAAGTAGTAACTCTTAAGTTATCAATTCTATCCAATGTTCTTCCTTCATTTGGATAACGAAGATAAAGTGGTATACTTTCATTACTATCATCAGGTCTATATTCACCAAGTTTAAGACCGTTTGTTGCAAGTTTAATTACATTACCAATTGATGTAATGTTAGCTCCAAACTTAGAAGCTTGTTTTCTATCTACATTAATTTCCCATTCTATCCCAGGTGCTGGTAAATTATCTTCTACATTCATTAACTTTGGATAACTATCCATGAATTTTTTAAGCTTAATTCCTTCAGCTATTAAAAGTTGCTTATTATCACTGGTTAATTTAATGTTAATTGGTTTACCTTCACCAGGACCACCTTGTTGTTCTCTTGACTCTACTTTAATCCCATTGATGCTTTTTGTGGCTTCCAAAATTTCTGCAAGAATTACTTTTGATTTTCTTCTTTTATCCCAATCTGTATATTCCAAACTTATTGATCCAATAAAGTCTTCTGATGCCTCTGATTGTTCACTTACATTTCCACTTAAAGAATAAATATTTTTAAATTCTTGTCTTTCCGATTGAAGCTTTAAAATAATATTCTCAACTCTTGATACATAATCTTTTTTTTCTTCAACTGAGAGATTACCTCTTGCAAAGACTACGATTTTTGCAAGATCTGGCTCAACGTCTGGGAAAAATTCTACACCTTCTCCAACTTTAGTATAGGTGTAGTTTACAGCAACTAATATTACTAAAGCACTAATCATCACCTTTAAAGGATGAAATAATAAGAAGTTTAATACTTTTGCATAAAATCCAACAAAACCAGTTACGTTTAAAACAGGTTCATTTGATTCTGAAGATAAGATTTTTGCATTTTTAGAAACTAATTTATCTGTAGAATTTACATTTTCTGAAATTTTATAAACTCTTGGTATAATTCTTATAAATACAAATATAAATAAAGCGAAGCTCAGTAAATATTTTCCAATTGTTATAAATAAACTAAATCTTTCAAGATTTAATAATCCAAATCCATAAGATAATAGATTGTAAAAAATTAATGATATTAGTAATGGTACAATAAATTGGAGAAGTATTCTTGAAACAGTATTTAAAATAGATCCTAAAACTGGGACAAACAGTAGTGCCATAAACAAAGAAGAAATAAGAACACATATAAGTGTTATTGGTAAATATTTCATAAATTCACCAGCTATACCAGGCCAGAATATTAAAGGTAGAAAGGCTGCTAGGGTAGTTGCAGTCGAGGATATAATTGGTAGTGACATTTTTTTTGATGCATTTGCGAAAGCATCTTTTACACCAAGTCCTTCTTTCATTTTTCTATCTGCATATTCAACGACAACAATTGCTCCATCGACTAATAGTCCTACAGATAAAATTAGAGCAAATAATACAACAATATTAATAGTAAATCCCATTACAGACAGAGCTAATAAACCTGATAAAAATGATCCTGGAATAGATACACCAACTAATAAACCAGATCTAACACCTAAGGCTCCTAAAATAATAATTAAAACAAGGATTATAGCTGCTATGACGTTATTTTGCAGACTATTTAACATAGTTTTAATTCCTTTTGATTGATCATTTCCAAAAGAGATTTCAACATTTTCAGGAAAACTTTTAGCAGTAATTGCAGTTATTCTTTTTACTTCTTCAATAGTATTAATAATATTTTCACCAATTCTTTTAGAAACATCAATAGTTATTGAATTAGATCCATTTACATTTGCATAAGATTGCCTATCTTCAAATGTTCTTTTAACTTCAGCAATATCCCTGAAAGTAATAACTGAATCTCCGTTAGTTTTAACAGGAGTATTTAATACATCTTCAATAGTTTCGTATAAACCTGGAACTTTAATATCAAAACTTCCGTCACCAGTGTCTTGACCACCAGCAGATACCATTTTGTTATTTTCTCTAACAATATTAATAAGACTCTCAAGATTGATACCATAGCTATCAACTGCAGTTGGATTAATTAGTATGTCAACTTGTTCATTTCTTTTACCGCCTATTTTAGCTTCTAAAACACTAGGAATTGTTTCTATATCATCTTGCAAAATGTCAGCTAAATCCTGAAGAGTTCTATTAGGAACATCTCCACTTAAAGAAATGGATAAAATAGGAAATGTACTTATGTTAACTTCGTTAACTGTTGGCTCATCTGCTTCACTAGGTAGATCGCCCTTAGCTCTATCAACTTTATCTCTAATATCAACCATAGCTTGATCAGAATCAAATCCAGCATCAAATTCTAATAAAACATTACCGCCACCTGAATAAGCTGTTGATCTTACTTCTTTTACTCCTTCAACAGTTTTAACTTCATCTTCAATTGGTTTAACTAAAAGTCTTTCTGAGTCCTGTGCAGAAATACCATTTTGACTTAGTGAAATATAAACTATTGGTATGCTTACATCAGGAGATGATTCTTTGGGCATTGTGATGTAAGTAGATGCACCTGAAAAAATAATAAAAATAAGTATTCCCATGAAAACTCGGGAATGGCTAATTGCGTAATCTATAATATTAATTTTCATTGAGATTAGTTTATTGTTTCACCAATACTTATATATTCTTGACCACTTACAATTAAATTTACTGTCTCTGGTAATCCAGAAACCCACATTCCATCTATTGTATCCTTAATTGTTTTAGTTGGATAAAAAGTAACTTTATTATCATTATCTACGGCTTTAACACCTACAGTCCCATCGTCTAATAAAGTTAATATTGAAGGTGGTATTTTGTGAGCTTTAAGTTCTGAACCTTTGATAACAATTTTAGTTGTTATACCACTTTTATAAGAGAGATCTTTGTTATCAGCTTCAATAGTAATTTCGAATGTTCTAGTACTAGTTTCAGCTGATGGAGAAATAAAAGATATTATTCCATTTTTTTTAATACCATTACTATCTTCGATTAAAGCTTTAGTACCAACACTTACTTTATTTACGTCAAATTCAGATAAATAACCTTCAATCTTGATAGGGTCTAAATCAATTATAGTAAATAGGGGAGTGCCTATTGAGATGAATTCAGTTTCCTCAACCATTTTTTCTGAAATAATTCCATCAAATGGTGCCGTGATAGTAGTTTTTTGTATATCAAGTTTTATGTTCTTTAAAGTTGATTTTACATTTGAAATTTGAGCTTCAAGGTTTGCTAAGGTAGATTCAAATTTTATTTTAATATCTTCTCTATCCGCTTGAGCATTGGCAAGATTAAAAGATGCTAAACTTAATTTTGATTTTGAACTTAAGCCTTTATCAATAAGTTGTTTTGCAGATGCATATTCAATTTCATACAATTCAATTCTCTCAACATTTTGTCTAAGTAGATTATCTCTGTTTTTTTCATTTAAAATTAATTCTTTATTAAGTCTTTCTAAATCTTTTTTTGCACTAGAAAGCTTTTCATTTCTATCCTCTAGTGAAATTGTAATCATTTCAGCATTTTGAGATACTCTATCTCCTCTTGCAAATTGAATATTATCTATGTTGCCAGATGTTTCAGATTTAACATCAATTTTTTTATTATGAATAGTTTGACCTTGTAATTCAATGGATTGATCAATTAAACTGGAAGTAAATACCTTTGTTTCAACAGAAAATGTAAAATCTTTATTATCGTTATTTTCTGTATCTTGTGAATATGATGTTTCTGTTTCAGTGCTAGTTTCTGTATTATCGTCTTGCGCAACAACATTATTTGTAAATTGACCAGAACCAATCCATCCAACAACAGCGGCAAGTATTATGAGGGCTATAAATATTGATCTTTTCATTAAATATCGTACATGTCATATATATTAAAGTTAATAAAAAACAATTTTTTGTTAACTTTATTATCTTTTATGAAATCAAAAAACTGGGTTAATAGACAAAAAAATGATCAGTTTGTAAAGAAAGCTAAACAGTTAGGGTATATAAATCGAGCTGCGTTTAAACTAGAAGAGATTGAGCAAAAATATAAAATAATTGAACACTCTAGAGAAATACTAGAGCTTGGATCATCTCCAGGTGGTTGGACTCAAGTCATCTTAAATTACAATTTAAAAACTAATATAACCTGTTTTGATTTATTAGATATGAAAATGAATAATAAACGTATAGCTTTCTATAGAGAGGATTTTTTAAAATATAATTTTACTAATTTAAAAAATAAATTTGATTTGGTTTTATCTGATGTAGCTCCTAATACAACTGGTCATCAATCAACAGATCATCTCAGGATAAGTCAATTAATATATGAAGTTATAGACAGATTAGAAATAATATTAAAAAAAAAAGGATCATTTATATTCAAAATTTGGAAGGGAGAGGAAGAAAAGGAAATTATAAAGATGCTTAAAAAAATTTTTGATAAAGTTGAGTATTTTAAGCCAAAATCATCAAGACAAGAATCAAGTGAAATATTTATAATATCAAGAGGATTTAGATTGCATGAAGAGTAAATTAGAAACTATTTTAATTGTAGATTATGGATCTCAATACACACAATTAATAGCGAGAAGAATAAGAGAGTTAGAAGTCTTTTGTCTTATCTATCCTTTTAATAAAATTACGAAAAAAATTTTAAATGAAATCAAACCATCGGCATTTATATTATCTGGAGGACCTAGATCAGTACTCGACAAAAATGCCCCAAAATTAAATCAAGAAATTTTAAAAATGAAAAAACCAGTTTTAGCAATTTGCTATGGCATGCAATTAGTAACAAAAAATTTGAAAGGTGTAGTAAAACGATCTACGCATAGAGAGTATGGTCACACTATTATAAACATTAAGAAAAAATCACTTTTATTTAAAGGAATAAACAAACGAAAAATCAAAGTATGGATGTCTCATGGAGATAATATAAATAAAATACCAAAACTTTTTTCAATAACATCTTTATCAAACAATAAAATTATTTCATCAATTGAAAATTATAAAAATAAAATTTATTGCCTTCAATTTCATCCTGAGGTCTATCATACAGATTTTGGTTCAAAAATAATTAATAATTTTGTTTACAATATTGTAAATATAAAAAATAAATTCAAAATTCAAAAATTTATTACAAATAAAGTATCAGAATTAAAAAATGAAATTAAGAATAAAAAAATAATCTGTGGTTTATCTGGAGGTGTAGATTCCACAGTTACTGCATATTTATTAAGCAAAGCTGTTAACAAAAATCTTTATTGTATTTTTGTTGATCATGGTCTTCTAAGAAAAAATGAAGCTAACGAAGTGTCAAAAATATTTTCCAAAAAATTTGGCAAAAACTTTACTAAAATAAATGCTTCTAATGTTTTTTTA
>CACKIH010000010.1 GCA_902600225.1 uncultured Alphaproteobacteria bacterium | reverse complement strand
TTTTAAAGAGCAATAAATACATTTTAAATAAGTTGTTTTTAAATAATTCTAATAATAATTTCATAGAATTATTTTGCGACATAAATTTTTCTAAAAAGAACCATACAAAAAATATCATAAATGAAAGATTCAATAAGTTTTTTAGAAATAAAAATAATTTTTTAATAAATTTTCAAAAATACGAAATGAGAACGCATTTACATGAATTATTAATTCGTCAAGATAAGATGTCTATGGCCTTCTCTATAGAAAACCGTGTACCTTTTATATCTGATAAAATGATTAACTTATCAGAACGCTTAGATCCAAATTATAATATAAGTTACAAATTTAGTTCAAAAACAAGAGCAAAATATTCAAAACAAATTTTGAAAAATATTTCTAAAGATTATTTTGATGATACATTTATATATAGAGATAAATCGGGATTTAGCTTACCTTTACTAAATTATTTTGAAAGTGAAGAATTTCAACAATTATTTGAATATTCTATAATCCCCATTATAAAAAATTTTTCTATTTTGGATTTAAATAAAATAATTAACTTTAAATTAAATCTTAAAAATAAAAGCAACGAAGATATTAAAAATTTTTTTATGTTGATTACATTTACTTGTTGGTTATCAAATTTTAATGTATGTCAATGATATATTAAATGTACAAAATTAGAGATTTCAAAAATCATGATAAATTTCAAGCTCCTAATAGAGATTATTATTTTATTGATCAATTAAGTTTATTTTTTATTTTAAAATTTATTTTGAGAAAAATTTTGAGATTATTTTTACCTAAAAAATATAAATTTCCTTTTGAACTTGCAATTGTATACCAACATATAAAAATTTATCATAAAAGAGATTTGCATGGTGAGGGTATGACTGTTGGGATGGATTATACTCGAGTTTTAAATCATTTAAATATACAACCTGTTGAAAACCTTTTTGAGTTTTGTGCAGGGCCATCGTATATTGGCTATAATTTGTTAGCTAATGAGTTTTGTAGACATCTCACGATAGCTGATATTAATCCTCAAGCAATTGATTGTGCAAATTATACAAGAAAAATTAATAAATTAGATAATAAAGTTGACATTTATTTATCTGATGTTTTTGATAAAATTCCACAAACCAATAAATTTGATCTTGTAATTGGCAACCCTGTTCATTTTGATGAAGAGTATTCATCTAATGAATGGAGGTACAATTCTAATAGAAACTTAATAGCAGGAGATGCAAATTGGGAAATACATGAAAAATTCTATAAAAATGTTAAAAACTATATGAAAGAGGGCGGCTTGGTAATTATGCAAGAAAATTCTAAAGGTTCTAATTTAGATATTTTTAAAGAAATGATATCAAAAAATGGTGGCAAATTAATTAAATCAATACCTGGAAAATCAATTAACGGTATTAAAAATGGAATGTATTACATAATAAGTGAGTGGTAAACCAATATATGAAAATTGGTTTTTTTATTCCTTCGTATTTACCAAACATCGGAGGAGCAGAGATTGCTTTGCATAACTACCTAATTCACCTTACTAAAAATAAAAAATTATCAATATATTTATTAATTTCTTTTGAAACATGGTTACGTCTCAAACTTTATAAAATTAACCTACCTTATAAAATTAGAGTTGTTTACTTCCCATTAATTTTTAAATTATATAAATATTTTCCTAAATTTGCTCAATTAATTTTAATTTTTTATCTAAATTTGTATCAAAAAAAATTACAAATAAATATATGGCATATTATAATGATGTATCCAACTGCAACAATTTGCTCTGATTACTTTATTAAAAAAAAAATTCCTTGGGTAGTAAGAGCTATAGGAGTAGATATCCAAATTCATAAAAATTTAAAATATGGATACAGAATTGATAATAAAATTAATCGTATAATAATTAATAAAGCTACACAGGCTAGTGCTTATATTGCATCTTCTAGCGATATGTCACAAGAGTATGGTAATTTAAATATTAGTAAAAGAAAAATTTTTGAAATACCTAATAGTGTTAATTTAAGCTTATTTCAAAATGATATTAATAAAAATAATAATTTTAGAGAGAGATATAATATTTCTAAAGAGGATAAAGTTTTCTTAACAGTAGGACGAAATCATAAAAAAAAAGGTTTTGAAATTTTATTAAAAGCAATAAAGAGATTTAAATATAAAAATAAAATATCTAAAACTAAATTTATTTTTTATGGTACGAATTTATATTCTCTAATACAATTTTCAAAGAAACTTCAAATAAATAATCAATGTATATTTATTCATGAAAAAAATAATTTATCTGATTTTAGTGATTATTTTCCAAATAGAAATTTAAGAGAAGTTTATTTAAATGCTGATATATTTATATGTCCTTCTATTATAGAATCATTTGGTATAGTTATTATAGAAGCTATGGCTGCAGCACTTCCAATAATAGCTTCAAACGCTCAAGGTTGTAGAAACATAATAGATGATGGAAAGTATGGACTTCAATTTGATGTAGGTAATCATGTTCAATTATCAAATTGCATAGAAAAAATTTATAAAAGTAAAAATTTAGAGAATAAATATAAAGATTTATCAATTCGCAGAGTCAATAAATATGATCTCGATACAAATTTAATTAATCTTTTAAAATTTTACAATAAAGTAATTAGTGAAAAAAAATAAAATTATTCATATAATTAGTGGTCTTAGACAAGGAGGTGCGGAACATAATTTATTTAATTTAATTTTAAATTCTAAAAAGAGTTTTGACTCAATTGTTATAGCTTTATCTACAAATGGATATTATTACAATAAACTTAAAAATAAAAATGTAATAGTATATGAAATTGATTTTAAGAAAAAAATATATTTTTTTTTTAACTTATTTAAATTAATTATTATTATTAGAAATTATAATCCAAATTTAATTCAAACTTGGATGTATCATGCCAATTTTATCTCAATTTTCATAAAATTATTTTTTATTAATAAACCAATAATATGGAATCTGAGAAACTCTAATTTAAAATTTAAAACTTCAAAAAAATTCACAATATTTGTAAATTATTTTTCATCAATTTTTTCCAAATTTATTCCAAATACTATAATTTCATGCTCAAAAAAAATTACTGATTACCATATAAATATTGGGTATGATAAAAAAAAAATAATTAATATTGGGAATGGTTTTGATCAGAATGTATTTTACTATAATAAAAAATGGAGAATAAAATATAGAAAATTTTTAAATATTGATAAAAAAACAAAATTCATTGGCTTTATCAATAGATATGATGATCAAAAAAATTTTGATACATTTCTTAAGATTCTTTATCATTTAAAAAAAATTAATTTTCAATTTAAAGCTATTTTGTGTGGAGAATTTGTAGATTTAAATAATAATAAACTAATCAATAAAATTAAATTTTATAATTTGTCTAATTGCATTATTTTAGCGGGCAGTAGGAAAAACATGCAATACTTATATTCAGCTTTAGATTATTCAATATCTACGTCTCTTTATGGTGAGGGTTTTCAAAATACTTTATTGGAATCAATTGCAACTGAAACTTTACCATTATTTTCTAAAGCAGGTGATGCAGAGTTTATATTAAAAAACTTACTAGAAACTTTTAATGGAAACAATCATGATGAATATGTAAGATTTATTACTAAATATGATAATCTGAGTTTTAAAGAAAAATCTAAAATAATTAAATCTCTTAAAACTTTATCATATAATTATACTTTGGATAAAATGTACTTACAATACAAAAATATATATGAAAAATTTATTTAAAAATAATCAAACAACACTTAAAAACAAAGTAATAGTTTTTTTCTTCCTTTTGCATGTAGCAGTTTTTTATTTTTTTCATTTTAATCATTTTCTTTTTGGAATTCCATATGCTGGAGATAATTATTCAAATATATTTGATATAGTTTATTTTGAACAATTTACTCAAGATCAATCCTACATAGATAATTTTTTAAATAATTTTGAAATTCCTCAACTACTAAATGATAATACAATCGTATTTAAATTTATATTGATTAGAATAATTGAATATATGCCTTTTGCGTCAGGTATATTTCTACAATTTTTAATTATGTTTATGATATATATAATATTTATTAAAAATATTTTATTATTTAAGCTAAATAATAAAGACTTAATTATTATTCTTGCAATAAGCTTACTTCCTACTTTTAATTATTGGACTTGTTATGTATCTAAAACATCTGTTGTAACAATAGCAATAAATTTAGTATTTTTATTTATTTTGAATCTTTTTTTGAGAAAAAAAATTAGTCTTTTTATTATTTTTTTATTTTTATTAGGCTTATTAATTTTATTTTTTTTAAAACAAACATATTTATTTTTATTAGCTTATTTAATACTAAATGTTATAATATTAAAATTACTTAAAGATAAAAAAATTATTTCTTTAATTTCTATATTATTATTTAATATTCCCATAGTAGTTGTTTGCTATTATCTTCCTGAATTTTATAGCTTGATTTGTAATATTGAAATGATTTCTAATAATTTTTGTAATACTAAATTATTTTCATACATGAAATTTAGTGAAGATTTATCCTATATCTCAAATTCTTACAACTATGGCAATACTTCAAGAGATATTAATTTGAATAATATAAAAGAAATTATGTTACTATATCCATATTACTTTTATCTATCATTTTTTGGGCCTGCATTTTATGAAATTAATAATCCCTATTTATTGTTCCTATATATAGAAAAAATTATTTTATTTTTTTTAATTATTATTTTCCTTAAAGAAATTTTTAACTTAAATCAAAATTATTTAAATCTTTTAATTTATTTATTAATTTTTATATTAATATTTTTTATTTTTACATTCCCATATACAATACAATCTATTTGGAATATAGGAAGTAGTAATAGGTATAGAGCTGAAATATTTCTACCTTTTATATACTTTTTAATTTTATACAAAAATAAGATTGTTACTTAATACTTATGTGTGGATTTTTTGGAATAATTTCAAGTTATGTTGATCAAAATTTAATTCAATTCAAAAAATCTTTAAACTTACTATCTCACAGAGGTCCTGATAATTCTGACTTTTGGATTGATAAAGATAATAGAGTTTTAATTGGACATAAAAGATTATCAATTATTGATTTAACTAACCAAGGTAATCAACCAATGGTTTCGTATAGCGGTAATAAAGTTATGGTTTTTAATGGCTGTATTTATAATTACAAAGAAATAAAAGCTGAATTCAAAAGTATAAATGCAATATCTAAATCAAATTCAGATACAAGAATATTATTAGAATTAATTGACTATTTTGATTTAGAATTTGCACTAAAAAAAATTAAAGGGATGTATAGCATAGTAATTTATGATTGTTTAAATAGAAATATTATTCTTGTAACTGATAAATTTGGTGAAAAACCATTATACATTCAAAAAAATAAAAATTATTTTCTTTTCAGTTCTGAAATTGCATCAATAAATTTATTTAATAAATATAAAAATGATATTTCAAAAGATGCTTTATATGACTATTTTAATAAAGGATATATTTCAGGAAATAAATCTATATTCAAAACAATAAATAAAGTTTTACCTTATTCCATCATAGAACTTGAAATAAAAAAAATAGTAAATTCACAAGATGATAAATATTATTTAAATAAAATAACAAATACAAAAAGATATTGGATTAGAAAAGAAAGAACAAAAAAAAAGACTCACATTAATGATGATTTTGAAAATATAAAATATTTAACAAACGATTATATTAAAAAAACTTCTGTCTCAGATGTAAATACTGGTATATTTTTATCTGGTGGTATTGATTCTAGTTATATTTTAACAAAAATGTCAAAATATAATGATAAAAAAATAAATACATTTAATTTTTCTTTTAAAAATAATAAATTTGACTCATCAACTTTATCAAAAAATGTTGCTAATTCATTTAAATCAGATCATCACATAATTTCTATAAATGATTTTAATATTAAATATGATATTCAACTATTACCTAAAATTTATAGTGAGCCATTTGCAGATCCTTCAGCTTTACCGTTGTATTATCTTGCAAAATATTCAAAAGATCATATAAAAGTTGCTTACTCAGGCGATGGTGGAGATGAAATATTTTCTGGTTATAAAAGACATTATTTTTGGAGATTTTTTTTATCAATAAAAAATAAAAAATTACTCAAGATATTGCTAACTACAATTATTAATAAAAAGAGTTTAAAACTATTTAATATTTTAAACTCAAAATTTGATAATCATTATATTAATGCAAATATTGAAACTCTTCAAAAAGTTTTATTTCAACAAAATATATCATTAGAAAATCTGTATAATATGAGCATTTCTAAAGATATGAAAGCAGCAGAAGAAGTATTATATTTTTCTAAAGATAGAGAAGATGAGTATGAACAATATGGAATAACTGATCTATTTATTAAAGAATATGAAGATTACTTAAATTCTAATATTTTAGTAAAATCAGACAGAGCTTGCATGCATAACAGTATTGAAAATAGATCGCCATTACTTAACGCAGATACTGTTGATTTTATAAATCATATGAATATTGATAATTATAACAAACTAATAAAGAATAAAACTATTTTAAAGCAATTACTCAAAGAAGAGTTTACATCTTATAATATGAAAAAAAAATCAGGTTTTGATATACCTTTAGATGATTGGATAAAAAATTATTTTGCAAATGATATCATGGATCTTTTAAATAGTACTGATACAAAAAACTTTTTAAACGGATACTTAGATGTAAATAAAACAATAAAAATGTTTAATGAATATCTTATTGGAAAAAATGATTATATTTTCTTTTTTTGGAGACTTTATATTTTAATGAATTGGTATCAATATTATAAATCATGAGAAAAGTTTTTTATCTAATAAATAAATATGAATATTTAATTACACATAAAATTGATCTAATAAAAAATATAAATTCAAGTTACAAAATTTATATATTATGCCCTGGTATAGAAAAAAAAATAATTAGACACAATAATTTAATTATTATAAATTTTAATTTTAATCGAAAGTTTTTTTTTATTAATGATTTAAAAGTATTATTAAATCTAATATTTTTATTTTTAAAAAAAAAACCAGATATAATCCATTCATTTACAACTAAACTAATCGTATACTCAGGTATTATTTCTTTTTTTTATAGATGTAAATACATTATGAATTTTTCAGGATTAGGTAATGTTTTCTTCTTAAATAAATTGAAATATAGATTATTTAAATTTTTTACAATTATTGTGTTAAAAACTTTTGATACCAAAAAAATATTTTATTTATTTCAAACAAAAGATGATCAGAAGAAAATACATAATTATGTAAAATTTGATATCAATAGATCAACAATCATTTCAGGCTCTGGAGTCGATATAATAAAATATAAAAAAAAAGATAATGAAATTTATAAAAAAGATTATTTTACTATAATGTTAGCCTCCCGTATGTTATTAAATAAAGGAGTAATCGATTTTTTTGAAGTATCTAAATTTTTTATAAATAAAAAAATATTATTTTTAATAGTTGGTGATGTAGATAAAGATAATGACCAATCATTGTCAATTGAAGAATTGAATTTGATGAATTTACAAGAAAATGTTGAATGGATAGGATACAAAAAAAACTTATATGAATATTATAACTCTGTAGATCTTTTTTGTCTGCCAACATACTATGGAGAGGGTATTCCAAAAGTATTATTAGAAGCAGGATCCATGTCATTACCATTAATTACAAGTAACCTACCAGGTTGTAATGAAGTAGTAATTAATAATTTTAATGGATACTTATTTGATCCAAAAAATAGAGAAGACTTAAAAAATACAATTGAATTAATTATTAAAAATAAAGATAAGTTAAGAAAATTTAAACAAAATTCAAGAGAACTAATTATTCAAAATTTTTCATTAGAAGTTATAACTGAAAAAACACTAAAATTTTATAAATCTATAATTGATTTTTCGTAAATGGTTAAAAAAATTCTTATAACAGGATCCTCTGGATTTCTCGGAAGTAACTTGTTGTATTTGTTAAAAAAATACAATTATAATGTTTATGGAGCATCAAGAAATAGAGACAATAATAAAAAAAATATATATTTTAATTTAGAAGATCATAAATCTTTTGCTAGTCTTCTAAAAGATAAATCAATAGTAATACATTGTGCGGGTATAGCTCATAGTAATGGAGTAAAAAATGAGGATTATTTCAAATATAATTATTTGCCTGCAATTAGCTTATATAAAGCATGCTCAAAATCAATGGTTAAAAAATTTTTTTTTATTAGTTCAATAAATGTTTCTGTTGATCAAAGATCAAATATAAATTTACCTATAAATGAAGAGTATATATCTAATAATTTCGATTTTTATACTAAAAATAAAATTTTGACAGAAAATAAATTATTAGAATTATCATTAAAAAATAATTGTCAATTGATCATCCTAAGACCCGGATTAATTTATGGCCCTGGTGTTAAAGGTAATTTAAATAATCTTATAAAATTACTAAATAAAGACATACCATTACCATTTGGTAATTGTTGCAATGTTAGAGATATGATTTCTGTTTATAATTTTTCAGCAATAATTCATAAATTAATTAAGAAAAAAAAATTAAATTATCAAATTTATAATATATCAGATGGTCAGAGATTGGAATTTTTAACTTTTTTAAAGATAATTAAAAAGAAACTAGGTAAAAAAAACTATTTATTCTTTAATTTAAACAAAAAAATTTTAAAATTTATATTCATTATTTTATTTAAAAAGCAATATTTTAATAAACTATTTAGTAATCTATTAATTAATAATAATAGATTAAAAAATGAAATAAATTGGATTCCAGAATATGAAATTGAATATGGTATTGAAAAAACCTGTAGTTATTTTATAAAATCTAAAAATGAACTTTAGGTATATATTTAATATAAATAACATCTTTCTTTTCATTCCTTTTCTATTAATTACTGGTGGATTTCTCCCAGGTGTAGCAATCGTTTTAATATTAATTTCTTCTTTATTTAATTCAAAATTGAATAAAGAAAAGTTAATTAAATTTTTAAGTAAAAAAATTAATATTTTTATAATTTTAATATTATTTTATTTGGTAATACAAAGTCTATTAACAAATTACAAATATGAATCAATTTCGAGTACTCTTTTATTTTTTAGATATTATCTATTTGTTATAGTAGTTTTTTATTGTATTAATTTTAATGAAACATTTTATAAATATTTTTTTTATTTACTTTCATTAATTTTTTTATTGTTTTTTATTGATTCTATCATTCAATTTAATTTTAAAAAAAATATTTTTTTCTTTCCTATTGAACAACCAGGTAGAGTGAGTAGTTTTTTTAAAGATGAACTAATGTTAGGCAGCTATATTGCTCGCTTTTTACCAATTTTAATAGGCCTGATTTTTATGCAAAATATGACAAGAAAAAGTGAAACATTAGTAATTTCATTTTTTTTATTTATAAGTTTACTTTTAATTATATTAAGTGGTGAAAGAAATGCTATAATTTTGTTTTTATTAACTACATTCCTTATAATTCTTTTGATTAAGGAAACTAGAAAACTTTTTATTTTCCTGTTATTTTTTTCTATAATTATTTTTTTAATATTTTATTTTTTAAATAATGATTTTAAAAATAGAATGTTTGAATTTTATAATTTATTAGCAGACAGTAACTCAGTCATTTATGAAACTTACTCGCAGATTCTTTTTTCATCAATTCAAATAATAAAAGAAAACTTTCTTTTTGGTGTGGGTCCAGGACTATATGAATTACATTGTAAAGAAATATTTGCTAGTCCTTACTATTGTAGAAATCATACTCACAATATATATCTACAATTTTTTACAGAGAGTGGTATAATTGGATTTTCATTTATTTTTGGGGTATTTTTATATTTTTCTAAAGAAATAATAAATCATTTATTTAACAATTCACATAAATCATCATCCTCTAATATACAAAAATTAGTTATTTGTATGCTTATCTCTGTTTACATTAACATTTGGCCTTTATCGCAACATACAGATTTTTTTTCTAATTATATTTCAAATATTCATTTTTTTATTCTATCTATTTATATAAAAGTCAATCATCTTTATAAATCTTCAAACTTATGAGGTTAATTGAAATTACATTTTGTATAATACTGCTTATTATCTTATTACCACTAAATATTTTAATAATTTTAATTATTAAAATTGAATCTAAAGGACCTTTCATTCATTGGTCAAAAAGAGTTGGAAAACATAATGTATTATTTTTAATGCCTAAATTTAGAACCATGAAAATAAATACACCCGATATCGCGTCTCATTTAATTAAAGAGCCTAAAAATTATTTAACTAAATCAGGCTATTTTATAAGAAGATTTAGTATAGATGAAATTCCTCAATTATATTCTATTTTAAAGGGTCAGATGACATTTGTAGGTCCTAGACCTGCATTACATAATCAGTTTGATCTTATTAATTTAAGGCTAAAATATGGTATTGAAGCAATTAAACCTGGTATTACTGGATGGGCTCAAATAAATGGTAGAGACAATATTACTATTGAAAAAAAAGTTGAATATGATTCATTTTATTTTAATAATAAAAATTTCTTTCTAGACTTGAAAATTATTTTATTAACTTTAATCAAAGTTTTATACAAAAAAAATGTTTCACATTAAAAGCAATTAAAATGAGAAAAAAAATTTTTAATTTAATTAGATTATTATCCAGAACTAAGAAAACATTTATATTAATTATTACAGACTACTTTTTAATTAACAGTAGCTTTCTATTATCATACTTAGTTTATTATAATTCATTTTCAGATCTTAATTTTAATATTATATTCTTATTTATATTTATAAGTTCTTTGGCAATTCCTATTTATTTTTTTTTTGGACTTTACAGAAGTTTAATTGAGTTTATTGGATATGAATCTATCCTTGATATTTTAAAAGCAGTTACATTTTACTTTATTTTTCTTTCTCTATTTCTATATTTTCTAAACTTTAATGAATTTTCTAAAAGAATATTATTTATTAGTTATTTATTTATACTAGTTTTTACTATTTATATTCGTTTTCTAGCTAAAAAAATAATTTATGATTTCTTAATTCAAAATAAATCAATTTCTAATAATTACTCCAGGAAAGTAATGATATATGGTGCAAATAAGTTAGGAATACAAATATATAATAATATTAGAAATGAAAACAATTTAAAATTCCTTGGTTTTATAGATTCGTCTGAGTCAAAAAAAAATCAATTTATAGAAAAACACTTTATACACTCCTTATCTGAAATTGAAGATACATTAAAAAAAAATCAAGTATCTGAAATTATATTTCCTGAACAAATATCAAATAAAATAGTTAATAAATTTGATTCTTTAAATAAAATATATAATTTTAAACTTTTATTCGCACCTAGTAGTTTTAATTTACTTACAAATTTTGGAAAAAAAATTGATTTGAAAGAGCTTAATATTCAGAATCTTATATCAAGAAAATTAATTGATCCAATTCCTGAATTAATTGATAAAAATATCTATAACAAAAATTTACTTATAACTGGTGCTGGTGGTTCAGTAGGTTCAGAATTAGTAAGAATAATATTTTCTAATAATCCAAAAACATTAATAATGTTAGACAAAAATGAATATAATCTATTCAAAATATATAATGAAATTAAAGGCAAAGCATCTAACTCAAATATCAAATTAAAATTTATTTTATTAGATATTTTAGAAAAAAATAAATTAGATAAAATAATAAAAAAATATAAAATTAATGTATTTTTTCATGCTGCTGCATATAAACATGTAAATATTGTTGAGCATAATGTGGCTTATAGCTTAAAAAATAATGTAGTAGGCACTTTAAACTGTGTAGACAGTTGCTTAAAAAACAAAGTTGAAAACTTTGTTCTGATATCATCTGATAAAGCAGTAAGACCTTCAAATTATATGGGTGCTTCAAAAAGATTTTCAGAATTAATACTATTATACTATTCTAAATACAAAATTAATACGGTTTATAAGACTAATTATTCTTCAGTTAGATTTGGAAATGTTGTTGGTTCAAGTGGTTCAGTCATACCTTTATTTGAAAAACAAATACAAAAAGGTGGTCCAATTACTATTACTGATAAATTAGCAACTAGATATTTCATGTCAATTAATGAAGCTGCAGAACTAGTTATACAGGCTAGTTCAATATCACAAGGTGGTAATATATTTGTTCTAGATATGGGGCAGCCTATATCCATTGATTATATAGCAAAAAAAATGATTGATTTTAGTGGCTTAAAACATGTTGAAAAAAAATCAAACAAAGATGAAATTGAAATTATTTATACAGGCCTTTCTAAGGGTGAGAAGTTAAACGAGGAATTATTCATCAATAATAAATATGAAAAAACTCAACATCCCAAAATTTATAAAGCTTCTGAAAAGTTTGAAGATGATTATTTTAATATTTTTGAAAATGATTTAGAAAAATTATTAATTTTTTTTGAAGATGATAATTTAGATCAAATTTCTGAAATTATAAAAAAATGGACAGAAGATTTCTCTTGTTTAAAAGAATATGAATAATATTTTTAATAAACAAATCAGCATAGTTATTCCAATTTTTAATGAATGTGAAAACATATTTTTACTAATTGAGGAGATTTTCTATTACTTAGAGAAAAAAATAGATTTTGAAGTAATAATAATTAACGATTGTAGTTCAGATAGTTTTCTAGATCTTTATTATAAAAAAAAATATAATAATGTAATGCTTATAAATAATGAAAAAAATCTTGGACAAAGCAAAAGTATGCAATTAGGAATATTAAAATCAAATTATAATAATATAGTTACTATTGATGGGGATGGACAAAATAACCCAGAAGATATTGAAAAACTTTTTAAAATTTTTTTTGAAAAAAATTATGATTTGGTCTCAGGTATTAGAATTAAAAGAAAAGATAGTTTTATAAAAAAAATATCATCAAAAATTGCAAATAATATAAGATCATATATTTTAAAAGATAATTGCCCAGATACAGGTTGTGCTTTAAAGATATTTAAAAAAAGCTGCTTCATTTCCTTGCCTTTTTTTAATGGTATACACAGGTTTATTCCTGCATTATTTATTGGATTTGATTATAAAGTATTTTATGTTGATGTAGATCATAGACCTAGAAAATATGGATATTCTAAATATGGAATTTTTATGAGGTTATTTAGAGGCTTGTTAGATATTTATAAAGTTATTAAAATTATAAAATCTCATAAATTTAATGTTTAATTATTTTCAATCATTATCTAACTTAGAGTTTATTTTTCTTATTATTGGTTTTATTGGACAAGGATTATTTGCTTCAAGATTTATTGTTCAATGGATTTATTCAGAAAAAATTGGAAGGAGTGCAGTGCCAATTATTTTTTGGTATCTTAGTATTTTTGGGGGTATAGGATTATTATTGTACGCTATTTTTAGAAAAGATCCTGTAATAATTTCTGGTCAAACATTTGGCATACTTATATACTTAAGAAATTTAATATTAATCTATAAGAGAAAAAATGAAAAAAATTGAAAATTATATTAATGGTTCTTTGCAGTCAAATTCAAAGAAATTTATTCCAGTAGACGATCCTTCAAAGGGTGAAAAAATAGCTGAAGTCATTCTATCCAATGATGAAGATGTAGAAAAGACAATAAACTCTTCATCTGAAGCATTTATTAAATGGTCAGAAGTTACACCTTTAAAAAGATCTAGAGTACTCGCTAGATACAAAGCAATAATTGAAAAAAATTTATTGGAACTAGCAAAAATTATTTCTATCGAGCACGGAAAAACACTTGAGGATGCTAAAGGTTCAGTTATTAGAGGTATGGAAGTAGTTGAATTTGCATCTGGAATACCTCATTTATTAAAAGGTGAATTTTCTGAAAATGTAGGAGTAAATATTGATTCTTGGTCAATCAGACAACCTTTGGGAGTAACCGCAGGTATTACACCTTTTAATTTTCCTGCAATGGTTCCAATGTGGATGTTTCCAATTTCTATTGCATGTGGAAATTCATTTATTTTAAAGCCCTCTGAAAAAGATCCAAGTTGTGGTTTAAAATTAGCAGAACTTTTTTCAGATGCTGGACTTCCAGATGGGGTATTCAATGTATTAAATGGTGATAAGAATGTAGTAAACTCACTCCTAGGTAATAAAAAAATTTCTTCAATAAGTTTTGTTGGATCAACGCCTGTTGCCAAGTATGTATACGAAAAATCAGCTAAAGCAGGTAAGAGAGTTCAATCATTAGGCGGTGCTAAAAACCACTTAATAGTAATGCCTGATGCAAATATTGATCAAGCTGTAGATGGTATAATGGGTGCTGCATTTGGATCTGCAGGTGAAAGATGTATGGCAGTTTCTGTAGCTGTAGCTGTTGGAGATATTGCAAATGAGTTATTAGATGAAGTTTTAAAACAAGCACAAACTTTAAAAGTAGCACCGTGGACTGATGAAAAAGCACAGATGGGACCAGTTATATCGAGGGAACATAAAAATAAAATTATTGATTATATTAATACTGGAGTCAAAGAGGGTGCAGATTTAAAACTTGATGGTAGAAAAATAAATATTCAAGGGTATGAAAATGGATATTTTTTAGGACCCACAATTTTTGATAATGTCAAAGAAAAAATGCAAATTTATCAAGAAGAAATTTTTGGACCTGTTTTATCAATAGTTCGGGTTAAATCATACGAAGAAGCATTAAAACTTGTAAATAATCATCCATTTGGAAACGGGACAAGTATTTATACTTCAGATGGTGAGATATCTAGAAACTTTACTACTAATTGTAAAATAGGTATGGTTGGAGTAAACGTTCCAATACCAGTTCCAATGTCTTTCCATAGTTTTGGTGGTTGGAAACAATCTCTTTTTGGTGATCATGCAATGCATGGTATGGAAGGTGTACGTTTTTATACAAGGTTGAAAACAGTGACATCTAGATGGCCTAAGAGTATAAAATCAGGACCAGAATTTATTATGCCAAGAAATTAATGAAAATATTAATAACTGGTTGCGCTGGTTTTATTGGATTTCACTTATCTAAGACACTGCTTAAAAAAAATCATATTATTTTTGGGATTGATAATATGAATCAATATTATGATATTAATTTAAAGAATAACAGACTAAAAATTTTAAAGAAATACAAAAGTTTTTTTTTTAAGAGATGTGATATTTTAGAAAAAAATAAAATTAATAAATTTGTTAAAATAAATAAAATTAAAATTATAATTCATCTAGCTGCTCAAGCTGGAGTTAGACATTCTATTAATAAACCTAAAGAGTATTTTAAATCAAATATTGAAGGTTTTTTTAATATTTTAGAAATCAGTAAAAATAATAAAATAAATCACTTAATATTTGCTTCAACCAGTTCAGTATATGGAGATTACAATAAATTTCCGCTTAAAGAAAATTATAATACAGACAATCCACTTTCCTTTTATGCTGCTTCTAAAA
Organism: uncultured Alphaproteobacteria bacterium; assembly: GCA_902600225.1. GTDB lineage: Bacteria > Pseudomonadota > Alphaproteobacteria > HIMB59 > CACPNW01. The sequence goes on along the minus strand of CACKIH010000010.1, from coordinate 26,343 downwards.
AAACAAATGAAGTTATGGCTTATTCATATAGCAACATTTATTCCTTACCATCAACAGCTTTGAGATTTTTTACAGTTTACGGTCCCTACGGAAGACCAGATATGGCTTTGTTTAAATTTACTAAAAGTATCATAAATAATGAAACAATAGATCTTTACAATAGTGGTAAACATTTTAGAGATTTTACATATATCGACGATATTATAAAAGGTATTGTATCTATAATTAATAAACCTTCAAAAGATAAGGTGCCTTTTAATATTTTTAATATCGGTAATGGTAGTTCAAGTAAGTTAAGTATTTATCTAAAAAATATTGAAACATTTTTAAATAAAAAGGCTATTATAAATAAATTACCGTTACAATTAGGTGATGTAATTAAAACTCATGCTGATATTAATAAACTAAATAAATATAGTGGATACAAATCAAAAACAAATATTAAAAATGGTATTAAGAATTTTATTAAATGGTATTTAAAATACTACAAATTTTAATTATTTAAAAAAATAACATTTAAAGATAGTTAGTAATGAATATATAACATCTAAAAAGTTAATTATTTTACCATCTTTATATTTTCTTGGTGTATATGATATTTTCTCTTCTATTATTTTATATTTGTATTTAGCTAATTTACATGCAATTTCAAAATCAATATTAAAAAATTAGAATTTAAATTTAATTTCTGCAAGATATATTTTTTAAAATAGTTTTTTTATTTACTACAAGTAATGATTTATAAATGTGAGAATTTTTATTATATATTGAATTTAGTCTGGAACTTTTTCCACCAAAAAATATAATTGCAAATTCTCTATTTTTCATCTTTAAAATATTTTAGGTACAAATTTACCACAGCTTTAGAAGCAAAAATGCATAAAAAAGGATATATAGGATTAAAAAATCTTCCATCATAATCATTCCAAGTTACTATAATACTTAGACAATATACGGATAAGAAAGAGTAAATAATATATTCATAATGTGATTTAGTTCTGTATAAAAATATATATATTATAAAAAATAAAAGTATTGTTGAATTTATAATTAAATTTAAAAAAATATGAATATCAGTCCAATAAGGACGAATATTAAAAAAGAAATAATAAAATTTAAAAAAATTTATTTTTAGTAATTTTATTGGTTCCTCGTAAATTCCACATAAAATAATTCTTAAAAAATTCTTTTGTAAACATTCTAAATTTATGTTTAAAGTTATATTTGACTGAAATTCAGCTATATATTGACCATTTATAAAATATTTTATCCATTCATTATAATCAATTAGTATAATATTAATTTGATTAAAAAAAATTACAAAAGTAACAAGAAAAATTATCGTTAATACTATTAATATTTTTTTTATATTAAAATTATAAATAAACAAAATAGTTACAATTATTGGCAATCCTAACAGAATCCCATGTGGTCTACAGCATATAGTTAAAATAAATATTGGAGCAAATAAGAAAATATCTCTAAAGTTTTTTGTATTTATTAATAAATACAAAGAGATAATTAATAATGAAACAAAAATTGAATCTGAATATAGTATGAAATTCCATCTTTGAATGTCTAAATAACCAATATATAAAATAAAAGCTAAATATGCTGATTTTGAATTATAAATTTGTTTTGTTAAAAAAAATAAAAATATTGATGATAAGTAATTAATAAATATCTGATATAATATAATTAAATTATAGTTAGAATTAAAAAAAATGTCTGTTAAATAAAATATTAGAACGTAAGTTAGGTATCCCCATGATTTCTGTAAAGAGATTAAATCTAAATTTTGTAATTTAATAGATCCATCGATAAATCTTAATGTATCACTTCCAAAGAATGGTATATTATATATAGATTTAAAATAATTATAAAATATTAATTGTATAAAAAAAAAAGAGATAAAAGATATTATTAGAAAATAATTTTTTCTTATTAATTCCATAAATTATATATTTTTTAATGCATCCATTAATTTTTCTACATCTTCTTTAGAATTATAGTGAGTAAGACTTAATCTAACCACCCCATCATTTGTATCAATATTAAGTGCTTTTAAACATCTCCACGCATAAAAATTATCATTTCTTGTTGCAATATTTTTTAAGATAAGTTTTTTTGAAAATGCTTCGGAGGTTATTTTCTTTGAAGTAAATGCAATTGTTGGTGCTCTATTTTTATTTTCAATTTTATTCTTACCAAGAAGTTTGATGTCATCTCTATTATACAAATACTCTAAGATTGGATTTGCTATATTCTCTTCATGTTTAGATATTAAATGATTAATTTTACTAATTTTTTTAAGAGTTGAGGTTTCAGTATCATTAAAATGATGATTGTATAAGTTTGCAAAATATTCATGTATTCCAATTAATGATACCAGCTCTTCATGATTAGGGCCACCAGGATTAATAGTATATGGATATTGACCATTTAAAAATTCATGATTCTGATTTGGTAATTTTTCCAATATTTCTTCCTTGCCATACAAAAGGGCTAAATGTGGCCCATAGGTTTTATATAAACTAAATGTATAAAAATCGACATCTAGTTCTTTAACATCTGGGAAACCATGTGGTGCATATGAAACACCATCACCAATAACTATAATATTCTTTTTATGAGCAATCTCACATATTTTTTTTAAATTATTTACTGATCCAACTATATTAGAGCAATGTGTAACAGCTAAAATTTTAGTTTTATTAGTAATCAAATTTTCCAGGTCTTGTATTTCTAATTCCTGATTTTCTAAATTAAATTTCCATTCTTTGATAGTTGCGCCAATTTCGTTTAACCTTCTCCAAGGGCTAATATTTGCTTCATGATCCTGATTTGTTACAATTACTTCATCTCCTGGATTAATCATTTTTTTTAAAGCATTTGATAAAACATACAAATTAATAGAAGTTGAACCACCTATTAATATTTCATTTTTTTTGGCATTGATCATTTCTGCAAATAGCTCAGTTGCAATATCCATGTTTTTACCTGCCATTTTTGACATAGGATACTCAGCATATGGCTGAACTTTAGTAGATGTCATAAACTGAGTCAATTTTTGTATAACATTATTAGGTACGTAGCTTCCACCAGCATTTTCAAAAAATGACCAATCTTTACATATAGGATCTTTAAATGCAGGGAACTGAGATCTAACGTAATTTACATCAAGTTCAATATTTTCAAGTGTCAATTTCACCTCTTATTGTGTATTCTTTTATTCTAATTTAAAAAAAAATAAATGTTAATATAAGATTAAATTTAAAACCATGATTGATAAGCGAAAATTCTATATAAATGGTAAATGGATAAATCCTCAAAATAAAAATGATTTTTATGTGATAAACCCTTCAAATGAAGATTCCTATGCTGTGATATCTTTAGGAAGTAAAAATGATGTTGATCTTGCTGTAAAGGCAGCAAAAGATGCTTTTGTTGAGTGGAGTCAAACAGATAAAAAAATTAAAATAAATCTTTTAGAAAAATTATTAGAAATATACAAAGATAGATGGGATGAAATTACTAAAACAATGTCAGATGAAATGGGAGCACCGCTTGATTGGTCATCATCTGCACAAACAGCCTCTGGATTTGATCATATTAAAGATTTTATTAAGAGATTAAATGAATTTGAGTTTGAAAAAAAATTTAATAACAATTCTGATAATTTTATTGCGTACGAACCTATAGGTATATGTGGATTAATCACTCCTTGGAATTGGCCAATTAATCAAATTACACTTAAAGTAATACCTGCCTTAGCAACTGGATGTACCATGATCCTGAAACCTTCAGAAATTGCACCATTATCAGGGATGATCTTTGCAGAAATTGTTGATCAGGCTGGTTTTCCTTCAGGTGTTTTTAATCTAGTTAACGGAGATGGTGATGGAGTAGGAACTAATTTATCAAATCATCCTGATATAGATATGATATCTTTTACTGGATCTACTAGAGCAGGAAAACTTATTTCTAAAAATGCATCTGAAACAATCAAAAGAGTTTGTCTTGAGTTAGGTGGTAAAGGAGGGAATATAATATTTAGTGACTCTCATAAAGAAGCTGTAAGAGAAGGTGTTAGGAATATTATGAGTAATTCTGGTCAATCTTGTGATGCACCAACAAGAATGCTAGTTGAAAAATCAATCTATAAAAGAGCAATAGAAGAGGCGGCTGATGAAGCAAATAAAATCAAAGTTGATATTGCTTCTAAGAATGGAAATCATATCGGTCCCGTTATTTCTAAAACACAATATGATAAAATCATTGATCTAATTAATAGTGGTATAAATGAGGGTGCTACACTCGTGGCTGGAGGTCCTGAAAAACCAAATGGTCTAGAAAAGGGTTATTTTGTTAAGCCTACAATTTTCACAGATGTAACTAATAATATGAGAATTGCAAAAGAAGAGATTTTTGGACCAGTATTATCTATAATTCCATTTGAAGATGAAGATGAAGCTGTATCAATTGTAAATGATACTTCCTATGGTCTAGGAAACTACGTACAAACTCAAGATAAAAAAAAGGCAAGAAGAGTAGCAAGAAAATTTAGATCAGGAGGTGTTTATATAAATGGAAATAGCGCTGATCCAGGAACTCCTTTTGGTGGTTATAGACAATCTGGAAATGGAAGAGAAGGTGGAATTTGGGGTCTAGAAGAATATTTAGAAATTAAAACTATCTGCGGATGGGAATGATCTAAACCTTAATATTATTAAAATAATTTAATCTTCCTATTATTTCATCTCTTTCAATATAATATCCTTGAAGATGTCTATTTCCAGAGTTTGGATCAAATTCAGTTCTCCCATGTAATACTCTTCTATTGTTAAAGCAAAATATATCACCTGCCTCCAATCTAAAATCAATTTTAAATTTTTTGTTTTGAAGCAACGATGCAAAATATTGGTAGGCATCATAAAATTTTTTCATTTTTTTTGGATCAACATCAACTGCTCCCATTGCAGCCATACTAAATCTAATATCATTGAAATCATTATCTTTTGTAAGTGTTATTATTGGTGAATGAAGAATTCTGATAGCTTTTTGAGTATAATCAGTATCTTTGAATTTAACGTGAGTTTTTGTTAAAATATTAAAAACATCTTTTTCATTTTTTTTTAAATAATTTGCAACTGCAAAACCATCTACAACAGATGATAATCCGCCATTAGCCTCATTTACTAAGCAATGGAGAAACTGATAACCAGGAGCATATTCAAAATAAGGTAAGTCGGTGTGATTTCTTAATGCATCTGCCGTATAAGCGGTGTTATTTGGCTTTGGAATGTTAATTACTTCAAATGGTGTACCAAAAAATGTTTCTCTATGATGGCTTATTCTATTTAATATTTTGAACGCTGATTTTTTGCTAGTTGGTGCATTTTTGATTAATGCAAAACCATAAGTATGAAGTAAATTTAACCATTTACTTAAATTTTTGTCATTTTTTATTACACTATTATGCTCAACAATAATTTTCTTTAAATTTTTTTTTAATTTACCATCCCAAAAAACATAAGGTGATTTATATTTTCGATTATTTATTTCGGTATAACAATGATCTCTTAACCATTTCAAATTGAACTTGCTATTATGATCACCTTCACTCCAATCAATGATGAGTTTATTTTTTTCAATTTTATACTTTTTAGGAAATATATTTTTACTAACAGTTAAAATATTAAAGACTCGCATATTTGCAGTAGGATGTATTGCTGTTGGACAATTATCTCTTAACCACATAAAATGGAATTTACTTTCAAAATTATCTTTCCACAAAATACTTAAATGGTCATTCTTTTTTTCTAATTTTTTTACATGATATTTACTACTCATTTTTAAATATTTATATCTGAATAAATTATCTTAGTATATTAAACAAATTAATGAAATCGAAAAATAATAATCTCTTGGGAATTTCTTTCATGTTATTTTCCATGTTTTGTCTAAGTATAAATGATATCACGTATAAATATTTAAGCTTTCATTTTCCTGTATGGGAATCAATATTCTTCAGAGCGCTAAGTGGAAGTATCATTGCAACTTTTTCAGCAATGTATTTTGGATTTGATAAGTTAAAAACTAAAAAACCAGTTGGACATGCTATCCGAGCTCTTTCTGCCTCTGGTTGTGTTGTATTCTATATTTACGGAATTAATCATTTAATGTTATCTGAAAATATTGCTATTGCACATTCTGCTCCCATTATTGCCGCTTTTCTTGCTGTACCAATACTTGGCGAGAGAATTGGGATTTTTAGAACAACTGCAATATTAATTGGTTTTATTGGTGTGTTAATTATTGTTAAGCCCGGTACTGACTTGTTCAAATTAGAATCACTCTATCCTCTAATATCTGCAGCTTTTATGGCTTCTGTTTATTTATCAACTAGATCAGTAATGAGTACTGATTCTAGTGTTGCAATAGTTTTTTATTACTCTTTTGCATTATTAATTACGTCAATAATATTTTTCCCTGATAATTTTATTATGCCAAATGGAATTCAATTGATTTTTGCTATGAGTTTAGGTGTGATGGGATCACTAGGACATTTATTTATGTCTCAAGCATTTAAATACGCAGATGTTGCAATTACTTCACCCTTTGAATACTCATCTTTTATATTTGTAGGAATTATGGGATATTTAATTTATTCTGAGGTTCCAACTTTGAGTATTTATTTAGGGGGGACCATAATTATTAGTACTGGAATATTTATAGCTTACAGAGAAAGAAAAAATAGCTAAATTAAAAAATTATTTCTTTTAAATTTTTCTTCTTATATTTTTGATTTCTTATTTTATTTAAAATATTTTTTTTACCTCCACACATTAAAAATTTATTATTAATATCTTCGTCTCTTAAGGGGTTTTTTTTCCCTCCTTTAATATGTGATATTTTTTCAATCAATATACTTCCATCATTCATTATTACTTTAATTATATCAGGATACTTAGGATCATAATCTTCAAAATTATTTGGCACTTTGTACGTGACTAGTTTAATTTTTTTAACCATATTTAAACTTTTTTTATTTTTGGAAATATTTAAACTACTTAAATCAAATTTACCATTAATCAGAGCAGTTGCTAAACAATAACTCAATGAAAATCTAGCTTCAGTAGAATTTTTAGGTATATGAAATTTTGATACTCTGAACCAAGGTTCTGGAAACTCAATTGTAATTGATTTAATATTTTTTTTTATAAAAATTTTTTTATTTAAAATTAACCCTCCTTGTATTACTCTTTGTGAATAACTACAAACTGGCCAAAACTTAATGAAATTTGGAAATTTAATTATTGCATTTCCTAAATCTGATCTTTTAAAATTATTATTTAATTTTTTAGAAAATTTACTACCATATAATTCAATAAATCCTCTCTCAATATTCCAAATATCTTGATTAGCTGTCCCTCCATTTTTTGCAAGTAAAGCTGATTGTACACCTGCTTGGGCGGCAAAACCTATATGAAACGCTTTTGTATCTTTTCCGAATTGTTGTTTTAAGCCAGATGAAAAACTTGTGGCAATAGAAATTGCATTTGCCATTTGATCCGCATTTAATTTTAACACTTTAGATACTGCTGCAGCAGTTCCAAGCACTCCTATTGTATTCGCTGAATGCCATCCTTTATAATAATGATCATAACTAAGTGCTTGTCCTAATTTTATTATTAATTCATATCCTACTACCCATCCTTGATATATTTCTTCAATTGAAATGTTTTTCATTTGAGCAATAGACATAAGAGCTGAAAAAATAGGGGCACTAGGATGAGATCCTGCAACGTATTCGTAATCATCAAAGTCTATAGATGCTGATCTGACTCCATGTAAAAAACATGCTGCAGAAATAGATAATTTTTTTCCTCCTCCAAAAACCATAATTTTTCCTGAATTATTATTTTCTAAACAATATTTTAAAGCAACCTTTGATTGTTTTTCTTTAACACCTGATAATATGCAAGCTAGTGTATCTATGAATGCATTTTCTGCTCTTTTATAAGTTACCTTATTGATATTAATTTTTTTTTGTGATGCCCAATTACAAAATTTTTTATGAAAACTCATTTTTTATATTTTGCGATCATTGAAATTTCTTGTTTTTCATTAAGAATTCTTCCAATAATTTCATCATCTTGATTTTCACCAATTTCTACAAAAAAATTATTGTTATATACAAGTGGAGCTGTAGCTTTATATTCAAAAGAATTGAACTCAATCTTGTTTTTTCTTGCAAGATTTAAAAGATATGTTGCTTGAAGAGGAGCATGGACTAATAATCCCATATGGCCCTCATAATTTTTTGTATAATCATTATCATAATGAATCTTATGTCCATTAAAAGTTAAAGCAGAATATCTAAACAGCAAAGTTGATGAACTAAAAATTTCTACTTTATCAATTAATTTTAATTTGTCTTTTATTTTAGGAGTAATGGAGTTTTTATTTATTTTTTCTCTATAAACAGCAGTTTGATCTTCTGATATTATTAATTTATTTTTATTTAAATATTTATGATTAATATTAACAAAACATAGATTGCCTGATCTACCTTCTTTAAATTCAATACTTGAAATGGTTGAATTTTTTTTAATTTCAGATCCAATTTCAAATTCATCAAATATTTTTATTTTACCACCAGCCCACATTCTAATTTTATAAGGTAACTCGGGTAAGAAAATTCCTAATTTAGTATTTCCATCTTTGTCTAGATCATTTATTGAAGCTACATCTGGGCATAAACATAAAAAAATTCCCTCAGGCACAGTTTGATCACTTAAACAGTTTTGATCAATTGTTTTTTTTAAATGATCAACTAATCGAGGAGTAATAATATCGCTTCTTGAAATTTTCTTTCCAATCCAATCTTTGTAATTATTCATATTTATTTTACTCGAGTTTACTTATAAATTAATAATTAGTATAATTTATATTTTTAAAAAATGAAAAAAACATTTGACTATATAATAGCAGGAGGAGGTTCTGCTGGCTGCACATTAGCCTCAAGATTATCTGAAAATAAAGATATAAAAGTATTACTAATAGAAGCAGGGGGGTCAGGAAAAAGTTTATTCACTCAAATGCCCGGTGGTAACGGATACATTTTTGGAAACCCTAAATTTGATTGGGGTTTTGAGTCAATACCTCAACCTTCCTTAAATAATAGAAAAATTTTATACCCTAGAGGTAAAGGGCTAGGAGGATCTTCTCTTTTAAACGGTATGATTTACATGAGAGGCGCTCCAGGTGATTTTAATCGGTGGAGACAAAAGGGCCTAGAGGGTTGGTCATATAATGATGTATTACCATATTTCAAAAGATCTGCCTCAGCTTTTCATAGAGAAAAAAATGAATATCACTCACATTCAGGTCCTTTAAAACTTACACCAGCTGGTAATTACAATTCTATCGATAAAGCATTTATTGATGCATGTGTTGAAGCTGGGGCAGAAATTAATAATGATTTTTACAATGGCAATCTAAATGGAGTAGGCCGATATGATGTTAAAGTATGGAAGGGAAAAAGACAATCATCAGCAGAAGCTTATTTGAAATTTAAACCTAGTAACTTAACAATTTATAAAAATACATCTGTAATAAAAATTTTAATTGAGAAAAATAAAGCTAAAGGATTACTTTTATCAAGTGGTGAAGTTTATGCATCATCAGAGGTAATATTATCTTTAGGAGCATTCGGTAGTCCCAAATGTTTAATGTTGTCAGGAATTGGTCCAGAGGAACATTTAAAAGAAAAAAATATAGAATTATTAATTAACTTACCTGGAGTAGGTGAAAACCTTCACGATCATCCTGTTATGCCAATGAATTGGGCTTTTCAAAACAACAATTTAAGTTTCTCTAAATATCAAAGGATCGATAGAGCTATTATTGTGGGATTAAAATATATTTTATTTAAACAAGGATTAGCCGCAGCTCCTTTTTGGTCAACAAATCTATTTCATGCAATAAGAGAAAAAGAAATGCCTGAAATACAAGTGTTCATGACACCTATGTGTTTTAAAGAAGAAAAAGATAACTGGTCTATGAGTTTAGATAATTTATTAAATTTTGGTTCATTATTTTTTTCTAGAGGTAAAAAAGCTTTTCCAGGATTACACTTTCAAATTAATTTATTAAGACCAAAGAGCACAGGAAGTGTAAAACTTAAAAGCTCAAATCCTAATGATGAACTTAATATACATCCAAATTGGTTCATCGATCCATCAGATATGGAAGATATGATAGAAGGGATGAAGCATACAAGAGAAGTATTGTCAAAACCCAGTTTAGCAAAAATTGTTTCGGAAGAATTACTTCCAGGAAAAAAAATAAAAAGTGATCAGGATTTAAAAGAGTCAGTTCGAAATCATGTACAAACAGGGCATCATCCTGCATCTACTTGCGCAATGGGTTCCAGTAATAACAAAATGGCTGTACTTGATAATCAGCTTAAAGTTAGAGGAATAGACAATCTTAGAGTAGTAGATGCATCTTCTTTCCCAGATATGATAAGTGGAAATATAAATGCATCTGTAATTATGTTAGCAGAAAAAGCATCAGATATGATATTAAAAAATTAATTAATCACAAATAAGTTGACCAATGAAAATATTTAAGTTTAAATAAATTATGTCTGAAATCCAAACCTACAAATTTTATGCAGGAAATAAATGGCATAACCCTTCTTCTAAAAAATATTTTGAAAGTGAGGATCCATCTATAGGTAAAGTATGGGCAAGGATCCCTGACTGTAATGAAAAAGATATTAATCTTGCAGTATCATCTGCTAAACATGCTTATTATGATGGTCCTTATGGTAAAATGCATCCAGCAGAAAGAGGGAGAACATTAAATAGAATTGGAGATATTATTGCTAAAAATGCAGAACGCATTGGGCAAATAGAAACTAAAGACAACGGCAAACTTCCAAAAAATATCACTCCTTCTTTAACCAGCTGGCAGACTGAGAGTTTTTATTATTATGCAGGCATGTGTGACAAGTATGAAGGTAGATTGATACCTTCAGAGGTTCCAAATATGCATAATTATTTAAAATGGGAACCATTTGGAGTTGTTGCACTTATTCTTCCTTGGAACTCACCAATTGGAACATTGATCTGGAAATTAGCGCCGGCAATAGCTGCAGGCAATACAGTTGTAATTAAACCATCAGAAAGAGCATCGTGCTCTACATTAGAGCTAATGAAAATTCTAGAAGAAGCCGATCTTCCAGAAGGTTTGATTAATGTTGTTACTGGTTTTGGTCCTACCACCGGTGCACCTCTTATTGAACATCAAGATGTTAGAATGATAAGTTTTACAGGTGGAACAAAAGGGGGGAGTGCAGCAAGTTTAAGTGCATCCAAAAATGTTAAACCTATTATTATGGAGCTAGGAGGAAAATCACCACAAATTATATTTAAAGATGCTAATTTAACTTTAACAGTTAATGGAGTTGTATCAGGAATCTTTCCAGTTTCAGGTCATAGCTGTATTTCAGGTTCAAGAATATTAGTACATAAAGATATAAAAGATAAATTTACTCATAATTTATTAGAAGTTGTTAAAAAAGCTAAAGTTGGTCACCCAAATGATGTTGCAACACAAATAGGACCTATAGCAAATAAAGAGCAATATGAATTAATTTTATCTAAGATAGAAGCAGCTGAAAAAAGAGGTTTAAAATTATTAATTGATGGAAGAAAAGAACAAAAGTCTGAAGGATACTATATTGGACCAACTATTTTTGACAATGTTCCAAATGAAGATGATTTAGCTCAAAATGAAGTATTTGGACCTGTAGCCTCAATACAAACTTGGGAGGATGAAGATGAAGTAATTAAAATTGCAAATGATACTATCTATGGGCTTGCAGCAGGTATTTGGACTAATGATACTAATAAAGCTATACGTTTAGCAGATAAGATAGAAGCTGGAACTGTTTATATAAATAATTATTTTAATGCTTCTACTCAATCACCAGTCGGAGGCTTCAAGCAATCAGGATACGGTCGTGAAAATGGATGGGAAGGAATGCAAAGTTACATGCAGACCAAATCTACATGGTTAGCAACCAATCCCTCCCAACCAGATCCATTTTAAAATGAGTTTAAAAAATCGCCATGAATGGAATTGGCAACCAACCTTACCAATTAAATTATCGCCAATATTAGATTGGCCACCAAATTTTTTATTGTTTTTCAAATGGCTAGCTTCTTATTGGCTTCACATTAGTTCAATTATAATTGAAGTTCTACTTGCTATATTTATATTCTATTTGTTTCACCCATCTGCTGAAGAAATGAAAAATTTTTCTTTTTCGTGGATTGCACAGTTATGGATTAGAAATTGTATTTTAATCACTCTTGTTGCTGGTTCTCTACATTTTTGGTTTTATTACTTAAAAGGACAAAGTAAAAAACTTAAATTTGAAAAAAAATTTATAGATGAAAAAGTAAAAAAATTTACTTTCAATAATCAACTTTTTGATAATATTTTTTGGACAATTATAAGTGGTGTTACTATATGGACAATATTTGAAAGTTTTTATTTTTGGGCAGCAAGTAATGATATCGTTCCTATCATGTTTTGGTATGATAACCCTTTTTGGTATGGAATATTTTTTATTTTAATTCCTATTTGGTCAAGTGCGCACTTTTATATTATTCATCGATTATTACATTTTACTTTTCTCTATAAAACTGTTCACAATTTACATCATAGAAATATAAGTCCAGGACCTTGGAGTGGCATATCTATGCATCCTATCGAACATATTTTATACTTTTCAACAGTAGTTATACATTTTGTTATTCCGTCAAGTCCAATACATGTACTTTTTCATTTTTATCAACAAGGATTAAATCCAGCTTTTAGTCATTCCGGCTTTGATAGTATTGTGATCAAAGATAAAAAAAGATTAAAAGCAGGTGATTTCTTTCACCAACTTCACCACCGATACTTTAATTGTAATTATGGAACTATAGAAATGCCTTGGGATAGATTTTTTGGAACTTTTAATGATGGTACAAAAAAATGAGAAATTATTCTTTCCAATTTGGTTCTCTCTTTTCTAAAAAAGCATCAATGCCTTCCTTAGAATCATCATGTAACATATTTTCCGTCATTACCTTTGAAGTAAAAGTATAGGCGTCTTCTAAATTCATATCTTTTTGTTTGTAAAAAGCTTCTTTACCAATTTTAATAGTATTAGAAGATTTAGAAGATATTTTTTTAGCAATTTGAAATACATTTTCTTTTAAACTATCTTCTTCAAAGACATCATTTATTAAACCAATCCTTAATGCTTTATTTGCATCTATAAGATCTCCTGTGAGAAGCATTTCCATTGCTTGTTTTTTACCTACAGTTCTTGATAATGGAACCATTGGCGTAGAACAAAATAATCCTATGTTAACACCCGGGGTTGCATATTTTGCTCTACTACTTGAGTAGGCTAAATCACAGCTAGAAATTAACTGACAGCCTGCTGCAGTAGCAATACCATCAACCATAGCTATAACTGGTTTATTATTTTTATTAATTTTGAGCATAAGCTGAGAGCACATTTGAAATATTTTTTTAAAATAGCTTTCACCTTTGTCATTTTGCAATCTTTGTGAATTTAAATCTTTTAAATTATGTCCTGCACAAAAAATATTACCTTTTGATGATAAAATAATTACTTTTACTTCATTATCTTTATCAGCAATTTCTAGCGCAGATGTTAATTCATTGATCATGTTTTCGCTTAAAGTATTTTGGTTTTTCTGATCATTAAGAATAATATTAAAAATATTATTATTTTTTTCTGTTAAAATTAGATTAAAATTCATTTAATTAATTTGAATCTCAACATCTTTAGATAGTGAATTAGCGATAAAACAATACTTATGTGATCTCTCTTTCATCTTTTTCATTTCTTCATCAGAAATGTTAAAATTATCTTCAAATACTATAGCTGGATTTAACTCTATTTTGTTGACGAACATTCTTCCCTCTGCATTTTTTCCTAAATACGAAATTGCTTTATCTTTGTAATTAATAACTGGCCATTTCATTTTTGCAGCTAAAGCTAAAAACGTCATCATAAAACAACTACTTACAGCTGCAGCTAGTTTTTGTTCTGGATTAATATTAGTTTCGCTTCCTCCATAATCTGGAGATGATCCCGCATCAATAGATACATTTTCGTTAAGCATTACTGTGTGATCAGTTAAGTATTTTCCAAATTCGAGTTTTTGATCTCCTAATTCCCACTCTAATTTGATTGAATGACTCATTTTAAGAATAATTAAAAGGTAGTGAGCACACTTTACCTTTTCTCTCAATATTATCTGGTGTTAATACGATAACATCCTGCCCATCATTCCAATAATCTCTATCAACCATTGATAGCCCAATATTGGTTTTTAAAAACGGTGAATAAATACCAGAGGTGATATTACCAATTTGAAATCTATTTTTTGAATATACAGGAAAAGGTATTGAGCATGGAGGAGTCGGGAACCCATCAAAAGTAATTCCTTTTATTTTTTTATCTACTCCATTTTTTAATATTTTTTTTAGTGCATTTTTTCCAATGAAATCATGAGATAAATTGTTACAATAATTATCAAATCCACATTCAATTGGATTATTTTCTAAAGTAAATTCATTACCATAGGATAATAAACCACCTTCTATTCTATCAATTAAATTTGGACATCCAGGTGAAATATTAAAATCTTTTCCTGCTTCCCAAATAGTTTCCCAAAGTTTTTTTCCTAAACTAAAACCTTTAAGATAAATCTCAAAACCATCTTGTTTACTATATCCTGATCTTGCAATTATCTGTTTTGTTCCTTCAAATTCAAAAAAAGAAAAATGAAAGAATTTTAATTTTTTAATTTTTTCTCCAAATATTGATGACATTAATTCTTCAGATTTTGGACCCTGAATTGCTAGAGGGTAAATATCTGGCTCTATAATATCAACTTTAAAATTTCTTCCTACAGCCAAGCCTTTTGCCCAAAGTAGAACGTCTGAGTCTGCAACTGATAGCCAATATTTATTTTCACTTAATTTTAAAAGTACAGGATCATTTATCATCCCTGCATTTTCATCAATCATTGGATAATAGTAACATTTACCAATAGGCATATCTTTTATTGATCTTGGAGACATGAGTTGTATTAATTTTGCAGCATCTTGTCCTATTATTTGAACCTGACGTTGACATGAAACATCCCAAATTTGAGTATTTTTAGATAAGTGCCAGTAATCTTCTTCTACTGTTGCTTTATATGATTTTGGAAGAAGCATATGATTAACTACAGTAAAACCACTTACACCAGCCTCAATTACTTTTTCGGTATAGGGAGTCCTCCTAATACGTCTAGACATGTTTAATCCTGAATTACTCATTTATTTAGACCACCATATTGAGTATCCGTTTGGAGAAACAATTAAAGGTATGTGATATTTTTTAAGAGGATCTTTCATTTTAAATTTAACACTTATTGAATTAATTATTTCACTAGTATTTCTAAAATATTTACCAGAATTAATTATCATTTCATAATCACTTTCACAATCTTCTTCCGTTAATTCAAATTCTTTAAGCATTCTTCCAGAGCTATCTGTTTTATCTTCTAGAAATACAACTTTGTTATTATTATTTACTTTATAAATAACAATTTCTACATCACTTGCATGCGTGCCATCTATTGAGTTTAGTAAATGTGTAGAAAAAATTGCCATATCCTACTCTATAGACGCTTTATCTCTTTTATCACTAACTGCAGCAACTATTGGACTTATAACACCTTTAGCTTTAACATTTACACATGCAGTTTTACCACTTTCTAATGCTCTTTTTAGAGCAGGGCCTAAACCCTCTCTTTTAGTAACTAATTCTCCATGTCCCCCAAAACCTTCAAAAATTGAATGAAATGGAATGTCTCTAAAATCAGTTGCAAAATGTTTCCCACTTTCAAATAACCTTTCTTGTTGTTGAGAAATACAGTCAAGACCTCCATTATTATCTATAACAACAACAATAGGTTTTTTTTCTTGAAATGCAGCTTCAATTGACAATCCTCCAGATAAAAATGCACCATCTCCACTTATTAAAACAACATTAGATTTAGGATTAAGATTTTTAGCTGATATTGCAAAAGGAACTCCAACACCTAACATACTGAAGGTACCTGGATGCAATATTCCTCCGAGTTTTTTACCTTTTGATCCAGCAATATTAATTGCAATCTCGGACCAGAAATGCGTATTACCACCATCAATAACTAACCAATCATTTTCAGTTAACACTTCTTGAACATCTAAAGCTAATTGAAGAGGATGAATTTTTCCACCATTTTTTTTGGTCTCTTCAGTTTCTTTATTTAAGTCATCTAATGTTTTATTGATCCAATTTTTTTTCTCTTTTTTATTCTTATTAAACCATTCATTGTTTAGTTTCCATTTACTGTTTTTCTTTAACTCTATGAGTTTATCCAAAAAAACTCCAGGGTCACAAAGTAAGTTAATATCTGCAGCTCTATTTAATTCTATTTCTTCATGCGATCCATTAATACAAACAAGCTTAGTACTTTTTGGAAAAAGTGGAGGATTTCCAAAATTCATTTGATTATCAAGACGTGCACCAATCATAAGAACCAAATCTGATTCATGAAGAGCCATTTTTGATGGAGGATATTGATGAATATCTGCCAGACCCATGTATGAATCTACTTCTTCGCCTAAAAGCTTCTGATGGTATGGTATATTAAATATTGGAATGTTTAATTCAAAGCCTGCTTGCTCTAATTTTTTTTCTGCACTAGACCACCAAACACCATGCCCTCCAATAAAAACAGGGTTTTGTGCATTAATAGCTAAATCAAATATTTCATTTAAACTCTCAGGATTGGGCCAAGCTTTTGCGAGAGGTTTCTTTTGATGAGTAAAAGGTCTTTCTTCTAAACCTGCATCATCTGCAAATGATGAAAACATTATATCTACTGGTACACTTAAATGTACTGCACCAGGATAGCCATTTGTTGCAATTCTATATGCTTTATCTACGAACTCTCTTATTCTATTGCCATCTGTTATACTTGCACTGTATTTTGTTAACGGTGCTGCTATAGATACATCATCTATTTCTTTAAAACCACCTGCTCCTTGTCTTTTTAAGCTACTTGATCCAGTTATAAAAATAACAGGTGATCTTTCACCCCATGCTTCCATCATTGAAGGCACTGCATTTGCAAAACCTTCTGGCCCGACAATACAAACGGATGGTTTTCTTGATATTCTAGTATGACCATCAGCTAAATGACCAGCAATTTGTTCATGAGGACAATTAATTACATTAATTTGACACTCCATAAATCCTTCAAGTGCTGGATTACAAAAACCTCCAGAAAGTGTAAATACATTATCAATACCTTTGTCTCTAAGAGCTCTTGCAACTAATGCCCCACCTCTAATCTTTTTATCTCCCATTTTAATACTTTATATCCTTAAAAAATTTCTCTGCTATAATTTTTTTATCAACTTCATTTATATCGGTTAATCCCACTAAGCCAAGATTTGTACTTAACTCTTCTTTAATAAGGTTTATGATTCTTCTAAGACCTTTTGCGCCATCCGCACCGATAGCATACATTAGAGGTCTGCCAAACATAACAAAGTCAGCTCCCAAAGCTAATGCACGTAAAATATCACTACCACTTCTAATGCCACTATCAAAAAGTATTGGAAAATCGTCTCCCAAAGCTTTTCGTATTAATGGTAAAGCATTAATAGAAGCAGTAGCACTATCTAATTGTCTTCCACCATGATTTGATACTTGAATTGCATCAGCACCAGCCTCTTTAATTTTCAAAGCATCTTCAGAATTCATTACTCCTTTGATTATTAATTTTCCTTTCCAAGAGTCACGAACCCTTTTTAGAGTATGCCAATCAGTTGCCCCTCTACTTTCTTTTCGTCTAAAAACTTGATCACCACTTTTGGAGGTAACATAATTCATTGGTTGTGGAGCACCTTTAAACAAAGTTGTTAAGCTCCATTGAGGATGTAGTGCAAAATCTAAAAATTGTTTTGGGCCAATTTTAAATGGATAACCAAATCCATTTCTATCATCTCTGGCTCTTCTTGAAAGAATAGGAACATCAACAGTGAGAATTAAAACCTCATACCCTATGCCTTCTGCTCTTTTTAATAATTCCATAATAAATTCTTCACTTTGAAAAATATATATTTGCATCCACGAATGACCTTCTGAAAAAGTAAACATATCTTCAAGCGTAGTACTAGAAGCCATTGAAACACATGTTGGAATATTATTATACGCACTTTCTTTTGCTATCATTTTATCTGCTTCAGGCCATGAAAGATTTGTCATTCCCATTGGTGCAAATCCAAATGGATAATCAAAATGAAAATCAAATATTTTTTTACTTAATTTTCTATTCTCGACATTTCTGAAAACCTTAGGTTCAAGTCTAATTTGATCTAATGCTTTACTATTAATTTCAGCAAGTTTATCATCTCCTGATGCTCCATCAATGAAATCAAAGACTAATTTTGGTAATCTCTTTTTTGATAACCTTATTGCATCATCTATTGTATGGATTTTATTGCTAGGTTTAATGAGTTCATTCATTTTAATATTTGTATTCTAATATAATTTATAATTCTATTATAAAATATACTAGTTTTTTGAAATACCCTTCCAAGGTATTGGACTAGATGGAATATCCTCTTTTAAACCTCTTTGTATTTCACCTTTCTCATCATACATTGGTAAAGTACAAATTTCACCTTTTTGCACACTACCATCATCACAACTAACATCTACTATTGTGTCTGGTCCAAATTCTGCATTATCCATATGAACTATAGCAACACCACAAACTTGAAATGGCGACCATGTACTTGAAGTTACAATTCCAACTTTTTTATTATTAATAGAAATTTCAGAATCAACCAACGCAAAGCTATTTTCCACTCTCATACCCCATGTTAAGCAATCTTTGCTTGCATTTAGTAAATAATCTCTTCCAATAAAATCACCTTTATTAAAATCTATAAATTTTCCTAATCCAACAGCAAATGGAGATCTGTCTCTTGTAAAATCTCTCCCTGCAGATAAGAGACCTGCTTCAATTCTTCTACATCTAAATCCTGGAGAGGCTGTAAGGATCATTCCCATTTCTTCACCCTTACTGAGTATTAAGTCTCCAATTTTTTTTGAATCATTTTCTGGCCTTAAATAAATCTCCCAGCCAAGTTCATTTGTAAAACCTGTTCTGCTTATAATTACTTTTTCTGAAGCAATTGAAGTTTCAACCCAATCAAAATAATTAAAATTATTTTTTAATGGTTGATCAACTAGTTTTTCTAAAAGTTTTAGAGATTTAGGGCCTTGTATTTGACTAACCCAAACGTTTGGATCTTTAATTTCAACATCTAAATTTTTTGAATGAGCTTTGTACCAACTGTATAAATGTCCATCACCTTGGGCAAACCAAAATTTATTTTTTTCTAATCTTAATAATAATCCATCTGAAATCATTCCTCCATCATGGTAACAAGCAAATTGATAGGAGCATCTTCCAATTTTAACTTTTGAAATATCTCTAGGAAATATTTGTTGAAGTAAATTTTCAGCATCCGGACCAGATATTTCGTATGGATGCTCACCTGTATGACGTAAAATAATTTCTTGTCTAGCTTTCCAATACATTTCATCTGCTGTAGCATGAGATAATTTTTCAAGTGTAAATCTACCATCAGCGTAGTTAGTATATTCGGGGTTAAGTGGTAACTCTTGATAAGTAAGAGGATGTATTTTCATGGGTCTAGCCAAATCTAGAGATCTACCAGTTTCTTTAACAACTGGTTTTACAACAAATCTGTAATTACTAACTAAATCTCCCATAAAATTTATTCAACTTATCACAAAATAATGAAAAAAAAATTTTAAAATAAATTCTTAATAGCTTCAATATGTCGTGGCTTTACTTCACAACATCCACCAACTAGAGTAACGCCTT
This sequence comes from uncultured Alphaproteobacteria bacterium, assembly GCA_902600225.1. GTDB lineage: Bacteria > Pseudomonadota > Alphaproteobacteria > HIMB59 > CACPNW01. The sequence continues at coordinate 6,274 of CACKIH010000010.1, read as the reverse complement.
CATTTAAAGAATTTAAAACAAACTTTTTATATTTTTCTTCTCCAAATTCTTCATTTCGAGTTCCAAGTAACTCAACGGGATCAACATAATCATAATTTTCTTCAAAACCTTCTGAATTAAATTTTTCTTCATTACTAGTAGGCAGTTCTTTAAATAAATTCATTTTATAACCAAAAGGAAGCTTTTGTTTATTAAACATAGGAATACTCAAATTAATGATTTCAGGTGATACGCAGGCTGATACTATGCCACAACAATTAAATTTTTGAATAGTTTCAAAAAGTTCATCAAGACTTTCTCCAGATGGTAATTTTCCGTCATAACGTAAATGAACACCTACAAGAACTTGTTTATTAAATTCTTTTGAAGCTTCTAAAGCAATTTTTATTTCTTTGATGGAACACAAAACATCTAAGTAAAATATATCGACGTAATCTTTTAATATCTTTGCAATTTCATAAAAATAGTTAAACATGGTTTCATCAGTTTCAAAATGTATTGGGGAATATGTAACACCTTGATTTGGCAATGAGCCTGCAACAATAACTTTTTTATCACTTTCATTTTTTGCTTTTAATGCAAGTGCTCCAGCAGATCGTATTCCAAATTCAAATTTATCAAGTAAATTGTAATTTTTTAACAGTCTTCTTCTAACACTAAAATTTGAAGTAACGATTAATTGTGATCCTGCATTTATAAAATTCTTATGCATATCTACAACCATTTGGTGATTATTTTCATTTAATAAAGCTTGTGCAGACCAAAGATCACCTTTTGTTTCTAAACCCATTTCCATTAAAGTTTGACCTGAACCTCCATCAAAGAGATATTTCTTATTTTTTAAAAACATTTTTTTGGAAGATTAGAAGAAAAAGTGTGGCGCATTTAAATGCGCCACAAAGAAAATTAATATTTTATGCAAACCACCAACGTTCAGAAAGTTTGTTACCATCACTTTCCCAGTTACCAGCAACATCTTCACCGTGAGCAAGTTTTTTAGAACCAGCACCAACATATTGGTTAAATGCATAAACAATTGCACCACCATCGTAGTTACAAAGAGCTTGTGCTTCCCAGTACATTGATTTTCTTTTTTCTGCATCAAGTTCTGATCTAGCAGATCTAACAAGTTCATTGAAACGAACAGTTGAATCAGTTTGAACTAGATTACCCCAAGCAGCTTCATTCCACTCAGTATCATCTGTGAATGCAGCAGACCACATCATATCTTCTGTAGGTCTTCCACCCCAAGAACTCATACTGAAACCTTTAGTGTTCCATACGTTACTCCAGTAACCATCTTCAGGTTCTTTTTTAACTCGAAGATCGATACCACATTCTTGAGCAGATGCTGCTATCAAGTTAGTTGCATCTGTACATCCTGCATAAGGAACCTCAGAAGTACTAATTTCAATTGGTCCACTTACTCCAGATTTTTTCCAGTGATAAGCAGCTTTATCAGCATCGAACTCTCTCTGCTCTAAAGCATTGTTGTGGTATGGGTGAGCAGTTGAGATCGGGTGATCATTACCAACTGTTCCATATCCTAGCATTATCTTATCAACAATTTCTTGTCTTTTGATTGCAAACTTCATTGCCATACGAACATCAAAATTATCAAATGGCGGCACATTTAATCTCATTGGAGCTGTATAATGTGCATATCCAGATGCTGCAGTAATTTCAACATTTGGATCTCTTGTTAGTAAATTTGCAGTTCTTAAGTCAACACCGTTCATCCAGTCTATTTCACCATTTAATAATGCCGCTTGTCTAGTAGCAGGATCATTAATTCCGATTACTTCAACTGAATCAAAGTGTGCAACACTATCACCTTTGAAATAATTTGGATTTCTTTTTCCAAATTTTGCTCCAACACCTGGATTAAATTCATCCATAATGTAAGGACCAGTTCCAACAGTAGATTGAGCATCAACAACTCCATCTTTTGTTGGTTTAATCATAATGTGATAGTCAGTAGTTATTGCAGGCCAGTCAGCGTTTGCACCTTTTAGCTTGAAAATAACCCTGTCATTTCCATCAGCAGAAATTGTTTCAATTTGAGATAACAACCCACCTGCTGCTGAAGCGGTGTCTGGATTCATGTGATACTGATAGTTAAGTACAACGTCTTCTGCAGTCATTGATTTTCCATTATGGAATTCAACTCCTTTACGAAGATTATATACCCAAGTTTGAGCATCATCTGATTCAATTGACTCAGCAAGCTCTCCAACAATAGTATGGTCTGAGTCAACAACCGTTAAACAGTTTTGATATGACCAAGCTGTAGCTTGCATGAATGAACTTTGATAAGTTGCAGGATCAAGTGTATCTGTAGTATCAGCCGCACCATTACCCCATCTTAAATGTCCGCCTTTTTTTGGAGTAGCAGCAACAGCTTTATCAGCGAGTGATAGTGCTATTGGTAAAGTTACACCAGTTGCAAGAACAGACATCATGAACTGTCTTCTGTCAATTAGCCCTTTAGTGAGCTTTGAAGACTGCTCTTTAATATATTTGTCTATTTTCTTATCTTTCATTTGTCCTCCCTTTTATTGAACAAAAACCTATATTTTTGTTCATTATTTCTAGAAATTTAACAAAAAACAAACTTAAGTTAATTAACATACAAACATATAAATTATTTAAATTCAACGGATAATTTATGAAATTTAGGTTGCATAATGGTCTAATTAAGTAATAACAAAATTAAAATATTTAGGAGGACAATATTAGCCAAATTCACCCAATATTTAGAACAATTTTTTTAAGAATTGGCCTTGGATTAATTACTGTATTCGCTTTTTCAGTAATTATTTTTAGCTGTTTTTCTTTTTTGCCAGGAGATTTTGCAACTGAGATTCTAGGACAATCAGCTACAAAATCCTCAGTTGAGGCTCTTAGATCAGAATTAGGTTTAGATAAACATCCAATCCCAAGATATTTTGAATGGTTGTCCAATGTATTTCAGGGAGATTTTGGAAGTTCTTTCTCAGGTAGATCAAAAGTACAAGGTGATCAAGGTGATAGATCAAGACTTGTTGTGGAACTAATTATTCCCAGACTGAAAAATACACTTTTTTTAACCGGAGTAAGTGCTCTTGTAGCTATTCCACTGGCATTACTTCTAGGTATTTCAGCTGCCTTATACAGAAATAGTGTTTACGATAGATCGGCAACTGGTTTTAGTTTAATTACTGTTTCTTCTCCCGAGTTTTTTACTGGTTATATTTTTATTCTTTTATTAGCTACCTTGTTTCCAGTTTTTCCTACTATAGCAAATGTTAATGAAGACACATCCTTAATTGATAGGTTTTATTTAACTGCTTTACCTGTTTTTACTTTAACGCTTGTAACAATGGGTCACATGATGAGAATGACTCGATCTGCAATAATCAATATTTTATCAAGTGAATATATCGAAATGGCAAAATTATCTGGCGCTACCAGATATGAAGTAATTGTGAAACATGCTTTGCCTAATGCTTGGGCTCCAATTGCTCAAGTAATAACTATAAATCTTGCCTACATGTTAATTGGTTCAGTTGTTGTCGAGTTTGTATTTAATTATCAAGGCATAGGAAGATTAATGGTTGGATCCGTTTATAATAGAGATATTCCTGTTGTTCAGGCTTGCGCTTTAATATTTGCATCAACTTACGTTATATTAAATTTATTAGCTGATTTAATTGGCATTATTTCAAACCCTAGACTTTTGTATCCAAAATGAGTGAAAATACACAATCATATTCAGCAAAAGGTGAAGTTAGTAATATAACTAAAAGAAGAACTAGATTTGAAAGAATTAAAATAGCATTTTCTAAAGCTCCTTTATCAGCTTGGTTTGGAATGATTGTTCTTTCTATCTATCTTATTGCTGCATTCTTTGCTCCTTTTATTGCGCCACATGGTGAGGCTGAAGTTTTCCCAGTAGCATATGCGCCTTGGGGTGGAGAACACTTATTAGGAACAGATCAAATTGGAAGAGATATTCTTTCTAGATTAATATTTGCTTCAAGAAATACACTAGGAATTTGTTTTTTAGCCTGTACCATTGCTTTATTTATAGGAACAATATTTGGAATAATTGCTGCAATAGATAGAAGTTATATTGATCAAATTTTAAGTAGATCTATTGATACTTTAATGGCAATTCCCGTAATGATTTTTACTTTTATACTTTTATCTGTTTTTGGGCCAAGTAACTTAAACTTAATTTTAATTCTAGGGGTATTAGAATCAACGAGGTTTTTTAGAATTTCAAGATCTGTAGCTGTTGGTCAAGTTGTATTAGAATATGTTGAGGTAGCTAAATTAAGAGGAGAAAAACTTTCTTATATAATTTTTAGAGAAATTTTACCAAATATAGCATCTCCACTAATTGTAGAATTTGGAGTGAGATTCATTTTTATTATTTTCACAGTTTCAAGTTTAAGTTTTTTAGGCTTAGGAATTCAACCGCCAGCTGCTGATTGGGCTGCAATGGTTAGAGAAAATGCAATTTTAATTCAATATGCCCAATATGATATTACTGCTGGATTAACACCACTAATACCTGCTGCAATAATTGCTTTATTAGCTCTTGCAATTAATTTTGTGATTGATTGGTATTTATACATAACAAGCGGATTAAAAGATGACATCAAATAATAAAAAAGAACTTCTTTTAGAAATGAAGAATATTCATATTGATGGATTTTCAGATGAGAGATGGCATAAAATACTAAAAGGTGTTGATCTAAATTTATACAGAGGTGAGATTTTAGGATTAATTGGAGAAAGTGGTGCTGGAAAATCGACTATGGGAAAAGCAGCAATGGGTTACACTCAACCAGGTTGCAAAATTATTAAAGGTGAAATACTCTTTAATGGCACAGATCTTGCAAAATTAACGGAATTTGAAAAAAGAAAAATATGGGGTACGAAAATTTCATATGTTGCACAATCAGCTGCAGCATCTTTTAATCCTGCTCATAGATTGATGGATCAAACCATTAGTGCAGCTAATAGAGCAAAGATAAATCCTACTGAAGTTTTAAGAAAAGATGCAGTGCAACTTTATGAGTCACTGCAACTACCAGATGCGGAAAATATTGGTGAGAGATATCCCCATCAAGTCTCTGGGGGTCAACTACAAAGAATTATGACTGCTATGGCTATGTCACCAAGACCAGAACTAATAATTTTTGATGAACCAACAACTGCTCTTGATGTAACTACTCAAGTTGAAGTTTTGTCTGCTATGAGATCAATAGTAGATAAATTTAATACTGCAGCAATTTATATTACTCATGATTTAGCTGTAGTTGCTCAAATGGCTGATAGAATTAAAGTTCTTAGATATGGAGAAGAAGTTGAAGAGTCTGAAACGAGAGAGATGCTATCAAACCCTAAAGAAGAATATACCAAATCACTATGGTCAGTAAGATCACTTATCAAGCCTGAAGAAACGAATGAAGATTATATGTTGTCCATTAAAAATATTGATGCAGCTTATGGCTCATCAAAAGTTCTGCATAATGTTTCTGTTAATATTCCTAGGGGTAAAACTGTAGCAATAGTTGGAGAAAGTGGATCAGGAAAATCAACAACTGCTAGAGTGATAACAGGCTTACTGCCTCAAACCAAAGGAGAAATTATATTTGATGGAAAAAAATTATCTCCAAAACTTGAGCAAAGATCAAAAGAAGAATTAAGAAGAATTCAAATAATTTTTCAAATGCCTGATACAGCAATGAATCCTAAACAAACTGTTGATGAAATAATTGGAAGACCAATTGAATTTTACCATGGAGCAAAAGGAAAAGAGCGTGAGGCTAAAGTAATTGAATTGTTAAAAATGATTGAATTAGATGAATCTTTTTTAGATAGACTGCCATCTGAATTATCAGGAGGTCAAAAACAAAGAATTTGTATTGCTAGAGCTCTAGCTGCTAATCCAGATCTAATTATTTGTGACGAGGTTACTTCAGCATTGGATCAAATTGTTCAAGAAGGAATTTTAAAACTCTTACAAAAACTTCAAAAAGATCTTGGAGTGACTTACATTTTTATTACTCACGATATTGCTACTGTTAAAGCTATTTCCGATGAAATAGTAGTTATGTATCAAGGTGAAGTAGTTGAACAAGGATTAAAAAGTAAAATCTTAAATCCCCCACACCCTGATTATACAGAACTGTTATTGTCTTCAGTCCCAGAAATGGATCCTGATTGGCTAACCAATCTTCTGAATAAAAGATCTTCCTAGTAAATCTATATTTTAAATAAT
>CACKIH010000009.1 GCA_902600225.1 uncultured Alphaproteobacteria bacterium | reverse complement strand
AATAACTCCAAAAAAAATAATATTAGCTCAATATTATCAATCAATACCAATCCTGAAGATTTTCAGGATCATTTAAATTTAATAAAAAATTATAATTCTATTTATCTTTCATATGGACTTCACCCAAGTAATGTTCAATTAATGAATCAAATTGAATTACAAAACTTTGATCAATACTGTAATAATGAAAAAGTAATAGGAATAGGTGAAACAGGCATTGATCTGTATCATAATGATCAATTTCTAAAAGAACAATCACAAGTATTTGAAACTCATATTGAAGCTTCAATAAAGTATTCACTTCCAATTATCATTCATCAAAGAAATTCTGAAAAAGAAATAGTAGATATTTTAAAAAATTATAAATCAAATAATTTAAAATTAATTTTTCACTGTTTTACCGGTTCAAATCAACTATTAAATTTTTGTCTAGAGAATAACTACTACATTTCAATTTCTGGAATAATAACATTTAAAAATGCATCAAATCTAAGAGATATAATTAAGGAAGCCCCTTTAGATTCTATACTTATAGAAACTGATAGTCCTTTTTTAGCACCCGAGCCAATGAGAGGTAAAGTTAATGAGCCATCTTTTGTAAAATATACAGCTGAATATTTGGCAAAATTTTTTAAATTATCCTTAGAAGAATTTGAAAAAATCACTGATAATAATTTTTTTAATTTGTTTACAAAAGCTAAAAGAGATAATTATCTGTAATGAAAATAACAATTTTAGGCTGCGGAGGATCTTTTGGTTCACCTTTAGCATGGAATAGACATGGTAATATTGATCTAAATAATAAAAGAAATTTTAGAACAAGGTCATCGGTACTTATTGAATATAAAAATACAAATATTTTAATTGATACTAGTCCAGATCTTAGACAACAACTTTATAATGCTAAATGTACAAATATTGATGCAGTTCTTTATACGCATATTCATTCTGATCATACATCAGGAGTACCAGATATGAGGGCAATGTCTTTAATAAATAAAAAAATTATACCTGCATATATGCCAAAAGAAATGATTTCTGAGATGGAGACAAATTATAAATATATTTTTAAAGGAGAAAAAGATTATTTGCCATTTATGGAAATTAAAGAATTAGATTCTAGTATAAATTTTCAAAATATAAATATTGAAACTTTTAAACATAATCACGGTTCAATTGACGTTCAAACATACAAGATTGGAAATTTTGCTTATTCTACAGATTTAAAAAAATTTTATGATCAAGATATTGATAAATTAAAAAATCTAGATTTATGGATTGTTGGTTTGTTAAGAGAAGATACTCATCCTGCTCATGCTGGATTTGATCAAATAAAGGATTTCATTTCATATATTAAGCCAAAACAAACTATTTTTACTCATATGACAGCTTTACTAGATGAAAAAGAATTAACAACAAAGTGCCCAGCAAATGTAAAACCTGGATATGATGGTATGATTATTGATTTATGAAGCCGGTATCGATTGGTTTCATAGGAATTGGAAATGTTGGATCAAATCTTACAAATAATTTATTAAAATCAAATAACAATATTTTTGTGTATGATAAAAATAATAAATCCTATTCAAGATTAAAAAATTTAAAAAATAAGCCTTGTAAAACATTAAAAGAATTAACTGAAAAGAGTGAAATTATAATAACTTGTTTACCTTCACCAAAAGCAGTAAACATAGTTCTAAAAACTATATTAAAATATTTAACTAAAAAACATATCTGGATTGAGATGAGTACTACAGATAAAAATGATATGATTGGCTTATCCAAAAAAATAATTTCTAAAGGTGGGAAAGTATTAGAATGTCCAATTACTGGAGGAGAACATAGAGCAAAATCAGGTAATATATCTATTTTAGCTGCAGGCAAAAAATCAACTTTTAAAAAATGTTTCCCAATTTTATCATTGCTTGGTCATGAAATTTTATATTGTGGAAAAATTGGAAATGCTTCAATATTAAAAGTGATTACAAATTATTTAGCATCATTACATTTAGTAGGTATAGGTGAAGCACTTAGTGTTGCAAAAAAAAATAAAATTGACTTAGGCTTAACTTATAAAGCGATAAAAATAAGCTCTGGGAATAGTTTTGTTAATGAAACTGAAACAAAGGTCATACTTGGAGGCAGTTATGATGTTGGATTTACAATGGATCTTGTCAATAAAGATATAAATCTTTTTAATAAACTTGGAAAAAATATAAAACTAGAATTAGGAAATTATCTGAGTAAAAAGTTTAAACTAGGCATGAAAATTTTAGGTGAAAGGTCATTTAGTACTAGTATTATTAAATTAATTGAAAAAGATACAAAAATTAAATTAAGAGCAAAAAATTTTCCAAAACAATTAATTGATAAACAAAAAAAACAAAAAGGTGTAGAAGTATAATATGTCTAAAAAAAATTTATTACCTGCTCATTTAGACCCAAGAAATCCAAGTTATGCTTACAAAAATAAATTTAACGAACATGTAGAAAATACTGATCAATTCAATAACTATGTAAAGTCTGCTGAAGTTAAAAAAGTTTTTTCTGGAATGTTATGGGGTGAGGGACCAGCTTATATTCCTCATTTAGATACATTGGTCTGGAGCGATATACCAAATAACAGAATGTTAAAGTTATCAAATGGTACAGTTGCTGAATATAAAAATCCTTCAAATTATTGTAATGGAAATACTATTGATAAAGAAGAGAATGTAATTTCTTGTTCACATGGAGGAAGATGTATTTATAAAACTAATGATAATTTGGAAGTGGAAGTTTTAGTTGATAGTTATAATGGTAAGAAACTTAACTCACCAAATGATCTATTTGTTAAATCGGATAATACAATTTGGTTTACAGATCCACCTTATGGGATTTTATCAGATTATGAGGGATATCCTGGTGAACAAGAATATGGTGGTTGTAATGTGTTTTCTTTTGACCCTCAATCAAACAATTTAAAAGTTATTATAGACGATCTTATTAGACCTAATGGTATTGCAATTTCGCCAGATGAAAAAAAATTATATGTAGCTGATACTGGGGAAAATATCAAACATTTGTATGTTTATGATATGATTGATGGAATGCCTATGAATAGAAAATTAATTTATGATTTTAAACCTTTTTTTTCTGATGGTTTTAGATGCGATAAAGATGGTAATGTTTGGACGAGTGCCGGAAAGGCAATTAAATGTTTTAATTCTCAAAATGAATTAATTGGGCAATTTATTGTTCCAGAATTAGTATCAAATTTAGAATTTGGAGGAGTTGAAGGAAATATTTTGTACATAACAGCCACAACTAGTTTATATTCTATTGAATTAAATCAACAAGGTGCTAGATTTTATGAATAAACCATTATCTTCAGGAAAGTGCGAACCATGCAATGGGAACACCCCTAAATTAGATTATCAAGAAATTAGCAAATATCTGTCTGAACTCAATGAATGGTCAGTTAATGATAACCAAGAAATGATTTTCAAAAAATTTAAATTTAGTAATTTTCAAAAAGCAATTTCATTTGCAAATGAAGTAGGAGAAGTAGCAGAAAAAGAGGGTCATCATCCTGATATATCTATAGGATGGGGTTATTGTTTAATAATGGTCCATACTCACGCAATAGAGGGGTTATCAGTTAATGATTTTATATTAGCTTCCAAAATTGATTTAATTCAAAGTTAAATTAATGAAAAAAAAAATTTTTATTTGCGGTATTAGTACTGAATGTTGTTCTTATTCAACATTAATACAAAATAAAAAAGATTTTGAAGTTTTAAGTAGCAAAAAACTTTTAAAATATATAAATTTTCCTTACTCCAAACATGATAATGTAACGTTTATACCAAATAAATTTTATCGAAGTTTGCCTGGAGGTCCTGTAGATAAAAAATTCTTTATAAAAACGATTAATAATATCACAAATGATTTAATAAAATTAAAATCTATTGATGGTATTTTGCTAATCATGCATGGCGCGATGTATGTCAAAGGTATTAGTGATCCCGAGGGTTTTTTTATTAAAAAAATTCGCTCTAAAGTATCTAAAAACTGTAAAATATCATTATCTTATGATCTTCATGGGCAGATGACTGATACAATTATAAAAAATATTGATTATTTTGCAGCTTATAGAACCGCACCACACATTGATGTTAAGCAAACTTATTCTAGGGCAATGAAAATGTTAATAAATGGAATATCAAAAAATAAGAAAAATCATATTATTTGGGAAAAAATACCAGTTTTAGTTTCAGGTGAAATGTCATCTACAAAAGTTGAGCCATGTAAAAAAATTTATAAAAGTCTTAATATTTTTAATAAATTGAATGGGATTAATGATTGTAATTTACTTATTGGATATGTTTGGGCTGATACTAAGAGGGCAACAGCTTCTGCAATTGTAAATTGTACAGATGTTAATATCGGTAAAAAAATTTGTAAGAAAATAGCACTAAGTTATTGGAATAATAGGTTTAATTTAGTTTATGATATGAAATCTTATAAGTTAAATAAGATTTTTCATGTAGTTAACAAAAAAAGATTTACAATTTTAGCCGATAGCGGAGACAATCCAACAGCTGGAGGAGTAGGTAGTAGAATTGATGTATTAGAGCACGTATTTAAAAACAAGATAGAGAACACACTATTTGCAGGAATTTATAATGAAGAAATTTTTAGAGAACTAAAAAATAAAAAAAACAAAATTTTCATAAAAGATAGTTTCTCAAAAAAGAAATTTTCTATTTCGATTGATAAATTTTATCTAAAAAATGACAATGCGATTGTAATCTCAAATAATAATACAGTAATTTTTACTAAATATAGAAAACCTTTTCATTATCTGAGTGATTTTAAGGAATTAAATATAAATTTAAAAAAATATAAAATATTGATTGTAAAATCAGGATATCTTTCACCGGAACTTAAAAAACTCAAAGCAGATAATTTTATGATTTTAACAGATGGATTTGTTACTCAAGATTTTAAAAAAATTAAAAATTTATTTAGGGAAAAACCAATTTATCCTTTCCAAAAAAATTTTAGATATAATATAGCTATTTAATTAAGTACCACAAAAAGTTTCAAAAACCTTTTCACTTTCTAAAGGTGGGGTAATATACTTTTTATTTTCAGTTTTCTCATAAGGATTTTTTAGTAATTTTTCGAATTCATATAATTGACCATAATTATTGCTGTACACTTCATTAATTATTTCTTCAATAATATGATTTCTGGGTATAATTTGAGGATTAACGTTTTTAAATTTTCTTAATTTATTTTTTTTATATTTTTCTTCCCAATTTTTAAAAATCTTTTTATCAAGAGTATTTTTTTCTAAATCTAAAAATGTATTTGTATAATCAAGTTTATAAACATGCATCAAATCTAAAAATTCTTTAACAATTTCTTCGTTATTATTATTAGTGTCTAAATTTAATTTCATAGACATCATCGTTAACCAAGATTGATCAAATATTATTTTATATTTATTTAATATATCTTCAATTTTTTTAATTGCTGTTTTTTCATTTGTATCAATTAAATGAAGAAAAGTTTCGGCAAGTCTTGCTAAATTCCATAACATTATTTTTGATTGATTTTCAAATGAATATCTTCCCATTTTATCAATTGAGCTAAAAACTTTTTTTGGATTATATTCATCCAAATATGCTGCTGGACCATAATCTATAGTTTCACCTGATAAAGACATGTTATCGGTATTCATAACACCATGAATAAAACCAACTCTCATCCAATCTATGACCAACTTAATTTGCAAATCACAAATTGTTTCATAAAATTTTAAATACTTATCATTACTATTATCTATTTCAGGATACAGCCTTGAAATTGTATAAGATATAAAGTTTTGAAATTCATCTCTGTTTTTTAAAAGACTCCCAAACTGAAAAGTCCCAACTCTAATATGTGATTTTGCTACTCTAATTAAAATTGCACCTGGCTCTAATCTATCACGCAATACATTTTCCCCTGTAGTAATAACTGCAAGTGCTCTGGTTGATGATATACCAAGATTATGCATAGCTTCACTTAATATATATTCCCTTATCATTGGACCTAAGGCAGCTTTTCCATCTCCATTTCTAGAGTAGGGTGTTTGACCTGACCCTTTTAACTGTATATCTACTCTTTGTTTATTATTAGTAATATGTTCACCAATAATTACAGCTCTGCCATCTCCTAAAATTGTAAAATTTCCAAATTGATGTCCAGCATAAGCTTGTGAAAAGTAATTTTTATCTAATTTATTTTTTCCCAAAAGAATATTACACTTTTCATCATCATCATATTTACTAAAATCTAAATTTAAGTCACTTGCAAGATCATTATTAAACAAAACTAATTTTTTATTACTAAAATTTTCTGGTTTAACTTTACTATAAAAAATACTAGGTAATTTCGTATAACTATCTTGAAAATTCCAAACCATTTTGAATAAATATATATAAATTTTTTAAATTTAACATCTGCAACTTTAGTATATAAGTATTAAGTCAGCAATGAATACCATAATTGATATAGTTAATCAGTCAAAACATCCAATAGATAGCGATGAATATATTCAATATTGCAATGATGAAATTAAAAAAAATTCTATACTAATATTAAATAATTTTTTAACAAATGACTGCTTAAGTGAATTAATTACTGAAGCTCATGAATTACAAGATCAAGCTTTCTATTGTTCTCAAAATCATACTATCTTACTTAATAAACAAAATAAATTAAGTGATTTGAATGATCCATTAAATATAGAGGTAGTAAGTGATAAAGGTTGTGTTCCTCATGATTTGTTAAATCAGCAATCTAAATTAAATATTTTATATCAATCAAACATTTTTAAAAATTTTTTAAAAGGTGTTTTAAATTTAAAAGATATTTATCCATACAGAGATACCTTATCTTCCATAAATTATAATTATTATCAAAAATCACAACAGCTAGGATGGCATTTTGATAATGCGTCATTCGCTATTACTTTAATGATACAATCATCAGATAAAGGTGGTGAATTTGAATATGTTAGTAAAGGAAGAAATTTTTCAGAAAACTATATCGATAAATCATATATTAAAAATATTTTATATAGAAAAACTTTACCACAAAAAGTAGATGTTGATGCTGGCACTCTTATATTATTTTACGGTAGAAACTATTTGCATCGTGTAACACCAGTAGAGTCAGAAAAACCAAGAATATTAGTAACACTAAATTATAATGAAGAAGAGGGTACAATGCTCTCAGAAAATGCAAGATTAACTTTTTTTGGTAGAATTAACTAATTATGATTAAAGAAAAATAACTGTTTTCCATTTACTCGATATTTATTAATCAATTCTTTTGCTTCTTCTGATGTAATCCAATCAATATATTTTTTTGCTTCTTCAATATTTAAATTACTATTTATCTTTTTGTTTACTAAAATTATTCCATATTGATTAAATAATGGTGGTAAATTTTCACAGACAATTTGTAGGTTTTCTTTTTTATTGAAAGCTATCCAAGTACTTCGATCACTAAGAGTGTAAGCATTCTTTTGATTAGTTATTAATAATGTTGATCCCATTCCCTGACCTACACTAAGATACCAATTTTCTTCTAATGGTATATTTATGTTCGATAATTCCCAAAGTTCTTTTTCTTTTTTATGTGTTCCACTCTCATCACCTCTAGATACAAATAATAATTTTGATTCTTTTATTTCAATCATTTTATTTTCAATAGAAGAACATTTCTTTTTATCTTTTTTTGGTCCAATCAAGACAAAATCATTGTACATTAAATCATGCCTTAGGATACCATACCCATTATTCATAAAATCTAACTCTGATTTTTTATGATGGACTAATAAAATTTCTACATTACCATCCATTGCAACCTTAATTGCCTGACCTGTTCCAAGAGATAGAGCTCTAACTTTTATATTATATTTATCTTCAAATTCATTATTAATATATTCTAATAAACCTGTATCGTGTGTAGAAGTTGTACTAGCTATGGTTATATATTTATTTGCCAGTGCGTTCTTAATCAAAAATATCAAAATAAATATAAGTAAAATCCTAATCATAAAACTTGATACATCTTATAGTACTTACTAAATATATTCATATATTTTGAAAGGATAGTTATGAAAATTATTAAAGTTTTAGAAAAAACTGAATTAGTAATAGTCGATTTAGAGGTAAATTTAGGTAAAGAAAAAAGAAATGGTTTAACATTATGCGTTAAATATAATGGTGAATATTATCCATTAAATACAGCACACGATGGAAGACCAATTTTAATGAATAAAGAGAATGTAATTAAAAATTAAGATTAAATTTTTTAATTATAAACATGAAAATAGCATAAGCTATTGCAGTACTAATTATTGAAACAATTAGAGAGAAAATAAAGTTTTGTTTAAATTTTAAAAGTATTGGTAAAACAATAAAAAATACTATTGAAGGTAAAGTCATAACAATTGTACTATATGAGAGATCTATAACTTTTTGATAATCTTTTGTATCCCAATATAACCAAACAAATGCTAATAATGATGTAAGTGGTAAAGAAACAATAATTGCTGCTGTCCAAGTATATTTTTTTGCAATTTCTGATACTGCAACAATAATTAACGCTGAAATAATTGTTTTTAAAAAAATATACATCTTTTTACTTCATATATGTCAAATTAATAAAAATAACAGTACTCTTATTAATTTTTACAATTAAAATTATATGTTGAATTTTTTTTTATTTATATTTTAAATTAGGTAAAATTATGAGAACTGTTTTTTTACTTTTTGATTCTTTAAACAGAAGAATGCTTAACTCTTATGGGGGTAATTTTTTAGATACACCCAATTTTAATAGACTTGCAGAAAAATCAATAACTTTTGATAACCATTTTATAGGCAGCATGCCCTGCATGCCGGCAAGAAGAGATTTACAAAGTGGTAGATTAAGTTTTTTACATAGAAGCTGGGGGCCATTAGAACCATTTGATAATTCTTTCCCTGAAATACTAAGATTTAATAATATTTATACCCATTTAGTAACTGATCATAATCATTATTTTGAAGATGGAGGTGCCACTTATCATAATAGATATAATTCTTTTGATTTTATAAGAGGTCAGGAGCGAGATCCTTGGAAAGCAATGGTAGATCCTCCAATTGAAAGATTTAAAAAAATGTATCATAAAAGTCAATCTGATTTTAAAAATAGGGAATCTAAATATTATTTTTACCCAATAAATAGTGAATATATCAAACAAGAAAAAGACTTTCCTTCTGTAAAATGTTTTTCATCTGGTTTAGAATTTCTTGAGACAAATAAAACCGCAAAGGATTGGTTTTTACAGATTGAAACATTTGATCCTCATGAACCTTTTTTTGCTCCAAAAAGATTTAGAGAAAAATTTAAGACTAATTATGTAGGCCCAAGGTTAGATTGGCCTCAATATGATAAAGTAAAAGAGTCTTCAGATGAAGTTGCAGAATTAAAAGCTAACTATTTAGCTTTGATCAGTTTATGTGATTTTCTACTTGGTTCTATCTTAGATTATTTTGATCAAAATAATTTATGGGATGACACAACACTTGTACTCACAACTGATCATGGCTTTATGCTTGGTGAACATAATTGGTGGGCAAAAAATAGAATGCCATTATATAATGAGATTTCACATATACCTCTATTTATATATCATCCTGATTATAAAAAAAAAATTGGTCAAAGAAGATCTGTTGTCACACAAAATATTGATTTAATGCCAACATTTCTGGAAAATCATAAAATTAAAATTCCAAAAGAAGTTCAAGGAAAATCCTTATTGAATTTTTTAGAAAAAGAAGAAAAAACTAATTATTCAGCTCTATTTGGATATTGGGGTGGTGGAGTAAATATAACAGATGGAAGTCATACTTATTTCAATTATCCTAAATATATGAATAGAGCTGATCCTTATCAGTATACGTTAATGCCTACACATTTAAGACAATTTTTTACTCTTAATGAATTAAAAACAGCTAAAATGGAAAAACCTTTTAGTTTTACAAAAGGAGTTCCTGTTATGAAAATACAAAATGATGACAGAGGTCCATCAATTGGAAATGATGATAGTTTTGAAAAAGGTTTCGTTGATACAGATTCAGCTTTATATGATATTAAAAATGATCCAGGCCAAATAAATAAAATAGAAGATAGAGATATTATAAAAAAAATGAACAACTTAATTTTTGATAAAATGACAGAAAATGATGCACCAAAAGAAGTGATTAGTCGTTTTTTTAAAAATTAACTTACTTTCTTGTAGCTATATATACTCCGAAAGTGCAAATTAATAATCCTATTATATCAATCAAATATAGATTTTCTCCTAGCACTAAATAAGCCATTACAGCTGTTGTAGGGGGTATTAAAAAAAATAGATTTGATGTTTTACTTGCTGTCCCAGTCTTAATTAAATACATTAGAATTGCATATGCACCAAAAGATACCATAATTATTTGCCACCCCATTGATAAAATAAATCTTTTATCAAAATTTATAAATGAAATTTCAAATAGAAAGGATGCAATGATTAAAAAAAATGTTGCAGCAATTGCTTGATAAAAATTATTTACTGATAATGTAATTTCACTTGTAAATTTCTTTTGCCATATTGTTGCAGTAGTTGCGCCAAGTAGAGCTACTATTGAAGCGATTACTCCTAAAAATGGAATGGTTTTACCAATATCGTAACCAATGACTAATACAGTTCCAATAAACCCAAGTGTTATTCCTATCCATTGAACTAGTGTTACTCTCTCTTTTAGTATTGGTCCGCTAAAAATATTTGTTAGAATAGGTTGTAAACCAACTATTAAAGCAGATAATGTAGCTGATAAACCAATTGAATATGAAAAAAACACACCACCGAGATAAAAACCATGAAAAAGAACCCCTGTTATTGATGCCTGTAAAATTAATTTATAATTAACTAAAATTTTTTCTCTGAAGAAAAATGAAAATAATAAGAAAAAAATAGAAACGATTAAAAATCTAAATGATAATGCAGCAAATGGACTTGCTGACTGAACTATAAATTGACCACTGATAAATGCTGAACTCCAGAAAAAAACAAAAAGATAAGGAAAATATAAATTCATAACAAAAGTATATTATTAAACCTCTATAAGTGATAAGAAAATTTCTCTATAGTTTTTTATGCAAAAAGATATAAATTTTCATTGCCCAAACTGTAAATCCAATAAATATAAATCTAAAACAACAATGGGGAAAAAATATAATGAAGGACCATATAAAGATGTTGTTGCAGAAATACAATGTTCTACATGCTTTATGGATATTCCAACAAATATATCTGAAAATATTAATATAAAAAATTTAGATAAATTTCACAAATTATGGATTAATATTTATAAACCAGCTCATAAGTTAGATGCTCCAAAATGCTCAAGATGTTATCGTTTTTATTGGGAAATTGAAAAATATTTGTATGAAAAAAATATTCAATCAAAAGATATTTTTTATCAAACATATAATCCTCAAAAAGGAGTAGGTAACTTAGTTTGCAAAATTTGTGATCCTGATGCCTTTTAATTAAATTAATGCTAGCTTATATCCTTAATATATCCGGTTGGCTTTTATTACCTTTTATGGATGGTATAGCTAAATACCTATCTTCTGAAATGCATTTCATTCAAATTATTTGGGGTAGATATTTTTTTATGATTTTAGTAAGTTTTCCTTTAGCTTTAATTTTTTTTAGAAAAGAAATTAAGTTTCCTAAAAATATTTCAGTACAGCTATTTAGGGGATTTTTTTTATTCCTCTCAACGGTGTTTTTCTTTTATGCAATTTCAATTATATCTTTGGCTCAAGCTTTAACTCTTGCTTTTGTTTCTCCAATAATAGTAACAATTTTATCAATATTTTATTTAAAAGAAAAAGTAGGTATTCATCGTTGGTCTGCAGTTATCATTGGTTTTATTGGTGTTTTAATAATCATAAGACCAGGATTTTTAGAAATCAATTTTGCTTCAATTTCAGCTATTGGTGCAGGAACAGCTTATGCATTTTATATAATATACACACGTAAGTTATCATTTATTGATAGTCCTGTAGTTACATTGCTTTTTACCGGTCTTGTAGGCTGTATATTAATTTCATTAATTTTACCTTATTATTGGACAAATATAGATTTGAGACAATTACTATTATTAATTTTGTTAGCTTCTATTGGAGCTCTGGCACATTTTTTAATTATTTTATCTTTAAGGCTTGGTGAGGCTTCTAAATTAGCACCTTTGGGTTATTTTGAAATATCTACAAATATATTAGTTGGTTATATTTTTTTTGGTGATCTACCAGATATTTGGATTTATTTAGGCTTATCCTTAATAGTATTTAGCGGTATTTATATTTTCATTAGAGAGAATAAAAAAACTTAAATTAATTTGATTTTCTTGTTGTTTGATAAATAAATATAGCAACTGATCCTAGTAACAAAATACCACCAATTATTGTATTCAATGGAGGAACTTCTTTAATAACAAACCAAACCCATGTTGTTCCTAAAACACTTTCAAGTAAAAAAATTAAAGCTACTTCATGTGCAGGAGCAAATTTAGGAGAAATCGTCATAATCATAAATGGTATTGGCAAAATTATTAAGCACATAATTATAATCAAAATAAATTGATCATTATTTAAATTAAAATTGATACCAAATGGAAGAGCATAAATTGCTGAAATTAAGCATCCCAATAAACAAGCTGGTACTAAATCTTTATTTTTAAATAACCTTACAAGAACCATACTAAAACCCATACCTATGGCTACAACAAGAGCCATTAAATCTCCGTATAACCCAGTAGTTGTAAAGCTTCCTACACCAATTATTATCATCGCTAACATTGCTATTAAGATTACTATCCACGTAAAAAGACTAGGTATTTCTTTAAGTATGAAAACTGAAAATAAAGCTGCAAAAATTGGTGCGGAAGCAATTAATACTAGTGTATTTGCTACAGCAGTGTTCTGAATTGAATATACAAAACAAATATGAGTTATAGCATAAAGAATAGCGTATATTATTCCTGGTACACCAATCAGATAAAATGATTTAAGAAATGATTCTTGGTATGTATAAATAAGAAAAATTAATATTGTTACAATCGGTAAAGCGCTTCTATAAAATATTAAACTAAAATCATCTAAATCTACTAATCTAATTAATAAACTGTCAGGGCTAAGTATTAAAACTCCAATAAATGATAGTATAATACCTTTATTTCTAGTTTTCATAAATATTTGAAAATAAATAGATAAATAATATATCTATCAGTATCATACTTTAAATCACACTTGTTTTTATGAAAAAACTACTCTTTTTATGTTTAATTTTTGTATCATTAAATACTAAAGCCATAGATTCTAATAAATTAATAAATCTTAATGATTTAAATATCCTTTTTGAATTTCAAAAAAATGATTGGAATGAAAATGTTCTTTTTTTAAT
This sequence comes from uncultured Alphaproteobacteria bacterium, assembly GCA_902600225.1. GTDB lineage: Bacteria > Pseudomonadota > Alphaproteobacteria > HIMB59 > CACPNW01. The sequence continues at coordinate 29,956 of CACKIH010000009.1, read as the reverse complement.
TAAAAAAAATTCATTTGCTAAAGTGGATAATGACTCAGATACATTTTATTTAAAATCAATATTTAAAGATGGTGAAATAATTACAATGCCAAAATTTTCTAATAGTATTGTTAAAAAAATTAAATTTGAATATATTGATTTTGATAATAAAAAAGAAAACTTAAAAATTATTAAGGATCATTTTAATTCGTTTAAAAATTATTGTTTTGAATATTTTTATAATGATAAGTCTATACAAGCAGTTATTTCTAAATGTAATTAGTTAAAAACCATTGATGTAGCTTTAAAAATTAAACTGTGTCTTTTAGCTAACTCTAATTTATCATTTGAATATCCACCACCTATTACTGTTGCAATGGGAATTGATTTATTCTTAAAAAATTCAAGTACCATAATATCTCTTTTTAATAATCCTTCAGTTGTTATTTTTAAATTTCCTAATTTATCATTCTCATGAATATCAACTCCAGTATCAAAAATAACCAAATCAGGATTAAAATTTTTTATACAACAATTAAGAGTTTGATTTAATATTTTCAAATACTCATCATCTTCTAAATTATCATCTAATTCAACATCCATGTTACTTATTGATTTTCTAAACGGAAAATTATTTTTACAATGAATAGAACATGTAAAAATTTCATTATTATTTTTAAGGATTGAAGCTGTACCATCTCCTTGATGTACATCGGTATCAAAAATTAATATTTTTTTAACTAGTTGTTCTCTTATCAAGTGTAATGAAGCATAAGCCATATCATTAAAAACGCAATATCCTGAACCAAAATCTCTATGACTATGATGTGTGCCACCTGCTAAATGATTTGCTATACCATTCTTAATTGCTTCTTTGCATGTTAATAGAGTTCCATTAACTGCTAAAAAAGAACGATTAGAAAGTGTTTCTGACCATTTAAAACCCAATCTTCTTATTTCTTTATCGGATAATGTACCATTTTTAATTTTTAATACGTAATCTAAATCATGACATATAGAAACCTCATCAACACTTGATTTTTGAGGGCTTAGAATTTTTGCACGATGATAAAAATCTGAAGTTTTTAATTCATTATATAAATCTGAAAACTTACTGGCAGTAAATTTATGATTTTCAGGCAGAGGAATGTCATAATCTTCGTGTGTTACCCAACTGATTTTTTTCATAAATTTGCCTCTTTTTAACTCAATTTATGCCAAAATTAATTTGTACATAGATTATGTGGCACTAATCTACCAATATATATTTAGTGAGTAAATGTATTCTATCCATAAAGAATTAGTGTCACAACCAATATGGAATTTGTTTTAATATTTGATTTATTAATTATTTGTTTAATTGGTTTTTTTATTGTCAATTTTTATTGAATTAATAATCAATTTAAATAATATTTTAAGAATGAAAGATTTTTATGATCTAAATGGCTATTTTTCACCATTAAAAATTTATAATACAAAAGAAGCAAATTTTTTTAGAAATAAATTAGAAGACTCAGAAAAAAAATTAGGTAAACTCCATTATATTGTGAAAACTTATACAATAATGAAATGGGTGTATGAAATAGCAACTAATAAAATATTGCTTGATTTTGTTGAAGAAATAATTGGTAAAAATATATTGTTATATAATGCAACTTTTATAATAAAAGAACCAAACACTAAAACACACGTAAGTTGGCATCAAGATCTTACCTATTGGGGATTTGATAACAATGAAAAACAAGTAAGTGCATGGTTAGCTTTATCCAAAGCTAATGATCAAAGTGGTTGTATGCAAATGATTCCAGGTTCCCATAAAAATGGATTTTTTGAACATCATTCAACTGAAGATAAAAATAATGTTTTATCTAGAGGTCAAACTGTAAAAGATATTGATATAAATAAAGCAGTATCATGTCCGTTAGAACCCGGTGAAGTTTCTTTTCATCATGGTCTAACATTACACGCATCTCAACCTAATTTTAGTAATGACAGAAGAATAGGTTTAAATTTTCAATTTATTTCTCCTGATATGAAACAATTAAAAAGTAAAAATGATAGTGCTATTTGTGTAAGAGGGGAGGATACATATAAAAATTTTAAAACTGATAAAGTAGCAAAAGATGACTTTGATCATGATGCTTATCAAAATCTATTAGCACTTAATAACCATTATAATGAAATAATAATAAAAAATTAATATTTATTTACTAGAATTTGAAAAGGTTATAATTCACTCACCTACATAACTTAGAATTATTTTTCTTTTGTATTTACTATACCTGTGTTCAATTAGATATATCCCTTGCCACATACCTAATTGTAATTCTTTATTGTATATCGGGATTGTTAATGAAGTTTGTGTAAGCATAGATTTTATATGAGCAGGCATATCATCATCTCCTTCATAACCGTGTTTATATAATGAAGAATCTTCAGGAACAATTTTTTGAAAAAAAGAATTAATATCTTCCAAAACATCGGAGCTAGCATTTTCCATAATTGTTAATGAAGCAGAGGTGTGTTGTATAAATAAATTTAGCTGACCTTTAATAATATTATTTTTTACAATCCAATCATGAACATTATTTGTAATTTCATACATTCCTTGCCCATTATTAGAAATTATCAATTCATCTTGTAAGTTTAACATTTTATAATATTAAAATGAAGTTGTGGCACCTACAAGGAGAATTATAATGAAAATTAATGTTATGAAAAAAAGAACTATTCTATAGATAAGTGCCACGCCTTTTTAAATACTATTAAAATATGTTTTAATAGAGATACAAATAAGGAAAAACTATGATACATTATTTATAATAAGTATTTAGGATGTTTATGAACAACAATTATTTTCATTATTGGGTTGACAGTAAGAAGGATGAAGAAATTAAGAAATTTCAAGAATGTATTGATTCATATATTTATTTTAAAAAAGATTCAATGGTCATAACTAATAAATTAATACGAGAAAATAGAAATTTTCAGGCTCCAAAATTATTGAAAACTTTTTTATTACTTTTTTCAAGAGATATAAATAAATTAACACTAGCTAAAGACACCATAAAATCTATTTCAGTTGATAATATCAATAATCACTTTCATAAATATTTAGAAGTTGCAAAACTTTGGATTAATAATGATTTAAAAAATTTATTAAAAAAATTAGAATTAATTATAAAAGAAAATCCTAAAGATATTTTTGCTATCAGATTATTTCATTTTAATAATATTTTCGTAGGCATTGATGCTAATTTTTTAGATAAACATGACGAAATACTGAGTAAGTGGTCAGAAAATGATCAACATTACAATTTACTATTAGGCATGACTAGCTATGCTTATGAAGAAAATAATTTAATTGATAAAGCTAAGTTTCTAGCCGTAAATTCATTAACACAATCATCTAATGATTTATGGAGTTGGCATGCTCTTTTGCATGTACACGATAATGAAAATAACGACTCAATTAACAAAATTGATAATTTCAATAAAATTAATTGGTCTATTTATGGACCAATAAAAAGACATATATGGTGGCACCAATCATTAATATTATTCTATAATCAAGAATATAAAAAAAGCTTAAAACTATTTGATAAATATTTCTCTTCTTCACAAATTTTTTATTTAGATTTTTGTAACGCTTGTTCTTTCTTATTAAGACTTCATTACAAAGGAGTAGATGTTAAGGATAAAATGAATAAATTAAAAGATTATGCTGAATATTTTAAAAATCAACACATACTTCCTTTCATCGATTATCATCTTATTTTTTATTACTCATACTATGATGATCAAAGTTATTTTGATCAACTTGAAAACAGAATGGAAGAAAATTATTTAGAAAGCTCTTTTAAAGAAAATTATATTAATTTCTTAAAGCCAATTATTAATAATATGAAAACTCATGAATTATTAAATGAAAATATAATTAAATCGCAATTTAAATACCTTGGGGGTAGTTTTGCACAACGAGAACTTATTTTTTTAAGTTTAATTCAAAATACAAAGTATGAAAAAAATAAATCAAATTTAATATCAGAATATAATAATTATAAATCAATATCAAAATTATATGTATAACTCTAAATTATTGGAAGAAAATTTTAATAAAAACTCAAATAATAATTTTACCATATTAAAAGATAATCTTTTTTTTCGAAACATAACTTTTCAGAATTTTCAAATTTTAAAAATGATATCATTCTTGGTAAGAGACAAAAATTGGAAAAATTATGAACCTAAAATTCTAAATTATGAAGAAAACTTTGATTCATCTCTAGAATATATATTTGATTTAGAATATGGAATTACTGAAATTCTTAAAACAAGAAATACCATATTATTCTCTGAAAATTCTATAACCTTATCTTCTAAAGGAGAATTCTTAACTGATTTTTGGACTAATAGAATAGGTTTTAATTTATTAATTCCATTACAAAATCATGTTGGTTCAAATATCATTGTAACAAAAGAATCCGGGGTAAAAGAGGAAAAAAAATTTCCAGTATTTATTAATCCTGATCAGCCATTTTTTAAATTTAAAAACCTAGCTTACACTTTAGATGATAGCTTGCTAGTAAATATAAATTTTGAAGGTATTTTGTTTGAAATGGAAGATCAAAGAAACTGGGGTGACGCTTCTTACAAAATATATAGCGGCTCTTTATTAGATCCTTTTCCATACTTGGAAAAAGAGGGGGCTAATTTCTCTCAAACTGTTAAAATTGATGTACAAAATAAAAAACAAAGATCATTTCCATCTAAAAAAATTGTTAAAGTTGATCACACTACTTCTTATAAATTTCCTAAAATTGGTATAAGAGTTGATTCACTAACCCTTCCTGAAGATAATTTAATAAACAGCTTTGATTATTACTATTATCTTATTGATTTTACTGAATATTTTACAAGTTTAAAGTCTAGTTCTAACAACAAAGTGTTTCTAGTAGCTTTAGTTGATCACACTAATGATCCTGAAAAAGAGTTAACAAAAATTAATAAATTTATAACTGAGAATACTGTTAATTTAGATAAAATTTTAATTTGTCCAAAAATATATTTAAATAGTTTTCAACCTGCTGGTGAATGGCCGGAAGTTCCAGAATTAAATGAATACTATAAAATTGCTAAAAAGATGTTTTCTCATAGTCAAATTGTTTCAGGAATGGTCACTAATTTTACAGAATTAAATAGAAAGAGGCCAAAAATGTTTTATGATTTGGTTAGTTTCTCTTTCACTCCAATTGTTCATGATTCTAGTGATTATGGTGTGTTAAATACACCTGAAACTATACCTTATATCCTAAAAACTCTAAAAAATTTTTCTAATAGTTCTGATGTCCATATTGGCCCAATTTCTATTGGAATGTATTTTAATCCTTATGGTGAAAGTCTTGTAGAGAATAAAAAGAAGATAAGATTAGAAATGGCTGATAGCGATCCAAGACATGATCAATTATTTTCATTAACTTGGACACTGGCAATTTTTATTCAATCAATAAATAAAGAGTCAAAATTTTTTACTTTTAATTCCATTTATGGGCATCACGGAATATTAAATAAAGATAACACCAAAAGACCATTATATTATTTAAATGATTTTCTTATTTCATTATCAAATTCAGAAATTTATAAATTTAATCCAATTAATGAAGTTTATGGATTAAAAATTGTATTAAATCATAAAGAGTATTATTTATTTGTAAATTCTTCAAATCAAAAAAAGGAAATTAATATTTCTGAATTAAATTTTAGTTATCAATATAAACTTAATTCAAAAAATTTTACTGATATTTTTAAGAATAATTTTTCTTTTTTTAATTTCAAAAAAGATACAAATCCATATATGTTTGAGCCATTAGAAATAAAATTTATAGAAGATAAATGAAAAAATTAAAAGGTGCATTAATCGGTTGTGGTTTTTTTGCTGAAAATCATATTTTAGCTTGGAAAGAATTAAAAAATATCGAAATAATATGTGTTTGCGATTTAGATATAAAAAAAGCTAATAAATTTAAATCTAAATTTAATATTTTGCATTCTTATTCATCCATAGAATTAATGTTAAAAAAACATAAAATTGATTTTGTTGATGTTGTAACAACTATGGAGACACACTTGAATATTGGTAAAATTTTATCAAAGTATAAAATTCCAACTTCTATACAAAAACCATTTGCTGAAAATTTATCGAATGCAAAAAAAATTGTTTCTTTATATAAAAAAAATAAGACTCCACTTATGGTTCATGAGAATTTTAGATGGCAAAGCCCTCTATTAAAATTAAAAGAAATTATAAATAAAGAGAAGTTAATTAAACCACATTATGCAAAGATATCTTTTAGACATGCAAACCCTGTTGGATATACCAATCAAACATATTTATATGATTTAAAAGAGTATTTAACTTTAGATGTAGGGATCCATTTATTTGATTTAAGCAGATTTTTGATGGGAGAAGCAAAAAGTATTTATACAGTAAATCAAAATACAAATAATAAATTTAAAGGTGAAACCGATTTTATATCACTTATAAGAAATAAAAATAAAAGTATTACTATTGTAGATGCATCTATTTCTTCAATAAAAAAACCAGATAGATTTGCTCAAACTCTAGTTAATTTAGAATTCTCTAATGGCTCCATAGATTTGGACTATAATTATAAAATTACTTTACACAAAAATAATAAGAAGAAGATTTATGATGGAAAACCCAAGAAATATAACTGGATTTCAAAGCCTTGGGATCAAATTCAAGAAAGTGTAATTAATACACACAAGCATTTCATTGATTCATTAATTAATAGAGTTAAACATGACACTAGCGGTGAAGATAACATAAAGAGTTTATCATTAGTCTTCAATTCATACAAATCTGATAAATTAAGAAAAGAAATTAAAATTTAATTTTTATTAAAAGTTTAAATTATAAATTTTGATACTTCATCTCTTATTAATTTACTTAACAGACTGTAACCAAGTACATTCATGTGTAATGGATCTTCTGAATAAAATTTTTCAAATCCAGCATCCAGCATAGGAGAGCAAAGGTCAATATAGCGCCATTGACTAAAATTTTCAATTTTGTTTTTAATCCGTTCATTTGCATCTAAAATTGTATTTAAATAATTATTTCTGAATACACTTGGTTTAATCGATACAAAAAAACATAATGTATGAGGTAATTTTTCATTAACCTCAGAAGCAAATAATAAAAATTCGTTTTCTAAATCTTCAGCACTCATTCCACTTCCTATATCATTATCCCCAGCATAAAAAATCATCTTATCAGGGTTATTTGGTACTACTATTCTGTTAAAATATGTACGGCATGATACTAATGTGGAACCTCCAAATCCTAAATTTAATAAACTATCAAATGACAAATCAGTTTTTGCATTTTCCCAATCTTTAAAAGTCGAACTTCCAAATAAGACTATTTTATTATTTTTATATTGATCTGAATATAATTTAATTTCTAATTCTCTTACATCTGCTTCAAATTCTTCTTCAATAGGGCTGACTAAATTTAAATTACTTATTACATCTTCATTATTAATTTTATTTTTTGATGCAGATTTTGCTAATTCAACTGCTTCTTCAACATAGGATCTAAATGTTTTTCTATATTTAGATAGAAAATTCTCTAATTCTTTTTTATTTTTCATATCATTTACAAAATCTTTTATTTTGATTGGTTCTTTAATAACTGCAGAATAAATCGTATCAGAAATTGAATAATCAAAATTAGCTAATGCAATTGGAACAAGAAGAGGCTCTGGTTTTAATTGATCTGCTAATAAAAATGCACCTGGTTTTAATGGACCTGGAGAGTTTGGAGTTAAATTATCTTCAGTTTCAGATGTGCCTTCTGGTGCAATAACTAAAGGTCTATTTTGATCAAAAATATTTTGAGTTTCGATAAATAATTTACTTTTTCTTTTCTTTTTTTGTTCTTGAGTTTCATTTAAATAGTCTGACTCTGGTGTATGAACGAAAATATAATCTAAATTCTCATAATAATTATATCTCCAAAATTCTGTATTTCTAGAATATCTAGCTATTCTTTGACCGCCATCACCATATTTTGGAAACAAAATTTTTGCACTAATAAAATGACTATCTATACTAAATTGATGTCCATTAGCTAAACCATTTTCTTCAATACTTGCCAGATGATTATAAAAAAATATATTTGTAGGCTCATCAGGTAAATTTTCCATACCTTTAATAACATAAGGTACTTGATCAAACGCTTTTATAAAATCTGAATTTGTTAATTTTTGTAAAGCTTGTTTATTTATTGAATCATATGAAGTTGCTACTCTGTTGTAAATTTTATTTAGTTGTTTAAAAAATCTATTTTTTCTTTCTATACCACTCAATGTATCAATCATCAAACTAGCTATAGATTTTTCATCATCGTTACCTGTAATTATTAAATCATAAATTGTATCAAATGCTAAAGAATGAGTTAAATGACTTTCTAATAAATGAGGTATTGTATAAAGCTTTGAATTACTAGGTATTGTTGCAGAATTATCATCTAATAAATATTGAAAAAACTCTTTTTCATTTTTAGCTGGATAAGTTGTTAAGCCTGTTGAGCTTTGAATATAACGACCTAATTGCCATAATTGTCTTTTAAAAAATTTGATTGCCAATTCTGAATTTGTTTTAATTAAATTATCAATAAACTCATTTGAAAATTTTAAAATTGTTGTATCTCTCGTTGATCTCAATGAATAAGGTGACTCAATATCATGCAAACCTGCAGATAATGATAATGCTACTCCCGGTCTAGCTATTGATCTTGAGTTATTTTCTATCTGATCATCTTTTAAATTTGTAAAAGAAGCTTCAACTTTACCTTTTAACAAAATATTTATTCCATCTGATTTAGTGCCTTCTAGCATTATATATTCACCCGCAGAAAATAGTCTAACGTTTGCATACTTTATTAATTCATCTAAATCGTTATCATCAAGAAATGCTAAAAATGCAGAATTTTTAATTCTTTTTGTATTTACAATATCTCCACCAGTTTTAACACCATCTGCTAAATTAATATTTTTTTGTTCAATGGGTTTTTCCAAATTGCGTGATGACCAAATTAAATTAATAGATTCAAATAATAAATAAGAATAAAAAAAACTTGCATAATCGGGATCTAGCTCTTCTAATTCTTTTAATTTTTCTATTTTAAATGAGATATACTCTGAATTACCTTTAATAAATATATCTGACATATATCTACCTGGCGCATTTAAGCCTGAAATGCCAAGAGGTGATCCAGAATTTTTTAGTGTTGCTAGATTATAAAAAACATTATTATGATATTTTACAAATTCTGCCTCACCCTTCAAAAGAATAAAAATTTGATCCGCAATACCATGCTGTTCAGCAATTTTTATATCTTCATTATTTTTATGTAATTCTGCACCAGAATTGATTAAATCTTCAGTATTTTTTTTTGGAGATAAAGAAAAACCTTTATCTACTAGTATTAAAGATATTTTTTCACTTATATTCATTAATTATCTAACTTAATAAATTTCCTTTTTTATTTAAAGAGAAAAATATTACCTTCTTATAATTGACTTAAAAATATTAATAAAAGATAAAAGTATTATTTTTAATCTAAATATACTCACAATGGATTGAGCTAAATATGTCAGTGCCGCAGCTCTTAAAACAGATTTACACTGGTACATATTCTCTTTAGGAACATATCGTTTAAGTATAGGTAAAGCCCTCTTAAAACTTGCATCAAATTCTACAGGAAGAGTAATCAAATGGATTAACACATTTGTAGATAGGCATCCCATTATTATTATTGCAGCAATAAGAGTGATAAATGGACTTTTAGTAAAGGCAAATATTGATGGTAGTCCAATAATTAATAAAAATGATCCAATTCTCTGAAAGATCATTGTTTTTTCAATTAATGATTGTCTGAGTATGAGTGGTTTATATTTTTCTTTGTCTTGAATTGCATGGCCAATTTCGTGAGCAACAACCGCAATGCTTGTTATACTTTTTTTATCAAGTTTATCTGTAGCGATATGTATTTTTTTTTCTTTAGGGTTGTAATGATCTAATTGATGAATAGGATTAATTGATACATTAGTGATTTTTTTTTCTTCAAGTATTTTTTTTCCAAGTTCTCTTCCAGTGAAGGGCATATCAGGTAAAATTTTATTATATTTTTTTAAAATATAATTTACCCATAAACTTGGTAGAAAAAGAGCAATAAATGGTAAAAAATAGTAAAATAATTTGATCACAATATAAACATAGGAATAATATTATTAAAAATCAATTTTATTTAAACTAGTATTATTATCAATAATTAATTATTGCTTAAAAAGTGAAATCTAAATTTGAAAGAATTAATAGACTACCCCCATATATATTTGGTGAGATAAATTCATTAAAAATGAAGCTGAGGTCAGAGGGGAGGGATATTATTGATTTTGGCATGGGCAACCCTGATATGCCAACACCTCTTCACATAAGACAAAAATTGAAAGAAGTTATAGATAAGCCGGGTGTTGGACGTTATTCAGTTTCAAAAGGCATTAATGGATTAAGAAAAGCTCAAGCTAAATATTATAAAAAACGATTTGATGTTGATTTAAATCCATCAAGTGAAATTATAGTAACAATTGGTTCAAAAGAAGGGTTAGCAAATTTAGCACAAGCTATAACTTCAAGAGGAGACAGAATATTATGTCCTGATCCATCATATCCTGTTCATCCATATGGTTTTATGATTGCAGGAGCTAAGTTAACACCTTTAAGGACATTTTTTAATGGACAGTTCGATAGAAACAAATTTTTATCAAATATAATTAATAATTTAAAAAAATATTCTTCAATAAAAGTTATTATTGTTTCTTTTCCATCAAATCCAACAGCGCAGATAGTTGACTTAGATTTTTATAAAGAATTAGTAAAAATTGCAAAAAAATATCAAGTTTATATTCTATCGGATTTAGCTTATTCTGAAATTTACTTTGGTAATAATCCGCCTCCATCAATATTAGAAGTTAATGGAGCAAAAAACTTAGTAGTTGAATTTACGACCTTATCCAAAACTTATGCAATGGCTGGTTGGAGAATAGGTTTTGCTGTTGGAAACAAAACTTTAATTGAAGCATTAACAAAAATTAAATCATATGTAGACTATGGTGCCTTTACCCCTGTTCAAGTAGCTGCCACTGCTGCTTTAAATGGATCTCAAAAGTGTGTGGAAGAAATAAGGGAAACTTATAAAAAAAGAAGAGATGTTTTAATAGAGTCTTTTGAAAGAGCTGGTTGGGATAAAATTCCAGCACCTGAGGCTTCAATGTTTGTATGGGCTCCTTTACCAAAAAAATATAAAAAAATGGGCTCTATGAAGTTTGCCAAAAATTTAATGATAAATGCCGATGTTGCAGTAGCACCTGGATTAGCTTTTGGAAAAGGAGGGGAGGGATTTGTTCGTATTGGTTTAGTGGAAAACATTCAAAGAATAAGACAGGCAGCTAAAAATATAAAAAAATATTTTAATACTTAATATCAAACTGATAAAATCTTAATATAATGTGATAATTTTTCACCTGCATACCAGGCATCGCTTAGACTTTTTCCTAGAACCCAATCTCCACTTAAAAATATTTTATTATCCTTAGAACTAATCCAATTTTTTTTTGTTATACAATTATAACTAATTTTGGTTTGCGCATATAACCACCTGTGTGATTTAATAAAACTTATCTCATTTTTTATATCAAATATTTTTTCAAATATTGATTGAGCGTATTTTTCTAGATCAGATTTATCAATGTTAATATTGTTATTCGTATATTCAGAACTCATATTTAATACCCAGCAATCATCAGATAATTCATGAAATTTGATATTTTGATTCATAAAGAAACTAATATCTTTATGAAGGTTTAATCCTGCTTTAATATTTATGTTGTTAATATTTTTATAACTTAACATTACAGTATGTATTGGATCATAAGATGGTTCGCTAACCATCCGAGTAAAATCAATCAAATCTTTTGAAAGTTCTTTTGATTGTAAATACGGTATACAAATTAAAACATAATCAAAATCTTTAAATTCTTCCTTTTCAGAAAATAGTGTGAAGAGATCATTACTATTTTTTGAAATTTTAATTATTTTTGAGTTAAAATAACTTTTTAATTTTATATTATCAAAAATAGATTTAGGAATAGAATTCATTCCATTTTGACCAATAATAATTTTTTTTCTAGTTTTTTTATTTTTTAAATAATCTGTTGCAAAATCTATTTCTATTACTTTTCCCAAATTATATCTACTTATTACTTCATTTAATTGATTTACAGAATGATTTGTTGATAGATAATGTGCACCATGATCAAAAAAGTAATTATCATGCTTTCTAGTAGATACTCTTCCTCCTGGTCTCCATGATTTATCAAAAATTGTAATATTATGTTCTTGAAGATTATAAGCAAGAGACAAGCCAGTCATCCCAGCTCCAATTATTGCAATATTTTTCACATTAATTAATATTAATTATTTGAAAATTTTTTTTGCCTGAAGATTTAATTTTTTTTAAACCAAATTTACTGCATAGATTTTTGTATCTCTGTTTTGCTGGTAAGTTAATTGTTTTAAAATGTATATTGTCGTGACCGAACATCATTTTCTGACCATTAATTTCATATAATTTTTTATAAATACTAGATTTTCTTCTGATAAACATAATTTAATAGAAAAAATATATAGTTAAATTTAAAGCAGCAAAGATAAATACTATCGCAATAGCTGCGTATAAATTTCTTTTGTTCATATCTATTTATAATTAAAATTATACTCAAAAGTCAAGATACTAAATCAATTTAACATTAATGATTTTAGGAAATCTAAGTTTTCAATTAATCGTCTTAATTCTTCCGGATCTAGTCCTTTTAAATTTTCTTTAAATAAATTTTGATAGTCTAACGTATCAATACGATCCGTATATATTTCTTTTAAAGAAATTGTATTTGAATTATCATAATCATAATTTCCAATTAATATTTTTGATAATGCAGGAAATATTAGTGATGTAGTTGTATAAGTTGCAAATCCTATTTCTCTGTCTTCGTCTTGTCTTTTGTCAATAAATGTAAAATAAATAGCAATTCTTGCTGCACGTGTTAATTCTGCTACAGATAATTCATCATCTTGTGATACATCTAAAAATGAAAAAGTTTCATTAATACAATTTGCGGGATTGCTATCATTATTACATGTTTCAATTAATTGTGAATTCATTAAGTTAATAATTTCTCCATAAATAATTTGAAAGACACTAGGGATTGATTCACATTTTTCATAAACAGAATACTCTGATGAATTTAAAAAAGAATAATCTATACCATCCCAACCATCAGGAGCAGTAACTTCAAGTAAATTATCACCATCTTTTTTTAAAAAATAATAATAACTTCCATCTAATTCTCCCCATTTATAAGCTGACCAATCTTGCACCTTTGATGTTTTTGACACATTAAAGCCAACATATGTCTCGTCAATCCACATACTTGTATTATTTGATATTATAAATACTTGATATTCTGCGTCACAATCATCACTCCAAATACCTTGCATATCTTTTGGAAAATTATCTTCAAATATTAATTCTGCATTTAGGTGAAATGGTAATAATAAAAAAATACTAAAAATTAATTTTACTAAATTATTCTTCATAAGGCATAACTCTTATTACATCACCGTAAATAATTACAACTCTTTGCCCATTTGGAAGGGCATTATTATCTCCTTGTACAAATGCCTTTTCTTGATCATTTTTACAATTAGAAGTGTTATTACCACATTCATCAATATTCACTATATATTGGAAACCGTCATGATTACCGATTTTCGCTTGTATTACTGAGCCCATAGCAGCTCCTCCAATAGTTCCATATACTATCGCAATATCTTGACATTTTGTTCCTAATATTTCTTCTTCCCCACATATTTGAGATGCTAAAAGACCTCCTATCATTGCTCCAGCAGTTGCTCCAATCCAATCACTTTCACCCTCAATTTTTACTGGAAGAGAGGTTTTGATTGTTCCATATTCAATATTAGTTACTTTTTGTGCATCAGATTTTTTTACCTTGTTTGGAGATGTCGTATTACAAGAGATTAGTGCAAAACTAATTATAAGGGGAATTACCAATAATTTTACTAATTTGGTCATTAATTTATAACTTATTATAGATAAAAATTGTCTAAAATAAGCAATTAATTTTAATAAATCATATAATTTTTCTAATAACTTACTATTTAATATTTGATGAAAAGTTTATTTTTAATTCTTGGAAATCAATTATTCCCTCATAAACACCTCAGAAAATATAAAGACTCAACTATTTTTATGTGTGAAAGTTTTGATCTTTGTACTTTTCAAAAACATCATAAATTAAAACTCATTCTTTTTCTATCCTCAATGAGATCTTATGCTGATGAATTAAAAAAAAATAAATTTAAAGTAAACTATATTGATTTAAAAAAAGATTTTAAAATATCCTACGAAAAAAAAATAGAAAATTATATAAAAAAAAATAAATTCGAAGAGTTAATTTCTTTTGAAATTGAAGATAAATTTTTTGAAAAAAAAATAATCACCTTATGTAAAAAAAATAAGATTAAATTAACTTTTATACAATCACCCATGTTTTTAAATTCAAGAGATGAATTTAAAGATTATTTAACTAAAACAAAAAAACCTTTTATGGCAAATTTTTATAAAATTGCTCGTGCAAAAACAGATATTTTGATGGAAAATAATAAACCCAAAGGTGGAAAATGGAGTTTTGATGAAGACAATAGAAAAAAACTTCCAAAAGATATTAAAATACCAGAAATGATTAAAGCAAAAGAAACAAAGCATACAAAAGTTTTAAAACAAGAAATAAATAATATTTTTAAAAATCACCCAGGCGAAGTTGACAATTTTTGGCTACCTACAACTCATGTTGATGCTGTTAAGTGGTTAGATTATTTTATTATTAAAAAATTTAATTTATTTGGTGATTATGAAGATGCAGTTGATACTAATAATAATTTTTTATTTCATAGTGTCCTAAGTCCCATGATTAATTTAGGTTTATTGACACCAGAACTAATAATTGAGAGAGTTAGAAAAGTTGAAAATAAAATTAAAATTAATTCTTATGAAGGTTATATCAGGCAAATTATTGGATGGAGAGAATTCATTAGGGGAATTTACCAAAATTATGATCAACAATTAGAAGAAAATAATTTCTTTCAACATAAAAATTCCCTTACTAAAAAATGGTATGATGGTACAACTGGATTAGATCCTTTAGATTACTCAATAAAAAATGCACAAAAATATGGTTATACACATCATATTGAGAGATTAATGGTTTTATGTAACATTATGAACTTATGTGAAATTAGACCAAATGAAGTTTATAATTGGTTCATGGAAATGTTTGTAGATAGTTCTGATTGGGTAATGTCACCTAATGTTTATGGTATGGGATTATTTAGTGATGGAGGTATATTTAGTACCAAACCATATATTTGTGGTTCAAGTTATTTTATGAAAATGATGAATTTTAAAAGAGGTAATTGGAATGATATAATGGATGGATTGTATTGGCGTTTTATTAATAAAAATAGAAAATTTTTTCAATCTAATCCACGTTTAAATATGATGGTTAATATCTATGATAAAATGAATACAGAGAGAAAAAATCATATTATAAAAAAAGCAAATCAGTTTATTCGTGATAATACTAATTAATGGATAAATTCGATGTTGTTGCAGCAATAATAATAAAAGATGATAAATTTTTTATTGCACAAAGAAATAGAAATAAACATATGGGATTAAGTTGGGAATTTCCAGGTGGAAAAGTGGAAAAAGGTGAAACTTTTGAAATCGCACTTAAAAGAGAAATAAAAGAAGAACTTAATATAGAAATAAATGTTAAAAATAAATTAGGTGAAGAAAATTATCAAGATGATAAAATAAATGTGAAATTGCATTATTTTATATGTTCTCATGCTAAGGGTGAAATTATTTTGAATGAACACGAGAATTCTGCTTGGGTTACAAAAAATGATTTTAAAAATTATAATTTTGCTGAAGGAGATAGTGACATTATAAACTTATTATAAGTCTAATTTTAAAAACCTTTAAAACCTTAATTTTTCTACTTTTTTTTTCAAAAATTTTATTTTCTTTTATTTTAGTGATAAATACCAACATCATTTATGAAAGTTGATAAAGATCAAATATCCGCATGGGGTGTACATGCTTTCACTGGATCAGGAGCTATACTTGGGTTTCTTGCCTTAATATCAATATTAAATAATGATCAGGTTGGTAGTTTTTTATGGCTTGGTATGGCCTTACTTGTAGATGGAGTTGATGGAACTTTAGCCAGGAAGGTTGGTGTTGAGGAAAAAGCACCAAATCTAGATGGAATTATTTTAGATTCAATTATTGATTATCTAAATTACGTTATCAATCCAGCTCTAATGATTTACTGGTTTCAGATGGTGCCATCTGGTTTTGAAATGATTATACCTGCTCTTATATTTGGAGTCTCATTGTATACCTTTATAAATGTTAATATGAAAACGGATGATTATTATTTTCAAGGCTTTCCGGCAGTCTGGAATATTGTAGTTTTGTATTTTTTTATTTTAAATACAAATGAATGGATAAACCTAATTATTATAATAATTTTATCAGTATTGACATTTGTTCCATGGAAGTTTGTTCATCCATTAAGAGTGAAATCATTTAGGAATTTAACAATTTTTTTTACTGTTGTTTGGGCCGCAACAACACTACGACTAGTAACAAAAAATGAAATAAACTTAATTATAAATGATACTATTGTACTTTTGATTTGGTTAATTTGTACGGGTTATTTCGTTTATATTTGTTTTCTTAGATCTATAAAAGACTATTAAAAGTGTATGTAATGCAATAATATTTTGTATATGCAAAAAATGCATATCAAATTAGTATGAAATTCATTTTTAAAAATAAATAAATTTTATTATTAAAATTTCATCGTTCATTTTGAATAATTCAAAACGGAAGTAAACGAAAGTTGAAGGAACGCATGCAAGTTATTAAATCGTTCAATCTGTATTAACAGATCGGAAGTAGGCTAAAGCTGAAGGAACGCGGATGTTATTTTAATTTCCATAGCTAAGCATGAATTATAACGAATAAGAAAGGTTTGTTATAACTATGGTTGAAAAGTTAAGTAATAAAAAAATATTCTACTTAAAACTCAAAAGGTTTACTCTTTAATGTTTAATGAAATGTACCAATCTGAGTCAGTTATAAGAAATCATTATAACAACATTAATGATTGGTTAGATCAAATGACTTCAAAAGTTATTCTTGAAAAGAATGCTGAAGCTGAAACTCATTTTAGAAATATTGGAATTACATTTTCTACAAATAACGAAACTGCAAGAGAAAGAATAATTCCGTTTGATTTAATTCCTAGGATATTTACTTATACAGAATGGTTAAGGTTAGAAAGAGGAGTAATCCAAAGAGCTAAAGCACTTAATGCGTTTCTTGCTGATATTTATAATCAAGGTGAAATAATAAAAGCCAATATAATTCCTAAAGAAATTATTTACAAAAAAAAATCATTTGAACCTTCAATGTTTGGTTTTTCTCCACCTAGAGATATTTATAGCCCTATAATTGGTATAGATTTAGTTAGAACAGGACCGAACGACTATTTTGTTTTAGAAGATAATTGTCGAACACCAAGTGGTGTTTCCTACATGCTAGAAAATAGAGAAATAATGATGCGAATGTTTCCTGATCTATTTCATAACAACAGAGTAACACCAATAGATGACTACCCAACAAGACTTTTGCAAACCTTGATGAGTTTAGCTCCTATTAAATGTGAAAATCCTGAACCAGTATGTGTGTTACTTACACCTGGTCCTTTAAATAGCGCTTATTACGAACATAGTTTTTTATCAGATCAAATGGGTATTGAAATGGTTGAATCAACAGATTTATTTGTTGAGGGAAAATATCTTTATATGAAAACAGTTGACGGTCCAAAAAGAGTAGATGTAGTTTACAGAAGAATTGATGACGATTTTTTAGATCCTCTATGTTTTAATCCTCAATCTGTAATTGGTATTCCAGGAATTATGGATGTTTATAGAACAGGTGGTGTCAATATCTGTTCAGCTCCTGGAGCAGGCATAGCTGATGACAAAGCAATTTATATTTATGTACCTGAGATGATCAAATTTTATTTAGGCGAACAACCAATCTTAGATAACGTTGAAACATGGAATTGCGAAAAGGAACAAGAATTAAAATATGTTTTAGATAATATAAATGAACTTGTCGTAAAAGAGGTTGATGGATCTGGAGGTTATGGGATGTTAATAGGTCCAAAATCTTCTAAATCCTCTATAGATGAATTTAAAACAAAACTTTCAACAAATCCAAAAGGATATATAGCTCAACCTTTACTTGATCTTTCATTTTCACCAACACTCATCAAAAATCAAGTTGAGGGAAGAAGGGTAGATTTACGTCCATTTTGTTTAATTGGAGAGAAAGCTCAATTAAGTTCTGGTGGTTTAACTAGAGTTGCAATGAATGAAGGTTCGTTTGTAGTAAATTCTAGCCAAGGAGGCGGTGTGAAAGACACATGGGTTTTAGCTGAATGAGGAATAAAAATGTTAAGTAGAACTGCTGAATATCTATATTGGATCAGTCGTTATATGGAAAGAGCTGAAACTACAGCCAGGCTTTTGGATGTTGGTTATAGAATGTCTCTTTTTCCAAATCCAAGTGGTTATAATAATGAATGGGAATCAGTTTTATCTGCTTCTGGATCAATTGAAGGATATAAAAATAAATATGATACAATTGAACAGAAAAATGTAGAAGATTATTTATTTTTTGATGAAAGTAATCCTTCATCTGTTTACAATTGTATTCTTAATGCACGAAATAACGCATTAGTAGTTAGAACTTCCTTTACCCCTGAGTCTTGGTTAGCAATTAATAAAACTTATCAAGAGATACTAAACTTAAAAGAAAAAAAATTTACAAAATCTGATTTACCTGATCTGACAGAGTGGACAATAGAACAAGTAAACTTATTTAGAGGATCATTAAGTTCTTTGCTTAGAAATGATGGTTATAATTTTCTTTTTCTTGGTTTATTTATTGAGAGGGCTGATAATTCTGCCAGATTATTAGATGTAAAGTATTTTGTTTTATTACCTAAGCCTCAATATGTAGGTGGTAATATCGATAATATGCAATGGAGTATATTGCTTCGCTCTTTATCTTCTTTTAGAGCTTTTAGATGGGCATACGATGGTAATATTACCGCAACTAAAATTGCTGACTTTTTAGTTTTAAATAATAATTGCCCTAGATCTTTAAGTTTTTGTATTCAGAATATTGTTAAACATTTAACCAACCTAACATGCAGTCCAGAAAAAGTTGGAAGAATTTATAATAATTTAAAAGATCTAAATACTAAAATTCAAGAAGAAAAAATAGAAACTATTGTTGAATATGGACTTCATCAATTTGTAACTCAATTTATTAGAAAAATATCTAGTGTTGATAACGAAATACATAAGGAGTTTTTTAATTAATATGGAACTAATAATCGAACACACAACTAAGTATGAGTATAAAAATCCAGTTGTGGGATTAATTCAAACCACTAAACTGCATCCTTCAGAATATAATGGTCTTAAAATTTTAGAGTGGAATGTCCATAACGACTCAGCCAAAAAATCAAAAATTTATCAGGATGGTGAGGCTAATAATATTCAAAGTTTTACAAATACAAACAAGGTTAAAAAAATTCAATTTACAGTTCTTGGAAAAGTTGAAACATTTGATACAAAAGGAATTTACCAGAGTTCTTCTGATAAAATAGATCCATTAGTTTACTTAAGAGAATCAAATTTAACAAAAGCAAATGCGGATATAAAAAATTTAGCTAATGAAGCTAAAAATTGTTTTAATGAAAATGAAAATCTAGAAACATCTCATAATCTTATGAAACTAGTAGCTGAAAAAATTGAATACAAACCTTTAACGACAAATAATCAAACAACAGCCATTGAAGCATTTTATCAGAAAAAGGGAGTCTGTCAGGATCAAGCACATATTATGATTGCCGCAGCAAAAACTTTAGGAATACCTGCTAGATATGTAAATGGTTATATGCATAACAATTCCCATTCTTCAGAATTTCAATCTACACATGCGTGGGCAGAATTTTATATAAATGACTTAGGTTGGGTGGGATTTGATCCTACAAATAAGTGCAGTCCAGATGAAAGATACGTACGTGTTTCTTGTGGATTAGATGCGAGTTATGCTGCACCTATTAAAGGTGTTTTTTATGATAATACCAATAATGATGCTGTTATTGAAAATTTGGATATACACGTACAAACCTTAGAAAATAATTCTCAACAATAATCTATAAAAATATCCTTAATAAAAATAAATTAATAAATTTTTAACTTTATTTTATTAATATACTCTCTATTTATAATTAATGGAAATTGAAAAAATTTTTAAAAATTTAATTTTAGCCGACTTCATTGTCATTATTTTAATGGTTATATCTTCTATGTATCAACCATCTGAGATTTCCAAACTTTATGAAAATTTAAATGATGGATTATTATCTAATTTTGAAAATTTTTCTCGAATAGTATCGATTAGTTTATTCTTTTTATATCTATTTACTTTAAATTTACTTTATCGATTTATCTCTTATGGCAAACCACTTTATTTATTTTTAGTGGTAGCTGGCATAGTTCTAAATTATTTTAGTGGTTCTGTAATATTTAGTGCTTTTAGTGGAATGCTTGATCAAATAGGTGGTTTGATTAGTGGTGCAATTTTAATACTTTTGTATTTTTCACCAGTCAAAGATAATTTTAGATAAAAAAACTTTGATTTCTGCTAACAATTTGAAATTTATATATTTTTTTTGAATCTTTAGATAAAATACCATTATAGGTTGATCTAAACCCTATTAAAAAAAAGGTCATGTTTAAATATGGCAAGAACATTAGCTAAAATAATAATAGGCATACTAAGTTTATGGGCATTGGCATTTATAATTGCAGAGATTATGGGTGTAACTATCTATTTTCCATTCACTATAGTTGAGAAACAAGAAATACCATATCATAGAATTACTTCAATCAGATTAGCTGTTTTTCTAACTTTTGCTTACTTTGGTTTTAGATATCTTTTTCTTCAATCAGATAAACTTTATCCTATTCAGTTTTTAGAAATTTATATTAAATCATTTACAGTTTGTTGTTTATTTGTTTTTTATACTAGTCAAGTTGAATTTAGAGAGTATTACTTTGTTTTATTTTTATTTATAGTTTCTTTGATATTACATTTTGCATCAAGAAATAAAATAAGGAGTTATTTTAATTAAAACAAGCGGTTATTACACCGCTTGTAATTTATATTAATAACCTTCAAATATTGTTCTGAGAATTATTAATATTAGTCCAACTAAAGGAAACATAACTCCTCTTATATTTGGAGTAATTCCATAATTATTTACAAGATTAAAATATCTAACTACAGAGCTAATTAAAGCTATTGCCATAAGCATAAATAAAAATGAATACCAGAATTTATATTGTACAACATTCTCTTCATAAGTATTTCCTGTTACATCAAATGTTAACAATATAGACATTAACAGCATTGTTAGGAAAACTGCACCTAATGGACCTCTAAAAACCAATTTAGGCTCCTCATTGGAAAAACCTAATTCGTTAAAAAATTTATCATTAAAATAGAACTGATAAATAATAAATAAATTAAAAAGCATAAATAAAACATGGAATGTAAATGCCATTGTTCCTCCAGCTTCTAGAATATATTCAGCCATAAAATCTCCTTTATTATAATTATCAAAATATTAATGATTCTTATAAAAAAATTATTAAATTAATATTTAATTTAATCTTTACTTGATTTAGCCCAAAGATTTATTTTTTCTTCTTTTGCAAACTTATCTATTTCTTTTAATTCATCAGAAGAAAACATTAAATTATTTTGACTATCTAAACATTCATCTAATTGTTTTACTGTTCTTGCTCCGATTAAAGCTGATGTCATGATTGAATGACGAAGTACCCAAGATAAAGCCATTTGAGGTAAAGTTTGTCCTCTTTTTTTTGCAATTTTTGTGAGTTCTTTAATTTTTAAGATATAACTTTTTGTTATCATTTTTCTATCTAATGAAGAATTATCAGCAATCCTTGATACTTTTGGAATAGCTCTTAAATATTTATCTGATAGCATTCCTTGTGCAAGAGGAGAAAAAGCAATACATCCTATGCCTAATTTTTTTAATGTAGATAATAAATCTTTCTCAACCCATCTATTTATCATTGAATAAGATGGTTGATGAATGAGGCAACTAATTCCTCTTTCTTTTAATAGCTTATTCATTTTAATTGTTTGCTTTGAACTATAAGAAGAAATTCCAACATATAATGCTTTACCACTTCTAATTGCTTGGGTTAAAGCATCAGCAGTTTCTTCTAGTGGAGTTAATGGATCAAAGCGATGTGAATAAAATATATCTACATATTCCAAATTCATTCTTTTCAAACTTTGATCAAGACTTGCAGTAAGATATTTTTTTGAACCCCATTCACCGTATGGCCCAGGCCACATATCGTATCCAGCTTTAGTTGATATAATTAATTCATCTCTGTGTTTATTTAAATCTGAATTCATTACTTTACCAAAATTAGCTTCAGCTGAACCGTAAGGCGGTCCATAATTGTTCGCTAAATCAAAATGTGTTACACCCCTGTCAAATGCCCTAAAAAGCATTTTTTTAGATTCATTAGTCATAGATTTTTTACCACCAAAATTATGCCAAAGTCCAAGTGTAATAGGGGGTAATAGTAGCCCACTATTACCACATCTTCTGTAAATTAATTTTTGATATCTATTTGTATTAGCTTTGTAAGGCATTATTAAAAAAAATTATAATTTTTTATATAATAATATATAAATTAAATAAATGACTGAGTTACAATGGTATGCTTATCTTGGAGGATTTGTGGCCTTCGCAATTGGATGTTATTTATATTACCTTTCTAGAAATAAAGAATTAAATGATCAGCAAGTCAAAAATAGAAAAAGATTTATGAATTTTTTTTTAATTATTGCTTTAGTTTGTGTTGGTTACTCATGGTTGTAAATAGTAAGAGATAACTTTTGAAATATTATATTGCAATTGATGCTGGGACTTCAGTAATAAAGACTGTAATTTTCAATACAAATTTCAAACACATAAATTCTTTTAGTGTTAAAAACCCAGTAATAACGGATAAATTTGGTAAATCTGAAATTGAAATGGAAAAATTTTGGTCACTCACCGCAAAATGTATTAAACTTTTAATAAAAAAATCTAAAATTCAGTCACAATCAATTGTTGGTTTAGGCATAACTGGAAATATGGTTGGGTTTTGGTCTATTAATAATAAAAATAAACCAGTTAGAAATGCAATTTTGTGGAATGACACAAGAAGTCAAAAAGTTTTCACTAATAAAAAAATATTTGATCAAATTTATAAAATTACAGGCTCTATCACACAATATGGCTGTACTATACCCATCCTAAAGTGGATGACTAAATTTGAAAGTGAAAATTTAAAGAAAATTAAATACATCTTAACGTGTAAAGATTGGTTAAGATTTAAATTAACAGGGAATATAAATAATGATGAAACAGAAGTTTCAGTATACCCAGGAGATATAAAAAATAAAAAATTATCAAAAAAAATCTTCAAAATTTTCAACCTAAGTACTAAATATTTTAAACTTTTCCCAGAAATAAAAAAATCAAATGAATTAGGAGGATACGTTACTAAGAGTGCATCAAAATTAACAAGTTTAAAAGTTGGTACTCCAGTCATTATAGGATGTGGTGATGTAATAGCTTCTATTCTAGGGGCTGGTGGAATTAATCATAACAAAAAAATAAGTATTATTGGAACTACATGTCATAATATCATAGTTAAAAATAATTCGAAAATTTCTCAAGATGGCTCAGGTTTATTTTTTGCTTCTTTAAATAATACATGGTTAGAAACTAAAATAAATGTTGCAGGCACAACTAATATTGATTGGGTCATTGATAATTTTTACAAAAATCCAAAAAAGTATTCAGAAAAAATTAAAATAATTAATAATTTTGAAAAAAAATATTTAACTTTTAAATATCCAGAAAATTCATTGATATTTCTACCTTATATAAATTATGGAGGATCAATATCTCCATTTGTGAATTTAAATTCTAAAGCTGAAATTTTTGGCATTTTACCACATCATAATAATTTTGATGTTATGACTGCTTGTTATGAAGGTTTAGCATTATCTATTAAGGATTGTTATGCTAATAAAATTAAAACTAAGGACAGTCTTTATCTTGCAGGAGGTGCATCAAAAAGTAAAGTTTTACCTCAATTAATTTCAAATGTTTTAAATACTAAAGTTAAAATTTTAAATAATTCCGAATTAGGTGCATTAGGTATTTCATTCTTAATTGACAGTTGCTTGCATAAAAAAGATTTAAAAAAACTAATTAACGATCACCAAAATATTGGTCATATTTACACACCCAAAAGAAAACAATCCAAATATCTTAATAATAAATATCAAAATTATAAAAAATTAAGAGAATCATTGAATAATATTTGGTGAAAATCTCAAATTTAGTTGATAATATTTGTATATTGATATTAAAATATTAATCATAAATTAAGTGAGGAAAAATGAATAAAATATTATTATTTTTTATTACAATTCTATTTTCTTTGAATGCTTATGCTATAACAAATGTTACTTTTTGGCATATGGAAGGTGTTCCACATAGAGTCGATAGAATTCAAACATTAATTGATGAATTTAATTCTGCAAATCCAGATATTAATGTAACACAAGAAGTTCAAAACTGGGGTGAAATTTATGCGAAAGCACCTGCGTCTGTTGCTGCTGGAACTGCACCAGAAATATTAGTTGGTATTCCAGATTTTACTCCCATACTCGCCGATATGGGCGCAGCACAACCGGTTGAGGATTTTGTTGCAGAGTTAGATTCAAAATATGGTTTTTACCAAAAAGCACTCGACCAATATACTTATAATGGTCACACTTGGGCTGTTCCTTTATGGAACATGGGTTTATCACTATGGTATAGAAAAAGTGATTTTGAAGCGGCTGGAATTGAGCCACCAAAAACTTGGTCTGATTTAAAGAAAGCTGCTAAAGCTCTAACTAAAGATGGAGTTTATGGAATAGGTCTTCCAGGTAATAAACAACTTTATACTGATCAAACAATCTATAGTTTTATGGTTAACTCAGGTGCAGAAGAAATTTATAATTCTGATGGTACTCTAAGATTTGATAATCCTCAAACTGTAGCAGCATACGATGTTTATAAAGAATTATATCAATATTCAGCTCCTGATGCAGCAAACTGGACTTGGGGTGAAGCTGAAGCTTGTTTTGCAAGTAAAGGCTGTGCAATGATATTGCAGTTTACTGTTATCTCTACATATGATTCACAAGCTGGTGGAGATGCTAGTGACTTAGGTGTCATTCAAATACCTCACGCAAACGGTAAAGCTCATAGAGCTGGAACTGTTTCATATGTAAATTCTGCAATGATAATGACAGCAGATGAGGCAAAAATGGAAGCTTCTAAAAAGTTTCTAAGTTTCTTAATGGAGCCTGGAAATTATGGAAGATTCATCAACATGGAGCCAGGATTATTTTTACCAATAACTGAAGCTGGAAGTCAAGATTCAACTTATTGGGATGATCCGGTTGTTGTAAAATATAAATCACAAGTAGAAACAATGTTAGACAATTCAACAAGAGGAAGTCTATTTGGTTTTACAAATGGTAATACTTTTACAAGCATATCATCTATATCTGCTCAGAATTTATTAGCTCAAACTCTTCAACTAACTTTAATCGATGGCAAAAGTGCAAAAGATGCAGTTAGTGAAGGTATGGAAATAATGACTGAAGCTATTGAGTAATTAAAAACTTTTCAGCACCTCTTATAGAGGTGCTGTAATTTCTGTGAAAAAAAATAATATTGAAGGCTGGTTGTTTGTATCTCCATTAGTTATTTGGATTTCCCTTATTATTTTAGTTCCAATTTATATAGCATTTGAATTAAGTTTGTTTAATGTCAAGATAATTGGTACATCAGGAAAATTTGTAGGTATTGATAACTACATAAAACTATTTAGTAAATCTAAATTTTTAAATGCTTCATTAAATAGTTTCTATTGGATAATTGGTAATGCAATCTGTCAGACATTTTTTGCATTCACTATTGCCTTAACTATCAACTATAAATTCCCTGGTAAAAAAATTATGGCTAATTGGATTATTTTGTCATTTATTATTCCAACAGTAGTTGTTGTTGTTATTTGGAAATTAATGTTAAGTAGTAGTAGTGGTATAATAAATTCAGTTTTAATTGATATTGGATTATTAGATGAAGCAACGGGTTTCTTTAGTTCTCCTAATAAAGCTTTTATAAGTTTAGTTCTAATAAACTCATGGCGTTGGAGTCCTTTTTTAGCATTAATTATTCTTTCTGGGCTTAATTCCATAAATAGGGAAATGTATGATGCATCTAAAGTTGATGGAGCGAATTTTGTTCAACAATTTCTTTTCATTACATTTCCAAACCTTAAAAGTGTTCTTTTTGTTTTAGGTCTAGTTGGTACATTATTATCATTTAATATATTTGACATTATATGGTTAATCACAAAAGGCGGACCATCAAGTGCTACAACTACATTACCGTTATTAATTTATGAAACTGCTTTTACTAAATTTAGAATTAGTCAAGCTGCAACCTTATCAATAGTTACTAGCTTTTTGTTATTACTATTCTCAATAATATTTATCAAATCCATGGCGCCAAAAGAAGATGATTAAAGAAAATAATTTCAAACTTATATTTTTAAGCTTATCTTTATTATTAATAATACTTATTTTTTTCTTTCCTTTTTTTTGGATAATTACATCATCTTTTAAAAGCCCTGAAGAAATTATTGCTACATCTACAACTATTATTCCGAGATCTTTTACTTTAGAGCATTATAATAAAATATTATTTAACTCAGATTTTTTTATATATTTAAAAAATAGTTTGATAGTTTCATTTTCTTCTATGATAATTTCTATCATTTTATCTGTATCGGCAGCTTATGGTTTACATAAACTTAAATTTTATGGAAATAAATTTGTAGAATATTCACTTCTAGTTACTTATGCTTTTCCAGGGGTAATTCTATTAGTACCTATTTATTTATTGTTTGCAAAAGTAAATCTACTTAATAGTTATTTTGCTTTGATTGTTGTTAATGTTTTATTTGCCACACCATTTGCAGTTTGGATGTTAAAAGCTTTCTTTAAGTTAATACCTAATGAGATAGAGGAGGCGGCATATATTGATGGCGCATCTAGATATATCGTAATTTCTAGAATTATTGTTCCTCTAGCTGCTCCAGGTATAGCGAGTGTAGCAATTTTTTGCTTTATTATTTCTTGGACAGAATATCTTTTTGCGTCAATATTAATCAGTGGTGATGATCTTAAAACCTTACCTGTTGGTTTAGCTGGAATTGTTGGTCAATATCAAATTGATTGGGGTTTTTTATTATCTGGTGCTGTGCTTGCAAGTTTACCAGTGATATTATTATTTGTATTTATTGGAAAATATTTTGTATCTGGTTTAACTGAAGGAGCAGTTAAATAATTTAATAAATTAAAGGAGGAAAAATGACAGTAGCAAGAATAACAACTATTAACTTTAAATCTAAAGAAGATGCTGATGAATCAATTAAAGATTATTCAGCAAAAGCACCAAGTGAATTTCCTGAAGCACAACAATTACTACAAATTCGCGCAAGTGATACAACTGTAATGGCTGTATCTTTATATGCTGATAATGATGCAATGGAGCGTGCTTCTGCAGCTAGAGCTAAGAGAATGAGTAATAATGAAAAAACTTTTGATGTTGTTGACACAAAGACTGGTGAAGTAACATTAAATCATAAAAATTAAATTAGGAGTGCCCGTAGCTCAGTAGGATAGAGCACCAGATTCCTAATCTGGGGGTCGCATGTTCGAATCATGCCGGGCACGCCAAAGATGACATATAAATTTACAAATGCAATTCTTAGAAAACCAAATAAGAGTATTCATAATGCATTAAGTTCTCAGTATTTACATCCAAATTATGAAAAAATATTAGAGATACATAATAATTATATAACTTCTATTAAAGAAGCAGGACTAAATACAATTTTATTAGAAAGTTTAGAACAATATCCTGATAGTATTTTTGTAGAAGATCCTGCTCTCATCTTTAAAAACAATATTATTATATTAAATCCAAGTGATTTTTCACGAAATGGCGAAGCAAAAATAATTAAAAACGAAATAAGTAAATACTTTGAAAAAATATTTGTTGTTGAAAAAGGGAAAATAGAAGGTGGAGATATATTAAATATTAATAATCATTTTATTATAGGTTTATCAAATAGAACTGATAAACTAGGTGCAGAAAATCTATCTAATATACTAATCTCACTTGGTGCTACTGTGGAAGTATGTCAAACACCAAAAGATATTCTTCATTTTAAATCTGAATGTAGTTTATTAGATGATGATTTAATTTTAGTAAGTAATAGAATGTCGAAATTAGATTACTTAAAAAAAAATTATAATTTAATTGAATTACCATTGGGTGAAGAAAATGCAGCAAACTGTATTCGAATTAACAATAAATTATTAATTCCAGATGGTTTCAGTAAAACTGAGGAAATTTTATCGAAAAGTTTTAAAATTATTAAAATTAATATTGATGAAATTTCAAAGGTTGATGCAGGTTTAAGTTGTATGAGTCTTAGATGGTAAAAACCTTTATTCATATATTAAGACTTAAAGAAATCCCTAAATTATATTGGAGCTCTCATTTCGAATATAATCTTAAACCAAAAAAAATAACAATTTTTTATTTAATTTTAGGACTTATTCTCTTTGGCATTGGTGAGGCATTATTAATTACTGCAAATTTGGGCGTTTCACCTTGGTTTGTACTACATCAGGGATTAGCATTTAAAACTGATTACACAATAGGTATTACAACATTTTTTGTAAGTGTTGCAGTATTATTACTTTGGTTTCCACTAAAACAAAAACCAGGCATTGGAACAATATTAAATGCTATTTTAATTTCTGTGATTTTGGATCTTTCATTAATCTATCTTCCTTATCCAAAAGATTTCTTATTTCAATTATTCCAAGTATTAATTGGTATTTTCATAATAGGTATTGGAAGTGGTTTTTATTTAGCTGCAAATTTAGGACCTGGTCCAAGAGATGGATTGATGACTGGCCTAAATAAACAAACTAATTTTTCAATTTCATTTATTAGAACATTACTTGAACTATCTGCTGTTGGTATAGGATTTTTTTTAGGTGGAAAAGTAGGAATAGGAACATTGATATATGCAATAGGAATAGGTTTTTCAGTATCTTTAGGTTTATTTTTCGTTGGTAAAATTTATATGAAAAATTAAATTTCACTAGTTTATTAATAATTTTTAATCTTAAACCATTAAGTATTTTATTTTCTTAAATTTTGTTTTGATTATACTTAATTAAACAATAATGGACAAACTACTCCAAAGATCAAATGGAAAAATAGATATAGAATTATCAGATAATGATTTTAAAAAATTTTTTCAAAGTGGTTGTTGTAAAATTTTAAATCCAAATAATTATAATCATAATAAAGAATTAGTTTTAATTAATACTGCAGGAGGA
>CACKIH010000008.1 GCA_902600225.1 uncultured Alphaproteobacteria bacterium | reverse complement strand
TTGGAATGGATGCTTATCATCAAATGATAATGAAATTTTAGATTATCTTAATACTACTCAAAAATCTCATATGTCATGGTCAAGCCAAGCAAGAGGTTATTTTTTAGATGATAAAATAACAAATGAAATAGAAAAAAAAATTACAGATGCTGAGTCATCTTGGAGAAAGCCTGGCGAAAATTCTAGTGGACCTATAAGTTGTTATGATAGCGACGATAATAGGGAGAGAAAAAAAAGAGCTATTGAATTAGCAGAAAAAAAAGGATGCTCTGCAAATAATATTGCAGCAAGCTGGACATTAAACCAATCTTTTCCATCTTTTGCCTTAATAGGACCTAGAACAATTAATGAGCTTGATACTACATTACCTTGTTTAGATATTATTTTAACAAATGAAGAAATGAGTTGGTTAAATTTATCTTAACTTAGATTTCTTAATTTTATCACTTGTGCCCTCATTCAATATAGGCTCAATTAAAGTTGATACTTTGTTTACAGAGAAATCTTGATCAAGATCTTGCAATATCTTAACCGATTGCTTACCCATTTCCATTAAGGGATGAGAAATATATGTCAGATTTTGTGAACTCAAATAACTATCTTGATCATTAAAACCTACAACAGAGATATCTTTTCCAATCTCTAGTTTTAATTCCTGACATCTTAAAAGGCACCCTGTAAAAAAACGGAGATGAGAACAAATTATTGCAGTAGGCGGATTTTTTAGACTTAATAAATAACCAGTCATTGCTGATCCTGATTCAACAGTTTCAATTAAACTATCTTGATAATATTCTTTAGAGGATTTAAGTTTTAATTTATTTATAGAACTCTCGTATGCTCGTTTCCTCTGTGCTCCATAATTAAAACTATGATGTACATTTATAAATGCAATTCTTTTATGTCCATTAGTTGAAAGTTTGTTCATTAGAATCTCTATGCTTTTACGATTATCTAGATCAATCCAGGCATGCTCTGTTTGTTTATTTGTTCTACCCCATGTGACAAATTTAATACCTCTTTGGTTTAAATAATTTACTCTTTCATCATTTTTTTTTATTCTATAAAAAATAAATTTATCTGCTTGACCTGTGGAAATAAGGTTTTTAAAATAATTCATTTCCTCTTCTTCATTTAAACAAAATTTTGTAATTAATTCAGTGTTAGTTTTCTTGATCCCAAGAGTTATTCCTGCAAGAAACTGTAATACAACATGATCTGGCGCATCAGGATCTATTGCTGATATGAAAGCAATTGTGTCATTTTTTTTAGAAGCTAATCTTTTTGCATTTAAATCTGGAAAGTAATTATATTTTTTTGCAGTTCTAAAGATTTTATCTTTAGTACTCTGTGATATATTGTCATAACCATTTAATGCTCTAGAAACAGAACTCACTGATAAACCAAGTTTTTGAGCCAGGCCAACAATATTTATTCTCTTATTTTTATTCATTTGAGGCAAAATTAGATTGTTGAATAAATAACATAATTTGGCTTGACAAGTAAAACGTTTTACTAAAATGTCAATTTATTTAAAAAAAGGGAGGAAAATAATGAAAAAAATTTTTTCGATATTATTAACTATTTTTATACCCCTATCTTTTACTAATGTTTCCAAAGCTGGTAGTCATATGGAAGCTGAAGTTATTCACTGGTGGACTTCTGGTGGAGAGCAAGCTGCAATTTCAGAATTTGCGAAAGCTTGGGAAGAAATGGGTAATACTTGGATTGACACAGCAATTACAGGTGGTGATAATGCAAGAGGAACGACTGTAAACAGAATTATTGGTGGAAACCCACCAACTGCAGCACAGTTTAATGTATCAAAACAATTTGTAGATTTAGTTGAACAAGGTTTACTTCAATCGCTTGAAGAAGTTGCTTCTGCTGAGGGTTGGAGAGATTTTATATATCCACCTGAATTAATTGAAACTTGTGAATTTGAGGGTGAATTTTATTGTGTACCTGTAAATATTCACAGTTGGCAATGGATGTGGATCAACAATGATGTTTACAAAAAAGTTGGTTTACCAGTGCCTCAAACTTTTGAGGAATTTTTAGCTGGTGCTCCAAAAATTCAAGAGGCTGGAATCATTCCATTGGCACTAGGTGGTCAGGGATGGCAAGAGTCTGGTATGTTTGATGTTGTTGCATCTTCAATAATGGGCTTTCCTCTAATGCAATCAATTTATAGAGATAAGGATCTAGATGCATTTAGAGATGGAAGATTTGAATCAGTTCTTAATACTTACAGAGAATTAAATCAATTTACAGATGAAGGTTCTCCTGGAAGATTATGGAATGATACTACAGCTATGGTTATCGAAGGAAAAGCTGCTATGCAAGTTATGGGAGACTGG
Organism: uncultured Alphaproteobacteria bacterium; assembly: GCA_902600225.1. Lineage (GTDB taxonomy): Bacteria > Pseudomonadota > Alphaproteobacteria > HIMB59 > CACPNW01. The sequence goes on along the minus strand of CACKIH010000008.1, from coordinate 52,242 downwards.
GCAAGAGGTGAATTTGCTGTTGCTGGAAAAGAAGCAATGGTTGATTATTCTTGTGTAATTCCTGGTAAAGAAAAATATGTTGCTCTTGGTGGTGATGTATTTGTTTTTCCTAAAAATGATGATCCAAAAGTTAAAGATGCTCAGCTAGCAATGGCAAGTATGATGGTTAATCAAACTGTACAAGCTAAATTTAACAATGCTAAAGGTTCTCTTCCTATGAGACTTGACGTTGATACTTCTGCAGCTGATGCTTGTATGCAAATGGGTTTAGATTTAATTCAAAATCCAGATGCAATTATGAGAGAAAGTGATGATTGGAATACTCCTGCATTTACTGCAGCATGGGGTGATATTATTTCTGAATTTAGAAATGATCCTAATTACACTGTTGCTCAAGTAATGGACGACTTAGAAGGCGTTTTAACAAGCGGACTTTAAATATACGAAATGGCAGGATTAATTTATCCTGCCATTTAACATTTTATGCCTTTTTATAGAAATATAGCTGCAAAAATAGCACTGCTACCGATGATCGTTATATCTTTAACTGTCTTTGTCGGATGCATTATCTATTCCTTTGTTTATTCTTTAACAAATTCGAAATTAGTCCCAGTAATGAACTATGTTGGTTTTGATCAATACGATAGATTATTTAAACAAAGAAAATGGGATGTAGCTGTAGAAAATATTTTTATTTATGGTTTTGTGTTTACAGTTGGATGTCTGATCATTGGTTTTCTATTAGCAGTTTTAATTGATCAAAAAATACGAGGTGAGAGTTTATTTAGAACAATTTTTTTATACCCTTATGCTATGTCTTTCGTTGTTACTGGTTTGGTTTGGAAATGGGTTTTAAACCCAACATTTGGTCTCGAGAATTCAATGCATATGTGGGGTATGACATGGTTTGAATTAGATTGGTTAGTAAATAGAGATCTTGCAATCTATGCTGTGTGTATTGCGGCTGTTTGGCAAGGCGCAGGCTTTGTAATGGTATTAATGTTAGCAGGGCTTAGAGGAATTGATGAAGATATTTGGAAATCACTTAGTATTGAAGGTGTAGCTAAATGGAAATCTTATATTTTTGTTATTCTGCCGATGTTAAGACCAATGGTAGTAACTGCCATTGTCTTGATTGCAGCAGGTGTAGTAAAAGTCTATGATTTAATTTTAGCTCTCACATCTGGTGGACCAGGATATGCAACTACAACACCAGCAATGTATGTAATGGAGAATTTTTTTAGTCGAGCAAATTTAGGACAAGCTTTTGCAGCTTCAATAATAATGTTTATTTCAGTAGTATGTATTCTTGCTCCTTGGGCTTTTTATGAATTTTATCTAAGAAACAAATACGCAAATAACTAATGTCTGCTATCCCTAAAGGTCCTCGACCAAAACACCTTACAGTTGGAAGAATAGGTTTGTATTGTTTTATAATTATGTGTGCATTATTTTTTTTAATGCCTCTTTATGTAATGATCATTACTTCTCTTAAAGATATGGATGAAATAAGAGCTGCTAATATTTTAAATCTACCAAAAGAACTTAGTTTTTATGCTTGGCCAAAAGCTTGGTCTCAAGCCTGTACAGGATTTGTATGTGAGGGATTGAAACCAGGTTTTTTTAATTCCATAAAGATAACTGTGCCCAGTGTAATTGTATCCGTAGCTTTAAGTGCATTAAATGGATATGCATTAGCTTTTTGGCGTTTTAAGGGAGCATATTTCTTTTTTGGGCTTTGCATGTTTGGTGCCTTCATTCCTTATCAAGTAATGGTGTACCCACTGTTAAAAATAGAAGATTTTTTAGGTATTTATTCTTCACTACCAGGTATTATTCTTGTGCATACTATTTTTGGCATGCCAATTCTAACACTTATCTTCAGAAATTTTTACGCAAGTCTTCCAATAGATCTATTTAAGGCTGCCAGAATAGATGGTGGTAATTTTATAAAAATATTTTTCTACGTAATTATTCCAATGTCTACTCCTATAACTATCGTAGCTGTCATTCTTCAAGTTACAGGAATTTGGAATGATTTTCTTCTAGGATTAGTTTTTGCAGGAAGAGACAACCAACCAATGACAGTTCAATTAAATAATATTGTGCAAGTAGATTATGGTGTTGCCGAGTATAACGTAGATATGTCAGCAACGATTTTAACTTCTCTAGTGCCTCTTTTTGTATACTTTATTTCTGGAAGATGGTTTGTGCGTGGAATAGCAGCTGGGGCAATAAAAGGGTGAGTATGAAAAATAGTGTTGAAGTAAAAAATATATCCTTCAGTTATGGAAAAACTGAAATATTAAATGATTTAAGTCTAGATATTAAAGAAGGTGAATTCATGGTTTTGCTTGGTCCTTCAGGCTGTGGAAAGACCACTTTATTAAATTGTATAGCTGGTCTTTTAGATTTGACTGATGGACAGATTTGGATTGAAGATGATAACGTAACATGGAAAGAGCCAAAAGATAGACACATAGGAATGGTATTCCAATCATATGCATTGTACCCAAGTATGACTGTTGAAAAAAATTTATCATTTGGCTTAAGAATGATGGGTACAGCAAAAGATTTAATCAATGAAAAAATTAAAAAAGCTGCAAATCTTCTACAAATCAATGAATTACTTAAAAGAAAACCTTCTCAACTTTCTGGTGGTCAAAGGCAGCGTGTTGCTATTGGTAGAGCTCTGGTTAGAGATGCAAAAGTTTTTTTATTTGACGAACCTTTAAGTAATCTTGACGCAAAATTAAGAGCTGAACTACGTTATGAAATTAAAAAACTTCATAGAGACCTATCAAATACTATGATTTATGTTACTCATGATCAAATAGAAGCTATGACTCTTGCAGACCGAATATCAGTTATGAAAGATGGATTAATACAACAATTAGATACTCCAAAGCAAATTTATAATAAGCCTGCCAATTTATTTGTTGCTGGTTTTATTGGATCTCCTAGTATGAATTTTCTAAAAGCTAATTTTGATAAATCAAGTCAAAAAATAATTGTTGGTAAAAAGCAAATTGATATTTCTAAATATGAAAATATAAATAATTTGATGAATGATCAAGAGGTCATATTTGGAATAAGACCTGAAAATATAAACATAGAAAAAAATGAAAATTCTATTAGTTGTAAAGTTGAATTAGTTGAGCCTATGGGTGCAGATACTCTTGTTTGGACTAGTATTGAGGGTAATCCAATATCTATTAGACTTGAAGGAAGCTCAAATTTTAATTTAAATGATGAAATCATTATCTCCTTTGATATAAATAAATCTTCAATATTTGATAGCAATTCTGAGGAGAGAATTTAATATGAATACACAAGATGTTTCAATGCAACTATATACTACTAGACACTTTCAACCATATGAACCAATACTGAAATTTTTATCAGACTCAGGTATTGTTAATATTGAACTTTTTGGTTTAGAATCAATGAATATTGATGAATTTAAATTGATGATGGATCAATCAAATATTACATCTAAGTCAACTCATGTTGGTTTTGAATCTCTAAGTGATACAAGTGATATCATTGATCGTGCAAAAAAAATGAATATCAAACATATTATTGTACCAGCTCCTCCAGCAAGAAAAGATGCTGAGTTTAAAAACACATTTGATATGAATGAGGAAGAATGGATGGATTTTGGAAGAAAATTATCTTCAAGTGTTAGTATTTTTGAAGATGCAGGATTAACACTTGGTTATCATAATCACTCTTATGAATTTAAGGCGCTGCCAAGTGGGAAGTTACCTATAGAATGTATGATGGATCACAATGAAAATTTAAAACTAGAAATTGACTTAGGGTGGACAATTGCAGGTGGTGTAAATCCTGTTCCCTGGATACAAAAATATAAAAATAAAATTATAGGTTGTCACTTGAAAGATTTCTATGATCAAACTAAAAATTTATTAGAACATGATCAGCAATCTGCAGTAGGAGAAGGTTTCATTGATTGGCCAACACTAATTTCAGAGGTTAAAAAAACACCATGTGAGGTATTTATTTTAGAACATGATGATCCAAAAGATTATAAAGAATACACAACTAAATCTTTAGAATATTTAGAATCAATTTAATGAATATTGGAATTGTAGGTTGTGGAAATATTTCTGAGACATATTTTGAATGTCAAAAAATATTCAACAATTTTAAGATAGTTGCTTGTGCTGATATTAATAAAAAAGCCGCATCTAATGCTGCATCTAAATATAATGTTAAAGCTTTATCTGTTGAAGAAATTGTAGAAAATAATGAAATTGATTTAGTAATTAATTTAACAATTCCTGCAGCCCATAAAGAAATTATTACAAAATCACTTCTTAGTGGAAAACATTGTTTTAGTGAAAAACCATTGGCAATGAATTTCCGAGAAGGTCTAGAAATACAAAAACTAGCAAATGAAAAAGGTTTATATGTTGGTTGTGCACCAGATACATTTTTAGGAGCAGCAGGGCAAAGAGCTAGAAAATTAATTGAAGAAAATAAAATAGGTAAAATTGTTCTAGGAACTTTTAATTTAATGTCTCATGGAATGGAGCATTGGCACCCCAATCCAGATTTTTTCTTTAAACCTGGAGCTGGACCTGTTTTTGATGTTGGTGTTTATTATATTACTCAATTAGTAAACCTAATTGGACCAGTAAAGCAAATAAATGCAATTAGTGGCACTGCTACAAATGAAAGAACAATAACTAGTCAACCAAGATACGGTGATAAAATTAAAGTTGAAACACCAACAACTCTTATGGGCTCTTTAGAGTTTCAAAACAAAGCAAAAGTTCAGTTTTTTTGCACTTGGGATGTTTGGAAAAATAATCACTCTACAATTGAACTCTATGGACTTGATGGCTCAATGATAGTTCCTGATCCAAATTTTTTTAGTGGTGATTTATTAATTTCAAAAAAAGATAGTGATTGGGAAACTATAAATAATGATAGTATGTTGTTAGGTATTCCAAATAAAAGTGATGGGGATGGTAATAAAAAAGCAAATTACAGGGGAATAGGTCTTTCAGAAATGATTGATTCTATATCTCATAAACGAAAAGCAAGATGTTCTCTTGAATTATCTCTTCATGTTCTCGAGATTATGGATGGAATTATAAAATCCGCTGAAGAAAATAGATCTTATCAACTATCTACTACTCCCGATCAGCCTGAAATTTTAACTGAAGAAGAAATAACAAATCTAAAATCATAATTACAAATAAGAAATTTATATGATTTTACTCTGTAATTTTTTCATAACTTATTTGATTTTGATCAAATAAAACTTCATTAAATTTTGAAAGATCATTATCGACTTTTTTTAACATTGAGTTGAACTCTGATCTTTTTGTTACTACTAATGAAATATCAGCAACGATTAAATCAATAACAAAAAATCTATCTTTTGATTCTTTTACACGCCATGTTACAACAACTGAACCAGTATCTGAAAAGATTTCCATATCAATTAGAGTAACTTGATTTTTTTGATCGTATTTTGATTTTGTTAATTCATAGGTTTGGTCTGAATATCCTTGCATCATTGAAGCGATATTTAAAGCTAAATGTCTTTTAAAATTATCGATGTAGATCTTTTTTGTATTTTTATCTGATTTTTTCCAAGCTTCTCCTGCAACAAATTTAGCAATACCTGTACCTGCAAAATTATTGTTTATTGTTTTTTCAATTAGAAGAAATCTCGTTTCATTCGAGAGATTTTGATTTTTATAAGCTTCTAGAATAATATCTATTTCTCTTTTAAGCCATTCTGAAGTTTCACCAGAATATAAATTTTTTGAAAAAAAGATTATAAAAAAAATTACAATTAACTTTAACTTCATTATTCGAATTCAATGCTAATAAGAGGTAGGGGTGTTAACTCTGAGTCATCCACATTATTTATTGCTGCCTTTCGGTTTTGATAATAAGAACTTCTTACTGCTGCATAATAATCTACTGAATTATCTCTTAATGCATTAACTTCATCAATTATTTGTGACCTTGTATCAACTGCATTAACTGCAGTTCTCATTGGCACTAGCCAAGCTTCTCCTTCACTTACTGCATATGCATTAATTGGATCTGTTAACATTGTTAATACCATGCCTGATGTGTCTCTTAGATTTGAAGGTCCAAATAATGGAAGTACTATATAAAAACCATCTCCAACACCCCAAGTTGCAAGTGTTTGTCCATAATCTTCTTCTTTTTCTTCAAGTCCAATCTTTTCAGCAACATCAAATAATCCAAATACACCTACGGTACTGTTAACAACAAATCTTCCTGAAGATTGAAAAGCATTTTCAGCTTGACCTTGTAATAATTGATTAACAACAACTAATGGAGTTCTTAAATTACTTAAAAAATTATTAAATCCACTTTGTATTGGAGAAGGTAATTTTTTGTAACCTTTTGCAATTGGTTCTAAAACAATTCTATCAGCTACATTATTAAAACTAAATATAGCTCTATTTACTGGTTCAAAAGGATCATATATTTCATCTTCTATGGTGGTTGTTTCAAAATCCTCAGAATCAGTATTTACCTGATCAGCCTCACTAGCAACTACTTTATAGGATAATAAACTGAAAAATAGAAAAAATAGAATTATAATTTTTTTACTCATAGACTAATCACTAATATCTAAACTATTATTTAATATAGTTTATAAATTACATTATATATATCTCTATTATAGCAAAAAAATGACAGAAAATTCTCAAAATTATCTTGATTTATTGAATAAAGAGCAAAGAAGTGCTGTACAACAAACCAATGGATCTCTTCTTGTTTTAGCAGGTGCTGGTAGTGGAAAAACTAGGGTATTAACTTTCAGAATCTTAAATATATTAATAAAAAAACTTGCCACTCCTAGGCAAATATTGGCTGTAACTTTTACAAATAAGGCTGCAAGTGAAATGAAGTCACGAATCGGAGATGCATTAAATTTTCCTATAGATAATATGTGGGTAGGAACATTTCACTCTTTATCACTAAGAATACTTAGACAACATTATGAAGAAGTAGGATTAAGAAAAAATTTTTTAATTATTGATATTGATGATCAATTAAAATTAATAAAAAATATATGTGAAATAGAAAAAATAGATACAAAGGAAACCTCACCTAAATATTATTTATCAGCTATAGATAATTTAAAAAATAAAGGAATAAGCCCTAATGAATTGAGTGAAAATAAATATCGAAAAAACGATAAAGAAATTAGAAAAATATATAGTATCTATCAGTCTGAACTTCTTAGATTAAATAGTGTTGATTTTGGTGATTTAATTTTATTTTGTATAAAAATTTTTCAAAAAAATAATAATGTATTATCAAAATATCAAAACATTTTTAAATACATTCATGTAGATGAATACCAAGATATTAACCCAATACAACAACAGTGGATTCAATTTTTATATAAAGGAAACAAAAATATATGTTGTGTTGGTGATGATGATCAATCAATATATTCTTGGAGAGGTGCTGATGTTACAAATCTATTGAATTTTGAAAAAAACTTCGAGAATGTAACAATAATAAGATTAGAACAAAATTATCGATCGACAAGAAATATATTAAGCTGTGCATCAACTCTTATTGCAAAAAATAAAGGAAGATACGGAAAAGAATTATGGAGTAAAAATCAGATTGGTGAAAAAATTACAATTAATGGATTTTGGGAAACAAAAGAAGAATCTATTTTTGTAACAGACAAAATAGAAAATATAATAAAAGAGAAAAAAAATTTGAGCGAGATCTCAATTTTGTTTCGTGTTGCTGCACACACTAGGTCTTTTGAAGAAAGACTTATCAATCTCGGACTTCCTTATAAAATAATTGGAGGATTAAGGTTTTATGAAAGAAAAGAAATTAAAGATATTATTGCATATTTAAGATTAACAAATAATCTATCTGACGATTTAGCTTTTGAAAGAATAATCAACGTACCTAAAAGAGGAATAGGAAAATCCACAGTTAGTAAAATAAGTAGCTATGCAAGAATGAATAATATCTCTCTATTTGAATCAGCACAACAGTTAACATTCAAGGGTAATTCAAAGGCAAAAGGAGAATTATATAATTTTACTGACAATATTTTAAAATGGCAAAAGGTTAAGAAGAAATTCGATCATATTGAATTAGCTAAAGTAATAATAGAAGACTCTGGTTATTTAGATTATTTAAAAAAAGAGGAGGAGAATTCAAATAAACCTGACAGTCTATCAAGAATAGACAATTTGAATGAATTTATAGAAAGCTTAAAAGAATTTGAAAATATAGAAGGTTTTTTGGAACATGTATCTTTGGTTATGGAAAACATAACAAATACTTCTGAAGAAACACTAACTCTTATGACAATGCATGCTGCTAAAGGATTAGAGTTTGATTATGTATTTCTAGCTGGTTGGGAGGAGGGTGTTTTTCCAAGTCAAAGATCAATAGAGGAATCAGGTAATCAGGGATTAGAAGAAGAAAGAAGGCTGGCTTATGTCGCTTTAACTAGAGCAAGAAAAAAAATTTATATTACCTACGTAAATCAAAATAGATATTCTTTTGCATCACATGATTATAACTTACCCTCGAGATTTATAAGTGAACTTCCAGAAGATAAAGTAGAGATTAACGACTCCAAATATATTCAAGATAATAATTTTTTAGATAATTTTTTAGAAACTGACTCGTTCAGTGAAGAAATTATCACACCTGGAAGAAGAAGATTATTAGAAAATTCAAAAAAAAATAATATTGATTGGGATTTTAATCAAGATTTTGAATTTGAAGATAATATATCTAAAGGAAAAAATGTTTATCATCAAAAATTTGGTAACGGAAAAATTATAAAATTAGATGGTGACAAAGCTTTGATTGATTTTGAGAGCTCTTCTTCAAAAAAGGTATATTTGAAGTTCTTGAAAATTATAGATTAATTTTTTTTAGAAAGTCTTTTTCGTTTAAAATTTTTATTCCTAATTTAATTGCTTTATCTATTTTTGAACCTGCTTTTTCTCCAGCTATTAAAAAATCTGTTTTTTTACTAATGCTAGACAATATTTTTGCTCCTTTTGTCTTTGCTAAGTACTTAGCTTCATCTCTTGAAAGTTCAGATAATGTTCCAGTAAACACTAAATGTTTATTTGAAAAAAAATTATTTAATGATTTATTCTCAATATATGTAATAGATAAGTGATTTTTTAAATTTTTAATAGTTTCATTATTTATATCTTTAGAAAAAAAATCTATAATGGAAGATATTGCTTTTGGTCCTAAACCATCAATATTTTCTAATAAGCTTATATTATTTGAAGATGAAATAAGTACATCTAAACCTTTAAATTCGTTTGCTAAGATTTCAGCATTAACTTCACCAATAAATCTAATGCCAAGTGAATAAATAAATTTATCTAACGAAATTATTTTAGATTTATTTATAGAATTAATTAAATTAGAAAAAGATAATTCACCCCAACCTTCTAATTTAATTATTTCTGCTTTGAACTTATAAAGATGAAATATATCTTCTATTTTATTTATATATTTTAAATTAAATAATTGTTTGATTTGTTTCTCTCCAAATCCATCAATATTCAAACTTTTCTTACTGACAAAATGAATTAATCTCCCTATTTTCTGTGAATTACAACCATATGTATTAGAACATCTTAATATTGCTTCGTCTTTTTCTTTTAAAACATTACTCTTACAGATCGGGCAGTTCCTAGGAGGTTTAATTTTAGAATTTAATTTACTATTTTTTTTAACTAATTTGGTAACATACGGAATAACATCTCCCGCTCTTTCGATTTCAACAAGATCTAAAACATTTATATTTTTTTTATTTATTTCATCAAAATTATGTAAAGAGGCATTTGATATAATTACACCACCTAAATTAACAGGTTGCAACCTAGCTACAGGAGTGATTGCACCAGTTCTCCCAACTTGGTAATCAACAGATTGAATTATAGTATTAGCTTTCTCAGCAGAAAACTTTATAGCAATTGCCCATCTTGGATTTTTTCCTACATAACCTAATCTTTCTTGTAGTTTAAAACTATTTATTTTTACAACCAATCCATCAATATCATAATTAATATCTGAACGTTTCTGATCTATTTGATTATAAAATTTAATAATTTCTTCAACAGAGTAACATTTTTTGCTTAGATTATCAGGAGTAATATCCCAATTTTTTAGTTGATTATAATAATCCTCAATTTTATCAAATTTATCTGAACATTTGCCAATGCCATGAGGTATGAATTTTAAAGGTCTGCTATGGCTAATAGAAGTATCAAGTTGTCTTAGACTGCCAGCTGCAGCATTCCTTGGATTTGCAAATTTAGATTTATTTGCTAATTTAGAATTAAGTTTTTCAAAATCACTTTTATTTAAGAAAACCTCTCCTCTAACTTCAATAAAAGCTGGAAAGTTTTTTTTTAATTTTGATGGAATGTTTTTTATATTTGAAATATTTTCAGTAACATCTTCTCCAATAAATCCATCTCCTCTAGTACCAGCAGAAACCAAATTTCCATTTTTATAGACAAGATTAAGAGACAGTCCATCAATTTTTGGTTCACATATATATTGAAAATCATCATCATTATCTAAATTTAAAAATTTTATAGAACGTTTTATAAACTCTTTTATATCATTATCATCAAAAGCATTTGCAAGTGAGTACATTTGAGATTCATGTTTTATTTTTTTGAAGTTGTCTTTTATTTTACTGCCATAATTTTTGTTAGGACTATCCTTTAAAATTAAACTTGGATATTTTTTTTCTAAAACATCATTTTCTTTAACTAACTTATCAAATTCTTGATCAGTTATTTTCGGTTTATCTAATGTGTGGTAATTATAATTATGTTTTTTGATTAAATCAGCAAGCTCTTTTAATCTTTTTAAAATTATCTCTTTTTTATCCATCAAAAAAGTTACTAATTTTTTTTAAGAATGTTTCTTCACCATCAATTTGCTCAACTAAATTATAGCTTAATTTATACCATTTAGAATCAGGATAATTATAACCTAGTAATGCAGCGGTATTATAACTTTCTTCATACATGCCCATTTGATAATAAGCTTCGACCATTCTATGCAACGCCTCAGGCGTAAATTTTGTAATTGAAAATTCATCAATAACAATTTTAAATCTATTCAAAGCGGCAATATATTTTTTGTTATTTAAATAAAATCTTCCAATTTCCATGTGCTTAGCAGCTATATTAGAATTAACTAAAATAATTTTTTGTCTACTATCTTTAGCGTATTTACTTTCAGGGAACCTTTTAATTACTTGATCAAATGCTTCTAATGTTAAATTATTATAATAACCATCTAAGGATTCATTTTGTAGCTGTTCATAATTAGATATTGCAATCATATAATATACATAATCCAAATCTTTGTGTGAAGGATATCTATTGATTATTTTTTTAAAATTTAAAATCGCATTATCATAATCCATTTGAATATAACTTATAAATGCAATCATTATTTCTGATTGTATAGCTTCATTAGATAATGGAAAAAGTTTTTTTATTTCTGAAAATTGTTTTCTTGCTAATTCATAGTTTTGCTGATCAAAAGTTATTTTAGCTATTTTGTAGAGATTTTCAGGATTATCTAATATAATTTCGTCACTAATTGCATTAGTATCTCTATTAGTACTCGAACAACATATACATAGCAGTAATAATATTAGACAGCTAAATTTTTTTATCATAACTTATTTATATATTTTAATTTAGAAATTTGAATGAAATATATAACGAAATATAAATCTCCTAATTACAATTCAAGAAATAAATCTAAAATACGGCTTATAATAATTCATTATACCGCATTAAGAAATACTAAAGAAGCTATTACATATTTATGCACAAAGGAGAAAAAAGTAAGCGCACATTATTTAATCTCTCAAGATGGCGTAATTTATTGTTTAGTAGATGAAAAATTCAGAGCATGGCATGCAGGCGAATCATACTGGCAAGATACTGTTGATATAAACTCTTTTTCAATAGGAATTGAACTTGATTATAATCCGTTTGGAAAAAATAACAAATTTTCACCTAAAATGATATTTTCATTAAAAAAGTTAATCCTAAAAATAAAAGATAAATATAAGATTAATAAAAAAAATATTTTAGCACATTCTGATATAGCGCCATTTAGAAAAAAGGATCCTGGCAAATATTTTCCTTGGAAATTATTAAGGAATGAAAAAATTATCTTAAACTTTCAAAATATAACAAAAAAAGATAGAAAAATAATTGAAGGTTGGTTTAGTAAATACAATATTAGATCTAAAAAAAGAATTATAATTTTTGCACTCTCACTAATTGGATATGATACCCGTCAAGTTTATAAAAGTTTTAAACAATATAATAGATTAATTTCCGCTTATAAAAGTAGATATGTAAGTGAATTAACTTATGTAAATCAAGAAACTATTTATACTAATATAATCAATCATTTGTTTAAAAATTTATTGACGAAAAATTAAATAGATTTATTAGGCTATTTGATGGTGCGATGATCGCTTGAGAAATCAAGAGGAAAGTCCGGGCTCCACTGGAACAAAAACCAGGTAACACCTGGCAAGTGAAAGCTTAGGGAAAGTGCAACAGAAAATATACCGCCTGAAAAGGTAAGGGTGAAAAGGTAAGGTAAGAGCTTACCGCTTTTTTGGTAACAAAAAAGGCTTTGCAAACCCTTTTTGGAGCAAGGTCAAATAGGAATGGCAATCAGTTCCAGCTGAGCTATTCGGGTAGACTGCTTGAAACAAATGGTGACATTTGTTCTAGATTAATGATCATCAATTTTATTAAATTACAGAACCCGGCTTATGCACCATCTTTGAATTAATTGAGAACATACAAAGAACATTTATGAATAATTCATATACCCATTGACGCCCAAATAATCCCATGATAACCCATTTAAGATGGATTTATTTGTATCTAAATATTTTAATAAAATAGATAAAAAGGGAAGGATTTCTCTCCCATCTAGTTTTAGAAATGCTCTTCCTAAAACTAACAGAAATGAAATTATTTTATACAAATCTATTAAATCATCATCCATTGAAGGATGTGGTGTTGGACGACTAAAAGAAATCGCAAAAAGGATTAACAACCTAGATTTTTTTTCGGAAGATTATGATGATTTCTCCACATCAATATTTTCTGAGATAATTACAACTAATGTTGATAAAGAAGGAAGATTTTTAATTCCAGAAGAATTAAAATTATATGCAGGTATAAAAACAGAGGCAGCTTTTTTCGGTCAAGGACATTTTTTTCAGATATGGGAACCTAAACAAGGTTTAAAAAATACTGAAGATTCAAGAAGACGTCTTTTAAAAGAAAAAAAATCATTACGTATGATGTTAACACAGCAAAAATAATATGGAAAATTTACATAATTCAGTAATGGTTAATGAAATAATATCATTTCTACCATTAAAAAAATCAATAAATGTAATAGATGCAACTTTTGGTGGTGGCGGTTATTCAAAAACTATTCTTGAAAAATTTAATGTAAATCTTTTGTTAGCAATAGATAGAGATCCAATTTCAAAAATATTTGCAAAAGAAATAAAATCTAAATTTTCAAATTTTATTCTAATAAACGATAAATTTAGTAAAATTGATGAAATAGTAAATAATACAAAGTTTAAAGATAAAAAATTTGACATAATTCTTTTTGATATAGGTACAAGCTCAAATCAAATAGATAATGCGCAAAGAGGTTTTTCATTCAATAAATCTGGACCACTTGATATGCGAATGGGTGCTTCAGATAAAAATGCTTATGATATAATTAATAATTATGAAGAAAAAAATTTAGCTGACATAATTTATCAATATGGAGAAGAACGTTATTCAAGAGTTATTGCAAAGGAAATAGTAAAAAACAGAAAAATAAAATTTATTAATGACACGATAGAATTATCAAACATTATAAAAAAATGTTTACCAAAAAAGAATCAATTAAAAAATAAGATTCATCCAGCTACAAAAACATTTCAGGCAATTAGAATTTATGTAAATGATGAGCTAAATGAACTAAAGACGAGTCTAGAAAAAACTTTAAAGATTTTAAATAAAGATGGTTTAATTTTAGTAGTTTCTTTCCAAAGTCTAGAAGATAGAATTGTGAAAGATTTTTTTAACCACAATAGTGGTAAACGATGGCGTTCCTCCCGCCACTACCCGGAGTTACCTGATAAACTGGCAACTCAACTTAAAATAATCACCAAAAAACCAATATTGCCATCAGCTTCTGAGATTTTAGAAAATCCCAGATCTAGATCAGCAAAACTTCGGGTAGCTCAGAAAATTTAATAATGAAGTATACTAAATCAATTATATTCTTTTTAATTCTTAATTTAATACTGGTTTTTTCAATGATTTTTATTGCTAACAATACAAGAGAAATCGAAAAAAATAATCTTAATCTGAAAATGAATATTTCTAAGATTTCAGAAAACTTAAAAATCAATAAGATTGAACTAGCTGCTCATCAAAATAGCTCATATTTAAAAACACTATATGAATTGTATTTTTATAAAACTCAAAACAATAATGTTCCTATTATTGTAAAAATGAAAGAACTTTCAAATCAAGATAAAAATATTAAGCTTGTTAGTTCAAATAATTAATTAATGTTAAGTAAACTAAAATTATTTGATAGTGATTCTTTAAAATTACTTCATAGAAGAGTTTTTTTTTCAATTACAATTTTTATCTTTGTCTATTTTATTTCTATTTATAGAATCTCGTCAATTATGCTTTTTCCTGATCTGAATGATGATATCACTAATTATATAAAAAAAGATATTAGGGGTAGTATTTATGATAGGAACGGAAATATAATTGCTACTTCAATTGAAAGTATCTCTTTATCAATTAATCCTAATAAGATAAAAAATAAAAAAGAACTAGCCAATAAATTGGGATTAATACTTGATTTAGATATAAAAAAAATAGAAAAAAAATTATTATCAACAAGTAAATTTATTTGGATAAAAAGAAATATATCTCCAGTTGAATATCAAGAAATAATTAATCTTGGTGAAATAAACATCAAAGCTCATAAGGAATTTAAAAGAATATATCCTTATAAGAATACGTTGTCACATATTCTTGGATATGTAGATATTGATCAAATTGGTCAAAGTGGAATTGAGAGGTATTTTGAAAATGATCTCGCAAAATCACAAGATATAATTATTAGTATTGATATTAATTTACAGCAGTTGGTTAGAGAAAATCTCTTAAAAACAATAAATAATTATAAAGCTGAATCCGGTTTAGCTATAGTTATGGATATTACTAACGGTCAAATCTTATCATCAGTAAGCTTACCTGATTATAATCCTGAGGACAAATCCTCATATAATAACAATAATTTAATGAATAGAGTTTTTCAGTCTAATTATGAAATGGGATCAACTTTCAAACCAATAACTGCCACTATTGGATTTGATTTAGATATCATAAATCCTCAAATGACTTTTGATGTTACAAAAAAATATTTAAATATAAGTGATCATGATAAATACAAAGACAATGGTATTTATGATGTTGAAAAAATAATTGTTGAATCATCCAATATTGGTACAGCTCAGATTGCTACTTTGATTGGAAAAAAAAACCAAATAGAATTTTTTGAAAAAATAGGTTTCAATAAAAAAATAAATATAGAAAATAAAGAAAGCTCAGCTCCTTTAGGAAATAAATATAATTGGGGTAAGCTAGAAACAGCAACGATAGGATTTGGTCATGGATTTGCAATTACACCTCTTCATTTAGTTAAAGCTTATGCTTCATTAGCGAATAATGGGAATGAGGTTTTTCCTACACTTCAATTAAACAAACAATTTGAACAAAATCAAATTTTTAATAATAAAGAATCATCTAAATTCTTTATCAATTTATTAAATTCTGTTGTTCTCAAGACCGAATACACTGGTCCTAGAGTAAAAGTAGATGGTTATTCTGTAGGAGGTAAAACGGGAACATCAGAATTACTAAATCCAAATGGTGGATATTATAAGGATAGAAACTTAACGTCCTTTATTGGGATATTCCCAACAAATAATCCAAAATATGTAGTTTACACTGCTATTGAGTATCCAAAAAAGGAAACAGGCACTAAAAAAAGAATGACTGGAGCAAGAGTAAATGCACCCTTGGTAAAAGATATTATTATTAATATTATAAGCCTCTTTAATATTTCAAAAGATAAAAATGATGATCTTCTAAAAGTAGACACAAATTTTTTATATAAAAAATTAAATGCTACTGTCTAATTTATCAAAAGTTATAAGAGTAAATAAAACGTACAACTTTAATAAAAATAAATATTTCTCTGCAATTACCTCTAACTCAAAATTTACTAATAACAAAACGTTGTTTGTTTATGACAAAAATACAAAGGTAAAAAAGATTTATTTAGATGAAGTACTTAAGAATAAAACTCCTGCTATAATTTCAAATAAATATATTAAAAACTTAAAAATTCCTCAATTTGTTGTATCTAATATTAATTTTGAGATACATTATTTATTAACTAAGCTTCATAGAAATCTTCCTTTTAAAACACTAGCAGTTACAGGTACCAATGGAAAGACATCAGTTGTTTGGTATATTTCAAAAATTCTTAATTCACTAAAATATAATAATACAATGGTTGGTACTTTAGGACATTTTGTAAACGGAAAAAAAATAAATGATATAAATTTAACAACACCTGCTTATGAAGAATTATTTAGATATGGATCTTCGAATAAAAAAGAAAAAAATATTTTTATTTTTGAAGCTTCAAGTCACGCTTTAGAACAAAACAGGTTAAGAAATTATCCAATAAATATTGCAGCTATTACAAATATTTCAAAAGATCATCTTGATTACCATAAAACATTCTCAAATTATAAAAAATCTAAAATTAGACTTTTCTCTAATCATTTAGTAAATTCTGGATTTGCTATAATTAATTCAAGATTAAAAATCTTATCTGAATTAAAAAAAACATTGATAAAAAAAAACGTAAAATTTAAATATTTCGGAAATAAAAATATAAAATTAATAAAAATCAATGATTTTGTATATTTGAATATTAACAATACAAAATATAAACTAGAAAATCTAAAACTTAAAACAAATATAGAATTAGAAAATTTAGAATGTGCGATTACTTGTTGCTTAGCACTTAATATTAGTCAAAGTAAAATTATAAGAGTATTATCAAAAGTTACAAATCCATCAGGTCGTTTGCAAACAATTGAGTATAAGAAAAAAAAATCAAAAATTATTATTGATTATGCACATACACCAGATGCTTTGAAAAAAATTCTACTTGCTTATAAAATCAAAAAAATGAAACCATCAATTTTATTTGGTTGTGGTGGTGATAGAGATAAAAGTAAGCGAAAATCTATGGCATTAATTGCAAATAAATATGCTGATAAAATTTATATAACGGATGACAATCCTAGAAACGAAAATCCATCTAAAATAAGGAAAAATATTCTAAAGTATTGTTCTAGAGCTATGGAAGTATCTGATAGAAGAAAAGCAATTAAATTAGCTATTAAAGAATTAAAAATGAATGAAATTTTAATAGTAGCAGGTAAAGGGCACGAAAAATTTCAAGTTTTAAAAAATAAAACAATTAAGTTTGATGATTTTACAGTTGTTAAACAATTATTAAATTAATGATCGAATTAAATCAATTAGAGAAATATATAATATCTAAAAAAGATAAAATTCAAATATCAAGTAAAGATATTAAAAGTGGCGATATATTTCTTGCTTTAAAAGGTAAAAGGTTTCATGGAAACAAGTTTTTAAATGAAGCAATAGATAAAGGTGCAAAATTTTGTGTAACTGATAATAAAAATTTCAAAAAAAAATAAAAAAATTTTATATGTAAATAATATTTATAAATATCTTTCAAAAATAGCAAAAAAGAAACGAGATTTATACAAAGGTAAAGTAATAGGCATTACTGGCAGTGCTGGTAAAACTACTTTAAAAGAAACTTTAGCATTTTTCTTAAAAAAAGATCATACTATTTCTTACTCAAAGAAAAGTTATAATAATCAGTTAGGTGTATTAATTTCTTTACTAAATTTAAATTTAAAATCAAATTATGCAATTTTTGAAATTGGAACAAATAATTTTGGTGAGATAAAATTTCTTAGTAATTTAGTCAAACCATCAGAGGTATTTATTACAAATATACAATCTACTCATCTTGAAAATTTCCAAACTAAAAATAATATTGCCAGAGAAAAAGCTGATATATTTATTTCTAAATATAATAATAATAGGAAAAAGCTATATCTCAATGTTTCTTCTAAATCTGAAAATATTTTAATCACAAAAGCAAAAAAAGAAAAAAATCTTAAAATAATTCGTATTGATAATTCTTCAAAAAAATATTTTATTAAAAAAATATCTCCATATAAAAAATTTCATAAAGTAACTTTATCAATTAATAAAAAAAAGGTTAATATTGTTACTGATGCAATAGTAATGCATAGATTAAATAACTTATTATTTTGTCTTGCATTTTATAATGAAAATTCTCTGAACATTAAATCAGTTCTAAATCGTTTCAAGTTTTTAAAACCAGTGGAAGGTAGGGGATTAGTTCATAAAATTTCTTTAAATAAAAAAAAAATAAATATTATTGATGAATCTTATAATGCTAATCCTGATACAATGCTGCAAAGCATAAAAAACTTAGAAAATATCAAAGTAAAAAATAATAAAAAAATAATAATTCTAGGGACAATGAATGAATTAGGAAATAATTCTTATACAATTCATTATAAATTACTACAACAATTAGATGCCACTATTTTTAAATTTGTAATTTTATGTGGCGAATTCTTTGAATTATCTGTAAAAAATTTAAATCCAAATAATGAATTTATCCATTTTAAAAATACAAATAAAATCATGCAATTTCTAGAAGAGAAAGTGCATAATAATGACATTATTTTAATTAAATGTTCTAATTCAACAAAAATAAATAAATTTGCAAAAACATTATTAAAGCAGGTATCGATTTGATTAAATATTTGGCTTTTGAATACCAATCTTTATTTAGTTTTCTAAATATTTTTAGTTATATAACATTTAGAGCTGGAGCCTCTATTCTTACTGGATTATTTTTTTCTCTCATATTTGGAAATTATATTATTAATAAATTATCAAATATTCAACCAACTGGTCAGCCAATAAGAGATGATGGTCCGGAGTCACATATAATTGCAAAAAAAGGCACCCCTACAATGGGTGGATTATTGATTATTTTAAGTGTTTTTATTTCCACAATTATTTGGGCTGATTTACAAAATATTTTTATATGGATTTTACTTTTAACTATTTTCATTTTTGGATTTATTGGTTTTGCAGATGATTACAAAAAAATAAAATTAAATACAACTGAGGGTATTTCATCAAAAATAAGAATTATATTTCAAATTATTTTTTCATTTTTCATTACATATTTAATTCTTACCAATTTAGATCCAAGTATCAGCAAATCTATGACATTTCCTTTCTTTAAAAATTTAATTATAGATTTTGGAATATTTTATTTTCTAATTTCCATATTTATAATTATTGGATCAGCTAATGCAGTAAACCTAACTGATGGACTTGATGGTTTAGCAATTGTCCCTGTAATGATAGTTGCTATGTCTTTTGCTTTCATAGCTTATGTTTCAGGTAATATAGTTTTTTCTAATTATTTACTTATCCAATATATTCCTGGAACTGGTGAATTAGCAGTTTTTTGTGGTTCTTTAATTGGAGCTGCTTTAGGTTTTCTATGGTTTAACGCTCCACCTGCTAAAGTTTTTATGGGTGATACAGGATCTTTAGCATTAGGCGGCTCTTTAGGATCGGTAGCAATAATATGCAAACATGAAATTCTTCTTGCAATAATAGGAGGTTTATTTGTTCTAGAAACCTTGTCTGTAGTAATCCAAGTATTCATTTTTAAAATGACAGGAAAAAGGGTTTTTTTAATGGCTCCACTACATCATCATTTTGAAAAAAAAGGATGGCATGAGTCAACAATTGTTATTCGTTTTTGGATAATTACTATTGTATTAGCTTTGATAGGTCTTGCAACTTTAAGAATAAGATAATGTATTTAATTTACGGAATTCAAAAATCAGGACTGTCTATTGTAAATTATTTTGAAAATAAAAAAATAAAATTTAAGATGTGGGATGATAATCCAATAGTAAGAAAGGCTATAAAAAAAAATTACAATAAAAATTATTTTTTTAATACAAAAAAAGATAATTTGAATGATTTTAAAAAAATTTTTGTTAGTCCAGGAATATCTTTAAGACAAAAAAAATTTAAAAGAAAAAATATATCAAAAAAAGTAAATAGAGATTTAAATTTATATATTTCGAATTTAACAAATCAAAAGATTGTAGCTATTACTGGCACAAATGGGAAATCAACAACAACTAAATTAATAGGAGACATTTTAAAAAAAAATAATATTAAAACATTTGTTGGGGGCAATATTGGAGAATCATTATGCAATGCTTTTCTTCTTAAAAAAAAATATAAAGTTCATGTTATCGAATTAAGTTCTTTTCAATTAGAAACCGTTAAGTCACTAGATAGTAGAATATCAGTAATAACAAATTTATCTGGTGATCATTTAGATAGGTACAAAGGTATTAGTGATTATGTTAGTCAGAAGAAAAATATTCTTACTAAAAATGGAATTAATTTGTTATCAATTGATGATATTTATTCAAGAAAGATATTTAATCAAAAAAAAATTAAAAATAAAATTAGTTTTTCTTTAGTCGATAAATCAGCTGATTGTTTCGCTAACAATGATTATATTCTAGATAATTACTTCAAAAAAAACAAAAAATTATTTATAAAAAAAATCTCAAAAGATTTAGAAGGTAATTTTAATATTCAAAATATTTTAATAGCATACATATGTAGCAAAATATTAAAAATTCCAGAATCTAATTTTCTTAAGGTTATTAAAACATTTAAGGGTCTGCCATTTAGATCATCTACAATTTTTACAAATAATAAATTAAAAATAGTAAATAATAGTAAATCTACTAATTTAAATTCAACAATAAATTCAGTTGTAAATTATAATAATATTTACCTAATCTTAGGAGGCATAGCTAAAGAAAAAAATTTTGAAATTCTTCTAAAATATAAAAATAAAATTAGCTGTGTGTATACTTACGGAAAATCTGGAAATTTCATTGAAAAAAAATTAAAAAAAGAATTGGTTGTAAAAAAATTGGCAAATTTAAAATCAGTTATCAAAGAAACCTTCAAGGATATTAAAAAAAATTCAAATCAATCAACTATACTATTCGCTCCTGCATGTGCCTCTTATGATCAATACAAAAATTTTGAAGAAAGAGGCATACATTTTAATAAATTAATTAAAAATTATATAAATTAACCATGGAATATTTAAAGAATTGGTGGAGTTCAATTGATAGAATTAATATTATATTAATATTATCATTGGGTTTTACGGGATTAATACTTTCATTTTCCATAGATGAAAATTTATCCATAAATAGACACTCTATTTTTTTTCTTTTTTCAGTTTTCTTACTTATTGCGTTATCAGACTTAGATAGTAAAAATATAAGAAGAATTTCATTATTTTTATTTATTGTTTTATTAATAATAATACTGCTAATACTTTTTTTAGATTTCGAAGTTAAAGGCGCTAAGAGATGGTTTCAAATATTTAACTTTACACTTCAACCTTCAGAGATAATTAAGCCTATTTTTGTCATATTGACTGCATGGTGTATAAGTAAATCTATAGAAGATAAAAAATTTTATTTACCTTTACTGTTTGTTTTTTTCTTCTTGCTTTTATCTTTAATACTTATGCAGCCTGATTTAGGAATGACAGTTTTACTGTCAGCAACTTTTTTTTGCCAGTTATTCGTTGCTGGTTTATCAATTTTTTTAGTTATAGTTGCATTTTTATTTATATTAGGAATTTCAGTTTTTTCTTATTTTATTTTTGATCATGTTCAATCAAGAATTAATTCATTTCTTGGCGGATTAGGCGGTACTGATACATACCAAATAGATTTAAGTATTCAAGCTTTCAAAAATGGCGGGCTACTTGGAAAGGGCCCAGGGCAAGGTATTTTAAAAGAAAAAATTCCTGATGCTAACACTGATTTTATTTTTGCTGTTGCTGGAGAAGAATTAGGATTTATTTTTTGTTTAATAATTATTTTTATAATTCTATCTATTATAATAAGAACCTTATTAAAAGTTCTACAACTTGAAGATCCATATAAAATAATAGCAATTAGTGGTTTAATTTGCTCATTTGGATTACAATGCTTAATTAATATCTTTAGCTCACTGGGCCTAATACCAACAAAGGGTATGACACTGCCATTTGTAAGTTATGGAGGTTCTTCCATGATATCAATAGCAATTTTATTTGGTTTTTTATTATCTCTTACAAACAAAAAAAATGAAGAATTATGAAAGAAAATTTTTTACTAATTACAGGAGGAACAGGTGGACATGTTATACCAGCAAAAAATTTTGCTAATTATTTATCTAATAAAAATATAAATTGCACAATTATAACTGACAAAAGAGGCTATAAATACTTTGATAATTATAATGGAAAAATTTATATAATTAGCTCGTCAAATTTGAATGGAAACCTAATATTTAAAATTTTTGGCATATTTCAAATTTTATTAGGATTAATTCAATCATTCATTATTATATTTTTATTAAAACCATCCCATTCTATTTCTTTTGGGAGTTATGCTTCGTTTTCTCCAATGTTAACATGTATGTTATTTAAACCAATATATAAAGTTAAACTTTATATACATGAACAAAATTCAATAATAGGAAGAACGAATAAATTTTTTTTGAATTTTTCAAATAAATTATTTTTAAATTTTGATATTAAATCTAAAATTAATTCAAAATTTAAAGATAAAATATTTGTAGTTGGTTCTCCAGAAAATATTTTCCAAAAAAATAATAACATAAGCAATAAAAATTCTAAGAGTAACTTTACAATTTTTATTTCTGGTGGCAGTCAAGGATCAGAATTTGTATCAAATTTTACAAAAAATTTAATTAAAATTATAGATGACGAAAAAATTATAAAAGCTAAATTTATATTTCAGTGTTCTAAACATTTGATAAAAAAATATGAAGCTGAATTACAAAATATTAAATCACCAATAATTTTGAAAGATTTTTTTATAAATATAGATGAAATACTAGCTAATTCTAATTTAGCAATATGCAGAGCTGGAGCGGGAACAATTGTTGATTTAATTAGATTTAAACTTCCCTCGATATTAATTCCTTTACCTTCTTCAAAAGATAATCATCAATTTTTTAATGCTGAAATATTAGCTAAACATGACTTAGCCATAATTTTTGATCAAAATAATGATGATTTAGACAGAGCAAAAAGACATATTTATGAAACATATAGTAATGAAAGTAAATTAGAATCAATGAATAAAAAATTTGATATGATTAAAGTTAAAAACTCTAATACTTTAATTTATAAATTAATACTAAATGCAAATTAACAGTAAAATTCATTTTATAGGTATTTCAGGTATAGGAATGTCTGGTATTGCAGAATTGATGCTAGATAAAGGATATTCGATCCAGGGTAGTGATATATCAGTAAATGACAATACCAAAAGATTAAAGAAAAAAGGTATAAAATTTTTTTTAGGACATAATAAAAAAAATATTAAAAATGCTCATGCTATTGTTTATTCATCAGCTATTAAAAAAAATAATCCTGAAATAAGAGAGGCATATATTAAAAAAATACCAGTTCTTTCTCGAGCTGATATGCTTTCTGAATTAATGAAAAATAAAAAATCTATTGCCATAGCTGGATCTCACGGAAAAACTACTACTACTAGTTTGGTAGGAAATATTTTTAATGAAGCAGGTTTAGATCCTACTATTGTAAATGGCGGTATTATAAATTCTTTTTCTAATAATAATCGTTATGGAAAAGGTGAATGGATGATTGTTGAAGCAGACGAGAGTGATGGTACCTTTTTAAAGCTTCCACATCAAATATCAATTATTACTAATTTAGATATAGAACACATGGATTTTTATAAATCAAAAAAAAATTTAATTAATGCATTTGAAAAATTTATAAATCTGCTTCCATTTTATGGAACCACAATAATGTGTTATGATGATAAGAATCTTAAATTATTAATTAACAAAATAAAAACTAGAAATATTTTAACTTATTCAATAAAAAATAAAAAAGCAGATGTATTAATCTTTGATATTATACAAAACAAACTAAAAACTTCTTTTAAATTAAAAATTAACAATAAAATTATTCATTCTTCTAATTATAAATTTACTATTAATGCAATTGGCAATCATAATATTTTAAATGCAACTGCAAGTATTATTGCAGCCAAACTAAATGGCATTAAAAATAAAGATATTAATAATGCTTTGATTAATTATGTAGGTGTAAAAAGAAGGTTCTCATTTATTGGAAAAAAAAATAAGTCCTTTGTGTATGATGATTATGCACATCATCCAACAGAAATTGCAGCTACATTAAGTGCAGCTAAAAGTCTAAAAAATAAAGTAATAGTTGTTTTTCAGCCACACAGATACACTAGAACTAAAATACTAATTAGAGAATTTATAAAAGTTTTATCTAAAGTTGATTATTTATTTTTATTAGAAACTTATTCAGCTGGAGAAAAGATTATCAAGGGTGCAACTTCAAAAGACATATATTCTAAAATATTAAAAAAAAATAAAAATACTATATATTTAAAAAATATAGGTGATTTAAATAAATTAATGAAACCTTATACATTGCATCAAAATACAATTGTTTTTATGGGCGCGGGTTCAATATCAAGTATTGCAAAAAAATATTTGAATAACTAATGTCGAAAAAAATTATAGAATTAGCCGATAAACTTAAAAGTAAAATTTACTCAGATTATAATGCTGGTAAACATACTTGGTTTAGAACAGGAGGTAATGCAAAAATATTTGCAATAGTTGAAGATAATTTAGAGTTAGAAATTATATTAAATGAAATAAATAATGAAAATTTTTATATAATAGGTTCAGGTTCAAATCTTTTAATCAGAGATAATGGTTATAATGGAACTCTTATAAAATTAGGCAAAGGTTTTAATACTATTAAAATTAATGATAACAAACTTGAAGTTGGCGCTAGTATTTTAGATATTAATTTATCAAATTATGCATTGAGACAAAATATAGAGGGTTTTGAATTTTATAGTGGTATTCCAGGATCAATAGGTGGAGCAGTGAAAATGAATGCTGGCTGTTATGGTTCGGAAACTGTAGATGTTATAAATAGCATTGAGATTTGTGATAATTTTGGCCAAAGAAAAATAATTACAAAAGATAAACTAAATCTAAAATATAGATCTTCAAAAATAAAAAATACAGATATAGTTACAAAAGCTATATTTAATTTTAATTATGGAGATCAAAATTTAATAAAAGATAAGATTAATGAAATAAAGAATAAACGTTTAGAATCTCAGCCAATAAAAAATAAAACTTCTGGTAGTACTTTTAAAAATCCTGAAAATCTCCATGCGGCAAAACTAATTGAGGAAGCAGGATGTAAAGGTATCAATTTTGGAGATGCATATGTGAGTGATAAACATGCAAATTTTTTAATTAATAGGGGAAGTGCATCAGCAAGAGATATAGAAAACTTAGGTAAAAGTATTGTTGAGAAAGTATATGCCAAATTCAATGTAACATTAGAATGGGAGGTAAAAATAATAGGTGAGTAATAAAAAAATTTTAATTTTAGAAGGAGGTAATAATGAAGAGCATGATGTATCTTTAGTAACCTCTAGAGAAATTCAAAAAATTCTTAATCAAAATAAATTGAAGTTTAAAACATTAAGAGTTAATCCAAAAAACTTTCATAAAAAAATAATTAATTATAAAAATTTTATTTGTATTAATGCTTTACATGGTCCCTTTGGTGAAGATGGACAAACTCAAAAAATTTTAAAAAAAAATAAGATTCCCTTTTCTCATTCAAATATAAAATCATCTAATCTATGTTTTAATAAATCTGCCTCTAAGAAAGTAATTATTAAAAATAAACTAATCTCACCAGAATATTATCTTTTAAATATAAATGATTTAAATGAAAAGAAATTAATTACTATCAAAAGTAAGTTAAAAAAATTTGTTATTAAACCAAATAGAAGTGGTTCAAGTTTTGGTATAAAAATAATAAAAAATCAAAAAGAATTTGATATTTTAATTTCTAATTTAGAAGAATTTAAAAAGGAACTTAATAATCACAAAGAAATTTTAATAGAAGAGTATATATCTGGAAGGGAGCTTACAGTTTCAACTATTAAATTAAATAAAAAAATTCACGCACTCGCTGTTACAGAGATAAAATCAAAAAATAATTTCTTCGATTATAAAGCAAAATATTCAAAAGGTTATGCCAAACATATTTTGCCAGCTAAGTTAAATAAAATAAATTATGATAAATGTCTTAAATTTGCTACTAAAGTTCATAAACTCTTAGGTTGTAATTCACTTGCAAGAACTGATTTTATTTTTGATACAAAAAAAAATAAAATTTTCTTTTTAGAAACAAATACTCAACCTGGGCTTACTCCTATATCTCTATTACCTGAGCAAGCTAATTATAAGGGTTTACCTTTTTCAGAAATCATTTTTATTTTGATCAAAAATTTAAATTATTAGTATGAACAATATTAATAGAAGAAGATATGTATTAAGTTTCAGATCATTTACATATTTTTGTATTTTCTTATTTTTTATTTTTTTTTCTTTTTTACTATATTCTTATAAAAATAATATAATTGAGATTTCAAAAAATATAATTCAGAGTTTTTCAGAAAACTTCCAATATCAATTTACAAAGTTTGATATTTCAGGTTTAGAGAAAATTGAATCAAAATTTATAGAAGATAAATTGCAAAATTATATAGAATCATCAATTTTTTTGTTACCATTGGATCAAATTAATGATTCTATAAAAGAAAATAATTGGGTTAAAAAAATATATTTGAATACAAATTATAAAGATACTTTATTTATTAGAATTGAAGAATATAATCCAATAGGGATATATTTTTTTAACGAGAAATACTTTTTTTTCGATGAAAATGGAAAAATTATAGATCAAATTTATATTAAAGATTTAACTAATCAGTCATTATTAATCTTTAAGGGTAATTCTTCTAACTTAAAAGCTAATTCATTAATCAACATTTTAAAAAATAATGATTTTGAAAAAAAATATCAAATAGAGAGTTTGGAATTCCTGAATAAAAGAAGATGGGATATAAATTTATACGGTGATGTGAAATTAATGCTTTCAGAAGAAGATCCAAATACATCAATTCAGAATTTCATTATGATACAAAATAAACTTAGCGAAACGGATATTAATAATATAAGAACATATGATTTAAGAAATTTAAAGAAAACAATCTTAATTAATTTAAATGATTAAAGCTGGATTAGATATTGGTAATTCAAAAATATCGTTTGTTATTGCTGATTATAAAAATACTGAGAATATTAATATCTTATCAATTGCTACAGTCCCTAATAATAATATTAAAAAAAATATTATTTTAAATTTTGAAAATTTACATGATCAGATTAAATCTTTAGTTATAGAGGCAGAAAAACAATCTCAAACCAAATTAAATTCTATTAATCTTAATTTATCTTTGTTGAATTCTAATTCTCATTATTACAGCTCAGAAATAGAATTAAAAAATGAGAGAATTTCTGAACTACATCTGAAAAAAATAATTAATCAATCAGAATATTTTAATAATCCTAGTGAAAAATTTGAAATATTTAATAATATAACCTCATATGATATCGATAATAATCTGTATTTCAATGCCCCGATTGGAAATTATTCAGATAATATTAAAATTAACTTTTATAAAATATATATTCTAAAAAAATATTTAGATAATATTTCCAGTGTTATCAAAAAATTAAAACTTAATATTGATAATTATATACCATCTCCATTATCATCATCTTTATCTTCACTTACAAAAGATGAAAAAGAACTTGGAACTATTTGCATAGATTTAGGTCATTCAACGTCATCTATATCAGTTTTTGAAAATAATAAATTTGTGTATGGAGATGCAATAGGTGTTGGTAGTAATAATGTTACATTAGATATTGCTAGAGGATTATCAACTACTATTTCAAGCGCTGAAAGGTTAAAAACTTTATATGGCTCTTTAGTTTCATCACCAAGCGATGATCATGAAATAATAGAAATCCCAGTCGTTTCAGGTGAAAAAAATACATTCAAACAGATAACAAGATCAAGTATAAATGCAATTATTAGACCTCGAATTGAAGAAACTTTAGAAATGATTTGGCAAAAAATTAGAGACAATAATTTAAGAAGTAAAAAATTAAATAATGTAGTTTTAACTGGTGGTGGCGCAATGATGGATAATATTACAAAATATGTAGAAACAATTTTTGCAAGTGGAGTAAGAGTATCAAGTCCATTAGATCAATTAAATTTGGAAAATAATTTTAAAAAACCAAATTTTTGCGACATTATCGGATCTATATTGTATGACCGAGATTTATTTAAAATTGATTTTCTAGCAAAACAATCAAAAAATTCAAAAAAACAAGGAATTTTAAGCTTTTTTACTTGGCTTGATCAATATATTTAGATAATACTATATCTAGTAAAATATATTGACGATTTCGAACATAAATCGTTAAAAACTATATAAAAACGGCGGAGATTACAATGACTATCAATATTTCAATACAAGATGTAGCGCAAAACTTACATCCTAAAATTACAGTTTTAGGAGTAGGTGGATCTGGTGGAAATGCAGTTAACAACATGATTAATGCTAATTTAGAAGGCGTAGACTTTTTAATAGCTAATACAGATGCACAAGCTTTACAAATTTCAAGTTGTCCAAATAAAATTCAACTAGGATTAAACAGCACAAAAGGTTTAGGTGCTGGAATGAGGCCTGACATTGGAAGACAGGCTGCAGAAGAAGCAATTCAAGATTTAAGTGAAAAGTTTGATGGTAGTCATATGCTTTTTATAGCTGCTGGTATGGGTGGTGGTACTGGCACAGGAGCTGCGCCAGTTATTGCTAAATTAGCTAGAGAAAAAGGAATACTTACTGTTGGTGTAGTAACTAAACCTTTTCATTTTGAGGGCTCTCAAAGGATGAAGTTAGCTGAGAAAGGGATTGAAGAACTGCAACAGTATGTTGATACATTGCTCACAATACCAAACCAAAATTTGTTTAGGATCGCCAATGAAAAAACCACTTTCTCTGATGCTTTTAAGATGGCAGATGATGTCCTGTATGCAGGTGTCAGAGGCGTAACTGATCTTATGGTTCAGCCTGGAATGATAAATTTAGATTTCTCAGATATCAAAACTGTTATGTCAGAAATGGGTAAAGCTATGATGGGTACTGGTGAAGCACAAGGTGAAGGCAGAGCAATTGCAGCTGCTGAAGCAGCTATTGCAAATCCATTGATTGATGATGTGTCTCTTAAAGGCGCAAAAGGTCTAATTATTAATATTACTGGGGGCAAAGACATCACATTATATGAAGTAGATGAAGCTGCAAATAGAATCAAACAAGAAGTTGATGAAGAAGCAAACATTATTTATGGAACAACATGTGATGATAGACTTGAAGGTGTTGTAAGAGTTAGTATTGTTGCAACAGGTATTGATGCAAACAATAATATATTAGCTAAACCGATAGAAAACTTTGCTCCAATAAATATAAATAATGATATATATAAACAAGATATAGAAAAGTCTGAGTCATTGACTGAAAGCTCAGTATCGCAGGATCATTCTTTGCAAAATGGAAGCATTTTAGATGATGAGATTAATGAGGGCTCAAAAGAGGAAATTCTCAATAATCAAAATTCTGAAAATATTGATCTAGATGAGCAAATAAATATTAATCAAATAGAGACTGCAAGTTTAGAAGAAAATATTGATGACAAAGTATTTGAACAAAATGTAGCTTTAGAAGCTGCAGATCAAAATGAAACTGATAATATTTCTGAGGAAATTTTAGACTCATCTTCACATATTGAAAAACCAAATGAAACAAGTGTAAGAAGGTTGAGCTTATTTGATACTCTTTCTACTGAAAATAAATCTGAAGATATTACTTCAGAAAATGAGGTTCTACAGAAGACTGAACCTGTTTTTGCATCTTCAGATGAAAAAATTGATGAAAATGACTCAGAATATAAAAACTCTGAAGATAATAACTTAAATGTTGATGAAAAAGAGGAGTTTAGTGCTGAAGAGACGGAATCTTCAGAAATTGATGAAGAATTTAATCAGGAGACAGAGGAAGAACTTCTGGATATACCCACCTTCCTTAGAAGACAAGCTAACTGATATTTAGGGTATTATTTGCAATATTTTGAAATATTAGGTTAGTTGTTAAGATCGCCAAAAATATATATTAAAAAAAGTGCTGAAATCAGCACTTTTTTTTAAAATGATAGACATATCTAAAACATCTAGCCACCAGCAACAGACAATTGCCAAACCAATATCAATAAGGGGCATAGGACTTCATACTGGAAAAGATGTAAGAATGAAATTATTTCCAGCTGAAGCTGATTACGGAATTAAGTTTATTCGAAAAGATATAAAAGATAATAATGTGATTGAGGCTTTATGGTCAAATGTAAGCAACACAAAACTAAGTACAACTATAAGCAATCAAACTGGTACTAGTGTATCAACTATAGAGCATTTAATGAGTGCTTTATCAGGATTGCATATAGATAATGTTAAAATTGAGATTGATGGACCAGAGGTACCAATTATGGATGGTAGTTCAATAAAGTTTGTTGATCTTATTGATAAAACTTCTACTCAAAATTTAAATAAAAGAAGAAAAATCTTAAAAGTTAAAAAAAATATTAAAATAGAAAATAACGATTCATCCGTTGAATTAAAACCTAATGACCAGTTTTCGATTGATTTTGAAATTGATTTTCCTAGTAAGCTAGTTAGTAAACAAAGCTGTCATTTACAATTAATAAATGGGAATTATAAAACTGATATTGCCTCAGCTCGTACTTTTGGATTTGAAAGAGATGTTGATATGTTGAGATCAAATGGCTTAGCACTTGGTGGCTCTTTAGATAATGCTGTTGTTGTTGGAGAAAGTAAAATACTAAATTTAGATGGTTTGCGTTTTAAGGATGAGTTTGTAAGACATAAAATTCTTGATTCTATCGGAGATTTGTATTTAGCAGGTGCCCCAATTCAAGGTTATTTTTTAGGTAACAAATCAGGCCATCATCTAAATAACTTACTATTAAGGTCTCTGTTTGCTGATAAAAATAATTACGAATATATTTAGTTAAATCATTTTTTTTGGATCAACTATTTTATCAAAATCTTTTTCTGAAATTAATTTCAATTTTAAAGCAGCTTCCTTAAGGGTTAAGTTCTCATTGAAGGCTTTTTTTGCAATTTTTGCAGCATTATCATATCCAATACTGTTGTTTAAAGCAGTAACAAGCATTAAAGAATTATTTAAATGATTATCAATAATTTCTTTATTTGCTTTTAATCCCTTTAAGCAATTATTACAAAAACTTTTAATCCCATCACTTAGAAGGTTTACTGACTGAATAATGTTAAAAGCAATAACTGGTTTATAGGCATTTAATTGAAAATGACCATTAGATCCTGCAAGATCTACAGTTGTACTATTACCAATTACTTGAACGCATACCATACTTAATGCTTCAATTTGTGTTGGATTTACCTTTCCAGGCATAATTGATGATCCAGGTTCATTAGCAGGTAAGGTTAACTCTCCCAATCCAGATCTAGGTCCAGATGCCAAAAATCTAATATCATTTATTATTTTTAATAATGAAAGTGATAAAGTTTTTAAAGAATTTGAAAAATTAATTAATGCATCATGAGAAGCTAATGACTCAAATTTATTTGGTGAAGGTTTGTAGTTATCCTTAGTCAGTTTATTCAAATATTTACAAAATACTTTATCAAATTTTTTTGGAGCATTAATGCCTGAGCCTACAGCAGTTCCACCTTGTGCAAGATATTTTAATTCTGATTTTGCTATTTCTATTCTTTTTAAACAACTGTCTAATTGAGAACAAAAAGCTGAGAATTCATCACCTAAAGTAATTGGAGTTGCATCTTGTGTATGAGTTCTTCCTATTTTGATTATATTTTGAAAAATCTTTTTCTTTTTTTGAAATTCTTTTACTAAAATTTTTAGATTTGGAATTAAATCTTTTGTAGTCAACTCATTAATTGAAATATGCATTATTGTTGGAAAGGTATCATTTGATGATTGAGATAAATTCACGTGATCATTTGGATGTATCGGTTTTTTACTTCCAATTTTTCCTCTTAATTTTTTTATTATATAATTACTAATTACTTCATTAGCGTTCATATTTGTCTGAGTACCAGATCCAGTTTGCCATACTACTAAAGGAAACTCTTCAATAAGTTTTAAATTAATTATATCATTGCATGCATTTATAATTAATGTTCCTAATTTTCTGTTCAACACACCAAGTTCAATATTAGCTTCTGCAGCAGCTTTTTTTTGTTGTCCTAAAGCAATTATTAATTCAACTGGTATTTTCTCACTACCAATTTTAAAATTCTCTAGTGATCTTTGAGTTTGAGCGCCCCATAGTTTATTTTTATCAATTTTCTTTGAACCTAGGCTATCAAATTCTATTCTTTTTTTATTTTTCATTAATTATTAACAAATTTATTATAACATATTATATGAAACATATGAACAAACTTGTTTTACTTAGGCACGGCCAAAGCCAGTGGAATCTAGAAAATAAATTTACTGGGTGGAAAGACGTTCCATTAACTGAAAAAGGTATAAATGAAGCAAATAATGCAGGTCTTTTATTAAAAAAAAATAATATAAAAATTGATAAAATTTTTAGTAGTGTTTTAGAAAGAGCAAATAAAACAGCAGAAATTGCAATCATCGCATCAGAAATAGAAAATTTACATAAAAATGGAATCCTAATTTATGAAAAAGATAAAAGATTAAATGAGAGAGATTATGGAGATTTAGTAGGATTAAATAAAGCTGAAACTGCTGAAAAATTTGGAAAAGAACAAGTGCATATTTGGAGAAGATCATATGACACGCCACCACCTAACGGTGAAAGTCTTAAGGATGTCGTAGACAGAGTTTCACCATATTTTACTGAATCAATTCAACCATTTATATTAGATAAGAAAAATGTTCTAATTGCAGCACATGGTAACTCTCTAAGAGCAATAATGATTAAAGTTGGCATGTATAAGCCTGAAGAAATATCATCGATAGAACTTCCTACTGGAAGCCCGCTTTGCTTAGATTATGCTAATGGGCAATTACAAAAACATTATTATTTAGATTAATTTTTTTTATAACTAGAAAAATTAATTACATTATTTTTGTTTGATTTTTTCTTTTCGATTTTTTTATTTACTTTATTTTGCACTTTATTTTTCTGCAAAATTAATCCAAAATTAGCTGAAGGATCTGCAAAGGAAATGATAGAATTATAATCTATTTTTAAATTTGTTTTTATATCATTAAATGAAAGTGAAATAGAAAAATTATTTTTATTTATTTCAAGATCATAATATTCGTATTGAATTACTATAGTCATTTCTTCTGGATATTTTTGTCTTAACCAATTTGGTAGTTCAACATTTTGATGATTAGTAGAAAATGTAATATAGAGGTGATTGTTATTTGAGAGTCCTTTATCTCTGATATTAATCAAAATATCTTTAAGTACGTTTAACATATTTTTATCTAATATATTTTGATATTCAATCATTTTAAACTTTCAATGTAAGATAAAAAATTATTAATTTCTACAAACTTACATAATCCAATTGGAAACATTTCTCTTGTTGTAAATCCCCCACCAGTCATAGCCCAAACATCAACTCTTAATGAATTAAGTTCAATAGAATAAACTCTATCTCTAATATTATTTTTATTCGAAAATATGTTAATGTAGGAAAGTTTTAAATCTACCTCATAATAATATTCATCTATTGATGTTACGTTATTAAGGTCTGTATTAATGACTTTGACTTTATTTGGCGAAATAAATTCAAATCCCCATAATAATGTTGGACATAATAGTTGATTATTTGAAAAATCATTTTTTGTAAGAGCAATAGATGAAGATGAATAAATAAATAAAAATATAAAAATAAATAATTTTTTTATCATATCAAAAAAGTTATTTAGTTCTTTTCTGCTTTAAACTTTTTAATTCAAAACTTATCAATTTAATTAAATAAAATTATTCTTTTAATTTTTCCCATTCAGTCATACCTCCAGTAATATTCTTTACATTCTTAATGCCCATGTCTTTCATTGTTTTAGTTGATAAAGTTCCTTGTCCACCAACACCACAAAATACAACATATTCTTTATCAGGATTTTCTTTGAAAAATTTATTTTCTAAGGGACTACCTTCTGCTAAATAAAATTCAAGAAAAGCTCTATCTAAATGAATTGCATTTCCTATTGTTCCTTTCTCAAAACTTGTTTTATCCCTAACATCAATAAATTGTACATTTGGATCATTTAGTTTTTCTTTTGCTTGTGATGCAGAAATATTTTCAATTTCATTTTTTACATTCATCAAATCTTCAAATTTTTTCATATTTTCTTTACCTCCTTAAATGGGGTTTCCTGTTGCTTGGTGCAGGAACAAGTCCTCATTCCATTACGTACACTTAAACACCTAAAATCAAAAGCAAATTAAAGCTAATTCACTCATTCTTTTTTAAAAATTTTTATATCATATTTATTTTTTAGGAGAGAGAATTTTTAATTGTATTACGCAAATATTACACACAATATATAAAAATTTAGTTAAATTATTTAAAATTTATTGTATGTTTAAATTATGTTTCTAAAATTAATAAAAAAAATCATAGTCTTCTTATTTTTTTTTAATTCTGCTCTAGCCTTTCATGATGTAGAAGTTTCTAATGAGGATATAGCTACTTTAGGGGGATTATGGGTTCAAATCTTTGTTTATGAAGAAAATTGTATAGATAATCAATATTACACTTTAATAACAGAAAGATTACAAGAAAGTCCTAGATTTGAAAGATACTCATCAGAGTTAGATCATTTAACTGAAAGCCAAGAATTGGCTTGGGAAAATGGTGCAGAAGGTGCAGCTTTAGTAATTGAATCAGGTCAAACAAGCTGTGATATTATTGCCGAAGTTATTTGGGAATGGTTTGGTGAAAATTAGAAAAATTTTAATTTATTTTTGCACAAATTTAGAGCAACTTAAACAAACAAAAGAAAAGAATCAAAATTTAAAAATGTAGTGGGGTGTTCTGTTGCCATGTACGTGAACCAAACTAATAAATTCGTTAATCTTTTCTTAAAAAACTTATTACCATATTATAAATCATAGTTAATAGAAAATAAGGCTTTGGAAAACTTCTTCTTAGAAACTTTGTAGTGACTTTTCCTTATTTATCTGATTTCTTGTTTGGGTTCTTCGAAGTCTTTTTTTATTTTTAATTAAGGATAATAATTTCTTCACTAGTCTAAAAACTGATTTTAATTTAAATTTAATATTTTTCACATATCATAATCTATTTTTCTTTGAAAAATTTATTTTCTTAAGTTCTACCTTCTGTTAAATAAAATCTAAAGAAATTCTATCAAATGAAAAACATAGATTTAACCAGCTTCAATAATAAAGATCTTGGCGAACTAATAAAATATGGTGATCAACTTTTTAATTCAAATTTAGAAAATAAAATACACGCTCATAAAGTGTATTTAACTGTGTTAAATCAATTACCAAAATTATATAAACTTCCTTTTTCGAAATTAAGAGGAGTTTTAAGACAAAAAATATGGAATTGTGAAAAATTTTTTCATTGGAATGAACAATTTTTTTCTCAATCTGGTCAAGATAAAATTATAAAAGAATTTTTTTTTAGAGATTTTGATCAATCAACATCCTCAGGTTATTTTGTTGAAATTGGAGCATATGATGGAGTAACAGGTAGCAATTGTTTTCACTTTGAAAAATTTTGTAATTGGGACGGTGTTGCAATTGAACCATCATTCCTTCAATTTCAAAAATTAACTAAAAATAGGAGCTGCAAAGTTATAAATAAAGCTATTGATAAATATGAAAGAGATATTGAGTTTATTGAAGTTTTAGAAGGTTATACTCAAATGAGTTATATACAAAATAAGATTTATAATAATGCAGAAGAGGTTTTAAAAAAAGATCATAGAACAAAAACTAAAAATCAAAAAATTAAAACTACTTTATTTAATAATATAATAGAAATTAAAGAAATAAACTACTTATCTATAGATACTGAAGGAAATGAATTAGACATTTTACAATCTATAGATTTTGATAAATTTAATATAAAAGTAATAAGTGTAGAAAATAATCATCCTGAGGATTTTAGCATAAATAAATTTCTTACAAAAAAAAATTTCACTTATTTTGATAACATTGGTGTTGATGAAATATATTATCAAAATAAACACTTTACTCCTAATTTGTAAATATCAAAAAAATTAAAATTTAATACTTTAATGGGGCGTTCTGTTGCTCGGTGCCTTAAACGGGGCTCATGTAGAACGGCACAAAACTTTGCCCAAAAGTTTAAGCAAACTCTAATAAATTCGCTAATCCTTTCTTAAAAACATCATATCATTAATTTTATAAAATACTAAATTTTTAATGTTGAAACGGCACATAAACGGCACAAATTTTATCTCAAAATTAATAGAATAACATGGTAGGATAAAGTGATGAATATTGAAATAATTACATTTTTAATTTTAATTTTATTATTTGGAATGATGATTTTTGGATACAATATCTATCAACTCGTAAAAAATATTGATAGAAATTTAAAAGAGTCAATGAAGGCGCATAACCATAATTATAAAACACTTGATGAAAAATTAGATAAAATAGATCATAATTCTAGAACTATAATTTCGGATATAAAAGATACAAAAAAACTACTAGTTGATGACGATTATTTAATTAAAAGAAAAGAGAGATTAGAAGATTTTAAGCAATATGAGTAATAAAAAATTAATAATAGATGAGTATACAACTCTTGTATTTCGTGTTGATAAAAATACGGAGTATAAAAATGTATGTATTGCAATTATAGATGATAAAAAATTTACTTCTTTTAGCCAATTAAAAAATTTATTAATTATAGCTGCTAAAAAAAACAAAGTTTTATTATTAATTAGGCCAAAATTACAATCATGGGACTATACAATGTTGCCGGGAGATATACCCGAACTAGGATTAAAAAATATTTCTCAAATATTCAAAAAAAATTTAAATGAAATAAAAAAAATGCTCAAAAAATTTCCAAAAAGAAACAAAAACAAAGATGACTATTTTTATGGGGATATTCTAAAAAGTTTTAATAGCGGTAGTATTTGGAATTTAGTTTTCCAATTGAGATTAAATTTTTATGATAAAACACCAAACGAACGATCAAAATTATTAGATAAAAGTGATTGGTTTAGACACTATTATGACCAAGTTATTCCTGACTATAAAATTGGTAAAATAAAGATAATACCCGTTTGGGTTAATATTTTAAAAACAAAAAAAAATAAGTCGGAAGATAATCTTTTAAATATTTTTTCAAAGTTCACTGGTGCAAAAATAATCAAATCTTATAAAACTGCAAAAGAAAAAGATTTAGGATTTGTAAAAAAAATTATTTTAAATAAGC
The DNA here is from genome assembly GCA_902600225.1 of uncultured Alphaproteobacteria bacterium. Classification (GTDB taxonomy): domain Bacteria; phylum Pseudomonadota; class Alphaproteobacteria; order HIMB59; genus CACPNW01. Next base: position 14,268 of record CACKIH010000008.1, on the reverse strand, counting down.
AACCTAAAAATTCTTACGATAGTGATAAAATTACTTTAATTAGTTAGATTAAAAATTTAATTTAAAACGGCACATAGACGGCACACCCAAAGGGCAATTTATAAATATTCTTTTTAAAGCTTAGAAAAACAAGAATGTAGTGGGGCGTTCTGTTGCTCGGTGCCCCTGACCGCGCTCACCTAGTATCTAGGCAGCAAGTGCTAATCTATTATCGTTAGCGTTTATAAAATAGCCCGATAACGGTGGTACAATACCGGATAAAGTCTTTGTCTTTGAATTACCGTCAAACCTATTTCGTCCCCATATTGGTGGAGACGCCGGGTACCGCCCCCGGGTCCGAATAACTTATTGCACAAAGCATTTATTATCTTAGTTGCAAGGCAACATTATTATTATACCTGAAAGTAATTATTCTTGAAAGATTTGTCTTGAAATCTAGTAATTAAAAAAAAAAATTGTTACTAATTAAGGAATAAAATAAATAAACATGATTAAAGCGATAATGGCAGTAGATGAAAAAGGTGGCATAAGTAAGGGGCAAAGTATGCCTTGGCCTAAAAATTCAATTGATTTGAAATGGTTCAAAGAAAATACAATTAATAATATTGTAGTAATGGGAAGAAAGACCTGGGAAGATCCTTTTATGCCTACACCTCTAAAATCAAGAATAAATGTTCTAATTACAAATAAAAATAAAGAATTATTTGAAGGAGCAGATTATTATTTAAGTGGAAATGTGAATAATGAAATTAAAAATATTCAATCTGAACATATAAATAAGGATATTTTCATAATTGGTGGCTCAGAAATAATAAATTTAACATTTAATTTAATAGAACAATTTTACCTAACCAGAATCTACGGTAATTATAATTGTGAAAAATTTATAAATGTTTCTTTAATAGAAAATAATTTGAATATGATTAAAAAAATTGATGGCGATTCAACATGTCATTTTGAAATTTGGGAAAAATGAAACAATACCTAGATGCATTAAGATATTGTTATGATAACGGAACTGATGTTCAAAGCAGAGCAGGTAGCGTTAGAAAATCATTTGGGTTTCAAATGCATTATGATTTATCAAAAGGCTTTCCTGCTATAACAACTAAAAAACTAGCATGGAAATCTGTAATTTCAGAGTTACTATGGTTTATTGAAGGTTCTGATGATGAGAGAAGGTTAGCAGAAATTTTATACAATGATTCAAGAAAAAACTTAAAAGATAAAAAAACTATTTGGACACAAAATGCTGTAGCAGATTATTGGAAGCCAAAAGCTCGATTTGATGGTGATGTCGGTAAAATTTATGGTGTTCAATGGAGAAATTTTAATGGAGAAGACCAAATTGTAAATTTAATAAAAGGACTCAAAGAAGATCCAAATGGCAGACGACATATAATTTCAGCTTGGAATCCACCTGAGATAAAAAATATGTCATTGCCAGCATGTCATGCATTCTCACAATTTTTTATTTCAAATAACAAACTAAGCTGCCAATTATATCAAAGATCATGCGATATGTTTTTGGGAGTTCCATTTAACATAGCTAGTTATAGTCTTTTGACTCATATGTTGGCTAGAGAGTGTAAATTAGAAGTAGGAACATTTATTCATTCTTTAGGCGATTTTCATATTTATAAAGAACATTTTGAGCAGGTTAAAATACAATTACAAAGAGAGCCCAAAAAATTACCTGAGCTTCAGTTTGAAACAAAAAACTTTTTTAAATACAACGTTAATGATTTTAAACTAGTTAATTATCAGCATCATGAAAAAATTGATGCTTTAATGAATGTTTAATTTAGAGATTTTTTTAAGTTCTTAGCAATTGATATAAATTTTTTTGAAATTTCACCATCTGGATTATCTATCAAAGCAGGTATCCCATTATCTGATTGAATTCGTAAATTTGTATCAATAGGAATTTCTCCTAAAAAAGGTATTTTAAATTCTTCGGCTTCTTTTTTCACACCATTTTTTGAAAATATATAATGTTTTTGATTGCAATTATCACATATGAAATAACTCATATTTTCCACAATACCTAGAATATCAACATTAACTTTTTTAAACATATTTATTCCTTTTCTAGCATCAGTAAGAGCTATTTCTTGAGGAGTAGAAATTACAATTGATCCAGAAAGATTTGAACTTTGAGCTAAAGTAAGTTGAGCATCTCCGGTCCCAGGTGGGAGATCAATTATAAGATAATCTAATTCACCCCACTCAACACCATTGAACATTTGCTCTAAAGCTTTCATTACCATAGGCCCTCTCCAAATTGTTGGAGCCTCTGAGTCTAGAATAAAACCTATAGACATTAATTTTATTCCATAATTTTCTAAGGGTATAAGTTTTTTGTTCTCATTCATTATTGGTTTTTTAGAAATACCCATCATTCTAGGAACACTAGGACCATAAATGTCTGCATCAAGTAATCCAACTTTGAGATCAAGTAAGCTTAATGCAGTGGCAAGATTTACTGAAAATGTTGATTTGCCAACTCCACCCTTACCACTTGCAATTGCTACAATATTTTTTGCATCAATTTTAAATCTTTTCTTATCAGAAATATTTGTTTTATTACTATTTCTATCTGAGTTGATAATTACGTTTACTGAAACAACGCCAGAAATTTGTTCAACATTATTTTTAAGTAATCTTGCTATGTTTATATATAAGTCTTCTTTTTGACCTTTAACAAGTAAGGAAATGTTTACATTACCCTCCTTTATAACTGCAGAAATGTTTTGATTTTTTGGATCAAAAGTAAGATTTGTTTCAGGATCACTAAATTTCTTCGAAAATGTATAAATTAAAGATAAAATTTCATCAGACATACTTGATTTTTCCAGATTTACTCAAATATTAGTTATTAATTAATATAATTAGTGTTAGTAGATAGAGCCAATATTATCAATAATATATGAACTGGAATAAAAATAACAACGACAATAATCCTTGGGGTTCAGGAGGAAATAACAACCCTTGGGGCTCAGGTGGGTCTGGAGACGGTCCAAACAGAAGAGATTTTGAAGATTCCATTAGAAAAGCAAAAGATAGATTTGGCAATTTTAAATTTGGTGGCAGACGTAACCTTTCAATTTTTATAATAGTAGCTATTTTACTATGGTTAGCTACTGGTTTTTATAGAGTTGAGCCTGATGAACAAGGTGTAGAGCTTTTATTTGGAAGATGGAATGGCCAAACAACTGAACCTGGGTTACATTATTTTTTCCCCACTCCAATCGGTCAAACTGTTACACCTAAAGTTGAAGTAATAAGAAAAATCAACGTTGGATTTAGAAGTGCAAGTGATCTTGGTTTTGGCTCAAATTCAAATGCAGAGCGAAAAGTAATTGAAGAAAGTTTAATGCTTACGGGTGATCAAAACATAGCAGATGTTGCGTTCACAGTACTATTCAAAATAAAGGACGCTGGAAACTTTCTATTTAAGCTTAGAAATCCAGAACTTACCGTTAAAGATATGTCTGAAAGTGTTGTACGTGAAGTTGTTGGTCAAAGAGATCTTCAATTCTTACTCACAGAAGGTCGTCAAGAGGTTGAACAAGTTGTAAGAAATGAATTACAACTTGTTTTAGATTCCTATGAAAGTGGTGTTTTAATTCAATCAGTACAGCTTCAAAGTGTTGATCCGCCAGATCAAGTTATTGATGCTTTTGATGAAGTTCAAAGAGCAAGACAGGATAAAGAGAGATTAGTTAACGAAGCAAACACTTATTTAAATAGAATTGTTCCAAACGCTCGTGGTGAAGCTGCTAAGCTAGTTGAAGCTGCTACAGCATATAAAGAGCAGGTGGTTAAACAAGCAGAAGGTGTGGCACAAAACTTTATTGATGTTTACAATAGTTATAAAGATGCGAAAGAAGTAACTAAAAGAAGAATTTATTTAGAAACTTTAAGAGAAGTTTTAGAAGGTAAGAATAAAATAATTTTAGATGATACTGGAAATGGACAGGGTGTAGTTCCTTACCTTCCATTGAATGAGCTTAAAAAGTCAGGAAATAATTAAAATGAGATTTAGTGCAAGAAATTTACTTATAGTTTTAGTTCTATTTATTCTTTTCCTTACTTTCACGGGAGCTTTTTTTATTGTAAATGAAACTAAGCAAGCTTTAGTGCTTCAATTTGGTGACCCAAGAAAAGTTGTTACAAAACCTGGCCTTCAATTTAAAATTCCATTTATTCAAGATGCTGTTTTTTTAGATTCTAGATTACTTAATCTCGATCCCCAGCCTGAAGAAATGATACTTTCAGATCAAAAAAGAATTATTGTTGACTCATTCGCTAGATACAACATTGTTGATCCTCTAAAGTTTTATCAGACAGTTAGAAATGAAACTACTTTTTCAGATAGATTTGGAAGAATTATAAATGCGGCAGTTAGAGGTGTAATTGCACAATACTCTTTAACATCACTACTGAGTGATGAACGTATTAATATTATGAATGAAATTGAAAAACAAATTAAAGTTAATGAGAATTCTTTTGGCGTTAAAATTGTAGACATCAGAATTGGTAGAACAGATTTAACAGAACAAGTATCTAATAACGTTTATCAAAGAATGCGTTCTGAACGTGAAAAAGAAGCAAATTTATTAAGAGCAGAAGGTGAAGAACTTTCTAAAGAAATTGTTGCATCAGCAGATAGACAACAAACAGTAATTTTAGCCGAAGCTGAAAGAACTTCATCAATACTAAGAGGTGAAGGAGATGCTGCTAAAAATAGAATATTAGGTGATGCTTATAGCCTAGATGAAGAATTTTTTGATTTCTTAAGAACAATGCAAGCTTGTAAAGATACTTTTGGTGACACAGAGATGTCCATGGTAATCGCTCCTGGGGAAGTTTGTGAAAAATTTTTTGGTGAAATAGATATCCAAAATTAATGTTTGAAATATTACTAATAAGCATAGGTCTAGTGCTGATCATCGAAGGCACAATCTATTTTTTCTTAGCGAACAACTTAAAGAAATATCTCGATATGGTTTCCCTTATTAGTCCACAAACTATAAAAAATATTAGTTTATTTTTTGCTCTTTTAGGACTGTGCCTTATTTATTTCACCTTCAAATACTATGACAAATAATATGAGAATTAAATTTATATTTTTAATTTCTATTTTATTTTCAAAACCATTACTTGCTGTACCTGAGAGTTTTGCTGATTTAGTAGAGCAATTATCTCCTGCAGTAGTTAGTATTGCTTCAACTACTATTGTTGAAAATAATAACCAAAATCAAATACCACAATTTCCGGAGGGATCTCCGTTTGATGATTTTTTTAAAGAATATTTTGATCGTGATCAAAGAAGGTCACAACGACCAATGACAGGACTTGGGTCAGGTTTTATAATAAGTGAAGACGGTATAGTTGTTACAAATAATCATGTAATTGAAGGAGCTGATGAAATAACTGTTATTCTAAATGATGAAACAGAGTTTACAGCTGAATTACTTGGAAGAGATCCAAAAGCAGACATAGCTGTATTGAAAATTGATCCAAAAAACAAAAAACTTACATATGTTGGTTGGGGAGACTCGGATAATATGAGAGTTGGAGATTGGTCAATTGCAATTGGAAACCCTCTTGGTTTGGGAGGAACTGTGACAGCAGGAATAATATCTGCAATCTCAAGAGATTTAGGTAGTGGACCATATGTTAAATTTTTACAAACAGATGCATCTATTAACCGTGGTAATTCTGGTGGACCATTATTTAATTTAGATGGAGAAGTAATAGGAATTAATACAGCAATTGTTTCGCAAACAGGTGGAAGTATTGGTTTAGGATTTGCAATACCTGCGAACAGTGCCAAAAAAATAGTACAACAATTAAAAGATTTTGGAAAAACTAAAAGAGGTTGGTTAGGTGTACAAATTCAACCTGTAACTAAGGATTTTGCGGAAAGTCTTGGATTGCCTGATCAAAAAGGTGCATTCATATCCAATGTCAATCCTAATGGTCCCTCAAAAACTGCTGGGTTAGAACCTGGCGATGTAATCTTAAAATTTAATGATATAGAAATTAAAAAGATGCCTGATTTACCAAGAGTTGTTGCAGAGTCAGATGTAGGTTCTACTGCAATATTAGAAGTTTGGAGAAAAAATAAAAAGATTTATATTGAGGTAATATTAGGTGAATTACCTGGAGAGGTAGTTACGGAAAGAAAAACAACTTCAAATATTGAAAGAAATTTAAAAATAGAATCTTTAGGAATTACTATTGAAGATCATGACAGTGGAGTTAAAGTAATTTCAATTGAGGATGATGATAGTAGTTTGCAAAATGGAGACATAATTACAGAAGTTAATAGAGAGGTTATTAACAATATGAATGCATTTGAAGAATTAGTAAATTCTTTAGAAAAAACAGGCAGATCCTCATTATTACTAAAAATAATTAGAGATGATGAGCAAAATTGGGTAACAATTAAATTTAAGAATAATTGAAAACACAAATCTATTTTGTATTAGGCCCAACTGCATCAGGAAAATCAAAATTTGCTTTAAGCCTAGCGAACAAACTAAATGGTGAAATTATAAATGCTGATAGTATGCAGATTTATCATGAGTTAAGTATCTTAACTGCTAGACCAACTATAAATGATCAAAAAAAAATCAATCATCATCTTTATGGTTTTGTTAAAGGTGATGTTAGATTTAATGTTCAAAAATGGTGTGAGGAAGCATCAAAAAAAATTAATTATTTAGTTAATCAAAATATAACACCTATTTTAGTTGGTGGTACAGGTCTTTACATAGAATCTTTAATTAATGGAATAGTTTCAATTCCATCTATTCCAGAAAAAGTAAAAATAGAATCAGAAAAAATGATTTTAAAAATTGGTAAGGAAAATTTTTATAATTTAGTTAAAGAGCTTGACAGTGATGCAATCATTAATATTGCGCCTAACGATTTTCAAAGAATAAGAAGAATATGGGAAGTAAATTTTTTTACAAAGAAAAAATTTAGTGACTGGAAAAAAAGTAAAAATAAAAATTTTATTAATTTAAAAAATTACAAAATATTATTATTTCTTCCAGATAGAAAAGAAAACTATAGAAGAGTAGATCATAGAACACACTTAATGATGGAAGATGGTGCGATAGAGGAAGTCAAAAATTTGCTAAAACTAAATTATAATAATAGTTTACCAATAATGAAGGCTCACGGAGTTCCTGAAATTCAATCTTATCTTAATAACGAAGTATCAATTGAGGAATGTATTTCTAAAATACAGCAAGTGACAAGAAACTATGTAAAAAGACAACATACTTGGTGGAGATCTTCAAATCTTAATATTTTTAAAAAATTTAATCAATTTCCAGACGAAATTGACTTAAAATCCATTAATTTAGAGCAAAATTGAACTAATTTATTGATTTTATTTTATCCACAGCCTATGAGCTAAAATCAATGAATAATGAAATAACAGGTGCTGAAATTGTCTTAAAAAGCTTAGCTGAACAAGGTGTAGAAGTTGTATTTGGATATCCTGGTGGCGCGGTATTACCTATATACGATACTTTATTTAAACAGAATTCAATTAAGCACGTTTTAGTAAGACAAGAGGGTGGTGCCATACATGCAGCTGAGGGTTATGCTAGGTCGACTGGTAAAACTGGTGTACTTCTTGTTACATCAGGACCTGGTGCAACAAATGTTGTAACCGGTTTAACTGACGCAATGATGGATAGTGTACCTATTGTATGTATAACTGGACAGGTACCTCAACACTTAATTGGCAGTGATGCATTTCAAGAATGTGACACGACAGGCATAACGAGACCTTGTACTAAACATAATTACTTAGTTAAGGATGTTAATAAATTATCTTCTGTATTTCATGAAGCATTTACCATTGCTCAAAATGGAAGACCGGGTCCTGTATTAATTGATATACCTAAAGATGTTCAATTTGCTTCAGGAACTTATGAAGAAAAAAATAAAATTATTATTCCCTCTCATAGATTGTTTGAACCAAGTCCTGATTTTGAAAAAAATAAAATTGAAGAAGCAGTAGAACTAATTTCAAAAGCTAAAAAACCAATTTTTTATATTGGAGGTGGATGTATTAACTCTGGTCCAAAGGCCTCAAAATTAGTTAGACAGTTCATAAATATGGTTGGGTCACCAGTTACAATGACATTAATGGGTCTTGGTGTAGTAGGCTCATCAGATAAAAACTCACTTGGTATGCTTGGTATGCACGGAATGTATGAAGCAAATATGGCAATGCATGAATGTGATGTCATGATTAATATCGGTGCAAGATTTGATGATCGAGTTACAGGAAGACTTGATGCTTTCTCACCTAACTCAAAGAAAATTCATATTGATATTGATGAAAGTAATATCAACAAAACAATAAACGTTGATGTTCCAATTATAGGTGATGTTAAACAAGTTGTCGAAAAAATGATTTCAGTCTGGAAAGATAAAAAATATAAAATAGATACTGATTCATTAAAATTGTGGTGGGATAAAATAAATAAATGGAAAGAAGTAGATTGTTTAAACTACAATAATGAAGGCAAGCAGATTAAACCACAGTATGCGGTTCAAAGACTTTATGAGTTAACAAAAAATACAAAAACATTTATTACAACCGAAGTAGGTCAACATCAAATGTGGGCTGCTCAATTTTATAAATTTGAAGAACCAAATAGATGGCTAACTTCAGGTGGTTTAGGAACTATGGGATACGGTTTTCCTGCTGCTATTGGAGCTCAGGTTGGACATCCTGATGCTTTAGTAGTCGATATAGCAGGAGACGCTTCAATCCTTATGAATATTCAAGAAATGAGCACAGCAGTTCAATATAGACTGCCTGTAAAAATATTTATTTTAAATAATGAATACATGGGAATGGTGAGGCAATGGCAAGAACTTTTACATGGTGGAAGATATTCTGAGAGTTATACTGATAGTTTACCTGATTTTGTAAAGTTAGCTGAGAGTTATAAAGCTGTTGGATTAAGAGCAAAAACAACTGATGAACTTGATGATGTTATAACTGAAATGATTAAAACAAAAAATACAGTTATTGCTGATATCTGGGTTACTAAAGAAGAGAATTGTTTCCCAATGATTCAAAGTGGCTCTGCTCATAATGAAATGATGTTAAGTAAAGATCAAAAACAAGATAAAAAATCAGCCGAAAAAGGAAAAATTTTAGTTTAATGAATAAATCCGTTTACGCTTCTCCTGATCAAGTATCAGAGACCAAAAGACATATATTAACTGTATTAGTTGATAATGAACCAGGTGTTTTAGCAAGAGTTATAGGTATGTTTTCTGGAAGAGGATATAATATTGATAGTTTGAACGTAGCTGAAGTAAGTAATGATGAAAATATCTCAAGAATTACTATTGTAACACATGGTACTTCAGAGGTTGTTAGCCAAATTGAAAAACAGTTACTTAGAATTGTTCCTGTTCACAGTGTTACAAATTTAGACCAAGAAGGTAGTTCTGTGGAAGCTGAAGTTGCTCTAGTTTATATTTATATTTCTGAAACAAATAAAAAGAAAGTTTATCAGCTTTGTGATTTATACAGAGCTAGAAAAATAGAAAATGAAAATAATACCACAATTTTTGAAATTGCTGGTGCTTCAGAAAGAGTAAATAGATTTATTAAAGAAATTAATGAAATAACAAAAGTAGAAATTGTTCGAAGTGGTCCCGTTGCAATATCATCAATTAAAAAAAATGAGGAGAAATAATAATGAGAGTATATTACGATAGAGATGCAGATTTAAATTTAATAAAAGATAAAAAAATATCAATTGTAGGATACGGAAGTCAAGGGCATGCGCATGCAATGAATTTGAGAGATTCTGGAATAGAAAATGTTTCAATTGCTCTAAGAGAAGGTTCAAATTCAAGAAGTAAAGCAGAACAAGCTAATTTTAAAGTAATGACTCCTGCAGAAGCTGCAAGTTGGGCTGATGTGATTATGATGTTAACACCTGATGAACTTCAATCTGAAATCTATAAAAATGATATTGCCGAAAATATTAAAGAGGGTACAACAATTGCATTTGCTCATGGATTAAATATTCACTTTGACTTAATTAAACCTAAAGAAGGTATTGATGTAATTATGGTTGCACCTAAAGGTCCGGGTCATACAGTTAGAGCTGAATATGTAAGGGGTGCAGGTGTACCTTGTTTAGTTGCAGTAGATAAAAATCCCTCAGGTAATGCTCTTGAAATAGGAATTGCTTACGCTTCTGCCATTGGTGGTGGTCGTGCAGGAATAATTGAAACAACTTTTAAAGAAGAATGTGAAACAGATCTATTTGGAGAACAATCTGTTCTATGTGGAGGTTTAACACATTTAATCTTGGCAGGTTACGAAACTTTAGTTGAAGCAGGATATGCACCTGAAATGGCATATTTTGAATGTCTTCATGAAGTCAAACTTATTGTTGATCTTTTATATGAAGGTGGAATGGCAAATATGAGATATTCAATCTCAAACACAGCTGAGTATGGAGATTATTCTAGAGGTCCAAGACTTATTACAGATGAAACAAAAAAAGAAATGAAAAAAATTCTTTCGGAAATTCAATCTGGTCAATTTGCTAAAGAATGGATGCAAGAACATCAGAGTGGTCAAACTAAATTTAAAGTAATGAGAAAAGAACAAGCTGAACATCCAATTGAAGCAGTCGGAGAAAAGTTGAGAACTTTGATGCCTTGGATTGCTGAAGGAAAAATGGTTGATAAATCAAAAAACTAGATGAAAGTTTAATAAAATTTTGATTAGTGTATAATTAAATAAATGACTGAAAAAATTTATATTTTTGATACAACTCTTCGAGATGGAGAACAATCTCCTGGTGCATCAATGAATTTAGATGAAAAACTTCAAATTGCTGAAGTTCTTGATTCAATGAAAGTTGATATTATTGAAGCAGGTTTTCCAATCGCTTCTAATGGAGATTTTGAAGCAGTTTCTGAAGTTAGTAAACATGTAAAAAATTCATCGATAGCAGGTTTAGCAAGAGCAAGCTTTAAAGATATTGACCGTGCTTGGGAAGCTGTACAACATGCTAAGTCTCCAAGAATTCATACTTTTATTGCAACCAGTCCTCTACATATGAAATATAAATTAAAGAAAACTGAAGACGAAGTTTTAGAAGCTATTCACAAGACAGTTTCTCACGCAAGAAATCTTTGTGATAATATTGAGTGGAGTTGTGAAGATGGTGGAAGATCAGAGTTAGAATTTTTATATCAATGTATCGAGCTTGCTATTAATTCCGGTGCTTCAACTATTAATATACCTGATACTGTTGGTTATACATTGCCAGAAGAGTTTGGTAAAATTTTTAAAAATGTAAAAAATAATGTTCCAAATATTGATAAAGCAATTCTTTCAACACACACACATAATGATTTAGGTTTAGCAACAGCAAATAATGTTGCTGCTATTAAAGAAGGTGCAAGGCAAGTTGAGTGTACTATTAATGGTATGGGTGAAAGGGCTGGAAATTCATCATTAGAAGAAATAGTTATGACTTTAAAAGTCAAAAAAGATTTAATGCCTTTTCATACAGACATTAAAACTGAGTCTATTATGAAAGCTTCTAGATTAGTATCATCAATAACGGGTTTTCCAGTTCAGCCAAATAAAGCGATAGTTGGCGCAAATGCTTTTGCTCATGAAGCTGGAATACATCAAGATGGTATGCTTAAACATGCCGGAACATATGAAATTATGACGCCGGAGTCTGTAGGCCTCAACAAATCTTCACTAGTTCTAGGAAAACATTCAGGCAAACATGCTTTTTCAGAAAAGTTAAAAGAACTTGGTTATGAAGTAGGTGATAATGCTTTAATGGAATTATTTGGAAGATTTAAAGATTTAGCTGATAAGAAAAAAGAAATTTTTGAAGAAGATTTAATTGCTTTAGCAGAAGATAGAACTTCGTCATACGATGAACACATTAAATTTGTATCATTAGAAGTAAATGCTGGATCTGTTGAAAAGGCTAAGGCTAAATTAAAGATACAAATTAACGATAAAGTGGAAAATATTAATATTGATGGTAATGGTCCTGTTGATGCAACATTTAACGCTATTAAAAAACTTACTAACACTGAATTTAAACTTAAACTTTACCAAGTAAATGCAATCACTGCAGGTACTGATGCTCAAGGAGAAGTTACTGTAAGACTTGAAGATGATAATCTATCATCACAAGCAAAAGGAAGTGATCCTGATATAATTGTTGCGTCTGCAAAAGCTTACATTAATGCATTAAACAGATTGATCTTTAAAAAGACTAAATCTATTAAAGAAAATGCAGCAAGTTTAAAAATAGAAGGAGTTTAGTTAATGGTAATTGATCGTTTTTTTAGTTTATTTTCTAAAGATATGGCTATTGATTTGGGTACGGCAAATACACTAGTATATGTAAAAGGGGAAGGTGTTATTCTAAATGAACCTTCAGTTGTTGCAACAATTGAAAATGATGGAAATACACAAGTTTTAGCCGTTGGTAATGAAGCAAAACAAATGCTTGGAAGAACACCAGGAAAAATAAAAGCAATACGCCCTATGAAAGATGGAGTTATTGCTGATTTTGATGTTGCTGAACAAATGATAAAAAGTTTTATTAAAAAAGTACATAAAGGTAGATCTCTATCAAACCCTCAAATTGTTATTTGTGTGCCATCTGGTGCAACTAATGTTGAAAGAAGAGCAATTAGAGAATCTGCTGATGCTGCTGGAGCTCGAAGAGTATATTTAATTGAAGAGCCAGTTGCGGCAGCAATAGGAGCGGGTCTACCAGTTGCAGAACCAACAGGTTCTATGATTGTAGATATCGGAGGAGGAACGTCTGAGGTAGCAGTTTTATCTCTTGGAGGTGTGGTTAATTCTACTTCAGTTAAAGCTGCTGGAGACCGATTTGATGAGGCAATAATGGAATATATGAGAACAACACATAAATTAGCAATTGGAGAAACTACAGCTGAAAGAATGAAAAAGGATATTGGTTCTGCCTGTCCACCAGATGATGGTGATGGAAGATCAATGAGTGTCAAAGGAAGAGATTTAATTACTGGCCTACCAAAAGAAATAAGTATTTCCCAAAGACAAATAGCCGAAGCCCTTGCTGAACCTGTAGCTCAAATAATAGATACTATAAAAAGAGCTTTAGAACAAACACCTGCAGAATTATCTGCTGATATTGTAGAAAGAGGCATAATGTTAACTGGAGGTGGTTCTCTTTTACATAATCTTGACAAAGTTTTAAGGAGATCAACAAGTTTACCAATTTCAATAGCTGAAGATCCTCTTTTGTGTGTTGTTATGGGTACCGGCCAGGCACTCGAAGAAAAATCTCGATTAAGTGACGTTTTTGCTACTGATTAAAAAATTGAAATGGCACCTAAGTTCCAAATAAAAGTTTTTCAAATTTCAACTTTTGTAAAAAATTTGACAATAATTTCCATTGTTACACTTTCATTCCTTTTAGTCTTTTTTTCAAAATCTGATTTGTATGTTATTAATGGGATAAAAAATATATCTACATCAGTAATTATTCCAATTACAAGAGTAATTTCAGCACCAGTAAATGCTGTTTCAAATTTAGTTGATGAATACAATCAGTTTAGAAGTTTAAAATTCGAAAACAAACTCCTTCAAGAAGAAATAATACGTTTAAAAAAATGGCAAACATTAGCAATACAAAATTCAAGAGAGAATAAAGTCTTAAAAAAATTATTAAATGCAACTGATAATAACTTAACTTTAGTAAAGACAGCATCTCTAATTAATAGAAATGATACAATTTATAGTAAATTAATAAATTTAAATGCTGGATATGAAGATAACATTAAGAAAAATATGTCAGCTATCAATGAACGTGGATTAGTTGGCAAGATTATTGACACAACCGCTAAAAATTCTAGAGTAATTCTTTTAACTGATCCTAATTTATCCATTTCAGTAAAATCGATATCTGATGGTATTTTTTCATTACTCACTGGAAATGGAGATGGAAAATATTTAGTAAGTTCTTTTGTGAAAGAAAACAAAATGCCAAGATTAGGAGATATTGTAGTTACAAGTGGTACTGCGCAAATCTTTCCTGTAGATTTATTGGTGGGCAAAGTTACTAAAGTTGAGAAAAATAGATTTTTTGTTCTACCGTTTGTTGATTTTGAAAATATTGATTATCTTCAAATAGTTACTTCAAAATAATGGAGTTTTCAAAACTCCTT